>NZ_AZEG01000005.1 GCF_001434935.1 Liquorilactobacillus uvarum DSM 19971 | reverse complement strand
TATCAGGTCATGCTGACCAATTTGTCAAAAAATTCGGATTAAATTTGCAATCTACCATGTAATAGTATTTTCTGAGCTTTATTTACTATTTGTGCACTAACATCAAATATTTTCTCTGGTATTTCCTTCAATAATTGAAAATTATGAGTATTCAAGCGATAAAACGTCATTGTAATCTTTCTTAGGTCTTTTATTTCATATGGCATTTTGCAAAAACCAATCCCACTTCCAAATGCCACTAATTCATCTCCATTACCATCCACACAAACAGCAACGTTGTTGTTAATCTTTTTTACCGCTTTCATTTTTCATCACTTCCTTACACTTTGCTAAGAATTTTCATTCTCTTAATAAAATATTTTTCGCAGAAATTAATGTGCCAAAATTTTCTGTCAATTCTACTTTCTTGTTGTATCCGCCCGTGAAAATAGTCATAACTGTCATATCTATCTTCTTACTATCCATAAATTTATCATCAAAGGATAGCAAAGCATCGCCTCTTCTAACCCTTTGTTGTTTTTTAACGAATGTTTCAAAACCCTTACCATTCAATTCAACTGTGTCTATACCAACGTGAATCAAAATATCAATTCCACCTTCAGTTGTTACCCCTACTGCATGTTTAGAATCTGGTAGAGAAACTATTGTTCCAGCAACTGGTGAAAAAACCGTAGTGGATCCTTTAGAGGGGACTATTGCAAAACCGTCTCCCATCATTTTTGTTGAAAATACTTGATCTTTTACACTTTCTAACTTAGTTAATACCCCAGTTATAGGACAAACAACCTCTAAAACTTTATTTTTATTTAAGAAATTAAACATACTATCTTCCTCCTAAGCAAAAAAACTCCTTGAAACATTTCCACAAAAACGGCACAGTCAATCTGTCCATTTTCACGGTAATGCCTCAAAGAGTTACAATCCGTCTTATTGATTACGTTTACATTATAAATTGTCCGTAACTTTTAAGCAAGCTTATTTTCAAAATTCATCAACTTCTTTATCTCGGACCTTTATTTATATAGTATCCCTCTTGCATTTTCTTCAGTCATCTCAGCAATTTTTCTACCCGCAAAGTCTTTGCGAGAATAACTAAATAATAACATCTTCAATAACAATTTAGCTGGATATTCTGGCCGACCGATCCACGAATACTCATTTTCTAAATCATTAGCTGGTATTGATTCAACCAAAGTGTTAATTGTCCAAACAATATGATTATTTTTGGGTTGCCAGTCTAATTATAGTTTCAAAATTGTTGATTATTGTTATAATTTATTTGCATAGGAAACACCTCTATATTTCTTTTTTGTTTGGTCAAAATAAGAACACCAGAAAACTTCCTCTGCGTACATAAAAAAACGAAAAACAGCTCTGAGAAATCAAAATACGATTTCTCAGAGCTGTTTTTTTAAAATTTAAGTCTTTTGTCCCAAACTTTTTTTAAATATTAAACAAACATAGTATTTTAACCATATTAAAGATTAAAATTGAACATTAAAGCTGTCTTATTAGTTTGAACTTCAAAAAGTTCCATGTGAAACAATATCTTAAAAGTTATTCTTGACAAGTTATGCTCCAGCACCATTGTTATAAAATCAATCACGGCAGTTTACTCAAGATTTTTAAAAATCAATTTTTGAGCCTGATTAAGTGCTCTGACAATGTTGATGTTTAAACCATGTTTTAACGAATAATTCAAAAAAACCATCGAATTAGCCACATATAGATCTGACAAATAATTAAGCAGAAATTCTTCCAATTTGACGAGACTCGGGGTTTGCCGGACATGTTCTGAAAATGTTTTTCGAAGTACGGATTTAAACAATTCATTTATGTTGAATGGTGGTGGCATCTTGTTGGATTTGATAACAGGCGCTTTTAGTGCGCTACAAACTGCAATCAACGGGCATTTAGAAATTGTTTTTTCCTCATCGTTAGTTGCAGCAGCAATCTTTTTTTAGTCGGATGTCTTGTACTATTATTGACTGTTATCATAAAGGAACATTCAATTCTAATACAGCTAAAATTCAATGACTTTAAAAAGCTTCCATATTGAGCCTGGATGGATAGGCTCATCGGTGCTGGATTTGTTTTCGGTAATATCATTATCATGCCACAATTAGGGATTGAATTAGCTATCATGGTTGTGCTAACCGGACAATTGGCGGGCAGTTTATTGCTTGAACAGTTTGGTTGGCTAAATTTCCCTCGACGACCGCTCCAAAGAAATTCAATTATTGGTCTGAGCGTAATTGGGATTGGAATTTATTTAATCAAGTTTTTCTAAGAGTAAGCTGTGTGGTAACTATTGTTGGTCTGTCAAGCTAACAATGACTTTCCCGTTATGCTGTCCCTTGGCCACGTATTCTTGACCTTTTCTAACATCGGCTAAATTGAAATCGAGTACCTTATCTATACGAGTATAAAGTTGTCTATTCCTGATCATTAAAGATATCGCCGCAAATGCATCACGATCAAGATACTTTTTCTGTGGAACAAGAACTTTGAGTGTTACCTTCTTTTTATTGTTTCTTTGAACAGGCAACTGTGTTAAAGAAACGTACATTCCCTTTTTTTTAACTAAGTTCAACCCAATACCTGTTCTTAATCCATCATTTGTAGCATCAATTATAATATCTGCCGAATTCTCCAAAACTTCGATTTTTTCGAACTCATCCATATCTACAAACCTATAGGCCCCGATGCTAAGAACATATGCTTTGTTGATGGCTCGGTCAATGCCGATCACTGACAAACCATACGCTTTGGCCATCTGAACCACCATTGAACCAACGCCTCCAGACGCCCCAAAGACAACGATTCTTTGTCCCGCCCTTGCTTGTGCTAGATGGATCAAAACATTATACGCTGTTATGCCAGAAAGCGGCAGACCCGCTGCTTCATAAACATCATATTGTTTGGGCCTTATCCCAATATGCTCCGGTGAAACACAAAAATATTCTGCATAAGTTCCATACCCCGCATGAGCGATTATCTCATCCCCAACATGGTAGTTTTCAACTTTAGCCCCCACTTTAACAACAGTTCCAACTGCATCCGTACCTAAGATTGTTGGAAACAGTAACAGAACCGAATTTTTGAAACGTCCCTCCCTTATAGCAACGTCTAACGGGTTTATAGCAAAGGCTTTGGTTTTTACTAGAATCTCACGTGATCCGATACTTGGAATATCAAGTGTCAATTCTTCAAGAACTCCTGAACTTCCATACTGGTTGATACCGATTGCTTTCATAATTTTCTCATCCTTTCTGGGAAAATAATTTTAATGTAGAAAAAACAAGCTCGGCGAATTTCTCACGGTCAATATCAAATAACACATAAGCGTTTTTTTTGCGCTTCGTCAGCTCATAGTAATCTATAATCGTTTCACCAGCAGTCAGTTCACCTTTGGTTTCTACCTCCACATTGCATTCTTTGCCGGAAAAGATTTCCGGCGCTATCAACCAAGCAATCGTACATGGATCATATATTGGAACACCATCAAAGTGTCTATTTCCATGATTAAATTGCAGTCCGTAAAAATTCAACAGAGAACTGACAGCATCAGAAATGCTGGTTCGCAATGCTTTTATTCTCTTCAAATCTTGTTCACGCAGCTCTGCTTTGTAGGCCACATTTAATGGAAGCAAAACCAATGGTATCCCTGCATCAAACACAATTTTAGCTGCTTCGGGATCGACCAGCATATTAAATTCTGTTGTCGGCTGCCAGTTTCCAACGCCCATCCCCCCCCCAAGAACAACTAATCTTTTAATTGATCTTTTTAGTTCTGGATGAATTGATAAAAACAAAGCGATGTTGGTGCAAGGACCGGTTACAACGATCGTAATAGGTTCACTTTCCTGTCGTAACACATTCGCGATCAGTTCAATTGCAGGAACAGTTTGAATAGGGAAATCAGGTTGGGGCAAGTCGGCCCCATCAAGCCCAGAAATACCATGCATTGTCACACCCGTTTTTAACTCTCGCATCAGAGGTTTTCTATTCCCTGATGCCACTGGAATTTTCTTTTGACCTAAAAGTGTAAGTATCCGCATCGCATTATTTAATGTTCTAGAAGGCAATTGATTGCCCGCAGATGTGGTTACCGCTTTTAAATCGATTTTTGGCGATAGAACGGCCGTCACTAAGGCTATTGCGTCATCGTGTCCCGGGTCACAATCTAAAATAATTTTTTCCATAACGTAGCACCGATCCTTTGCTTGAAATAACATATTTTATTCACTTAAAAATAATAATCTAAATCTAAAAACCTTACCAACTATTGAATTTAATAAACAAAAGATCCTAAACCCAGATTAAAGGCTTAGGACCATAAGCCCAAAATGAAAACTGAGAACAAACACCAAAGTTCTGCGCTGGGCTCTATTATAGATTAGTCTAATTTACTTGATGGCAGAGGTTCCTTTGTATTCTTTATCATACTTTGCCCTGAAATAACTTTCAACTTCTTCCAGTTGAACACCTTTCGTCTCTGGAATACGTGCATGAACAAAGAATAGTCCTAAAATGCAACATGCTGCGAAAATGTAGAATGATGTTGCCAACCCAAGAGCTGAAAGCATAACTGGGAAGAACAGTCCTACAAGAAAGTTCGCAAACCAAAGTACAAAAATCGTAATCCCTGTTCCCAAACCGCGATAACGCGCAGGAAAAATTTCCGAATTAATCAACCAAGTAACCGGTCCAAGTGTACCTTGGAAAAAGATGATATAAATCAGCACAATAATCATAACTGCAACGCCTGACCAAGAAGCACCATTCGCAAAAGTACGGATTAAACCGACGCAGATAAGACAGATCGCACAAACGGTCAACCCACTGTACTCTAAAAACTTGCGTCCCAAACGGTCAACTGTGTACATCCCAATAATCGCACCGATGCATGAGAACAAACCGTTAGCAACATTGGAAATTAAAGCCGCCTTGGAACCAAATCCACTGGCCTCAAGGATTTGTGTGCCATAATACATTACGGAATTTATTCCCGCAAATTGTTGGATTACACCTAATGTTGCTCCTGTAATAACGATTTGCATTATCCATGGTTTTTTAAAATCTGCTAAAGATGCAGCTTTTTCTTCTTGTTCCTTATCTTTTCGAATAGCATCTCTAATCTCTTTCATCTCTAAATCAGCCGTTTCATTTGAACGGATGCGGACAAGTGAGTTAAACGCATCTTTGTAACGTCCCTGGGCTGCAAGCCAACGTGGAGTCTCTGGGACAAAAAACATTCCGATCCACAACAGAATACCTGGAATTGTTGCAACACCCAGCATTAGACGCCAGATAGCCGCATTATTTCCAAAGGCACTACCTAACCAAGCATTAACACCAAAAGATAAAAACTGCCCAAATACGATCATCAATTGATTCATCGAAACCATTTGACCACGCATATGCGCGGGAGCAACTTCAGCTAAAAATAATGGTACGTTAGCTGAAGCTGAGCCAACTGCTAAACCCAATATAAACCGAAAAACCAGTAATATTCCAGAACTGGGAGCCCATGCACAACCTAATGCTCCTAAAGAAAAGACAGCTCCTAACCAGAGTAAAATACGTTTGCGACCCATTCGATCACTAAGCGGTCCGCCAAGCACGGCCCCGAAAGCTGCTCCGAGCGTCAATCCACTTGAAACAACCCCCTGATTAAAAGGGGAAAGCGCCAACTGACTCTTAGCAGACATAAAACCAAGTGATCCATTGACTACCGCAGTGTTGTATCCAAATAGCAATGAACCCATACACGTAATTAATGCAATGAACCACATATATCCGCGCCGTTCACTTGGGTGACCAGCTGTATCTACACCTTTATCCATTCCAACTCCTCCTCATCCCTCAGATATCAATCTGGATCCTAAATATTATTCTTTGTAGAATTTAGGACTTTCTGGGATATCAAGGTCTTGTGTTTTTCCGCCTTCTTCAATCGATCTCAAAGCTGCATCGGCAGTAACTGCAGCAATATAACCATCCCATGCTGATGGTCCAGCAGGCGACTTGTCTTCAGAGACATGTGCAACGAAATCACGGAATTCAATATCATATGCACTTTCAAAACGAGCTTTCCAATCTGTCAGAATTTCTGTACTGTATTTGGCATCTTTCCGCAAAGCTACTTGTGGAACTGTAGGTAATTCTGCAACTCCTTCTTCTCCGATTACATCACACTTTATGTCATAACCGTACTGACAGCGAACAAAAACTTCAACAGAGATGTTAATTCCACTCTTTGTCTCCATTACCACAATTTGCGGATCGCGAATGCTTTTATTTTGAACATGGCGCGTTTGTTTTGGCAAGTAAACCTTGATATTTTTATAATCATCATTTAACAACCAATGCATAACATCAATTTCATGAATTGCTGTCTCAATAATTGAGCGTGTTGAGTCATATTCTTCAGGTTGTGTCTGGTTGTAGTGACGGCAATCCGCCATCAAAGGCGCTCCGATTTGACCGCTATCAATAATCTTCTTCAATTGTACATATTCAGGTGCATAGTGGCGCATGAAACCTACTTGCAGCATTCTGCGGCCATGCTTCTGTTCTTCTTCTACAACATCCATACATTGCTTTGCATCTAATGCTAAAGGCTTTTCACAGAAACAGAATTTCCCGGCTTTTAATGCAGCCATTACAATTTCATAATGAGCTTCATTGCTTGCAGTACATACCACAACTTCAACTTCTGGATCGTTGATCAGTTCATGATAATCAGCATAGTCTTTTGCTTGCAAACCTTGTTCATCGAGCACTTTTTGTGCCTTGCCTGGAACAATATCACAAACAGCTGTCACATCAACGTTAGCAATTGTTTTAGTCAAACGGTTCAAATGATCTGATCCAATAAAACCAATTCCGATAATACCTACTTTTGTTGTTTTAGTCATAATAAAAATCTCCTATCTTAATAATATTTTTTATTTTGAAAATAAGTTTTTCTCAATATAGCTGTGAGCAATTTGTGCCATCTCCAGCGGGTTAGCCTTTGAAGGATCCTGTTCAGCTTCTATCACAATCCATCCTTGATAGCCATGCTTGACTAGTTCATCATAAATAGGTTTAAAATCAAGATCACCATCTCCAGGAACTGTAAACATTCCATTCAAGAATGATTCCTGAAAAGTAAGTTTCTTGTCCTTTGAATCTGATTCTTGGTTTTTACGCACATCCTTGAAATGAACATGGACTACTCGGTCAATATGGTCTTTCAAAAGACTCATATAATCTCCATCTGAAACATAGATATGTCCAGTATCGTAAAGAAGACCAACTTTTTTAGGATCTGTATTAGCCATCAGACGATCTGTCTCTTCTTTTGTCTGAATACCTGTTCCCATATGATGATGATATGCAACTTTGATGCCATATTTTTCAGCTATTTCACCATAATGATTCAGTCCCTCGCAAACTTTATCCCATTCAGCATCCGTAAAAAATGGCTTATCTGTAAAAATATTTGCATTATCTGAACGTTGAATTGTATATGTTTGTTCTGAAACAACTGCTACCGGTGCTCCAACAGCCTTTAAAAACTGACAGTGTTTCTCAAATGCCTCGCTTGCCTTCTCAATTCCATCACGGATAATGTAACTGCTGAACCACTGACCAGCAATTTCTAAATTACGCAGCTTCAACTCATAGTTGAGTTTATCTGGTTCTGGGAAAAACCCACCAACCTCCGTTCCTTGGAATCCTGCTACAACAATATCGCTTAGTAGTTGCTGTAGATTATTCTCTTTCCCAATCGATGGAATATCATCATTTCTCCAGCCAATCGGTGCGATACCCCACTTGATGTTCTTATTCATTGAACTTAAATCCATTGTAAATTCCTCCTTGTTTATTTAATTTCAGCTACTTTTTCAACCTGTCCGCTCAGTAAAGAACGTTTTGCCGCTTCTGCCAAACGAATAGCGCGAACACCATCATCAAAACTGCACGCAACCGGATGTTCTCCTCTAACGGCTCCAAAGAAAGACCTTAGTTCTTGTGCATAAGCCTCTTTGTATCTCTGTAAAAAGAAATACATAGGTGTGTCTGCTAAAGCGCCCTCTTTTCCAACAAAGGTTGTTTCCGAATTCAAAATATTTTCAGCTCGAGACACCCCCTTTGAACCGAATAATTCGATTCTCTGATCATATCCATAAACTGCTTTCCTAGAGTTATCAATAACTCCAAGCATCCCATTTACGAACTTCAATGATATAACAGCTGTATCTATGTCCTTAAACTTGCGGATACGATCATCGATCAAAATATCGCCAAACACATGAACCTCAGCAACCTCTTGTCCGGTGATGAAACGCGCCATATCAAAATCGTGAATTGTCATATCCATAAAAATACCACCGGAATGTTCCACATAATCCAGAGATGGCGGTTCAGGATCTCGTGAAGTTATTTTTAACAACTGCGGATCGCCTATTCTGTTTTCATCACGATATTCCACGATTCTATCGAAATGTTTATCAAAACGGCGATTAAAGCCGACTTCAAACTTCACACCCATCTGATTCACGACTCTATATGCTTCAAGAATGTCCTCATTCTTAAAACCGACCGGTTTCTCACAAAAAATATCTTTCCCCGCTCTTGCTGCATCAATTGTAATTTGAGGGTGCAGATCCGTGGGTGTACATATCAAAACCGCATCTATCTCCGGATCAGTCAATATCTGGTGATAATCTTTAACAAGAGTAGAAACTGCTGGATATTTTTCTTTCCAAACTTCATCTATGAGGATGTCACAGATTGTTTTCACGGACACATCATCAAATGTGAGCAGATTTTGATAATGAACATTGCCTATTCTTCCCATTCCGATAATACCCACATTAAGAACATTGTGATTTTTCACACTTAACACTCCCTTCTTAGCCTAAATAAATTTATATTATATAGCACATAAATTTATTTTTTATATTGAACAATCTATTGTGAAATTTGTATCAAAATAGAATAAAAAAATAATTTGTTTTCGATTACACCCACATATTATCAGCAAAATAGTTAGTTGTAAAGGCATTTATTGAATTTAACAAAAAAGTTGTAATCGGTTTCCACTCTTGAGTTGACATTCACAAGTTATAGTGAAATAATCAATGGGTAGTTAGCCAACATCTTGTTTAAAAGCTATAAGCTCTTAAACGCTCTCAACAAAGCTTTTTTTACTTTTATTTTGTTAATTACTTCACTTTATAATTCAAAAAACATTAAGTGGTATTGATCTTCTAGAGAATGGTCTTTCTCCTGATTCTCAGCAGCTAGCAAAAAATTAAGCAAACCGGCATCTTGTTTAGTTACCCCAGAACGTATGCGAAAGAAGTTGATTTTGATGAGTTTCTCAAAAAATAAGTCTCTCGACCAGCCTACGAGTTCTAGCAATAACATTGCTAAAAAAAATCTGAAAAAAATTGCTATTCTTTCTACTTTTGGAGGGCTTCTTTTCGGAATTGATACAGGCGTTATCAATGGTGCTTTAACCTTCATGGCTTCCCCACAAGAATTAAATTTAACTTCTACCGATGAAGGATTGGTCACAAGCGGTATCACACTAGGAGCAGCGGTTGGTGCTCTCACTGCCGGCAAGCTTTCCGATCGCTATGGTCGACGAAAAGTTATGTTGTTTTTGTCGATCATATTCTTAGTATTCACTGCAGCCTGTTCTCTGGCACCTAATGCTCTTACGATGATTATCTTCCGCTTTTGTCTGGGTTTAGCTGTTGGTGGAGCTTCAGTTATTGTTCCGACTTTCCTTTCGGAATTATCTACTCCATCTATTCGCGGAAAACTCGTGACTCAAAATGAATTGATGATCACAGGTGGACAATTGCTGGCATTCAGTGTAAATGCTTTGCTTGGTATTTTATTCAATGAACAAAGTAATATTTGGCGCTGGATGATCGCATTTGGCATGATCCCTTCAATCTGTCTATTTGTAGGCATGATGATTATTCCTGAATCGCCGCGCTGGATGGTCATGAAGGGAAAGGTTGCAGAAGCCGAAAAGACCTTGGTTTCTATTCGCTCTACTAAGGATGAAGCTGCAAAAGAAATAATGCAGATTCAGCATGCTTTAAAACAAGAAGAAGAAACCAAACAAGCAAAATTAAAAGATTTGACGATTCCTTGGGTGCGAAGGCTCATTTTGATAGGTGTTGGGATTGGAATTATGCAGCAGATAATTGGGATAAATATCATGATGTATTACGGAACAACTATTCTAATGAAATCTGGTTTTGGACACCAGTCAGCGCTCGTTGCCAACATTTTCAATGGACTGGTCTCTGCAGTAGCTACATATGTCGGAATGCACCTAATGAACAAAGTTAACCGCAGGAAGATGCTTCTCACTGGTATTACTGGAACTGGAATATCCTTAATGGCAATAGCACTAATTTCTACCTTTTTAACCAATTCAGCTCTCTTGCCGTATTTTGTGATCTTGACAACAATGATTTTTCTTGGATTCTTCCAAGGATGCATTTCACCGACAACATGGTTGCTAATGTCAGAGATTTTTCCACAAAACTTACGTGGACTTGGCATGGGGATCTCAACTTTCTTTCTCTGGTTAAGTAATTTTCTAGTAGGATTTGTTTTCCCAATTCTATTAGCCAATATTGGGTTATCAGCAACCTTTATAGTTTTTGTAGGCTGCAACTTGCTTTCCTTTTGGTTCGCGTGGAAGTTCGCGCCCGAAACGCGTGGAAAGAGCTTAGAACAGATTCAATTAGAATTTCAATATGGTCAAAAAACGGGTATAGGACCCGAGCAACACTAAAAAACACTAGGAGGTTCTTTTTTATGAAAAAAATAAACGTTGGAATTATCGGATTAGGTCGGGCAGGTCAAATGCATCTACACAATTTAATGACTCTGCCAGAAGTTAACATTGTTCAACTAGCGGATGTTTTCATTGATAAATTTTCTGACAAACTAAACGAGCTCGGTTTTACTAATCTGACCACCGACTACAATGATTTGTTGAACAATCCCGAAATTGATACCGTTTTTGTGTTCACATCAACAGACACTCATGAACAGATTGTGACCGATGCTGCTAAAGCTGGAAAAAACATTTTCTGTGAAAAACCTTTAAGTATGAATACTATTGAGAGCGCCAGCGTGAACGTTTTGAAAGAAGTCAAAAAAAATGGAGTTAAACTACAAATGGGGTTCAACCGAAGAATGGACCCACAATTCCGCGATATTTATACACAAGTTCGGAACGGTAACATTGGAAATCCTCAGATCGTAAAAATAACTTCACGCGATCCTGATTTGCTACCGCATGACCTAATTCAAAGAATTGGCGGCCTTCTCTTTGATTTTACAATGCACGACTTCGATATGGCTCGTTACATGGTGAACAGTAATATCAGTGAAGTTTACGCTAAAGGCGGCACCCTCATTGATCCAACCTTAAAGGATATCAATGATATCGATACGCTCGTACTTGTTCTTCAATTTGAAAATGGGGCTTACGGTTTAATTGATAATAGCCGCAAAGCCGTGTATGGTTACGATCAACGGGTAGAAGTCTTTGGATCAAAAGGTATGCTCAAAGCTGAAAATGTTAGTCAAAGTACAGTTGAACTTTATAACGAAACAAATAAGATCGAAAGAAAACCACTCCCTATCTTCGTTCAAAGATACCATGAAGCATATATCGCTGAAATGAAAGCTTTCATCAATTCTCTTTTAGAAGATAAACCAGTCGTTGCCACTGGAGAAGATGTTATCATGGCTCAAAGAGCTGCAATAGCAGCACAAGAGTCCATGAAGACTGGAAACCCAGTTAAAGTCAATACTCATTTTTCTTTAGATTGATCTAGAAAGTGTGGAGATTAAATATGAAAGGCACAGCTGAGATTTCAGAACAAGAAAAAACAGCAACTCTGAATCATTTCACATTAAGTGATGTTCCTAAATTAGTTGATGTTATCAAGAAAGTTAGTAAGGAAAACTATCAAAAAATAGTTGTAGAAATATATAAGGGCTCAAGACTAGTTTTTTTAAGTGCTGGTGACCAAACGACTGCCGAAAACAATCTTTGGGCAAAGAAAAAATACAATGTGGTCGCCCAATATGAACATAGTTCTCTATACGAAAAAGCCGTGTACAATGCTGATAATAAAGTGTTCTTTGAATCCAGCGGCTATTCTCCGACCGATTATGCAATCGTCGGCGGGGGTTTTCCATTAAATGTTGCCACTGTTGGATTCAGTGGTGTACTAGTTATCTCCGGTTTAACCGACGAAGAAGATCATGAGCTAGCTTATATTGCATTGACCGAGCTTAAAAAATTACAGTAAGCTTATCATCTTTAACTTAACTATGAGGCTGGTAGCAATCTATAATGAAAAAGAAACAAAATTCCACTAAAACCATGGAATTTTGTTTCTTTTTTATTAGGTACGTACTAGGCTGTGTGAGGTCCCACCATGATATCTTCCATCTTAAAGCATGCTTCAGCATGTCTCAAATCTGTTCAAATGGCTAACACTCAACTATACACTGTTGACTTTTAATTATGATTCATTTACGCTTAAATCTTTTAAATCATACCCCTTGCTCATAAAAATAATTTTATAAATATGTTAACCTTTAAATTAACACTTAATTATAAACTCTATTAAAATTCAATAATTTTTATATCTCATAATTGTTTACGATAAAAAACAATGTTTCACCTGCTTTTACCCAAAACGACGATTTCAACGACTTTGGTACTCTCGAATCCATTGAACTAACATCCAAATGCTCATTTCTAATTACTAAAGGACGAACTAGCTTATGTTGCCCATTTTCAAGATCATAAAACTTGTTAATTCATCAATTTCATCAGCCACATCTAATAGTTTATATTTTTTAAAAGCTAAAGTCTTATTTTCTCTAATAATAAGCTCTAAATATCGTGTAGCTTTATTCAACCCATAGTAAAATCTACTTGATCTTCTACATCCACTCTTTTAAATGCTTCCTCTGTTTGTACATCATTTCCTCTAATCAAATAAGGATTTTGTTTCTTCAACTCTGCTTTTAAAAGTATCCCTAAAATCTCAACTTCTTCTTCCATAAAATAGAAAGTTCCATCATCATTATCTTTAAAAAAGTATTACTTTTTAAATTTTTTTAATCACAAACCACCTAATTAAAACTATTTGAAACCACATCACTTATGATAGGGACTTGCGTAACATAAATAGGAGCGGTTTATCTTTATAACAAATATAATTGTTTCTGTTCTTCTTCTTTAAATTCAGGGTCCTCTATTTTAAATTCCTCCCTTCTTGTCATCAGCTTCTCTATTTCCCGGTTCCCTATATTCAATTTAAAATTTTTGTAGTACATCATCCTGACAACAAAAGCAGTAAATAATAGCGGTGTCAGCTCTCTTCGAACTGGGACTCGTAAATTTTGTTCTAATCCAATATGAATATGTGCAGTAGGATGATATATAGAATTTTCGTGTTGTTTTGGACAATAATCATATCTAATAGGTGTAACAAAGTGGCGTTCCTCTGCGCTTTCTTTGAAAAGTTCATAGTCTAATTCTTGCTCTGACTCAAGTTCACGCAGTTGTTTTGAATCCAATCTTCCCTTTCCTAAAAATTTTGCGAAATCTTCTATTGTAGCTCCCTTAAACGGAACTTGGTAAAACGCATACCTTATAATTTCACACTTATTATCCGCAGAAAACTGAAAAAAAGAATTATCATTTAATAATATGTCATAATCTCCGTACTTCATTGCTGTTTTATATATCTTTATATAGTCATCTTCCATCATACATGATACAAATTTTTCAGAAAATTTGCTAAAATTCATAGTTTCTTTACGCGAATAATTTAAGGAATGTAGTAGCTCAACCTTCTTTAAAAGTTTTATTGCCTCCTGAAAAGATGCATTAATTTTACCAATTTTAATTGTCATTATTATCAACCAGCCCTAATTCATCGTTAGTAGCACCCAAATTTTTGGCTTTTTTAATGCTTTCCTCAGCCTCCTGTAGTGCAACACGTTTAGCTCTTTCTGCTGCAACATCTCTTTGAATTTTTTCTACATTTTGTTGAATAAAGTTTAGCTTATAGTTGTTAATTTGTAGTTGTTTGATTTCATTTTTTAAAGTTCCATCTTCTATTTTAACTCCACTAATTTTTAACCAACCTTTTGTCCGAGTCATGGCTACAAAAATTTTATCTCTCATTTTAATATCACTGCTTTTACTTTCAAAAGCATCAGCACCAATTATATATACTGCGCCAGCCTCGTTTCCTTTAGCTTTGTAAACTGTAGATAAAGTAACTGCTCCCTTTTTACTGAAACCCATTGAATAATTATTTCCTAATAGATTATACGTATTAATGTCTTGCCTGCTTAGGCTAAGCTCTAAAGATTCAAAATATGTGCGTGCATATTTATCATCAATTGAAATAACTACAATATCTTCCGGTCTTAACCCCTCTGTTTTAATATCCTTAACAATAGCTTGGGAAACCTTATTAACTTCCTCATTCATAGAATCAAAACTACTTATTTGTAACAAGTCATCCGATGTATTTTCGCTTGTAATTGAAAGTGGACTATTTTCTTTTGGCCTCTCAATGCTCATTTCATCATCGACATCACCATTTCCCTTTAGTACTCTATATCCTAAATCTTCCCATTGTTCATTTTCTTTAATAGTTTGTACTAATCGTGATGCATAGATTCCAAAACCAACAGCTTGAGCAGCCAGCAATATTTCCATTGGGTTTCTGTAACTCTTATGTAGTACAATATCATTGTTGATACCTGGGAATTCTTTTGCATCTAGAGCTAAATCAATTCCCTTAGCTCCGTACTTATTTTTAAAAGTTTCTGTTGGATTTTGCAACTTAACATCGTAAATATTTTGCAATTCATCATACGCCCAGACTATAGCATCGTCCCTAGTTAACTCCCTGCAAACTTGATAAAATTCTGGTCTAAAATCCTGAGCTTCATCAATAAAAACATAATCATACATTGATTTCAATCGCCCTTGGGTTCTATCTAAAAGATCACAACACACAGCATTAAATGGATCCTCACTATTCTTTACATCGCGAAAAGTAAGAGGCTGAATGTCGTTATTACGGCAAGCTTTATAGTAAACCCCTGGATAACTTCTTCCCCCCCATGCATGTAATATACTAATTTTATTTTCAAAATCCGGTAAAGTTCCATCATCTGAAATAAGTCTATAGAAACGTGTTATTAATGTTTTAGCAAAATCATATAGACTCTTTGTCATAAAAGTGTATAATATTTTTTTCTCTGGATACTTTGCATGCATCGTAGCAACTTTCATACATAATATTACTGTTTTTCCAGATCCAGCAAGCCCTCTTATTCGTTGTGGTCCATTAACTTCCGATAAAGCTGCCCGATGTTGTTCTTCATCAAAACTACTTATTTCTTCTTCTACTTTATTCAATAAAAACCCCTTAGTATCATTCTTCTTTACTTGACGTGGTTCTGGTTTTAACATGCCTCCTGCGTAATCTATAATATTTGTCACAGATTTCAATTGTAATTTGTCCATCTGTGTATATCTATTTTCCTTTTTTATTTTTTTAATTAGATCACTAGCTGAATGTACAATTTGTTCACCATCAACATTACCTAAATTATCTAGATTAGGCGCATAGAGAATAGAATCTAAATTAATTTTTAATTCTCTTCTTCTGCCCTTTATTGATTTATCACCCCTCTTTATCAAATTACCAAAAATCACATTTTCTTTTTCTAAAAGCCTATCTAATTTTTTGTCTAATTGCTGATCTCTATTCACATTAGGCAAAAAAGAATCAATTATAATTAATCCATAGATAGGACTGATGATAAGAACATCTGGATTCATATTTCCAGAATCTAATTCTCCCTTCAGCATATAATCATAGTTAATAACAGCTTGCTTATCACTATCTTTAAAAAATGCAGCTAGTTTTTTTACCAGTACCTGTACCTGTATCTGCTTTTCGTCATAAAATTTGTCGGACAAAATATTAACATTATTCTCCATATCGTTAATTCTCCTTTATATAAAAAACTATATTCCATTTATATTATACCTTTACAATTAATAAAATATATCTAACAATTCACTTTAATTTTATATAGCACTATTTTTCATCAATACTTCGTTATAAATTCTGTAGCGATTCTACCACATTATATGCTAAAATATTCATTACCTTTTAAAAACACAAAACATCTTCAATAATTTTAAAAAAAGTTATAAACCTTGATTAAATTGGAGCAGACAGATTATTTAAAAGCGAATATGCTTGGCACGAACAATGTTCCTTTATTTTATTTTTTATAATGTAATTTTAAATTTTGTCAACTTTTTTAATTAACGTTTTTTATTTAATCTATAACTCAGATAAAAAAAAATAAAAACAAGGTTCCCCTATTTTTATCCAAAACCGATAATTTCGATAAGCTGAGCACTCTCTCATTCTCTACCTATTCTTCAACATTTCAATGCAATAAACTAATACTATTACATTATGTGCACTGAGTTCCATCACTTAGACAATGATAATCGCATTCCAATAGGAAGTTCTTAATTCTCCGAGAATCTTTAACAATCACGTTTCTTCTGTTATCCAGTTTCATCCTTCTTAGATTAAGCCCTAATTCTATCTCCTGCAGAATTACAATCAAGTACATAGCTATCTCACTCTTTCACTTTACGTTCAATTGTTATTGTTGCTTTTTCAAGATGCTTACGTGTTTCATTTTCTACCATTACTCCTTACCCCCTATTTCTTTAATAACTGTTGTTGCTATTGAAATTACTACTTGCAAAGCTACTTCAATCCATTTACTCATTTTTGCCTCCTCTAACTAGTTGATTATTACTATCCAAAATTCCCCATGCTAGCAATTCCTGTTGTTGTAGATCTGTTATCAAAAAGCCAATATAATTTTCACAGCCATAAAAATAAGCCATTACTTTTTCTGGTAATGGCTTTCCACTAATTGTCGGTACTTGAAGCATCTCATCTTTATACAGTACATATGCTTCAGAGCTTAGTTCATCATGCTCTATTTTCCGATTCAACAGTTCATTTAAACGTTGAACAATTGTTGCCTCCACTTGATTTTTATTGAATTCCATCTTCGCTCTTCTCCTCATTAACTTCCTCTGGAAAAATCATCATTGCCCTGTCAAACTGAACAATCACCCATAGCGTTCCTTCAAACAAATGCTTACAATTTTTGATTTCAAATACTTTACTGTAATTTTTATCTTCATACTTTAAAAACAGCTGCTGGCTCTGAATTGTAAATTCGAACCTTTGAACTAAAGCAAGTACTTGATTATTTTGCCGTCTTTTATTAAGTAACTGCCAACAAATTGCTTGTAATTCCCGAGGTACTGTATCTTTAACTTTCTGAGTATAGAAAATACCCATCTCATTCATTGCTTGCTGCCCCAAACAAGTCTTTTGATCTCATTGAAAGATAACTTCCACCAAAACCCTATGATAAGGTGATCTAATAGCTTAATTTGTAATAACTCGCAAGCCTTATAAAGCTCTTGCGTGAAACTAATATCTGCTTTAGAGGGTGTAGTATCTCCACTTGGATGATTATGAACAACAATAATACTGGGAGCATTGGACAAAATTGCAGTTCTAACTACATCACGTGGTATAGCCATTGAACTCAAAATCGTTCCAATATGAACTGTTGAAATATTAACTGGTTCTTCTTTGACATTAAGTGCCGCTACCACTAATTGCTCATTGGCTTTGTCCTCGATAAATGATGAAAATAGCCCATAAGCCGCCTGGGATGTCGTACATTTGCGCTTTTCATATAAAAAACTTCCTTCTTTAATTAGCTTAATACTGACAACAGAGACACCTTTGCTATTATATTTACTCATGAATTTTTATCCTTCCTAATTTAATATACAAAAAAAGACTTGGCTTTTAATCCAAGTCTTTTAGCTTCTACTTATGCTTTTGCCTTGCCCTCTAAATACTTCTGTACTTCTGCTTTGTAACTCATCATTTTGAAAAAGCTTGGCCCAACCGTTACAAGTTTCAGCCCGGAAGCTAAGGTTAAAATTGGCCAATTAAAAATTCCGATGAGAAAAGCTACTGTTTCAAACTGATCTGTTGCTTTAGTAAGATTTCCCTTAATAATTCTAGTTGAAAACTCCCATTTTTGATTTGCTCTATTCTGGGTAAACGTAAAACAGAATACACGATTCTTTTCGTTAGGATTAATAGCCTTAAAAACAACTATGCGTGAGTTATTTGCTGCTATTTTCTGAATTTCCTTCTGCAATTCTTTGTTTTGGACACCTTTAAGAAATTCCTTATCCGGAAATTCTGGCAATTTAAAATCCGCATGTTCAAATTTTGTTTGGTAACAGTCTGTTTTAATTTTTAACTGTAATAAGTCTTCAATTTTTCTTAGGTCATCTTCACTAATTTCATAGTACATTTGTTACCCCCATATTCTATACACTTAAAATTATTTTTTGCTTCTACTCTGTTTTGTGATGTCAGTGATCTTTTGTTCAATGTCTATGTGAAAAAAGTGAGACGCTCCACTTACAAGAACCAGTACATTACCGAGTAAAAATAACCAAGCTCCTAAGGCAAATGATGATGAACCACCAAAGTTTCCAGTATCACCTAACTGTCCTTTCAACACAAACAAAAAGATTAAACTCACAATTGGTAAACCAAATTTAAGCAAACTTTCATATTGTTGCAGTGATTTTATACGATCCACAACTAAAATCAAGGCTGGTACAATAATAAATAAAGTTCCCAACAAATAGTCACCATTAAAAATCAGCTTGTAACCTGGATAAGATAAACTGTAAACTAACCCACCACCTGGATCCCCAGCATAAAAATTACCGACGAACAAAGATACGATCATAATGATTGACCCAATTATATCTAAATTAGCTATTATTTTTTTAGTATTAATGTTCATTTTCTGTTGTACCTTCTTCCGTATAACCATTAGCAAGCAATTGATTTTTGAACCATGTATCATACATCGAACCAAACCAAGCTAGCTCAGCTAAATTAAGGATCAACGATATAACTGAACCCATTGCACTCGAAACGATAATATTAGCTACCAGCGCAATTACGAATGGAATAGCAATTTTGGCAACAAAACCTGTAGTCTTATATTTCTGGCTAAATACAGCATAAAAGATTGTAAAAATTCCTCCTAGCCAGTTAAACGATCCCTTAACCTGCTTCTTAATTGTTTTGCCATTAATCTCCTTTACCATCACCGTGTCTTCCAATACTCGATCATTAAAATCAAATAGTTCTGCAAAATTCATTATTTATCCCCCTTCTTTTCGTTATCTGCCTGATGAATCATTTTCATAACCCACTTCTGTGAATAACCATACTTTCGTGCTAAAAACTGGGAATTACTTCCATCATATTTTTTTAAGACTTGTATCGCAGCTCGTTTCCTATCATACAAGTGTGTTGGGATTGTCAATTGTGATCCGCGATAGTGTTCGTAAACTGCCAGCATTGCATCAATTCCAATTATTTCACTGAGCCCCTTATAAAAAGATTGTAGAGACTCAATATCAATTGGCTCTTTCATAATCGTTCCTCCCTTCATACATCTTTAAACACAAACTAACCTCCCTTTAAATTTTAGTCATTGCGTAATACTTTCGCTACTTCACTTTAGAAGTAACATTGCCTTGCACCTTCCTTACACTTATCTTGGGCTGGAACTTTTTCTTAAAATTCCCAATAACACCCGTTCAACATTCTTTATTTACCCACTGATCGGACAAATGTATTGGCTATTCTCAAGTGTCTAGAAAACCTAGGCCCGTTTTCCCAATTTTCTAAGACAACTAATACATCTATATATAATCGTGTACAATAAATTGCAGTTTGATAACCCTTCTGTAATTAATCATAAAAATATATATTTAACGTTTTTTTATATTTTTATTATTATTTCTTCACTAGATTGCAAAGAAAGAGCAGGTGCTCCTTTCAGAGAACCTGCTCTTTCTTGTTGATGCTTCTTAATCTGGTGTATGATTTCCTTATTGAAAATCATTTCTACCCAAATCAATTTTTCTTTACGATTAAACTGAATATTATCAATAAATAGCATAAACATTTGCTTGAGATATTTACGCTCCTTGTTTGAAATAATCTCTTTAATTAAGCCTATAACCTTTTTTATCGATGTATTCGTTGGTCCCTTCCCGTACGCCAATATTTTCTTCGAACACTGGTCTACTTGTAATTGTAACTTAGAAACTTCATTGACTAAAGCTAATTTTCTAGGTGTAATACTTTGTGCAAGGATAGCATCCTCTTTACTGAGGTCCTCATATTTGCTAATTTTCTCCTCTAAGTCTGCAATAATAGTCTTTTTGTTAGAAATAGTTTCCCGTAGTTGTTGAATATTGGTGTTTTTTTCCTCAGCCATTTTCCTCGCAATAATCTTAGCAATATTCGGTTCGGTCACAACATAAAATAGTTTTTTCATTACTAATGCTTCAGCCTCTTCTGCACGTATTGAATTAGCATGACAAACTTTACTACCCTTATTGCGAAAATTGGCACAACTATAATAGCGGATACGCTTTTTAGTTCCATCTTTCAAAGTATTAGTCGTATTACTTGCTGCCATCGCTCCACCACATTCTGGGCACCTTAATAATCCTGTCAAGATGTTCGTTCCTTGGTGATCCCACGCAGGAATTTTTGCTGTACTTTTCCGCCTCACTTCCACTCGGTCCCAAAGTTCTTGAGAAATTATGGGCTCATGTTTTCCCTGCACCAATACCATCTTTTTATTTAAGCCATTGCGCCTTTTCTTATCCCAATTACGGTACTTAGCATAGCGTACTTTCCCGACATACAATGGATTATCAATAATATTTTTAACCGCTATTGTTGAGAATACATTTCTATTTTTTGTCCGATATCCACACTGATTTAACTCATTAGCAATTGCTCTAAACCCCTTCCCCCGATCAAACAAATTGAAAATCAGACGAATAATTTTTGCTTCTCGGGGTTCGATGTTTAAAATTTTCTTTCCTGATTCATCAAGCCCAGGTTTGTACCCTAACACACGACCAACAGTTGCATATCCTTCCTGTGCTCTCTTGTATGCCCCAAGGTAAACATTCTCGGCAATATTATTTCTTTCAAGTTCACTAACCGTGCCCGTGATTGTAAACATAAATCTTCCTTGTGCTGAGTCAAGGTCTATTTTTTCTGATACAGAAGTAAAACCTATTCCGTTTCTCTGAAAAATATCGACCATTTCAAGCAGATCTTTCGTATTACGTGCAATTCGGCTGTTCTTCCAGACAACGACCATATCAAATTTCTTGTTTCGAGCATCGCAAGGAGGCTTTGAATCCCAGGCCTTTTTTCGACACTACTTCCAGAAATTCCTTCGTCAGCATAAATTTTTACTAGTTCCATATCATCTTGCTGGCAAAATTCACTTATCTTTTGTCGTTGAGCGTCCAATGAGTAACCTTCTAGTACCTGATCTCTAGTAGACACTCTGACATATCCAACTGTCTTTTTTACTTTTATTTCAGCCAAATTATAACAACTCCTTTTTTAATTGTAGAAGGTCAAACTTGCCCTTGACTAATAAAATAGACTTAATATTTTTTCTTTGATCAATGATTACACTGTTTACAACTAGATCTATGAATCCATCTCGTTCTAGCTTTGAAAATATTTCTAACCACAAGCTTAATTTCATTTTACGTTGTCCGTTCTTAGATGTGCTTCTATCACTGGCAAGTACCAGCCGTTCCCTTAATTGTTCTACGGTTAAATCACCGTTTTCAAACTGTCTAAAGATTTGCTTATGGTTGATGGAGTGCTTCCCATCCCCCTTTATTTTTTTATTGGTGGAAAAATGTCGTACCACAGCTTTAATGAAATATTTTTGAAAAATTTCACTTTTAAAAATATCGTGAATTGTTTCAGTGACTTTCCGTTCAACATCAGCACTTCTAAGCCTATAGGAATGGTACGCCTTATCTTGTCGTGAATAGTTTGTGCCCACACTACAATAGTAATAGCTGTAAGTTTTACCGTTTGAGCATACTCGGTTGTCTGACATATGATGCTTACATAAGGGGCATATTAATTTTCCTTGCAGCAATTGCGGCTTTTTTCTGGTTTTTCTTTTTTGACAGAATTTTCTTTTCTTTACCATTAACGACTGTACCTCAGCAAAAATTTGCTTTTCTATGATAGGTGGATAAATATCCTGACGCTTCCCATAATTCGTTTTATCTATCCCAATGTAGTGTTGATTCATCAAAATTTGTTTTATCCGCACTGGTTGAAGATCCCTGTTAAACCTTTCTTTTACCAACGTCGATAATTTACGGTACCCCCTACCCTCTAGGTATTTTTCGTAAATAAATTTAACAATCACCGAAGTCGTTATTTCAATTTGAACCTTGTGTTGTCCATCAAGAAAATATCCATACGGCAACTGAGATGAAATTATCCGCCCCTGCTGAAACTTATGAGCTAAAGCCAATTGTACATTTTCTTGGATAATTGATCTTTCAAATTCTGCAACGGCTCCATAAATTTGTGCTTGTACCATCCCCACAGGTGTTGTAAAATCGTCTAACTGTTCAGTCAGACTAATTAATTCTACCCCATTCTTTTGAAAGAGCTCCATCAGTTGTAGAAGCTCTTTTGCATTACGACTTAAACGATCAAGTTTAGTGACAATTAGATAGTCAATTTGATTAATACACTTTATTTCTCTAATCAGGCTCTGTATCCCCTGACGATTAGATATGTGATGTCCACTCACGCCTTCATCCTGAAACATCTTCAAACTCCAGCCACGCTCTTGTGCAGTCCCTGCTATCCTTTTGCTTTGAGACAACAGGGAAAAGCCCTGTAAGACTTGTCTTTTGGTCGATACACGCACATATCCGACAGCCTTTATTTTCAAATTATCCCTCTTCCTTTCCATTCAAAAACTCAAAAATAATCTTTACTAACTGCTCAGCAAATCTTTCTGCAGTCAACTTATTTTCATCCATGACATTTCACTCCTATTTACTCTAAAATTTTTTTGATTGAGAACAAATAAGGTCTTTCTGTAACTCATATCAGGCTTCAAAAGATACGTAACTTCTCGTTGACTATTACCGTACTCTACTAGTTTTTCGATCCTTTTCACCCCCTAGTACTCCGCTTAACTGCCACAACTTTAAAATTGTTGCTTTATCTTCATAACCTAGCGATACTGAGCAAGAAAGTAACTGTCCTTCTTTCATCTTTTTCTGATAGGCCACCTTTAATTGTCTTTCAATACACATAACTACCATTCGCCAAACATCACATAAATCTGTTATTGCAGTCAGCCAATCGCATGTTGTTTCCCTGACAAATGGTAATAATCTTCAAAAAAACAGCTAGTGACCGCGTCAACCGATTCAAATGCCAGACTAGTAAATAATCGTACTGACCAGTTTCAACCCCAATTGAATATAGACTCCGACTAATTTATTTCTGAGTGGCTTCCCGTTGGCAGTAACCATCAGTCACCCTCCTATAACTACTCACCTGATAATAAGCTAAAGCTAGGCTATTCTCCATCATCGACATGATAATTCACACGCTGTAATTCCATCTAAATATTTGCCATACCACTTCACCAGTGGTCTTCGTCTAACTTCCTTAATCGTCGAAGTAGGCGAACGAAACTGCATTCGTTTTTGCAAATACTCAGCCACTGAAATACCAAATAATCGATGATCACACACGATATACTCAACCATTTCCACGGCAAGTGGATCACGTAGTCTAACTTCAGTTCTATACCATCTGTCAGCATCCATTCCTTGCTCTAGGCCTTTGTCATATATGAAAATATAGGCCTTAGATGAACGTTGACCAATATAGCAACTGATCCCCGTGCTACATCTTGAAGCAATCTTTTTTTCGTTCAAGAATAATATCCTAGTCGCACGACTAGTAAATATTCCCTGTTTCAAATAACGATCTACCGTATTTGGTTTCAATTGAATTGACGAGCCTCTTTCATCAATAGCAATATCTAAACGCTTGATTCGAAAATAGGTAGCAACACCAGTAGTCTTACAATTAAAAACTTTTTCGAAAAACAGCTGCCAGGACCAATTGCCAGTTTCTAGGTAACGACATGCGCTCCCAGACAAAACCAACAATTGTGTCTTTGAATTATCAGCAAAGTGAAACCGAACTTTGTCATTGGTATACTGTCTATCAAAGCCCTTGATGCCACTTTGACATTCAACCCAATCATCGTGTTGCAATCCAGGAAATAAATAGCTCATTAAAGTAGGAAACTGCGTTTCCATTAAGCTAATCGATACAAAGTCAATGCTAGTCTTCATTTTTGTCATAGTTATGCTCCCCTGAGAATCTAGTATTACTATGACCGGATGTAATCACTGAACCGGGCCAATAGAAGCACCAATCATTGTATTTGGGTGTTGTTTCACATGAAATGTAGGCGCTCCCAGTAACTTGACTTAAATCAGATAAACGATAATTAACACCGCATGGGATGGTAAACTCAATTGCCTGTATAAATTTTTTCTTCTCTACACCGGACAACTTCAGCAGTCTACTCTTCCCGTTAGATAGCAGTAGTCTCATATAAAGGCTATCGTGAAATTCTGCAACTTTCTGAATTTGCAGTTGGTACATTTGCAATGTCTGTGTGATATAATCATCTCCTAAGTAGATTTCAATATCATGGAACACCTACTATTAGATCATTTAGATACAGGTAATGTAATCTGGAAAAAAATGGATCTAAATGTCCACTTGACAATTAATAAAGGAGATTTTCGGTGATGGACACAGTATCACAAGGACATGTTATTGAAGAAACTATAAAATTAATCGATGAATATTACAAAAATAATCCATCGGATAAAGCAACTAAATGGACAAATGATAGTAATCAACTCGACAGTTCTCAACTTAGACACGGTCGTATTCTTAAACTCTACGACAGACGTACAAAATCCGTAGAAAAAAATCTAGCAGACGGTGATATACCTTTTCCATCAGCAAAATATTTTATTGGATCGAATGATAACCAATATAAAATTCCCGATGTCATCTCCCAGGGAGTTTCTCAGTTGCTAGCTTTTGAATATATGAAGCCTGATAAAAACACTTACCCCATCTTCATTACCTTTTGCGCAGATAATCTAACCCAGCTTTATAGAAGTACTCCTCACCCAATGGCTCAAACAAAATTTTTACAAGTCAATTTAGAAGTTTTAATTGGTGCATGTACCGGTCGTCGCTTAATGCTTGAACCACAGGATTTTATTTCAGTTACCGAAGCCGCAACTTACGATAATATTCTTAATCATTATCCGTTACAACGTAATCGCTTTTTGATTCGTTTATCAGCATATTACTATATGAATCTTCTTTTCCCTGTTAAGGGAATCCGAGCTTTTAAAGACAAATACGATCAGATCAGTAACATTCTAGAATCCAAATTTTCTAAGGATTACAACGCTTTTATTGACTCCAAGGCCATATCAATCCCAGCTAGTGATTTCATTTATACTAAAACCAATATCGCGCTGAATGAGAATGCTTATATAAACAGAGCAGCTAATGATGAACCACAAGATTATCTAATTCAAATACTAGACTCCCTTATTTTGAATGACGACAATATCAACCCATACGAGTCGATCTTATAAATACGTAATAATCATTTGCATCGTCTCAATCCAACATTTTTGTCCAGACAACCTGCCGATTATTTAAAACTAGCCCTTCAATAAAGGGCTTACCGGTGCCATCGGCGCTCCGAATAAAATAAAGCATCACGCTACCTGCTTGCCCATCTACAACAAACATATCGACCATCACCCACTCAGCTAGTGTGCTGATCATCACCGGTGCTAACATCTCAGGATCTAATTAGTCACGACTAAGCACCACTGACTCCTGACTAATTTCATTCGTCTCAATATCCTGTTCTAACTGTGTCTGAATAACTAATCTAGCTTCTGTCAATTCGTCCATTATTTCTCCCCTTCCACAACATGAATAGCCGTCATCATTCATAAATACGATGATGACGGCTATTTTTTTAGATTCATTGTCTTTTTTTACTACCAGCTATATACCTCCTCCCAATAAAAAGGAACATCAGTACCTTTATACCGATGTTCTTTAAAATAATATATATTTATTCTTGCAATTATAACAGACAGCTAATTTATAAAAACCGCATCACTTGTGATAGGGACTACCTGCATTGATCATAAAACTCCTATAGATCTGTTCTGTCAGTACAAGTCTCATTAATTGATGCGGCAGTGTAAACCGACCAAACGAAATTTCAGTATCAGCACGTTTAAGCACTGCTTCACTCAGACCTAACGAACCACCTATGATAAAAGTTATGTCACTGTGTCCATAAGTCCCTAAACTCTGAATTTCTTGTGCTAAACCTTCAGAGGATCGTTCTTGTCCTAAAATCGCCAGTGCATACACATATTCCTTATCTTTAACTTTGCTTAAAATTCGCTCGCCCTCTATTTCTTTAACTTTTATCATCTCTGCTTCACTCAGCTTTTCAGGTGCTTTTTCGTCCGCAACTTCAACAATCTTAAATTTGCAAAATTTGCTAAGTCTTTTAGCGTATTCTGCAATTCCCTGTTTCAAATACTTTTCCTTCAATTTTCCCACAACGATGATTTTGATGTTCATAACTCTCCACCTTTTCACAAGTTATCCCCAAAGTTATCCACTTATCCACAGGGAGTTTCCTATATCTTGGACCGAACAAATTTTCGTCACAACATTTATTTATTTCAAATTTGTCAAGATTAAATTAGTTATCCACAGTTATCAACAAGCATACTTTCCTTTTAACTTTTTCAACAATGCCTTAATATCAACAATTATACTCAGAATTTATTACTATAAAAAAAGTTACTAACAGCTTGCAATTTTGTTTGTGGATAACTTTAAGTTGTCTAAAACACTACCATATCAACTGCTCTGCTCCTTTTCAACAGCCACCTTTCTAGTAAATCACTTTTTTGTCCACAATTAAACAGTTATTCACTCTTTTCTCCAAAAAAAGAGGCACTTTAGCATGATTTTTATTCACGCTAAGTACCTTTTTTTAATCCACAATTATCTACAAACTTTGCCTTACTTTAGTTCCCAGAATTCGAGGACGTTGTTGTATTTGAATCACTTGCTTCAAGGGTTAACTTGATGTTTGCTGTTTTCTGTGCCCCATCGTGATAGTATTTAACTTCAACTGTATCACCTATTTTATGGTCATATAAAACTTCTCGTAAAGAGGACAACCCCTTAACTGCCTTACCATCTAAGGAGGTAATGACGTCATACTTGGTTATTCCGGCTGATTTAAGCGGAGAATTATTAGAAACCTTTAAGACAACCACCCCCCTTGTAACACTCGTCGGCAATTTTAGTACTGACTTTTGATCACTCGTGGAAACATAACTCAAATCTACTAACGAAATTCCCAATGCCGGACGTTTGATCTTTCCGTCCTTCACCAATAAGTTAATAACTTTGACAACCTCATTACTTGGAATAGCAAAGCCCATCCCCTCTACCGAGGTCGTGCTGGTTGTTGATGAACTCGTCCCAGTATTTGCCAACTTCATAGAATTTATCCCTATAACTTGACCTGATAAATTGACCAACGGACCACCCGAATTACCCGGGTTGATTGCTGCATCAGTTTGAATAACCGTTGTTTGACCAGTGTTTACGCCTGAACTATCCGTAGTATCGATCGTTCTTTTCTTAGCTGATATGATTCCTTGAGTCAGCGATGTAGCATATGTTGAACCTAATGGCGATCCGATAGCGAGTGCTGTTTGACCGACTTGAATGTTATCGGAATTACCAAATGACGCTATTTGTTTAACGTTTTGCGCATTGATTTTTAAAACAGCTAAATCTGTAACAGAATCATGTCCCACTACCGTTGCAGTTTCTTTTTTACCACTATTTAGAAGCACTTCAACTTTGTTCGAACCAGAAATAACATGATTATTGGTAACAATAAAAGCCGTATTACCGGTCTTTTTATATATTACACCTGAGCCCTCACTCTCAGAAGTCGAACTACTGCTACTCCCAGATTCGGAACCAAAAATATCATCTAGTGAATCACTAGAACTCTTGGTTGAATAAGCTTCAACCGAGACAACTGCATTTTGAATTTTATTGAATGCTTTGGTACTCTGTGTACTTACATTTACCTTAATATTGCTGACACTTGTCTGCCCCTTAGAGTTATCAGTGGTAACTGAACTTGACTCATTCTGGTAGAGAGTATAGCCGCCGACTACCGCTCCACCTCCTAAAACTCCACCTAATAAAGCGATTATAAAAACTTTCAGTACGCCGGAATGTTTACCATTGCCCTTAGAATTTTTCATCTCATGATACTTTGCTTCTTTTTCCTTTTGTTCATTACCATTCTTCATGAGTTTTGTGTTCCCTCCCTATCAGAAAAAACACTTTCCTCCCTCCCAATTAAAATATTCCATACTTGCGTATGATTTCATTTTAACGATAAAGTTTGAAAAAAGCATGAATTAAATCCTAAATTTGTTTAAAAAAACAATTTTACTAAATGACCGTCAATTTTGTAGCTTTGTTCGGATCAGTATCAAAAAGATTAAAATCATGTCCGACACCAAAATCGTGTTGTTTCATGGAAGATGCTACGGTTAAATGTGCCAGCTCCTTGACATTGTTATCCTGACTAAGATGTCCAAGATATATTTTCTTAGTGTTTTTGCCCAAAATATCCATCAACGCAGTTGCGCCATCATCATTGGAAAGATGACCACGATCACTTAATATTCTTTGTTTAAGTGGCCAAGGGTATCCGCCCATGCGCAGCATTTCAACATCATGATTACATTCCAACAAATATCCATCAGCATTTTGAATAACTCCTTCGACATTTTCAGAAACATATCCCGTGTCTGTCAAAATAACAAATGAATGTCCGTTGTGGTGCACTTGATAGAACTGTGGCGCTGCTGCATCGTGGGAAACACCGAAACTCTCAACATCAAGGTCACCGAATGACATCGTTTTTCCCATTTCGAAAAGATGTTTTTGTTCAGTCGGAACCTTGCCTATCTTATGCGCCATCGCATCCCATGTACCTCCATTAGCATAAACATTAAGATGATATTTTCTGGCAAGAACACCTACGCCTTTGCAATGGTCACTATGCTCATGTGTCACCAACAAACTATCAACATCGTTTAAATCTCTGCCAATCGACTTCATCAAACCAGCTATTTTCTTGCCACTTAATCCTGCATCGACGAGTATTTTACGTTTAGGTGTCTCGACATATGTAACATTACCGGTGCTTCCACTGGCTAAAATACTGACTTTCATCGTATCTTCACGCTGATTCTCTATCGCCATTCTATCTATCTTCCTTTTCTAAGCTCTGTCTTCAAATGGACTTCTCAACAACAAGAAATTAATCTGTCTCCTCCATAAATGCACCCGTAAATGCATTTATTCTTCGGTACTGAATACTTCCTGAAGAGTCACTTTTAACTTTAATCACCCATGTCGGAATATATACAATGCTGTCATTGACAGTTAATAGCTGCGTATAACCTAGGCGGACCCACTCCACAGTGCTATTGTTAATTAATTTATTATACTGATATAACCAGATCAATGCTCGCTGTTGACTGATCATCGGCTTTTTCTCACGCAGTATTTCAACGCTAGTTAAGTGCCCTTGCGTATATTCGGTAACATACCCATTTCGGATCGTAAAACGTATTTGACCGCTAGACGTATAAACTGGCGAACCTAAAGCCTTTTGTGTATAGACCACCGTCTTACTAGTGGATAAATACTTATCATATTGGTAGTCTTCACCATTGATGACTTTCGTATTATCTTCAACAACCTCATTCAATGTTTTTTGCGGGCTGTTCGCGTTCTTAATTTTTATGCTGGTGCCGAAATCAACCGTCAACTTGTGGTTATTGTATGACCAGAGCACACCCTGGAGCTGACCTGTCTGTTCTTTAAGGTTGCTCTTTATTGGACTTGCAATGTAAAAACCCTGTTTTTTCTTATTAGATAATTCTCCGTAATAGATCTGATCATTATGAATACTTTTCATAACTGATGTCGTTGTATTCTTCGATGATGTATTGGTTGTTGATTCAACTGCATCATCTTTCTGTGTATACGAAGCAAATAAAAAGATGTCCAGCGCAATAAACGCAACAAAGAAAATCAGTTCAATTCGCTTAAAGTTCATTTCCCGCGCCGTCCTTTCATCTAATTCTTTTCAAGGCCTATTTTAACAATTCACTATAGTCTGTCCATTTGCCCGCATAATTTACAAAATATGTCGGTACTAAATCAATAACCAGACTTGATGCACCATTTTTTTTCCATTTATAACCAACTTGAATGTTCTTTAATTTACTTGCTGAATAACCAGCATTTATCAAATTTTGATAAACAGTTATTGTGGAAGGCAACGTAGCAGTTCTTCCGCCTGATGGTACAGGAACCTGTAAACTCAGAAGCGAAAAATCATATTTCAAACCGCCTGAATTCATTGTTTGAATTTTAAAGGCGCCATAGTTATGCTTGTTTATGATGGGGAAACCTGAAACGTAACTGCGGTATATAATCGTACTATTTGATTGATCATACTCTGAATAATAGACATCATCAAGTGATGCTCCGATAGAATTCAGCTTTGCAAAACTTGTTTTCAGATGATCATTGAATGATTCCCGCCGCTCTGCTGTACTATTATTATAATCAGAATTGGAGTAATTCGCGTATTTTATTTGACTGGTCTGTTCCGCGACAGTCATCCGATTATCAGCGCCATCCGAGTATATTACTTTGTTTTTTTGCATCTTAGTTGAAATCGAATTGCCGCCGTTAGAATCTAATAACTGTGTGACAAAAGAACTTGCATTTACTTTATTGATTAAATAACTGTATTGCGGTACCTGTATAGAATTTAAATAGAATATCGCTAAGTGCCCATCTAATAAGTAATACTCCATCTGCAGACGCTTGACCTCATTGTTTTTCAGTACAGTTTTTATTTTTTTGACATTCCTTTTATTAAACGTTACTTTATAAACACCTTTAGTCTGATCATTCAGCAAATAAATTACATTCTTCTGCTTTAAAGGTATTAGAATTCGATTATACTTGGCTCCTTGGTGCTTCTCTATTTTTTGTGAGAAAGCTTGATTAAACAATTTTATCGTCACAGAATCCGAATAGTTCAGAACGACAGCATTTTTTTGTTCAAGAAAAGCAACATATTCTTCCTCATTCTTAAAAGTTGTTTTAGTGATGTTTTTACGTGCAGTCCATTTACGGATCTCATTACGAAAACTATTGACTAAGTTTACTTTTGAACTGTACAACTGGTACTGCTCCCGATCCTGATTTAAGATTGTTTGAACAGGTACAAAAGTATCACTTACTGTTCTGGTGCTCGTTGTCGTATCATTCTCCCCAGGTGACGTTGTCGTTTTTGAATCGCGCTGAAAGGTCGCTGGGTTTGTTAAAATAATAGTGGTTAAAACAACACTGACAATTACCGTAACCGTCAGCCCAAAGTGTAATAAAAAGTTCCTAATTTTCATCCCACAGGTCCCCCTCATATTCTTCATAAGGTAATGAGATATAGAATGTTGAACCTTTTCCTTCTATACTATCAACCCATATTTTGCCTCCATGCATTTCAATGACTTCTTTCGAGATAGCTAAGCCGAGTCCTGTCCCACCTTGAGCACGTGATCTCGCCTTATCAACTCTAAAGAATCGGTCAAAGATATGGGCAACATCCTTTTTAGGAATTCCCAATCCTTGATCAGAAATACTTAAAATGACATGATTGTGTGTCTCTAACAGGCGGCAGGTAACTACACCACCATCAGGCGAATACTTAATAGCATTATTCATAATATTATCAACAACCTGCATAAACTTGTCCGTGTCTATTTCAACCCATAGTTCTCTACGTGTAAAGTCACGTTTGATAGTGTAGTTTTTCTTAACTTTTTCAGAAGTATCACTAGAATTATCCGTTTTCAACATCATATCAAAACGGTCAAGAATGTAGTTATACAGTTCATTCAAATTAACCAATTCTAAATCTAATTTTGATGTTCCTGAATCCATTCGCGACAGACTTAACAAGTCATTGATCATCCTTATCATTCGATCAGTCTCATCTTGGGTTACTTTTAGAAAATTTGGCGCTACTTTGGGATCTTTCCAAGCACCATCATTTAAGGCCTCAATATAGCTGCGCATACTCGTTAGTGGTGTCCGCAATTCATGTGAAACGTTCGAAACAAATTGACGGCGCTCACGATCAATTTTCTTTTGTTCAGTAACATCATGCAACACACATACAAGACCACTAATAAATCCTGATTCCCGCTGAATCAGTGAAAAATAAGCGTTTAATACTTGATCATGTTCCTCATCTGAAAGATCCAAAATAATTTCATCATGCTTTTCCAATAAATCACGCAACGTATAACGTCCGCGAATATTCAATGTATCTAAAATAGAATGTCCATCAGCGTCAGCTGCATCTATATTAAGAGCTTCAGAAGCCGTTTCATTCATAATGATTACATTGCCACGACGATCAGTCGCAATGACACCATCAGACATATGTGACAATACACTGTCCAGCCTTCGTCGCTCCGCCTCAGAAGATTCCTGGGCTTCTTCCACACGAACAGATAAATTATTAACTGCTTGCGCCAATTGGCCTAATTCATCGTTACCGTACACATGTACTTGACCGGAATAATCCCCGCGCGCAATTCTGGCTGTCTGCTTTTTCATCTCATCAATCGGTTGTGTAATAGCACGTGAAATCAGAATAGCTAGAAATAATCCCAACCCAGTTGCTATCAGTGAGGCTGAGAAAAAGATAACTGTTACATTACTAAGTGATGAATAGACTTGCTCCAAGCTTGCTCTGAGATAGACAGCCCCAACCAAAGTATTAGTGCTGCCACTTGAGCTGAACAAAGGTGTGATTGAAACATAATACCGCTTATTATCGGTCTTATCATAAGTCAGTTTACTATACGTTCTGCCATTATAAAGGACCTGCTTAATATCTTCATCAGTTGTTTTTTGTCCGACCCACGCCTGACTATTGACATCACTATCTCCTCGAATTGTTCCTTTAGTGTCTACAACTTGGACTTGAGTCACATTTGAGTTATTAATGTCTTCCAAAATATCACGAATATTGGCATTAGCACTTTTAGTATCGCCCTTAGCCAGATTATCGATCAAAGAATTGTCAACATAACTTGAAAGTTCAACTTGCTGCTTGAACGTCTTCAAGTTATCCCTTTTCAATTGTTGCACAAAATAAGCCCCGATTATCTGGAACGTTATTAAAAATAATAACGCAAAAACGAGAGCTATTTTAAAGTGTATAGATTGAAAAAAATGTAGTTTTTTATTCATTGCAACTCCACTGACCTAATTTAAAAACATTCAAAAGTTATTCTGTTTCTGGATTACGTAAATAATATCCAACTCCGCGTCGAGTCACTAACCATGTTGGCCGGCTGGGATTATCTTCAACTTTTTCACGCAATCGACGCACCGTCACATCAACGGTTCTAACATCACCAAAATAATCGTAACCCCATACGGTTTGTAAAAGATGCTCACGTGTCATTACCTGCCCAATATGCTTTGCCAAATAGTAAAGCAATTCAAATTCGCGATGTGTCAATTCAATTTTTTCATCACGTTTTGACACCATATAAGCCTCTGGATGAATGGTTAAATCACCAATTGTGATTTCATTATTCTTGTTTTCTTCTTCATTTTGAGCCGTCGCTGCTGCGCTTGACTGACGCCGGAGGTTAGCTTTGACACGCGCAACCAGTTCTCGATTAGAGAAAGGTTTTGTAACATAATCATCAGCACCTAATTCCAAGCCCAGCACCTTATCTATCTCTGCATCCTTAGCTGTTACCATAATAATAGGCATGTCATGGGTTTTCCTTACTTCGCGTGCCACTTCAAGACCATCAATTTTTGGAAGCATAATATCAAGCAGCACCAGGTCAGGATTTACTTCCTTAACCTGCTTCAACGCTTCTTCTCCATCATAAGCTGTGTAAACATCAAAGCCTTCTTTGGTTAAATTAAATTTAACTATATCAGAGATTGGTTTTTCATCATCCACAACTAATATCTTCTTCATCTTCAAACTCCCTCCAATAAATACCTCATTGCTCTAATCCCTAGCACTAAGCCAGCATTTCAGCAATATTTTAAAAAAGACCGCTTTGCTTACTTATACTAACAATTTACGCTTAATTACGGTCATTCTTTTTAATATCTTTACGTATTTATAATTCGTTAAATCATAGTCTTTTCTATTATAACCTATCCTTAACCTAAAACCAACTAGCCTTCTACTTGCATCAGTGGCTTTGCAATAAATATAATACTTTAAAAGTATGCTTCTAATTGTGCTATAATGTTGTTACTCTATCCGAATTCAAGGAGGTGAATAGATGCCAACAGATGTTTTAGTTGCTCAAGACTTATCTTGTGTTGGTCAAGTCTCTATGAGTGTCGCCTTACCATTACTAGGTGCCGCGGGGCTTCGTCCAACAGTTCTTCCAACAGCTTTATTATCTACCCATACAGGTGGATTCGGTGCCAATACATACCTTGATTTAAGTAGTGAAATCGAAAAAATCATAGCACACTGGCACTCTCTCAATTTTAATTTTTCAGCTGTTTACCTAGGCTATCTGGGTCAAAAACCTTTAGAAATGCTCTTGCAGCATTTTGATACGTTAGTTACCCCGCAATCGTTCAACTTGATTGACCCTGTCATGGGTGATAACGGTCATCTATACCATGGCTTTGATAGCAATTATATTGATGGTATGCGTCAATTGATAAGTAAAGCCCAACTGATTACGCCCAATGTAACTGAAGCAGCGTTGCTTTTAGGCAAAACCACTTCCTTCAAACAAGCCTTAACTCTTCATGAAGCACAAGACTTGCTACAAGAGTTAGCTCAAGCCTTCAACAAACAACAGATCGTACTGACAGGTGTCCATTTAACTAACGGCAAAATAGCTGTACTTGGTTATGATAAGATTTCCCGGGAAATATGGAATCAGCAGCAAGAAAAAATTCCAGGAAACTATTTTGGAACTGGTGACATTTTTGCCAGTGTATTGTTTATCATGCTATTAAAGGGCTCGACTATCCGCATGGCTGTTAAAATTGCCATGGAGTTCGTCAGCAATTCAATTCAAAGCACTCTTGAAGCTCCGGGCTTCAATGCCCGCTATGGAGTTAACTACGCTCCGCATCTGCCACAATTGTTGAAAAAAATAGCTCATATTCAAAGGAGGATCTAGATTTGTTACACTACAATAAGAATTCACTTCAAGCAATTATTATGACTGGACTTTTCACTGCCCTTATTTATCTTGGAATTTTCATTTTTAGAATACCTATTCCTGCTTTGGTTGGGAGACCATTTATTCACTTCGGTAATACGTTAGCTATTTTGGCTGTTTTATTCCTTGGTCTGCGTAATGGTGCTCTGGCTGGAATAATTGGATTAGGCGGTTTCGATATTTTGAATGGTTATGCCTTAACATCATGGCTCACGATGTTAGAGATTGCCATCGTGGCATTAGTTGTCAGTTTTCTGTTAAGCGTCTTCAATTACAACGATAGTAAGAAAAATATCATTATTATCGCTATTGTGGCAGGAGTGCTTAAAATTTTCACATCTTACTGCACATCAATTGTTGAGGCTTTGATGGTTGGAACATCATTTAATGCAGCTGTGGTTGCGTCTTTCCTAAGTCTTCCAGCAACCGTGATTAATTCCATTTCAACCGCAATTTGTGTCCCACTTCTTTACTTTCTATTAAAACGGATTTTCAAGATCATTGAAAAGCGTCGTAATTAGTCCTGACTATTCATTTCACGGTGATTCTCAATATTTAGCAGAATCATCCTTACTTTGAAATTTATTTTTAAATTAGGTTGCATCTCATCAATATAAATGGTAATATATTTCTTGTTGATGAGATATGGGTGGCTAGCTCAGCTGGCAGAGCAACGGACTCTTAATCCGTGGGTCCAGGGTTCGATCCCCTGGCCACCCATCAGAGGTTTACTACCAGTAATCATAGGATGTCAAAATCCTTATGGTTACTGTTTTTTTGTATCTAAAATCAGCTTAGCGTTTTATCAACTAATACTAATTATATAAAAAAAGTGGATGTTAAAACTAAAAAAGCTCAAGACAAAAACTGTTTTTGCTTTTGTCCTGAACTTTTTTACTAAGAACCTGCTGCAATTACCAGCACACGTGGCTAAGTAAATAAATTAATGCCCATTTGTTTTGCATACATACGAATATTAATTTACTTGCTTATCTAACTGAAAATAAGTTACTTTGCGCTTAAATCGTATTGATATCATTCTTAAGAGAACGCAGTACGTTGATAACTTCTGAAGTGCTTAAAACGTTGTGGCCTTCTCGTAATACTGATTCAATATCATCAATTCTAGTAAAAATAAGCCCCTTTTCTTTTTTATCCACAAGCTCACCCCCTTCCCAAGCTCTGTTTTAATAATACCATATGCTGATGCACTATTTCATCCGCTTTTTTAATAATTTTACACCTGCTATCATTAATTTTCACAGTCCTTTTAAAACAACTTGAGTAAGCAAAAGCAGTATATTTCACAAAAACAATATAAAGTATTATCGTAAAGACACACATTAATAAGAATTCTGATTAAACATTATTATTAATAAGGAGGATCTGTCACATGAATATTCCTAAAATAACTCTTAACGATGGCCATCTGATTCCTTCTATCGGTCTTGGAACCTACCAGATACGTGGAGGTCAGGGAATCGATCAGGTTCTCTCCGCCATTCAGGATGGTTATCGATTACTTGATACCTCAACTAACTATGATAGCGAAGGAATTGTTGGAGAAGCGATCCGCCGTTCTGGTATTCCGCGTTCAGCCTTTACTGTTACTTCAAAACTTCCTGGCAAATATCATCATTACGATGATGCCCTGATGAGTATCCAAGAGTCGCTATGCCGCATGGGCCTGTCATATTTTGACTTGTATCTGATACACTGGCCTCTACCTAAGAGAAAACTTTATGTTGAAGCATGGAAAGCACTTATAACTGCTCAAAAGCTAGGCCTCATCCGCTCGGTCGGTGTTTCGAACTTTGAACCTGAACACCTTGATCATCTTGTTGACAAAACGGGGATTACTCCAGCTGTTAATCAAATTGAGGTCCATCCCTTCTGGATTCAAGAACGGATGTTGAAAGCAAACAAAGAACGTGGGATAGTTACAGAAGCATGGAGCCCTCTCGGACGTGGAAACAAAGTTCTGCAGGAACCATTGATCAAAAAACTCGCTGACAAATACCATAAAAATATCGGCCAGATAGTTTTACGTTGGCATATTGAAAGAGGAGTTGTTCCAATTCCAAAATCAAGCAACCTGCTGCACCAACGCTCTAATCTAGATGTCTTTGATTTTAAACTAACTACCGCAGAGGTTGACGCCATCAATGGCTTGACTCGGACCGATGGACGCATCGATGATCAGGATCCTAATGAATATGAGGAGTTTGACTGACTTTTATTCGTCGAATTGTTACTTAATCATCCACTGAATACTGTAGCTCATTATTCTAAAAAAATATGTTTACAAAGCATAATTGATATGGTATAACTATATATGTGCTATTAATGATCATTGCTCAGTAGTTCAGTGGTAGAATAATTGACTGTTAATCAAGAGGTCGTAGGTTCGAATCCTACCTGAGCAGTTTTTAATTTATCGGTATAAAAAAGAACTTGTAATTATACAGGTCCTTTTTTTGTAGTCTAATAATTGATATGTTGCAGTCTATCTGTAGACTCCGCTAACTTGCAGTATTATTATTTTGACAAATTAATTATAGTTAGTAAGAAAGTTCGACCTCTAAGTAAATAGCGCTTATCATCCCTGAATTTTCTGATGATAAGCGCTATTCAAAAAATCATCCATACATTATCACTGCAATACAAAGCATCCTGATTAGAAAAATTTCCATTAATTGATTTGACTGCCTTCTACCGCATTTGTGTCAACTAGTGCATCTCCTGCGGAAATTCGTTTCAGACCTACTCCTGTAAAACCGCTCAAAATTGAAAAAAGAGGACATAAGAGACTGAAGAAGACAAATGGCAGGTAATGTACTGTTGGTACACTTAATGTATTGGCCAAGAAAACTCCACCAACTCCCCAAGGAACCAAGTAATTAATGACTGTGCCACCATCTTCAAGCACACGACCCAATGCATCATTTGCTAGGCCACCTGCATTAAATGTTTGCTTAAATGCCCGCCCAGGTAAAATGATCGATAAAAATTGTTCGCCCACAAAAATATTAACACCTAGACATGCTAGAATCCCGGCTGTGATCAATTTACCTGTACTATTGAGATGCTTGGCCAATGGAGCCATCACAGTTCTTATCAAGCCAAATCTGACGAGGAGTCCGCCCAAAGACAAGGTCAAGACGATTAAAGCGACAGTTGGCATCATACTGACAATTCCCCCACGCGACAACAACGTGTTAACTGTTACATTTCCCGTTTTAGCGACAAAACCATTTGTAATAATTTCTGCCAGTTTTTTTAATGGAATTTGAGGATCCTGCACAAAAATCATAATGCTCGTGACAAAAATGTTTAAGAGCATCGTTGGGACGGCTGGCATCTTAAAACCAGCACACAAAAAAACTAAAACAATTGGAATTACCGCCCAAAATGAGATATTGAAATGTGAATTTAAAATAGCAACAGTTTTATTGATTCTCTCTAAACTCATACTGGAATTATCATGACCCACGATCATGAACAGCACAGCTGTCAGAATTCCTGCTGGCAACGTTGACCATAAAAGGTTCCTGATATGTTCAAATAATTCTGTATCTACTACTGCTGAGGCCAGATTATTAGTTTCCGAAAGTGGTGAAAGCTTATCTCCAAAAATTGCGCCCGAGATAATAGAGCCCGCTATCATGGCTGGGTTCAATCCCATCGTAATCCCCATACCCATAAAAGCAATTCCTACAGTTGAGGCCACTGTGAAGGCACTCCCAACTGCTGCTCCCACAAGTGTGCATACAACAAAAACGGAAGGAAGAAACCAGCGCACACTTATTATTTTAAATCCCAATACCATTAAAGACGGAATCGTACCAGCGGCAATCCACGTGCTAATCATGGCACCAATCAGTATAAAAATAAAAATAGGGATGATCCCCTTCTCAATTCCATCTTTAATGCCTAAATTGACGCTCGCCCAGCTGAAACGTTTTAGCTTCGCCCACAAAATGATTGTCCCCATTGCTAACATAACGGGAACTTGTGGTGAAAGCCCGAAACCGATTACGCCGCCTCCCATTATCAGTAATACCAAAATCAAAATACAACTTGCTTCTTTTACACTTATCTTTTTAATTTCATTCATTTTGACACTCCTCATCGTTGTTAATGTTTGCTAATTTTTATTGTTTTCGTGCGCAATATTGATAACCCGCTATTCCCCCAAAGCTTCCAACCATTCCTTATCACCCTTTTTTAAATAATAAAAAAATCCCTATTGCAATAAATGCAATAGGGACGAATTTCCGTGTTACCACCCAGTTTGAAGACAAAAAAGCCACTAGTCTTCCACTCACTAGACGATAACGGAGTCTAGTTATTAGCCGTTCAAAGAAACTCTGTCAATGTATTTCGCCAAACTACCCTGATCGGTTCGCAGTAACCACCGACTTCCTGACACCCAGATAGATAAACTACTTATTATGACATTCAACGTTCAGTTATTAGATTACGCAAAGATTAACATGCTATACTTCCTATGTCAACCCTTCACTTAAATGTGCTATCAAGAAATTCACATACACTTCCACGTAAATTTATTTTCAAAAAAGCCACTTGAAGGCAAATTAACATGGTATTTCAAATTACATTGGTGCAGTTTGTCGATATTTGATTCTTTTCATCGTTAAGTACTCAGTATTTCTGCACTAGTATGTCTTCTCCGCCTTATTTCCGTCCCCTTTTACATATTTTGGGCGAAATCAGTTGGATTCTAACCATATTCAGAACTGTATATTTTTTTATTGAAAACGGTTATTAATGTTTCATGTGAAACATCAATAACCGTTTCATTTTCTCATAGCTTTTACTAGTGTGCTATTATAATACTGAAACTCAAGTAAAAAATTAGGAGGTCTAGACTTCACTATGAACTGTCAGCAAACCTTAGCAATCACAAGCCATCGGGTCCTAGTTAGTGATTTAAATGAACACGAAACCGTCTATGGCGGTCGTCTACTCGAATTGTTGGATAGTACTGCCTCAATCTCGGCATCGCGTGTTGCACGCACAGAAACAGCCACTGCATCACTTGATCACTTTAATTTTATCGCTCCTTTTAAATTAAAAGATTTTTTCTACATTGAAACCTATGCCAGTGGTGTCGGAAAACGCTCCATCGAAATATTTGCCAAAATAATCGGCGAACATCTTCAAACAGGTGACCGTTTTCTGGGGGCAACCGCTTTTTTAACATTTGTTGTTCTTAACAAAGAAACTATACTAGAACCCATAATCCCTACATCAAAAGAAGAAAAAGCCATCTGTTCAAAGTATCCTGAACGAAAACAAAAACAAATTGATCAACTTAAACAACAAAAAGAATTCAGACAGAGGATCTCACTTGCACTCCCCTGGCAACAAAAATGACCAACTGCTGAAAATCTAATTCACTGACCTTTGCTTTTGGACAACGTCAATTAAAAATGCTATTGCTTCCTCATATGTACACGCTTTCTGTTTCATTACTGTCCTGATCGCCTTTTCTGTATCACTAGAAAATACCATTATCATCACTCCTATAATAATTAACTCTTAGCACCGTACTCTCTATGGATCACAAGACAGCTTTGCTAGACATCAATCTTTTATCGAACGTTCATTCCCATTCTATAACGGTTAGACGGAAAAAACGAGGATAATGTATTGTTAAAATTTGAACTATGTCATCCTTTTAGCGTCAAATTAGGAATTCTTAACTAAAAATTATTTTAGCAGTAAAATAATTACTCACGGCAACATTTATTTTCTAAGAAACCTCAACTCGATTCCAGTAATTGACTTTAAACATCTTAGTATCATTTTTTGCTTACGCTTAAATTAAGTAAAGATTGCAATGTGATTAAACAAAAAGTACCTTCAAAGTTGAAGTGAAAAGCTTTAACTTTGAAGGTACTTTTTTATGACTACAATTTTAAAAAGTAATACTTAGATCTGCTCCCATACATTGTCTAAAACGTTGGTTTGTTCACGATCAGGTCCCACTGAGAATGTTGAAATTCTAACACCAACCAATTCTTCAATTTTTTGTACATAATTGCGTGCATTGACTGGCAAGTCTTCAAGCCGTTTAACATTGGTAATGTCTTCCTTCCAACCTGGTAACGTCTCATAAACAGGCTTGCATTGACTCAGTTGCTTCAAACTTGCTGGATAATGGTAAATTGTTTCTCCATTCAATTCATACGATGTACAAATCTTTATTTCATCCAATCCTGTCAAAACATCCACACAATTTAAGCAAAGATTAGTCAAACCAGAAACACGTTTAGCGTGCCGTAAAACGACGCTGTCAAACCACCCAATCCGACGAGGACGATGAGTGACAGTCCCGTATTCATGACCTGCCTCGCGAATGAAATTACCCGTTTCATTATTCAACTCTGTTGGGAAAGGACCATCGCCCACTCTTGAAGTATATGCTTTACAGGCTCCTACTACCTTATCAATCTTAGAAGGACCGACTCCGCTACCGATCGTCACTCCACCAGCAACTGGGTTCGACGAAGTTACGAATGGGTAGGTTCCTTGATCAATATCAAGCATGACACCTTGTGCACCCTCAAATAAAACTTTTTTCCCACTATCAAGGGCATCATTCAATATCACTGATGTGTCTGCAACATTATCTTTAAATTGTTGGCCATATTCATAGTATGCTTCAAAAATATCTTCAAATTTCAAAGGTTCATGGTCATAAAAACGTATAAATTCTTGATTTTTTTCTTCAAGATTATGTCTTAATTTAGCTTCAAAAATTTCTTTATCTAGTAAATCAGCCACACGAATACCGACCCGAGCCGCTTTATCCATATAAGCTGGTCCGATGCCTTTATTAGTTGTTCCAATTTTCTGATCTTTTTTAGCTTTTTCTTGAAGTCCGTCTAACAGAATATGGTATGGCAAAATAACATGCGCACGATCTGAAATACGCAAATTATCAGTCGAAATTCCTCGGTCTTTCAAATATTTTAATTCTTCAACTAACGACTTAGGATTTAACACAACTCCGTTACCTATTACGCTTGTCTTAGAGGAATAAAAGATCCCGGATGGTATCAAACGAAGCTTGAAGGTTTTTCCACCGAACACAATCGTATGACCTGCATTATCGCCGCCCTGATAGCGAGCTATTACATCAGCATTATGACTTAGGAAATCAGTGATTTTACCTTTTCCTTCATCGCCCCATTGACTACCTACAACTACTATTGATGACATTAAGTTTCACCTCATTGAATGATTTAACCAAAATAAACTACACAAACTTAATCATTAACCTCGATAATTGTATCAGTCAAAAGTTTATCTTTCAAGTAAATAACGAATATTTATAAAAAAGCTTTTTTCAAAACTCAAAAATAACGAACTTTAACTCTGACTTTTGCTTTTTACGGAAGAGTCTAAGAACTTTATATAGGCGGCTATGATGCGGAAAACGACAGATATGTGTGGTAGAAATTCGAGATCTTTCGGCACTAATGGCATATACCAATAACTGTTAGGCTTTAAGCTTTAAGCATTAACTATGAATATAGATTGGACTATGCGTAATTCATGGTTAGATAAAAAATTCATCTTTAAATCATATTGTACGAAATTTCTCAATTACAAAAAAGCTGCAGCAAAACTAATGTCTTGCTACAGCTCTATTTTATTCTTTTTAGCTTTATCTTATAGAAAAGAACGTTGACTAACATTCTTACCCATTCTCAGGAACATATGCTACTGATGAAAATTTATTATATGACTTCACGAATAAAAGTTTGACGGTACCACGCGGTCCGGAACGGTTTTTTTCAATTATTACTTCCACTTCGCCGACATCTTGCGTATCGTCATCTTTACCATTATTGCCGCCATTGCCCTCGTTTTCATCGCCTTCTTGTCGATCATAATAATCATCCCGATACAAAAAAGCAACAATATCTGCATCTTGCTCAATCGATCCTGACTCACGAATATCAGAAAGAACCGGTCTTTTATCTTGACGTTGTTCAACTCCTCGTGAAAGCTGTGACAACGCAATTACCGGTACCGACAATTCTTTAGCCAACTTTTTGAGCTGTCGTGAAATTTCAGAAACCTCTTGCTGCCTGCTTTCCTTATTAGTTCCCTCAATCAACTGCAGATAATCGACTACGATCAAACCCAAATTACCCTTTTCTTTAGCTAAGCGACGACATTTCGCTCTTATTTCAGCCATTTTAATACCTGGTGTATCATCAATATAAATAGATGCTTGTGACAGAGAACCCATGGCCACAACTAAATTCTGCCATTCTTCATCGTTCAGCTGACCTGTTCGCAGATGGTTTGCATTGACACTTCCCTCTGCACAGAGCATACGGTTAACCAACGATTCAGCACTCATTTCAAGTGAGAAAATAGCTACTGTCTGATCTGTCTTGGTTCCAACGTTTTGCGCAATATTCAAAGCAAAGGCCGTTTTACCAACAGCAGGTCGTGCTGCCAAAATAATCAAGTTGTCTGGCTGAAGTCCAGCAGTCATTTTATCTAATTCATTATAGCCTGTTGCCAACCCCGTAATATCTTCATCATTCTGATATAATCTATCAATCTGCTCGATCGTGCTATTCAGAACGTCGGTAATCGACTTAAACCCACTTCGATTTCTACGTTCGGAAACATCCATAATTTGCCGTTCAGCATCGTCTAGTAATGTTGGCACGTCTTCTTCTTGGTTATAGGTCTGGGTGACAATGTTCGAAGCTGTCGCTATCAAACGACGCATAATCGCTTTTTCTTCAACAATACGCGCGTAATACGCGACATTCGCAGCCGTTGGAACGGCTGTTGCTAATTCAGCAATATAACCGACCCCACCGACATCTTCGCTTTGGTTCTTAGCATTCAAATAATCGTTCATCGTCACAACATCAATTACTTCGTCTTGATTATTTAAATCTATCATTGCTTGAAAAATTATCTGATGTGCACGCCGATAAAAATCATCAGGTTGAAGATATTCCATCGCCTCAACTAACGAATCTGAACGCAAAAAGATCGAACCTAAAACTGCTTGTTCAGCCTCAATATTCTGTGGTGGCAAATGGTCTGTCAAAACATCATTACTCATCTTTTTTTCCTCTCACTCCAAATAAGCCTAAACATTAAGGACGTTCTGTTCGAATTGTCGAAACCTCTATATTTGCTATTTTTCTGCTATATGAACTCGGATTTTAGCACTGACTTTGGTGTGCAATTTAACTGGTATATTTGTGTACCCAAGAACTTTGATAGGCTCTGGCAAATCCATCTTGCGCTTGTCGATCTTTAAGCCATACTGCTTAACAAGTGCCTGTGCTACTTGTTTGCTTGTAATCGAACCAAACAATCTTCCATCTTCTCCGGCTTTCGCTTTCAGTTCAACGACCATTTTACCAGATTCCAATTTTTCTTTAAGTACTTTTGCTTCTGCTAAAATTTCAGCATCTTTCTTTTCTTCAGCACGTTGTTGTGCTTTCAATTGACTCATTGCCTGTGCTGTTGCAGCTTTAGCTTTATTTGCCTTCATCAAAAAATTGGCATACCCATCAGGAATATCCTTGACTTCTCCACGTTTTCCCTTGCCTCTAACATCTTGTACAAAAATAACTTTCATTCTAAATCCTCCTCAAAATAAAACTCTAATTTTCTTTTTTCAGAACATCTAAAAGTTGTTCTCGTGCCTCGCTAACTGAAACACCTTCCAGTTGTGTTGCCGCATTCGAAAGATGACCGCCTCCACCCAACTGTTCCATAACGACTTGGACATTGGCCTTTCCATTGCTGCGTGCAGATATTCCCACTTTTCCATCCTTACGTTGCGTAACAACGAATGAAGCCTCAACTCCGCTAACTGTAAGAAGTGCATCTGCAGCTTGTGCCGCAGTCACCGGATCATAAATTTTATCTACCTCACCGGCACACAACGCCAAATTTTCACCAATAAACTCTACACGATCAATTAAATGATTGCGTTGCAAGAAATTGTCGGCATTTTCTTTCATAAAATGCTGTGACATAGCTGAATCTGCCCCAACTGAACGCAAGTAACTAGCCGCATCAAATGTTCTCGTTCCTGTTCGCAGAGAAAATGATCTTGTATCTACGATAATCCCTGTCAACATTGCTGTTGCTTCTATCTTGTTAATCGGTTCACTCTCCTTGGATTGATATTCGAACATTTCTGTTATCAATTCACACGTTGATGATGCGTAAGGTTCAATATAAACTAAGATTGGATTTTCAGGAAACTCTTCACCACGGCGATGATGATCGATCACCATTACGCGGTTGATTAATTTAGTATAAAGTTCCTCACTGACTGAAATCGATGGTTTAGAATGATCGACCATTATTAACAAACTTTGTTCTGTCGTTTTTTCCAGCGCTTCCTCAGCCGAGATAATGTTTCCCTTTATATCTGGATACTGTTCAAGTTCCTCCATCAGCCGCTCAACGTCAGAGTGCAGACCGTCTTTATCCAGAACAATCCAGCACTTTTTTTTGTTCATGGCAGCAATTCGCCTAATTCCAAGACATGCACCAACAGAATCCATATCCGGTTGTTTATGACCCATCACAAAAATTTGCTCCGACTGACTCATCAACTCCTGTAAAGCCTGTGAGATCATGCGTGCTCGAACGCGGGTCCTCTTCTCCATTGGGTTTGTTTTCCCACCATAGAAGCGAGCCTGTCCATTAGGTGTCTTCACAACGACCTGATCGCCCCCGCGGCCAAGAGCCAAATCTAGATTACTTTGAGCGAGTCTGGCTAAAGCAGCTAAATTATCATCATCGTAGGCTATTCCGATGCTTAACGTTAACGGAAAGTTTTGTTTTGAAGTTCTTTCACGAATTCGATCTAGTATCCTAAACTTCTCATCTTCTAACTGTTTTAGAACTCCTGCATAAGCCACAACAAAAAAATGGTCATCATCAATTCGTTTAAGATACATTTCAAAACGTTTAGCCCAATTAGACAATTCATTGGTCACATAATTGCTTAAATTGGAAACTTTTTTATCAGTCATCGTCTGGGTAACCTCATCATAGTTATCCAGAAAAATTTGACCGACAACAATTCCTGTATCACGGTCATGCTGCTCAATTTGAGCATATTTTGTCACATCCATCAAATATACCGCATGAATATCATTTTGTATCAGCATCTGAAACCTACGTTTGCCCCAAGAAACTTCCAGAGCACCCTTAGTTTTATAGTTTTCTTTGATTAAAGTAGCTAATTCTTCATCAACTTCAGACACAGACTTCCCTAACACTTCATTTTTGCCAAAATATTTTTGCAGGTAAGGGTTAATCCACTCTATCTCACCCTTCTCACTTAAAAATAAAATTCCAATCGGCATTTTTATTAGCGATTCTTGTTCACCACGCTTAATACGGTAGGACAAATCCGAAATATATTCATTGGTATCCTCTGTAATTTCCTTTAGCGTAAAAAACGCCACTGCAATTGTTAGCACAACCAAAACTAAAAGAACCAGACCTAAAATTGGATTCACAAGAAACGCCATTATCTCGCAAACTATTGAAAGTAATAAAAGAAAGATTGCGATTAACATTATCTTGTTATTTTTCATAAAAGCCGGCAAATGCCAGAAATCCTTTGAAAAAAATTGTTTCACTATCTTCTCCTCACATTCTGTGAATATTAACCAAAACCGTAAATCAGATCAAAATCAGCCATGGGTTTTACCCTATAGATTTCTTAACCAGTATACAGTCTCATATGATAGCATAAAATATAAAAAGCTCATCGTTCTTTCTATTTTATCACAAACAACAAACTGTTACATCAGATACAAAATTAACTAGTATGTCCAACTATTTTTATAAATATCTTTTTAAATTCGACTTTACAAAAACAAAAAAGCTGTGAGTTTAGTTATTGAACTCACAGCTTTTTTGTTTTTGTATCATACTAAGCTTCTGTATGTGTATTTGAACGAAACCATCCCCGAACACTAAAGAATGCATACATATCATTTAAGAAGAAGACGCCATAACTGAAAATCAAAGCAAAATTTCCATCTCCTTGCAGCATAGTCTGCATCCATAATGCAATTGTGAAAATCGAACTAATAGTCCACACATAATACTGTTCACGTTTTCGATTCAATTCTAGCAATGATCCGGTGATGGCCATTGCCAAATTTAAACTATCTAAGAAAACACGCGGATCACTAGTTAAACTAAAGATATAGTAGAGAACTGCCCATGCCAAACCAAAGAAAATGACATACGCTATCCATTCAAACCGGTTCTCAAATTTTTCAGCTTGAATATTATCATTCCATTTTGGATCCAAAATGCAGAAAAAATCAAGGAAAAGCAAATACCCGATTTGTTCCCAAGCAGTTGCATAATTTCCCGCCATAAAGCCCACTGAAGCAATGCAGATAGCACTGACAGCACCTGCCCACCCCTGAATACCAGAACGATTTGAAATTCCGATAACACAGGCCACAGAGAGATTACCGCCGATAAACGAAACAACAGATTGAAGAGGAGCCACATTAAATGATTGCAGTAATGAAAAAATCTGTAAAATAAAATTAAAAATCAATAGTCCATAACTAAACTTTCCCCAGCCGCGACATTGATTCAGTAACCAGCTAAAATAGTCCTTTCGAAAAACATTCTTAGAATAGCTTGGTAAGTTTGTTAGTACATCAATATAGCGATTAAACATCTTGATAATAACCTCCTTAAAATTTAGAGCACTTTCAATTAATTCAGGTACTTTCCTGTCGACAGAATAAAAACATTTTTCTGAATTTCATGTTTGAGTGGCTCACGCTTTACAAGTATATGCGCTAAATTTAAGAAAAACCAGTCTTGACATTCCAATATGTTGATCAACTAATGACACATGGCACAATATATAGTATTTAAATTTTTTAATTAGCTTTTTGAGCAAAAAAAATAAGGCTCGGGAAACCGTGCCTTGTTTTTCTTTTTTCTTAGTCCTCTGTAACAAATGGTAAAAAGCCCATAATACGTGAACGCTTAACTGCGATAGTTAAACGACGCTGGTTTTTAGCACTTGTTCCCGTTACTCGACGTGGTAAAATCTTGCCTCGTTCTGAGATAAAACGTTTCAAAAGATCAGTATCTTTGTAATCAATATATTCAATGTGATTGGCCGCAATAAAATCTACCTTACGGCGACGGCGTCCGCCTCTACGTTGTTGTGCCATTTAATTTCCCTCCCTTTGGATTAAAATGGTAAGTCATCATCTGAGATATCTATCTGTTTTCCATTATCTGCAAAAGGATCGACATCATCATTATTGCCCTGCTCTTTTGCAGGATTATTTTTAGCCGGACCTCCAAACAAATTATCATTGCTTGTACCAGATCCATTTTGAGAGGAAGCGGAACCTTGCGTATCGTTGCCATGTTGCTGTTGATAACGTTCTGATTGTGAACGAGATTCAAGCAATGAAAAACTATCAACAACAATTTCAGTCACATAAACACGATTACCCTGTTGATTTTCGTATGAGCGAGTTTGAATTCGACCATCTACTCCAACCAATGAACCTTTGTGAGTAAAATTAGCAAAATTTTCTGCTGCTTTACGCCAAATTACGCAATTAATGAAATCAGCTTCACGTTCCCCTTGCTGATTAGTAAATTGACGATTGACAGCAACCGTAAATGTTCCAACGGCTACTCCACTGCCGGTATAACGCAAATCTGGATCACGTGTTAATCGACCTACAAGAACAGCTCTATTGATCAAGATTCCGTTCCTCCTTTTTTAATTTCAAAATAATTAAGCTTCACGTTTAACTATCATGTGACGTAAGATTCCTTCGTTGATCTTAGCAAGACGATCAAATTCATCAATTGCTACTGCATCATCAGCCTTTACGTTAACGATATGGTAAATACCTTCTGTAAAACCACCGATTTCGTAAGCAAAACGACGCTTAGACCAGTCTTTTGAATCTACGACTTCAGCACCGTTGTCTTTTAAAACTCCATCAAAACGCTCTACTAAAGCAGCTTTTGCAGCTTCATCGATGGCTGGGCTGATAATATAAGTAATTTCGTAAGTCATGACTGTTTACACCTCCTTATGGACTATTGGTTCTTATTTTTTAAGAACAAGGAAAGTAATCTAATGCTATTTCTAGTTAGATACTAACGAATAAAAATTATAACATTTAAAGATGGATAATGCAAGAGGACCCCTGATGACCTTACAACTATTAAGTACGCAGGTTTATCGGAATCCTCTTGAAAATATTCTTTTTATTCTTTATCGTCTTCTTGTTCTGTTGGTTCTGTTGGTTCTGTTGGTTCTGTTGGTTCTGTTGATTCAACTGATTCTGCCGTCATCTGTTCAGGCTCCACTTTCGCCATTGTCGAAACTGCTGCATCTTCGTTAACCTTGATCAAATGAACACCAAGCGTTGCACGTCCAGTCTGAGAAACACTATCAATTCCGAAACGAATCATTACTCCCTTATTCGTAATCAGCATTATATCTTCTCCTCCAAGGACCGTGGTCAGTCCGGCTAACGGACCATTTTTCTCGGTGATATTGGCTGTTTTAATTCCCTTGCCGCCACGTCCCTTAATCGGGTATTCTTTCGATGCTGTTTGCTTGCCAAAACCTTTTTCACTAATAACAAAAACGCGACTGTCTGGATACAATATGTCTGCACCAACAACGTAGTCTCCCTCACGTAAACGAATTCCGCGAACACCGGCCGCAGACCTTCCCATTGCTCTCACGGCTTCTTCGGCAAAGCTAACTGCGTAGCCTAGATGAGTCCCGATAATGATGTTGCGTTTGCTATTAGTAATCTGAACACTCATTAGTTCGTCCCCATCTTTGAGTGTAATAGCCTTAAGTCCATTGCTTCTTATGTTCGAAAATTCATCAACTGCTGTTCGTTTAACAGTCCCTTGACGTGTAGTAAAGAAAAGATAGCTCTTCTGATCTTCATTGTTTCTGGAGACATTGATCACCGCTTGAATCTTCTCACCTGAATCAATTCCTAATAAATTAATAACAGGAATTCCTTTAGCAGCACGCCCGTACTCAGGAATCTCGTATCCTTTCATTCGATATACTTTTCCCATATTTGTAAAGAACAAAATACCTTCATGTGTAGAGGTAGTAGTCAAATGCTCAATGAAGTCATCATCATGAACACCCATACCTTGGACACCACGACCTCCGCGCCGTTGAGACTTGAATTCACTGGTTGGTAATCTTTTAACATATCCATTATGTGTTAACGTAACAACAATTTCTTCTTCTTCAATCAGATCTTCATCTTCAAGACTTAAAACTTCTCCAACCATTAATTCGGTTCGGCGATCGTCGCCATACTTCTCCTGTATCTCAAGCAGTTCTTTGTATATTATCTGGTCAATTCGTTCTTGATGTGCCAAAATATCCTTGTAATCGGCAATAGCTTCCATCAAGCGCTGATACTCATCCTCAATCTTATCACGTTCCAAACCAGTTAATTTAACTAGACGCATATCCAGAATTGCCTGTGCTTGCTTGTCCGACAATTGGTATTCATTAATCAAACGAGACTTTGCAATTTCACCACTTTTTGAACCGCGAATAATATTAATGATGGCATCAATATGATCCAATGCAATGCGCAAGCCTTCCAGGATATGTGCACGAGCCTGAGCCTTCTTTAACTCGAATTCAGTTCGACGTCTGATTACACTTTCCTGATGCTTAAGGTAATACTGCAAAATTTGTTTCAAATTTAAAATCCGTGGTGTCCCATTTACAATCGCCAACATATTAAAACTAAAAGTTGTTTGCATCAATGTCATTTTATATAAATTATTCAAAACAACTGACGCACTCATATCCTTCCGGACATCGATTGTTATCCGCAGACCTTCGCGATCAGATTCATCTCTGATATCTGTAATTCCCTCAATTTTCTTTTCTCGCGCTAACTCGGCTATCCGCTCGATTAATTTTGCTTTGTTGACCATGTATGGTAGTTCATGAACCACAATTACTTCTTTACCACTCTTGAGCTCTTCTATCTCAACTTTAGCCCGGAGAGTAACCGTGCCTCTGCCCGTTTCATAGGCTTTTCTTATTCCAGACTTTCCTATGACGATTGCACCTGTTGGAAAATCAGGACCTTTGATAACCTCCATCAAGTCGGCTGTTGTTGCCTCAGGATTATCCATCAAGATATGCAGCCCTGAAATAACCTCTTTTAAATTATGCGGTGGAATATTGGTGGTCATCCCAACGGCAATACCCGTTGCTCCGTTGACTAACAAATTAGGGAAACGTGCTGGTAAAACTTTAGGTTCACGTTCAGTACCGTCATAGTTTTCCTTAAAATCAATTGTATTCTTGTTAATATCTCGCAGCATTTCCGTCGCTATTTTACTCATTCTAGCTTCAGTATATCGCATAGCAGCTGCACCGTCACCATCGACTGATCCAAAATTCCCATGTCCGTCAACCAACATGTATCGGTAACTGAAATCCTGAGCCATTCTGACCATTGATTCATATATTGCTGAGTCACCGTGAGGATGATACTTTCCCATCACATCACCGACAATCCTCGCAGATTTTTTGTATGGCTTATCTGGTGAAACTCCCAGCTCATTCATTCCATATAAAATGCGTCGATGAACCGGCTTCAATCCGTCACGAACATCTGGCAAAGCTCGAGCCACAATAACACTCATTGCATAATCTAGGAAAGATTTACGCATGATACCAGACAAATCCGTTTTCTCCACTCGATTTGGTAATTCTACCAATATTCCTACCTCCTACTTTTAAACCTTTTTAACATTTCAGAAAATAGATATCCTCGAATATTTCCTGGGAAATTTTTAGACATCCAAATTTTCAACAAAGGTTGCATTAGTTTCAATAAATTCACGTCGAGGCTCTACTTTGTCTCCCATTAGCATATCAAAAACATTGTTTGCTTCCTCTGCATCAGATAAACTAACCTGTAAAAGCCGTCGCTTTTCCGGATCCATCGTTGTTTCCCATAGCTGTTCTGCATCCATTTCACCCAAACCTTTGTACCTCTGAATAGCTGGTTTAGGGCTTGGTTGCAGTTTGCTCAACGTCTCTTCTAATTCCTCATCCGAATCAATATACCTAATCATTTTTCCTTGACGAACTTGGTATAATGGTGGCTGCGCAATGTAAACAAATCCATTGTCGATCATTGGACGCATAAACCGATAGAATAAGGTCAAAAGCAGTGTACGAATATGCGCACCATCAACATCTGCATCAGTCATAATGATTAGTTTGTGATATTTTGCTTTACTAACATCAAACTCATTGCCGAATCCTGTCCCTAAAGCTGTAAATAGCGAACGTATTTCTTCATTTGCTAAAATTCGATCTAAACTTGCTTTTTGAACATTTAGAATTTTACCCCTAATAGGTAAAATTGCTTGCGTCAAACGTGAACGTCCTTGCTTGGCTGATCCACCCGCTGAATCACCCTCGACGATAAATAATTCTGAAATTGCAGGATCTTTACTCGTATTGTCGGCTAATTTTCCAGGCAAATTACTGATTTCCAAGCCATTTTTCTTGCGTGTCACTTCGCGCGCTCTTTTAGCTGCAACTCTTGCTTTTGAAGCAAGAATTCCTTTGTCTATTATTTTTCGTGCAACTGTAGGATTTTCCATCATAAACTTACTAAAATGTTCTGCGAACATCCGATCTGTGACCGTTCGTGCGTCAGAGTTGCCTAACTTAGTCTTTGTTTGTCCTTCAAACTGCGGATTTGGATGCTTAATACTGACAACAGCAGTCAACCCTTCACGAACATCTTCACCTGACAGATTATCTTCATTTTCTTTCATCAAATTATTCTTATGAGCATAATCATTGATCACACGTGTCAAGGCTGTCTTGAAACCTGCTTCATGTGTGCCGCCTTCGTAAGTATGAATATTGTTTGTAAAAGTTAATAAATTTGAATGATAGCCATTAGTGTATTGTAGTGCAACTTCAACGGTAATTCCCTTTTGTTCACCCTCAACATAAATAGGTTCTTCAAAAAGAACTTCCTTGCCTTTGTTCAAGAACTCAATATAATGTTTGATTCCACCTTCATAATGAAAAGTGTTATTTGTTGCCTTTTCTGGGCGCATATCATCAATCGTTATTTTTAAGCCCTTATTCAAGAAAGCTAATTCTCTTATCCTTGTTGTTAATGTTTTAATATCATAGACTGTTGTCTCTGTAAAAATATCTGGATCTGGCAAAAAGTGAACGATGGTCCCATGTTCATGCTCCCCGCAAGTTCCAATTACACGCATTTCCTTAGCTACTTTTCCACGCTGAAAATCCATCGCATAGATTTGACCATTACGCATAACTTTAACACTCAAAGTGGTTGACAACGCATTAACGACAGAAGCACCCACACCATGCAAACCGCCTGAAACTTTGTAGCCTCCGCCACCAAATTTTCCACCGGCATGCAAAATCGTGAAAACAGTTTCCAAAGCTGGGCGCCCCGTCTTCGCTTGAATATCAACAGGAATTCCACGGCCATTATCTTTGACCGTAATACTATTATCCTTTTCGACAATAACATTAATTTCATCTGCAAATCCTGCCAAGGCCTCATCTATACCATTATCAATAATTTCCCAAACCAAATGGTGAAGTCCTTGCGAACTGGTCGAGCCAATATACATCCCTGGACGCTTTCTAACCGCTTCAAGCCCTTCAAGCACTTGAATTTGACTCGCATCATAATCTTTGGCACGTTCTTCTTTGACTTCTTCTTGTTTTTCCCTGTCTGTCAACCTTTTTTCCTCCTCAAAGCAGTTGCTTGTATTACATAACTAATTACTTTTTTGTAATTCAACTTTTCCTTGTGCGATTCTAAATATTTTAGGATCATCAATCAGCTGCCTAGTAATTTCACTAAGGCTAGGTGTTGTCAAAAAAGTTTGTACTTTATCTTGAATTGTTTTCAATAAATGCGTTTGCCTATCTCCATCAAGTTCAGACAAAACATCATCTAAAAGTAGGATTGGATATTCTCCCGTTTCCTCCTTCATTAACTCAATTTCAGCAAGTTTAACCGATAAAGCAGTTGTTCTTTGCTGACCTTGCGAACCATATGTCTGCACATTTCTCATGTTGATCAAAAAACGTACATCATCTCGATGGGGGCCATATAAGGTCGTACCTTGAAAGATTTCCTTTTTACTATTGTCAGCAAAGCTCTGCCGTAAAACACCATAAAGTTCATCAACTGATTTTTCAGAAACTTCTGAAATACTTGCCTCATATTCAAAAGACAAATTCTCTTTGGATTGAGTTATATTATTTTGAATTTCCTGTGCATACTTCTCAAGTTTATCTAGAAATTTCAAACGCCGCGCAATTATTTCGGCTCCAAAAGCTGCCAGCTGATCTGAAAGTACACCTAATAAAACTAAGTCCACAGCTTTTTTTGATTGCAACTGCTTCAGATATTTATTACGCTGCTTCAAAATTGTTCGATATTGGCTTAGATTGTGCAGATAATGTGGGTCAATCTGTCCAAATTCCATATCAATAAATCTTCTTCTTACAGCCGGTGCACCTTTCACAAGCGCTAAATCTTCGGGAGCAAATAAAATGACATTCATCTGTCCAACATACTGGGAAAGTCGTGCTTGCTCCAAATGATTAACTTTTGCTTTTTTCCCCTTTTTACTCAGTATCAATTCCAATTTAAGTTTACCCAATTTACGTTCAATCGTCCCGCGAATAGTGGCGTTTTCTTTTTTAAAAGTTAAAAGCTCACGCTCACTACTTGTGCGATGACTTCTTGTCATTGCAAGAACATAAATTGCTTCGAGTAAATTTGTTTTTCCTTGTGCATTTTCGCCAATTAGGACATTAATTTTTGGAGAAAAAGAGAGCTCAACATCTTCATAATTGCGAAAATTTTTCAATGCTAACTCACTTAAATACATTATTTTTCCTGCTGTTTAGAACGCATTATAAAAGTACCTGCATCTGGAACTATAACTTTGTCCCCAGCGCGCAATTTGCGTCCGCGGCGGGCCTCGGCTTCATCATTGACTAACACCTTATTCTCTTGTAAAAACCACTTTGCTCGTCCACCCGAGTCAATAATCCCCGTAATTTTTAGAAATTGCCCTAATGTTATGTACTGCGTTCTCAAAAAAAGATCCTTTTCCACCGGACGTCACCTACCTTTACCTAATACTTCGATTATAACCTTTTTTGATATAAAAAACAATTTTATAAAGCCCATACAAGCCTTTAGAGACATTTTATAGGCTTTGAATGGATTTATACTGAAATAGTTTAAAAACGTTTATAAGCTAATTTAATTACAAATTGGCTTATTTTTTAGAACGATGGTGTCTTTGGAAACAGTCCTCATCTGTTACAATGCTAAAATTTTAGAGTAAAAAAACGGCGGCCCCTCCTAAAAGGAATAAGGCCGCTGCATGAATTTAGTAATTAAAAAGTTCTAACTGGTGTAATTAACTGAATAAAATGTTCATGATCTTCACTTGGAACAAGTGTGAATGGACGCAGCGGTTTTGTAAATGCAACAGTTACCGTCGTTTGACCAAAAGATCTCAATGCATCTTTCATATAATCAGGGTTAAATGATATTTCCAATGTGTTACCTGTTAAGTTTTGGAATTTCAAAGTTTCTTCAACATTCCCGATTTCAGGGGAATTGCTGTAAATTGTTGCCTTTTGCTCTGGTACATCCAAAGAAAGTTTCACAATATTATTATGACTTTCATGGGACAACAAGGATGCGCGTTCAATTGAAGATAAGAACTCTACTGCATTAAATTCAATCGTGGTTTCTGAATTTTGAGGAATTAAACGTTCCGTATCCGGATAGTTTCCTTCGAGTAAACGTGAATAAAAGGATGTATTTCCAAAAACAAAAAGAATTTGATTTTCTGAAATTCTTAATTCCACGTCACTTGAATCATCTGGCAGCATTTTAGCTAATTCATTCAAAGACTTTCCGGGAACAATGATATCGTACGCATTGTTTTGCCCACTGTCGATCGTTATTTTACGTTGACTTAATCGATGACTATCAGTTGCAACCGCCATAAGCCCCTCGTCTTTGATTACGAGATGAATACCAGTTAAGATAGGTCGACTTTCCTGATTAGAAACAGCAATCACAGTTTGACTGATTATCTGTTTCAAAATATCACTTGTCAAGGATAAATGTTGTGTTTCATCAATTTCAGGTAAGTGTGGATAATTATCTGCATCTAATCCTTTGATCGTAAATGATGCTTGTCCAGATGTTATTTCTGTTTGGTAATTTTCTGTTACATTGATTGTTAAGACTGCTTCAGGCAATTTTTTTATAATCTCACTAAAAAATCTAGCAGGTAAAACAATTTTCCCTGTTTCCTCAATTTGAAGTTCAGCACTGTCGTCATCTACAGATATAAATGTTTCTATTGAAATATCTGCATTGCTTCCTGTCAGTGTTAGTCCTTGTGCTGCTAAAGTTAATTTTAATCCCGTTAATATTGGAATAGTTGTCTTAGACGAGATAGCCCTTTGGACATCATTTAAGCTTTTTATGAAGTTTGTTCGATTAACTGTAAATTTCATGCGAACCTCCTGTATATAATTATTAATAATAAATAAAGTAATAGTAGTAGGGGCTGTGGATGCTGTGGAAAACTAAAAAAGGCGTTGCTGCTGAAAGATATCCACATGTTCATATCCTGTGTATAAGTACGCTCTTTTATCCACATTTGTCCACAGGTGGATTATTTTTTTAGTTCACCTTTTAAGTCATTGACTGCTCTTTGCATGTCACTATCACTCTCTAAAACACCAGATATTTTTTCATGAGCATGTATCACGGTTGTATGATCTTTACCACCAAATTCATGCCCAATTTTTGGTAAAGAGGCATCCGTTAATTCACGAGCGAGATACATTGCAATTTGACGAGGAATGACAATATTTTTGACCCTCTTTTTGCCCTTTAAATCACTGATAGAGATATGGTAGTATTTTGCAACTTTATCTTGAATAACTGCTATTGATATTTCATTGCTTTTACCGTTTAATTTGAGATTCTTCAATGCATCAGCTGCTAGACTAGTTGTTACAGGCATATGAGTCATAGATGAGTACGCTTGTACGCGTACAAGTGCTCCCTCAAGTTCTCTAATGTTGGAGTCTATTTGCCCTGCTATGTAGCTCAATGTGTCATCAGGAATAGCAAGATCATCTGCATCGGCTTTATTTCTAAGAATGGCTATTCTTGTTTCAAGGTCAGGTGGGGTTATGTCTACGGAAAGCCCCCACTTAAAACGAGAAACTAAGCGTTTTTGCAGTTTAGGGATCTCATTTGGAAGACGATCTGATGAAAGAACAATTTGTTTCTTATCATCATAAAGTGCATTGAAGGTGTGGAAGAATTCTTCTTGCGTTCCTTCTTTATCCGCAAAAAATTGAATATCATCGACCAGTAGAAGATCAACGCTACGGTATTCTTTCCGAAATTCCTCTTGGCGCTTTGTTTGTATTGAGTTGATGAAGTCATTTGCAAATGCTTCACTCGTGACGTACTTGACTTTCGCTTGAGGATTGTTTGCCAGCATTTGATGTCCGATAGCGTGCATCAAATGGGTTTTTCCTAGGCCGACACCTCCAAAGAAGAACAAAGGATTGTACAAAGCTCCTGGTTCTTCGGCGACAACTAGCGCCGCGGCATGAGCCATTTGATTCCCTTTTCCTATAACGAATGTATCAAATGTATACTTGTCATTTAATTTTGTTTCGCGCATAAACGTCGGTCGTGAAGGATCCCGTGCAGGAGATGTGTTTGTATACGCATATGAAGAATTTTCCAAAGGGTTTGGTTCTTCGGGCAATTTAGCAACTACATCAATTTTTTGGCCTATTGAAGCAGCTATCATAGCAGTTACTTGCTTACTCAAGTTAGCTTTCCAATAGTCTTTGTGAAGTGCGGTTGGAACTTCAAGGACTAAGGTGTTGGACTTGAATTGGATCGGTTTGACAGCTTTGAGCCAGGTATTATAACTGATAGTTGACAGCTTTTTACTGAATTCATCGCAGATATATTGCCATAAGGTTTCGAGATCAGGCACAATTAAACCTCCTTTTCTGAGTTATCACTATGCTATTCTAGCATTTAATTCTAAAGTTTTCCACAGGTTTGTGTAGAACTCAAAATTTTAAATAACAGACTGTTACAAAGTTTTCCACAGTCTGTTTTATAAAGTGCACAACAGTTTTCCATGAAAGTTTTCCACAGGAAGACGTTCCTAAGTACTGCTTGCATAGCAGCCTTTATAGCGGTTTTCCACAGGGATAAAACAGCTTGTGGAAAAACAATTAACAACCTGTTTATCTGTGGTTAAACTCTGAGGGAATCCTGTGTGTAAAAAATGTGGATAACAAGAAATCCACAGATGATGTGCCTTTATTAGATACTTTTGTGGATAACTGTAGGAAAGCTTTTTAAAAAATTGTCTTTTATTAAAAACCAAATTATGATAGGATAGTTCAGTAAGGCAACTTGACAGAGATAGTTTTTTTTAGTAAAATTCTGATTACGATTGTTGAGTATGCTTATTGGATCAAGGAGGTGTTGAATCCTATGAAGAGAACTTACCAACCAAAGAAGCGTCATCGTTCAAGAGTACATGGTTTCCGCAAACGTATGAGTACAAGTAGCGGTCGTAATGTTTTAGCACGTAGACGCCGTAAAGGTAGAAAAGTATTGTCTGCATAGACCACTGACCGTCAGTGGTCTTTTCTTTATTTGAAGACTTTTACAAGGCACTTGGAGATGTATTATGCGAAAATCATACCGTGTCAAGAAAGAAGCGGAGTTTCAAAAAGTATTTGTGCAGGGGAAGTCATGTGCTAACCGACAATTTGTCGTTTATATGATTGAAAAACCACAGCAAACTCATTTCAGAGTTGGAATTTCAGTGGGTAAAAAAATTGGAAATGCTGTTGCCAGAAACTGGGTGAAACGTCGTATAAGACAAAGCTTGACTGAACTTAAACCGCAATTGAAACAGGATTGCGATTTTATTGTCATTGCTCGTCCCGCCGTTTCTGGATTGTCAATGGCTGAAACAAAGCAACATTTGATACATGTTTTGCGCTTGGCTCATGTATTGAAAAAAGATTAAAAGATGTTTAAAGTGAGGGAAGTGCAGTGAAGAAAGCGAAACGGATCGGCATGTTTGTTAGTGCTGGCATGATAATGTTCTTTTTAGCCGGCTGTAGCAGATCAACTGTGACACAAAATAGTTCCGGTATCTGGGATCATTATATTATTTGGAACTTTATTAAAGCTATTCAGTTTTTAAGCAAGGTGTTCGGTAATAGCTATGGTTGGGGGATTATTGTATTTACGATCATCGTTCGTGTTATCCTCTTACCATTGATGTTCTATCAAACAAAGAGCATGCGTAAGACAACGGAACTGCAACCTAAATTAAAAAAGCTGCAGCAGAAGTATTCTGCTAAAGATAGTGAAACACAAGCTAAGTTGCGTGAAGAACAGCAGAAACTGTACGCAGAAGCTGGTGTAAACCCGGTAGCAGGATGTTTACCTATTTTAGTGCAAATGCCTATTTTATTAGCATTGTACCAGGCTATTTTAAGGTCGCAAGTTCTAAAGACAGGTTCTTTTCTGTGGATGCAGCTTGGTGATCGCGATCCATACTTCGTCTTACCTATTCTTGCAGCTATCTTTACCTTTGCTACATCTAAGCTAAGCGTGATGTCACAACAGGAGCAGAATGGAATGACTGCTGCCATGACTTATGGAATGCCAGCAATTATTCTTTTTTCTGCAATCAGCCTGCCTTCAGCACTCTCGCTTTACTGGGTTATTACCAATGCTTTTTCGGTTGGACAGACAATGCTTATCAATAATCCGTTCAAAATCAATAAAGAACGTGAAGAAAAGCAGAAAGCAGAGAAGGCAAGAAAAAGGGCACTTGAAAAAGCAAAACGTAAGGCTTATAAGAGTAAGAAAAAATAACAATAACAGGGACTCATGTGCAATCATTATTTGATGATGTTGCTATGAGCTTATCTAACAAAAAAGAGGCATATTATTTCCTAGGAAATAATATGCCTCTTTTGGATTGAAAAGCTTACCAAATATTAACGCGTTTTTCGGGTTCCAAGTACATTCCATCTTCAGGACGGATGTTGAATGTTTTATAGAAATCAACTAAGTTTTGGGGTTGTACATTAGCTCGCAACTCGTGAGGGGCGTGGACATCAATTGCGAGTAACAGTTTTTGGCGCTCTAATGATGATTTCATGCACCAAACCCGTGCCCAGTTATAAAAGAAAGTCTTTAAGTCAGCACTGGGGTCACTTTTTACTGCTTCTAAAGCACAGCTTAAACCGCCAGCATCAGCAATATTTTCTGAAACAACCAGTTTTCCATTAACTTTTCCGGCGGGGGTTTTAAGCCCATCAAACTCTGTAATCATTTTTTGAGATAGTTTGCTGAAATAATCAAGATCTTGCTTGGTCCACCAATTATGAAGATTGCCCAATTCATCAAAATGTGCACCATTGTTATCAAAAGCATGCGATATCTCATGCGCAATAACAGCGCCAATACCACCATAGTTTTCGCTGGCTGACTGCTCAAAGCTATAAAACGGTGCTTGAAGAATGGCTGCAGGGAAAACAATAACATTGTATGAAGGATTATAATAAGCATTAACCGTGTGAGCACTCATTTCCCAACGCGTCCGATCCACATTTTTATTCCATTTGCTATAATGGTCTTTCAGTGCTATTTTATCAAAAGTAAGACTATTTTCTAATAAATTCCCTGCCTTAACTTTGAATCTTTTATATAAAGGATCAAGCTTATCCGGATAGCCAACTTGAATACCGAGTTTTTCGAGTTTAACGACAGCTTTTTCACGGGTGTCCTTGCTTAACCATGTGTTATTAGAAAGTCGGTTTTTATAAATGTCAGCCATTTTTTTAACCATGGCTGTTACATCTTTTTTAGCAGCTTCTCCGAAATATTTGTGTGCATAATACAGACCGACAACCTGATCGAATTGAGATGTTGCTAGGTAATAAGCACTTTTAGTCGGATTCATTGGTTCTTTACTGCCCGAAATAGCACGTGAATAAGTCCCAGCAACGATGCGAATTTTATCAGAAAGATATGGGCTAACAGACAAAATAGTTTTTACTAAAAGCCAGCTTTTCATGTTGATAAATGTTTTTTCATTAACGATATCGTTCAATGCTGCATAATATTTTGGTTCAGTGACAATTACCTGATCAGGTTCATGTTTTAGCAAGGCTGTAATGTAATTTCGAACATCAAAATGCTGACTGAAATTTACAAATTTAGTTAGACTGTATTTATTATATGATTTAACATAATCAGCTAATTCGGTACTATCCTTAACATGGGCAACCAAAGATTTATCGAAAGCTAATGCCCCAGCAATCGTTTTTTGAGTAAATTCTTCTGAATAGCCGGCCAAATTTAATAATTTTTTTAGCATTGTCGAATAAATTTGCAATAGTTTTTCAGATGAAGGGTTCTCTGGAGAATAATATGTTTTATCGGGAAGAATGAGATTTGGAACACCTGCGTATAGGGCGTACAATTTGGTATTTTTCATATCCGGTTCAACATAAAGGGGAATCGGAGAAGGGTAGCCTGCTAAGGTTAAGTCTGTTAATTGTTTTTCCCAATCTGACAAATTTTTTAAATCTTCAATTTTTTTGAGATATGTGCGGGCTGGTTCAAATCCAGCTGTATCTCGTTTTGAAAAATCCATTGCTAATTTATAGTATTTTAAGAATTCAAGTAAATAAGGATCATCTGAATTAAGTTCACCACTATTTAATTGTTCAAAATCATGCATCAATGTTTTCTCAATGTTGTCGGCCAGGTCTGCAAAACCGCCTGTTAAAGGTTTGTCTGCAGGAATTTTTGCAGTCTTGAGCCATTCGCCATTAACAGCCATATATAAGTTGTCTTTAATTAAAGATTCATTGACTTTTTTATTCATTTTAAAACTCCTTTACGCATAATATGATTTTATTGTAATTCAAAATTACCTGAAGTATAAAGAGTTAATAACTTTTTCTGAAATAAAAATCGATTATTACTTAACAAAGGACAAAGGAGCTATGACAAAACAAATAATTTGTCACAGCTCCAGTATTAACTACAAATATTTATACATTTTGGTTGTTCGATATTTGTAATCGTTAATGACATAGGAGACATTACTATAGATACAAGTCTCTTAAAAGTCAACTTTATCGGGGTCAGGTGCATAACCCATTATTCCATCAAGTTTATCTATGGTTTCCATATCTTCATCCGATAATTTAAAATCAAAAAGATGTGAGTTTTCTTCAATGCGGTCTTCGTGAATTGATTTTGGTAAGGGTAAGAAACCATGTTGAAGAGACCACCTGAGACATACTTGAGCTATAGTTCGATGGTTCTTTTCTGCTAGAGCTTTCATTGTCTTATCAGAAAATACTTTGCCTGTGCCTAAGGGGCTGTATGCTTCTAATAAGATATCTTTGTTGCGGCAGTACTCAATCGTTTCTTCATCTACATCTCCAGGACATATCCTAATTTGATTGACCATTGGTGCAAGACGTTGTGTTTTTTCTAATACTTCAAAATGTTTTCTCTTAAAATTCGAAACTCCGATTGCTTTGAGTTTTCCTTCATCATAAGCATCTTCGAGTGCGCGCCAAGTATCCTGTAAATGCTCTTCCCAATGAGCATTGCGAGCAGGTTTGGGATTAGGCCAATGTATCAAAAACAGATCGAGGTAATCAACTTGAAGATCTTTGAGTGATTTTTCGATAGCGTCTCTTGCCGCTTCATAGTTGTGTGCATGATTGTTCAGTTTACTCGTCACAAAAAGGGTCCGACGGGATATACCGCTCTCTCTAATGGCTTTTCCTACACTTTTTTCATTACCATACATTTCTGCTGTATCTAGGTGACGATAACCGGATGATAATGCTGATTTGACGGCGATGACTGCAAGAGGACCATCTTGTGTTTGCCAAGTGCCAAAGCCAACAATCGGTATTTTTGAGCCATTGCTTAGTGTGTAAGTGTCAATTAAACTCTTCATCGAAAAACCTCGCTTTTAATTGATTTAAAATACACAGTATATTCTACTACAATCCGAATAAAAATGTTTAAGAACTAAATTGCAATAACGCATCTTTAAGCGATAAATTGAAGAATAAAATGCTATAATGTCTAATATGTGACAATTAGTAGATGACGAGGAGCGGCCTTTTACTGCAGCAACATTAGTTAGGGGGAATGATAGTGCCTAGATATAAAGGTTGGACAGTTTCAGAGGCCATCGAGAATGGGTTAACTATTCTGCATAAAACCAGAGATGATGTTAAGATAACGGTTTTAGCAGCTGGAAAAAAGGGATTTCTTGGAATTGGTAAAAAGCAGGCTGAAGTAGACCTAAAACTCAATCAGAAACCCCAAAACAAAAAAAAGGTAGGAAAAGCAACTCACAAGACTCCTGGCACGAATGTACGGAGACCAAACAAAAAAAGTATCACAAAAAGAACGAAGAATACAAGTAACGAAAAAGATGTTGTTATTCGCCAGTTAGGGTACTATTTGGCCGATATTACTGAAAAAATGGGAATAAAAACGTCTATCACCGTTGACCAAGCATCACGTAATGTTGTTTATAGTTTCAATACTGAGCAAGAGGGTGCACTTATTGGAAAACATGGACGTATCTTAAATGCCTTGCAAGTCTTGGCACAAAACTATTTAGAGCAGCGAAATTGCACGAGACTCAAACTCATGCTTGATGTTGGTGAATATCGTGAAAATCGCAAACAAACTTTGGAAAGATTAGCTCAAAATGTTGCACGAGATGCATTGGCACAGAGGAAAAAAGTTCATTTGGATGCAATGCCGTCGTTTGAAAGAAAAATAATTCATGCAGCATTAGCAAGTGATAAGCGTGTGAAAACTTATTCGCGCGGCAAAGAGCCACGACGATATGTTATTGTTGAACCATTGGAGTAGTAATGTATGGTAGGAAACTAAAATCTTTAGAAAACAGGAGAGATTCACCATGGGATTAGAACATGTGCCAAACAAGTTAGATGATGAATTATGTTTTGCTATTTATACTGCGCAAAAAATATATAATAAGTTTTACGCTGGGGCCCTTAAGGAATATAAATTAACATATCCACAATATATTACCTTATTGGCATTATGGGAGACAGGGGAACCAATGATGATCAAGGAGCTAGGTGCCAAGTTGAATTTAGACAATGGGACGCTGACACCACTTTTGAAACGCATGGAAAAAGATGGCTGGATTGAGCGCAATCACAGCCTTGAAGATGCAAGAAAGGTTTTTATTTGTTTGACCAAAAAGGCAAAACAGAAAAAATGTGAAATAAAAAACAAAATGACTTCTTGCTTTTCCGCGGTTGAAATGACGGCTAGTGAATATAGGAAAGACGTCGAGCTCATCAAAAATATTGGGAAGAATATTGAAAATGGAAACGAGAAGTAAAAAACGATTGTACTAAATACAGCAACAAAAATAATCTAATATAAATTCCGTTCAAAAGAATTGTTAAATCCAGTTTTTTGAACGGAATCTTTTTATTTACATTGAAACATATTTATATGAAATCAATAAAGGAACCGGGGCAAAGTTTGATTTTTGCCTCAGTTCCTTCCTACGATTAGTCGAGCGTTATTTTAGACAGTCAGCTGACAAATAAAGGTAAACCCCCAAATTAAAGTACTAAATGTGAGAAGATAGGAACAACCAAATCAACAACGGCACCGATAATAACGACGGCGATGGCAGCCATTGATCCTTGAACGGAACCTAGTTTCAATGCAAAGGCAGAACCAACGGTATGACCGGCAGTACCCAAACCAAGACCTTCACCAATAGGATCATCGTTCAATCGAAACTTTCGAACAAGCCAACCGCCAAGTGCGTAAATAATAACAGCGTTGAGAATACATGCCATGGCAGTGATTGAGGAATTTCCGCCAATAGCCTTAGAGATAGGTAGAGCTATTGCTGTTGTTGCAGCTTGAGGGAGCATTGAAGCTGTTCCAGTTTGATTTAAACCGATTAACTTGGAAACACCCACAATAGCAAAGAGTGAAATAACTGTTCCGAAAAGTAACCCTGAAAGAATCTCTGCCCAATATTTTTTGACGATATCATTACGTTTGTATAAAGGAATAGCGAATGCAATCGTTGCGGGATTTAGAAACCAGAAAATGATGTCTCCTCCAGGACGATAAGCAGTGTTGTAAAGGTTAGCAACATCCTGACCTAAAAACTTAGCTAGAACAACTAAAATGATAATTCCTAAAACCATTGCAACAAATAAGGGTTGAAAGAAAAACAGCCCATGTGTTTTTTTAAAAAGCCATTGTCCAACCAGATAGACGATAAGTGAAAGAAAAATGCCGAAAAATGGAGTTGTAAGTATTTGCATAACTAGTTCTCTCCTTTCGCACGTGAAAGTACATGAACGGGAACGCTTTTAGCAGTTTTTGTTTTCTTGAGATGTACAGGGTGCTTCCTTTTCAACCAGATGAAGAAACGCACTGTATACGCTGTTACAAGCAGTAAAATGATGGTGGAAATGATAATTACTGTAACGATTTGCAGGCCTTCAGCCTTCATGATACCAAGGTTGGCTGCAAGGGAGATGCCGGAAGGAACAAAGAGGAAGCCGATCAGATTGATTAAAATGGCACCAAACGAGTCTACCCATTCCACTTTGATAATGTGTAATGAGAGAAGGGAATAAAGCAAAATCATTCCAATGACAGGTGCTGGAACAGGGAATGAAGCTGGAGCTAGGTTAGAAATAATATTAGAAACGAAAAGGATACTTGCATATATTCCCATTTGTACGAGAAGGGGAGCTTGTTGTGATTTTTTGTTAGTGTTAGCGCTTTTATTTTGCTGTGACATAATTCATCATCCTCTCGTGTTTTTATACTTTTATCATAAATAAAAAACACACAAAAAGACCGTTTTTGTGCTTAAATGCAAAAAATGGCCTGTGAATGATGAAAAATAACATGTTAATAGCTAGCCTATCTACATATTCAAACGTTGCTTTAATTCTTTCATGAACGAACGCCCCACAGGTATACGTGCGTTATTTGTCAAAATTAGAACGAATGTGTGGTTGAACCATGGTTGGATTTCACGGATGTATTCAAGGCAGACAATCGCGCTGCGGTGAACTTGCATAAATTTTTGTGGATCCAACTGTCCTTTGATCCAGCTCAATGTTTCATGTGAAACAAAGTTATGGTTTGAATTTGTTGTAACAGTCAGGAGCCCGTTTTCAACTGTTGCAGAAATAATGTCCTTCGTTTTGATGACGGCAGTCTTTTCGTCGGCTGTGAGTGTAATGAAGTCAGCCATATTTTGAGGAGAGGAATCTTTATCCTGTTTATTTGAACGATCGCGATTCACTAAAGCAGTATTTGCTTTTTTTAGAGCTTGGTTGACACGAGTCTGCTCGAACGGTTTGAGCACATAATCAATAGCATTGATGTCGAAGGCTTGAATTGCATATTTATCATAGGCTGTTGCAAATATTACCAGTGGGGGATTGATAAGCTGTTTAAGTTCCTTTGCAAGTGTAAAACCATTTTCTTCATTCAAAGAAATATCTAGGAAAATCAAATCAATTTTTTGTGTGAGCAAGATGGAAAGAGCCTCTTTGATTCCGTCGGCTTCCATAACTTTACCAACAGTAATGTTTTGTGTGAGCAAGTATGATAACTCGTTTCTAGATAAGGGTTCATCGTCGACAATCAGTATATCCATTTTTAAGCCTCCTTGAGAGGGATCATTATTTTAATAGTTGTGCCTGAATCTGTGCTTGTGATTTGAAGATGGCTTTCGTTGCCATAAAGGCCAATCAAACGCCGGTTTAGGTTGGCAAGTGCGGTGCCCGTTCCTGTTGAGGATGCGATGGTTTCTTGACCGAGGCGTTTAAGCAAGTCCTTTCTGATCCCGACTCCATTATCTGTGACTGCCACTTGCAAACTAGTTTTTTCTTTTTTGACAGAAATATGAATCTCATTGCCGTTTTTACGATTCGGGAAAGCATGTTTAACCGAATTTTCAACCAAAACCTGTAAACAGAATGGTGGGATCTTTACTGTTGGATCTGCTTGAATATCATAACTTACATTGTACTTTTGAGGGAAACGTGTTTGTTCAAGAGACATATAGGAATTTACATGTTCTTGCTCCTGTTGCAGCGGAATTTCTGTTTCTTGGACTCCTTGTAGGCTTGAACGGAAGAAAGTACTAAGCTGCAGGAGGGCAGTACGTGCTTTATCAACATCTGTACGCATTAGCGCACTAATCGTATTGATAGCATTGAAAAAAAAGTGCGGATTTATTTGGGCTTGTAATGATTTTATTTCTGCATCACTAATTAGCTTAGACTGTTCTTCTGCCAGTCCTAAGGCCAGTTGACTTGAGAAGATCGAGGCCAGCCCTTTTGCTAAATTTTCTTCAACAGATGTAAGTCTTTCAGCTTTAGTAAAGTACATTTTCAAAGCACCGATTGTTTTTTCATTTACTTTGAGTGGCAAAACAATCGCTGATGCTAGTGGACAGCCTTGATGAGGACAGCCAATTTCTTCTTTGTGATAAGCATACTTAGTTTCACCACTGGCAATTACATGTTTAGAAAGATCAGTTAGTACAGCTTGACCAGCAACATGATGACTCTCACCGGCACCAACATGAGCAAGAACATTGATGCGATCAGTGATTCCAATGGCATCAAAGTTAGTATAGCGTTTAATGATAGTGCAGGCTTTTTGAGCAGAATTGATGTTCAATCCTTGGCGAAAGTAGGGAAGTGTTTTATTAGTCAGATTTAAGACATCGTGTGTTTGGACAGCCTTCAATTGCTGTTCGTTAGAGAGATAAGCATTTAAGATTGAGACGAACACAGCAGCACCGATACTATTTAGTAGAAGCATAGGAATAAAAATTAATTTTACAAGCGCTAAGCCGCTGAAAATACCGATAAAAACCATTTGGATGGACTCAGCCAAAATACCTAAAAGGGCTGTTAACCATGGCCTAGGGTAAGTATTATGTGTTTTTATACTTTTCCCAATCAAACCAATAGTCCAGCCAACGAATGTTGAGCTTACGATGTAAAAGTAATCTGAGAAGTTGCCTTGGAGCACACGGTGGATTCCACCGAGAAAACCAACAACACCACCGACAATTGGACCACCGACAATGCCGGCAACAGTGATGACTAGTGTCCGGGTATTAGCAATTGAATCAGATTGAGGTAGACCGGTTAAAAAAGGGGTTTGAATCAAGGTATTGTTTTGGGTAATTTCAACGCCGGTTAAGTTTGAAATTACAGCGAAAATTGAAAAAATAAGAATCAATGCAATTTGAGCTTTAGTCGTTTTTTTTGTGATTAGTTTTCTAAAAAAAGGAACATTAACCAGCAAAAAAGAAAGTACTAGAATAATCCCTAAACGCTGAAGTAAAAGAACAAAGAGGGTGAACAAGGTATATTGGCTCCTTTCCTAATTTAATTTAGGTGAAATCAATTCTTAATTTATCGTAGCACTTTGACAAATAATATGCTATGAAGCGTTGACATACTAGTGAAAATAACGGCTGTGTTGATTAGCAGGTCCATGGTGAAACTTGCTTATTAGGTGATTATAGTGAGGCAAAAAGACTAGGAGACACTCAATAAAATACTATAAAAAAACCCGCAGCAGAAAGGGTATTCTGTCGCAGGTCTTGCTATTTATTTTTTGTAATTATTGTATGAAAGTAATCTGTCGCAAGTCAAATTTCGTTGCTGTTAGAAAGCGTAACTTTTAACTGGTGTATCAAGCCAGTCATAGCGCATTAGTTGGCGGAGAGTACGATTAACCGGAATCCAAAGACCGCTTCTTAGCAAATCAGCCATTGTTAGCATAAAGACTTTATCTTTCTTTTTTCCCTTCGAGACATTGACAGTGATAACTTCATTTGTTTCAGTTTTTAATATCACTCGTTGTTTTTTTAACGCAATTACTTGTGCAGGTACAATATTGTTAGTAGTATTCATTACAGATGCACATCCTTGATATTTAATTTAACTATCCACAGTGTAGCATATTACTAAAGTCTAAAGAAAGCGTAAACATATAATTACATTTTAATAAAATGTCTAGGAAACAAATCTTATTTGGAAGCAAATGTTCTTTCAATATTGTATTATATAGAATAAAGGCGGAGGACGAAGTTTGATGAACGGTAAAAAATTATCTCTGAAAGCAGATGTCATTGTTGGTATCGGAGATCTCAGCAAAATAACTGGAGTTTCTGCAAGACAACTTAGATATTGGGAAGAAAAGGGGTATATTCAGGCTGTTCCAAGTAAAAAAAATACAACTCGCAAATATAAGTTTGAGATGTCGTATAAGGTTCAAGCGATTAAGCGATATCTGGATGAAGGATATACTCTAGCCAAATCTGTGGAACAAGCCGAAAAATTGCGACAAAAGTTTGAAATTTGGAAAAAATTTATTATGGAAAAAGTTGAAAAAGTCGAAATAACGGATGCCGAAAAAGAGTATGGTGTAATTGATTTAGGGTGTTTTGATGAAAATCAGCAAAAAAAGGTGTACGGAGTGGTCGATGAAAATGGTTGTTATTTTGAAACAAGGGTCAAGCCAGATACTGATGAATAATTTAAAGTCGGATTGGAGTGATTATCATGGAGTTTGAAGGAATACATCATATTGCAATAATTGGGCATGATTTGAAAAGAACTTTAGATTTTTATGTGACCAAACTGGATTTTGAAATTATCGCACAGCATCGAAGAGAGTCCAAAGGAGATATTAAAATAGATCTTCAAAAAAATGGACTGATGTTAGAAGTTTTTATTAAGGCAAATGCGCCCGCGAGATCTACTTATCCGGAAGGAGAAGCTTGCGGATTAAGGCACTTGGCATTTACTGTGTTAGATGTGGATAAGGCTGTAAAACGTTTAAACCAGTTAGGAATTCCAACCGAACCTGTGAGAAGGGATGATTTTACACATAAAAAAATGACTTTTTTTTTCGATCCGGATGGATTGCCGCTTGAGGTTCATGAATAACGAGAATAATCAGAACTTAGCTTACATAATTATGTAAGCTAAGTTCTTTTTTTGAAAATAGGCTTGCTTAATATTTAAATTATTTATCGGTGTTTGATGTAATTATAATAAGTTTGTGAGGTGTTTAGCTTGATAAAAGAAAGTTATGGAGGTCTGTTGTAAAAGGTTTGCATTATATGTCCATTAACGGAGTCATGTGTGACATTGTTTGTAATTATAATTATGTTAGAATGATTAAAAAACAAGTTGCTTTTTAATTAAAAAAGAATCTAGGTGTAAAAATGATTTCTGATTACAAAAAGGATTTTAAATCTAGTGGTCAAAAATATAGTTATTATGACATTGTTTCATTTATGCAGAATAAGCAACAAAATGTTGAAACATTACCCTATTCAATTCGTGTTCTTCTAGAACTGACTTTGCGGCATAGTGCGACGCACCCTGAAATGAAACAGTTTCTTGAAACTTTTGTAGACTGGGATAAGAAACATGAGTTTGATGTTCCATATAAGCCAGAACGAGTTGTTTTACAAGACTTTACTGGAGTTCCAGCTCTTGTTGACTTAGCTGCAATGCGTGAAGAAGTTAAGCGACGTGGTGGGGATGTCGAGAAGATTAATCCGGATGTTCCTGTCCATCTTGTGATTGATCATTCTGTTCAAGTAGATATGGCAGGCAGTGAAGAGGCATTTACACACAATGTTGAACAAGAGTTTAGACGAAATAAAGAAAGATATACTTTTCTAAAATGGGCACAAAATAGTTTTGATAACTTAACTATTATTCCACCTGATACAGGGATAATTCATCAAGTCAATCTTGAATATCTATCTTCAGTAGTACGCTACACGAACGGAGAGGATAGAGTAGCTTTTCCAGATACATTAGTTGGAACCGATTCACATACTACGATGATTAATGGTCTAGGAGTCCTTGGCTGGGGAGTTGGGGGAATCGAAGCCGAAGCAAGTATGCTAGGACAAGAATCTTATTTTCCAATGCCAAAAGTTGTGGGAGTTAAATTAACTGGAAAACTGTCTGCAACTGCGACAGCAACGGATCTGGCACTTACACTGACTCGACTGCTACGTGAGCATAATGTTGTTGGCAAGTTTGTTGAGTTTTACGGACCAGGATTGGCGTCCCTTCCTTTGGCAAATCGTGCAACGATTGCCAACATGGCTCCTGAATATGGAGCAACATGTGGTTTCTTCCCAATTGATGAACAAACCTTGGCGTATTTGAAATTAACTGACCGCACCCCAGAACAGATTCAGTTAGTTAGAGATTATGCCGATGCAAATCACTTTATGTATAATGTTGAGCAAGACGACGTTCGACATTACTCAGAATATGAAGAATTGGACCTATCAACCGTCCGTAGCAATGTCGCTGGACCAAAACGTCCGCAAGACTCTGTTTATCTTGAAAATTTACCGCACCAATTTACAGAGTATGCTGATCTTCAGAATTATCCCGTTGAAGTAGAGGGCGAACATTTTAATTTACTTCCAGGCGATTTAGGCTTAGCAGCAATTACGAGTTGTACCAATACTTCAAATCCTGAAGTACTGATCGCAGCTGCTCTGATTGCAAAGAATGCTATTGCGGCAGGTTTGAAGGTTCCCAAGTATGTTAAAACGTCATTTTCACCGGGGTCTCGAGTTGTGACAGATTATCTTGCAGCTGCAGACCTACAACGTTATTTAGATGGTTTAGGTTTTCAGATTGTTGGTTACGGCTGTATGACATGTATTGGAAATTCAGGCAAGTTGAAGACTGGCCTGCAAGAGCGTTTAGCAGATGAAAATTATCCGATTGCAGCAATTGAAAGTGGTAACCGTAATTTCGAAGGAAGAGTTAATCCACTGATAAAGGATACTTATTTAGCATCACCGCCATTGGTCGTTGCCTATGCACTTGCGGGAACATTAAATATCAATGTTGATACGCAACCTCTTGGAACAGATCCAAAAACTGGTACTGAGGTATATCTTAGAGATCTGTGGCCAAGTCAAGAAGAAATCAGTTCTGTTATCCATCGGTTTGTTAAACCACAGCTCTTTTCCAATAATTATAGAGATATCTTTAAACAAAACAAAATGTGGAATGAACTGAAAGCTCCAACATCCGAGACATATCATTGGGATGAAAAGTCCACTTATATCGCTGAACCGGATTTCTTTTCTGAAACGAGCAAACAAGAAAAATTAACGGGGCTTAGAGTTTTGGCTAAGCTGGGTGATTCTATTACAACAGACCATATTTCACCAGCTGGATTTATCGGGCAACGCACGCCTGCGGGAAAATATTTATTGGACCATGGAGTTGATCCTGCTGATTTTAATTCGTATGGATCTCGCCGTGGCAATCATGAGGTTATGATGCGTGGGACGTTAGCTAATATCAGGCTTCAAAATCAATTGACTGCAGACAAAATGGGCGGTTTCACCAAATCGTGGTTAAGTGGAGAAGAAACAACGATTTACGATGCAGCAATGGAATATAAAGAACATCAGATCGGAACTGTTATTCTAGCCGGGAAAGATTATGGTATGGGTTCTTCACGCGATTGGGCTGCTAAAGGTGTTTTGCTTTTAGGTGTTAAAGCGGTTATTGCGGAAAGCTTCGAGAGAATTCACCGTTCTAACTTGGTTATGATGGGTGTCTTGCCATTACAGTACCTGTCAGGGGATACGACCGATAAGTTAGGGTTGACAGGTGATGAAGAAATTTCAATTCAGCCAGATGGAGAGATAGCTCATGTGAGCGCAGTGAGCAAAGAACACACAATTAAATTTGATGTCAGAATCAGATTTGATGCACCGATTGATCGAACTTATTATCAGGAGCACGGTATACTGCCATTAGTTGTTAAAAATAAATTAGAAGTATAGAAGGGCACAAGTATAAGGAGGGATTAGATGAGTTATGCGAAAGGCTTAGCTGGTGTTGTTGCAGGACAGACCAAAATCAGTTCAACAGATAATCAAAGACTGACGTACGCAGGTTATCCGATTGAAGAGCTGGCACAGAAAACGTTTGAGGAAGTTGTATTTTTGTTATGGAATACACGTTTGCCAAATCATGCTGAATTACTGGAATTTAGGAAAGATTTGGTCAACAAGATGGTTTTACCAGCGGAAACAATCCGTTTGTTGAGTTATATTGCTAGAGAACCGCAGCATCCGATGAGCATTTTGCGAACAACGACTTCGCTTTTAGGAACAACTAACGATGTCGAGCATGATGAACCACCTAAAATACTTGCAAAAATGCTGACAGCAATAGCAGCGATAGTTAGGATTCGCGATAATGACCCATTGGTTGATCTCGATCCTTCATTAGGTGTTGCGGACAACTTCCTCCATATGCTGACAGGAAAGCGTCCAGATTCTGAGTTATCAAGGATGTTTAACACGGTTATGATTTTGCACGCAGATCATGAATTTAATGCATCTACTTTTACAGCTAGGGTAGTTTCTTCAACATTTGCAGATTATTATTCATGTTTAACGGCTGCTGTATGTGCGTTGAAAGGGCCACTGCATGGCGGCGCAAATGAACGTGTTTTTGAAATGCTGAACATAATTGTAGAAAATGGGATGGACCCGTTGCGTTTTGTTGAAGTGCAGAATCAGAATAAACGCAAAGTAATGGGATTTGGTCATCGAATTTATAAAAATGGTGATCCACGAGCCTTTATTTTGAAAGATATTGCCCAAAAGTTAGCAAAAGAAACTGATAATCAAAAATATTTTGAAATTCAACAGCAGCTAGCTGATTATATGCTCAAAAGTAAACAATTGCATCCAAATGTTGATTATTACACGGCACTTATCTACCACTGCTTAGGACTAAAAAAGGAAACTTTTACAATGATTTTTGCGGCTTGTCGGACAGCCGGATGGCTGGCGCACGTGGTTGAACAACGTAATCAGAAGTGCTTGATAAGGCCAAATTCCGAATATATTGGTCCTAAGGAACGACATTGTATAAAACAGCAAAATTGATAAGAAGGAGATAGGAGTTATGGAAGCTAAGAAGATTCAGATTATAGGCGGAGAACTTTTGACTCCAGATATTCCAACGATCCCCTTTATAGCGGGCGATGGAATAGGTCCCGAAATTTGGCAGGCTGCTAAAAAAGTCTTCGACGAAGCAGTAAAAAAAGCTTATGCGGGTGAGCGGCAGGTTAATTGGCTGCCATTGCTAGCAGGAGAGAATGCATATCGAAAAACAGGTAAATGGCTTCCAGACGAAACTGTTGAAGCTTTAAGAAAATATCTTGTCGCAATTAAAGGGCCATTAACGACGCCAGTCGGACATGGACATCGTTCTATTAATGTGACTTTGCGACAAGAGTTGGATTTATTTGCTTGTTTCCGGCCTGTGAGGTATTACGTGGGAACTCCATCACCTGTCAGAGAACCGGAAAAGGTCAATATAGCGGTTTTTCGAGAGAATACAGAAGATATTTATGCCGGAATAGATTTTGATTCTGGCAGTACAGCAGCAAAAGAATTGCTGAAGTTGCTTGAAAAAGAAAATCTAGCTGACAGGGTACGTTTCCCGAAGACCTCGGCTTTTGCAATCAAACCGGTTTCCAGTGAAGGGACTAAACGTCTTGTTAATGCAGCAATTACTTATGCACTTGAGCATGGAAAACACAATGTTACGTTAGTACACAAGGGTAACATTATGAAGAAAACGGAGGGAAACTTCAAAAAGTGGGGTTATGAAATAGCAGAGAGCTTTGGGGACAAAGTCTATACGATGGCACATTATGAAAAAAGCAAGAAAGAAAACGGTGAGGCAGCAGCACAGCAGCAATTAGAGACAGCTAAGCTGAATGGCAAAGTCATTGTTAAAGACATAATTGCAGATAACTTTTTCCAACAATCTTTGCTGAATCCTGCTCAATATGATGTAGTTGCTACTTTAAATCTGAACGGCGACTATATCTCTGATGCTTTAGCAGCTCAGGTTGGAGGAATTGGTATTTCTCCAGGAGCAAATATTAATTATCAGACAGGACAGGCGATTTTCGAGGCTACTCATGGCACAGCACCTCAATTTGCAGGCCTGAATAAATTGAATCCAACTTCATTGATCCTATCTGGAGCGATGATGTTTGATTATATTGGCTGGACGGAAGCTGCAGTATTAATCGAATCTTCTGTCTCGGATGCTATTGCACAACACTATGTTACAGAGGATTTTGCTCAAAAGATAACAGATGCACATAAGCTAGGGACAAGTGAGTTTGCTGATTATATTATTAGTAAACTCAAAACTAAAACAAATAATCTAGGATAAGTTTTTGTATGTTGGTATAGTTAAAGTAAGGGATTAATCCGGTAAAGCTGGTTTAGTTCCTTTTTTTTATGGTTTCAAATAAGAGTGACCAGTTATTTTTAAAATATTGGGTTTATTTTTTGATGATATAAGTTGATGCTGTTCTAAGTCAAGGTAAGATGATATTCTTAAGTTTAGCGGGGGTATTTGATCGAATGAAAACAAAAGAAAACAATCTTAAAGAAATTATAGGTTTTATCATCCTTACAATGGCTTTATTGAAATTTTTACGCTGGCTCGTGGGTGAAGGCCTATCCGATTATTGGAATATTATGTTTTTCAGTGAGTTATGTATTCTTATAGTAGTTTCATTGATGAACTGGCTGTATTTTAAAGTTCAAATAGAGGCTAGGATTGGATATTTAAGAACAGGGCTGCTTTTAAGCATTCCTGCATTAATTCCGGCTGCTGCAAATTATTTACAAATAAAACAGCTTCCTCCGTGGTCGACTACACTTAAGTTGCTGGCTTTAAGTTTGTTGGTCGGTTGTTTTGAAGAATTATTGTTTAGAGGAATTCTGCTACGTAGCTTATTGATAAAATGGAAAGGCTTGAAGCATGGACCGCTATTAGCACTTTTTGTTTCAAGCGTTGTTTTTGGTTTAATTCATTTGATTAATCTGACGCACCAGTCGCTTCCGGCGACTTTTTATCAGGTAGAGTTTGCTTTTAGCTTAGGGATGCTTCTTGGAGGAATTTATTTACGGTCGCATAATATACTTTTGTGCATTTTTTTACATGCATTGATAGATAGTGGTGCATTTTTTGCTAATTGGATGAATAATAGTGTAACTATGCAAGCACCCGCAATATGGATGCTTGCCGCAGGGATTATTATTTTTGCACCATATTATCTTTTAGGTGTAATTTATGTCAGACCTAGTAAGAGAAAGGTTATTTTTAAATGAAAATTGAATCTGAGTGGACGGATAGTTGATGTAATTAATTTTAAAACACATTATTGCAAGAAATTGAAGTTAAATATAAAAATTGGGATCTCTAGTCCCAAACCATTGCAGTCGAGCCGAATCCTGCTATACGAAATAAAAGAAATAAATGACGGAGTGATATTTTGACTGGGAAAAAAAACAATCGAAGGACTCTCTATACTAAGAGAATGATTCGTGAAAGCTTTCTGGAACTGTTGCGGCATAAAGAATTGGAAAAAATAACGGTAACTGATATTTGTTACGAAGCTGATATTAATCGAGGAACATTTTATCGATATTATGAAAGTCCGCTTAATTTAATGCAGTGCTTGCAAGATGAGGTGTATGAAAGATGCATGTGTTTGATTAAACAACGATTCAAGGGTGATACTTGTGTAGTGCTCAGAACTGTTTTTGAAGTGCTAAAAGGGACAGATCCAGAAATTGTTAAGTTTACTATAGACAAGCAAAATCACTATACGTTTTTGGAAGAAATTTTTAAAGGTGCTAAGGAAGCTACACGTCCTTTTATCATGCAGCGTATAAAATGGTTGACGGATACTCAGTTTGATTATTACTATGCATATGTTACGAATGGAATCATAGGGATCATTTCACAATGGATTCGTAGTGGAATGACACATAATACGGACAAAATCGAAAAAATGTTCGTACTTCTTCTTGAACAGAGCAAACAAGACTTGGAAACTAGAAGTTTGGAATTTCTCAAACTCAATTGAAAAACTTTATAAGTGTCAATCAAAATTAGTCGGCAGTTATAAGGGATTTTACCAAGGAAGAAAATGTTGGGTTATTGAGCGAGCTTGAGCAGGACTAAAAAAATAGCACTGTGTTAAAATCGTATTGTGTCCTAGGTATTTGGATCTCTAGGTCGTGTGAAACTTAGTTGTGACAATACTGGTGCTGCTCAAGATGCGATTAGGATACTGAATTGTGTCAACGTGCCAGACTTGAAGAGAGCGTCCTATACGGATGGGTTTTGCAACTGCGTTAAGGATTCCGTTTGAGACGGGAGCAAGGTGATTTGTATTAACACTGATGCCGATGGCAATCTGATCATCAGAAGCTGCACAGTTGGCTGCGATGCTAGCCGCTGTTTCGGCCAATACAGTGTTAATCCCTCCGTGGACAAAACCATAGGGCTGTTTTATAGCATCACTTACTTTCAAGGAAACAATAGTTTTTTGGGCGCTGCGGCATTCAACTTTTATATCTAAGTTTTCAAGCAGATTCATGGTCAGACCTCCAATAGTTGCAACTTTATTTTAACAGAAAGGAACTACGATAATGGAAAAATATAATTGGAAAAGAATTAAAAAATATTCTGAGATCATTTTTGAAAGAACGGACAGAATTGCGAAACTGACAATCAATCGTCCTGCAAAACGGAATGCGTTCACTCCAGTCACTATTAGTGAACTTATAGAAGCTTTCAGCATTTGCCGCGATGACAGCACGATTGGAGTCATTATTTTAACAGGCGCGGGAAATCAGGCATTCAGTTCAGGTGGTGATCAGGGAATACGTGGTAATGGCGGGTATGTGGGGCCAGACAAAATTGCACGTTTAAATGTTTTAGATCTACAGCATTTGATCAGAATTATTCCTAAACCAGTGATTGCAATGGTGAAAGGTTGGTCTGTTGGTGGAGGCAATGTTTTGCAACTCGTCTGTGACCTGACAATTGCTGCGGATAATGCCATGTTTGGCCAAACGGGGCCCAAAGTCGGTAGTTTTGATGCTGGTTATGGTTCAGGCTATTTAGCGCGCGTTATTGGTCACAAACGTGCTAAAGAGGTTTGGTTTCTAAATCATTGGTATACAGCTCAAGAAGCACTTGAAATGAATTGGATTAATAAAGTGGTTCCATTGGATGATGTTGAAGTGGAAACTTTGAAATGGTGTGATGAATTGCTGACTAAGTCACCAACAGCGCTTCGTTTTATCAAGGCTGCAATGAATGCTGATACGGATGGACTTGCGGGTCTGCAGCAATTTGCAGGCGATGCTACTATGCTTTATTATACAACTGATGAAGCTAAGGAAGGCCGCGATGCATTTAATGAAAAAAGGCATCCAGATTTCGGTCAGTTTCCTAAATTCCCATAGAATAAATAAATCAGGTAACAGGAAGCGATATAATGGAGAATTGGTTGATTAAGCAAGCTGAACTGGCACCATATCGGCCAGCTTTAGTTTATGAGGGACGAACATGGAATTTTAGGCAACTTAAAACAAAGGTACATAAAATTGCTGGAAAGTTAACGCATTTTATCGGCAAATCCGTCAAACGAGCTGGAATTATTGCGGACAATACACCTGCGAGTTATTTTATGATACTTGCATTTCAGCAGTTGGGTGTACAGCCTGTTCTATTAAATTGTCGTTTAGCTTTTTCGGAATTAGAACGTCAGCGAGAAGATGCTGAGGTTTTGGTGGTTTTTGTTGATGATTTATTAAAAAAAAGATTTGAGCAGCGTGTGAAAAGTAATACACATTATTATTTTATTTCAGAATTGGATTCAATTACATCCGATAGCCCAGTTATAATCCAGTCTTTTGAAGATGATAAAATTGCATCCATTATGTATACCTCAGGAACAACTGGACATCCGCATGGAGTGTTGCAAACTTTCCGTAATCATTTTTTTTCAGCAGTTGGTTCAGTATTTAATCTGGGGCTTCAAATTGATGATCAATGGCTTTGTGCTGTTCCTATTTTTCATATTAGTGGTTTGTCAATAATGATGCGTAGTTTAATATATGGGACCGGTGTTATTCTGGTACCGCATTTTGATCCTGTAAAAATTACTAAATTGCTGGCTTTTAAACACGTTAGCTTGATGTCGGTCGTTCCCATAATGCTTAAGCAGCTTTTGGAACTGTATCCGACTGAAGGATACAATGAGTCTTTTCGAACGTTTTTGCTGGGAGGAGCTCCAATTGATGCTGCGACACTTGGCAGCTGTCAGAAAAAAGGAATTAGCGTCATCCAATCATACGGGATGACAGAGACCTGTTCTCAGGTTGTAGCGTTAAACTTTGCTGATGCTCCATCCAAGATTGGATCAGTGGGCAAACCACTTTTTCCAGTTCAATTGCGAATTAATACAGGAAAGATTGGCGAAATTGAGGTTAAAGCGCCTAATCTGGTGAAGGGATATCTTAACGACCAAGCAGGCTTCAATGATAAACTGACACAGGATGGTTGGTTTAGAACTGGGGATATTGGAAATTTCGATAAGGAAGGTTTTCTCTTTATCAAGGGGCGCAAGGATGAAATGTTTATCTCGGGCGGAGAGAATGTTTTTCCAAATGAGGTCGAAAATGTTTATGCTAAAGTGGCGGGAATAAAAGAAATTGCGGTCATCGGGATACCTGACAAAAGATGGGGGCAGGTCCCCTATGCATTTGTTGAACTGCAAGATCATTCTAAGCTTGATGCTGCTAGCTTAAAACTATACGGTAGAGAGAAACTGGCTCATTATAAGGTTCCACAAGCGTTTATCACAGTAGATAAACTCCCGCGCACTGCTAATGGAAAGTTAAAACATTCTGCAGTACGTGAGCAATTCTCGAAAGTAATAGCTAAATTGAACAAGGAAAATTAAAGATTTTCCTTGTTGTTTGAAAAAATTTTTATTAATGGAGCTGCTACAAAAATATCTAATGAATTTCAAATCTGCATTTCCCAGGAAATAGTAACTTAAAGACTTATATGTGCTAATTTGAGAATTAATTTACTGATCCTTGGCTGCGTGTTCTAGTGTGATCTCTGTCAACAGAGAAAAAAGCTTGTAAAGCTGAACAATAAAATGACTGACTGAAAATGTCTTTGGCAGATACTTTCAGTCAGTCATTTTTTAGTTGTTATAGTTAGTGTTCTTTTCACTCACGTGTTCTCTTACTTGTTCAAAAATAGTCACAATATGGCGGTCTGATAATTGATAGTTAACTTTTTGACCGGAACGAATGCCGCGAACAAGACCAGTTTGGCGTAGCAATTTTAATTGATGCGAAATTGCAGATTGTGAAATACCGATTGTTTCGGCAATCTCATTTACGGAGAGACTGCGTTCGGTTAACAGAAAAAGTATTTTATAGCGTGTCTGGTCACCAAAAGACTTGAAAAGCTGAACACTTTTTTCAAGCTCAATTGTTGTCGGTAATTGGATATCGGTTGATTTTGCCATCAGGTTCACCTTTTTAGACGTTTTTGCAATATTATCAGAAGCTAGCCTCATCTAATAGTTACTTTCAACCATTATACCGCAATTCAAAAATGAATCAAAATAGAAAAAAGCGGGATGTAGTGGTAAATTACTCGGTTTTTTTAGCTAACATATCTATCAGGTCAAAAAATTTAGTATGATCCACGTCATACACTAAATTCGCTTTACGTCCATTATCAGTTAAGAAAGTTTGTCCATCAGATGGAAATTCAAGCTTAACATCGCATTTTATTTCCTTAGTTTTAACGATGCTTGGATCGAAGAAATAACATGTTGTTAAAACATCCCATAGATAATAAGTCGAATTTGTTTCAAAAAAATTTAACTCTGGAACGAAAGCATAGCTGTTGCCAATGAAATCAAGACCTGGATAACGACGTTGTGAAGCCCACCTTTGACGGATTTTTTGTGTTAATGGAACATTGTTTGTACTTTCAAGGCTGACCAAATCGATTGGTATTGATGAATTAAAGACAGTTTTCACTGCTTCAGGGTCCCAAAAAGCATTCCATTCTTGTGTTCCGTTGCAATCTGGTTCAGCAACATTTCCCTTTTGCAAGAATGTTCCCCCCATCCAAATGAGACGTTTAATTTTTTTCTCAATTGAAGAATCTATTTGCAAAGCCTGAGCAAGATCTGACAGAGGACCAGTGAAGAGTAGCGTTATAGGGTTTGACGCCCTTTGAAGCTTATGTAAAAGATCAAGATGAGCTGGCTCAGATGCATTCGGAGTAATTATTTTTCCACTTTCATTCAGAATGGGGAGTGCATTTTCGGAGTAAGCTGCTAGACGCCATTCTTTAGGGAAAGGGTGTGCTGCACGCGCGTTAGATGTTGCAATAGATAGTTTGGCGCCTTGACCAAAGCGATCAACAATTTTGCGACTCGCTTCAACTGCCGGGACAACATAGCTATCGGCGTTGACAACTCCAACTCCTGTTAATTCAACGTTTTCCATTTGCAGCAACAGAAAGAGAGAGATTAAATCATCAACTCCCCCATCATGGTTAAAATAAACTTTTTCAGTCATGTTTTGCGACCTTTCTAATAAAAACTTAATGAACCGACTAAACTAATATCCTAAATTATACATAAAAGGATAGTGTTCGTCAAAACATTCCAATAACGAGCTTATTACATTAAATGTCAGTATATAGGCTACTAAAGACGAACTATTTGTGGTTTATATCAAAATAATATATTGATTTTATGGTGGAAGAAAGGTATACTTCTCTGCATAGAAAATTAATTTGGGGGATGCATTCATTGAAAAAGAAAGCAGTAGCAGTTCTAGCGGCAACATTGATGGTCGGAACATTTCTTGTAGGATGTGGTAATAATTCTGCATCAAGCAAGGGAACCAAACATTCAGCAGCTTTAGTTACCGATGGCGGAGGGATTGATGATAAATCCTTTAATCAGTCGGCTTGGGAAGGTTTGAAGAGCTGGGGGAAAAGTGAAGGACTGAAAAAGGGAATCAATGGATACAACTATGCACAATCAGACGATGACTCAGATTTTTTGCCTAACATTAATAAATTAATTAAGGCTAAGTATGCAACTATTTTTGGAATAGGTTATAAGCTGGATAATGCAATTAGTTCGGCTGCAAAGGACAATCCTAAAACGAATTTTGCAATCATTGATTCAGTAGTAAAGGGTCGAAAAAATGTAGCGTCAGTGACGTTCAAAACGGAGCAATCTTCGTTCTTAGCAGGGGTGGCAGCTGCTGAAACTACTAAGACTGGACGTGTAGGTTTTGTTGGTGGAATTCAAAGTGATGTTATCAAAACATTCGAAGCTGGTTTCAAACAAGGTGTAAAAGCAGTTAATCCTAAAATTAAAGTTGATGTTAAATATGCAGGTTCGTTTACAAAAGCTGACGTTGGCCAGTCTTTGGCAACCGCTATGTTTAACAACAATGAAGATGTTATTTTTCACGCAGCTGGCGGAACAGGTGCAGGAGTGTTCACCGCAGCCAAAAACGCAGCCAAGAATGGTAAAAAAGTTTGGGTTGTCGGTGTTGATCAAGATCAAAAAGCAGATGGTGCATACAAGGGTGGTAATGTAACTCTGGCGTCAGCTGTGAAAAAAGTAGGAACGGCTGTAAAGGATTTGTCTAAACAAGCTGCAAAAGGCAAGTTTCCTGGTGGAAAGACAGTTACTTATGATTTGAAAGATAATGGCGTAGGAATCGTTAATGATAATATGTCTGCAAGTGCTTGGAAGTCAGTTCAACAATATGAAAAGAAAATTGAAAATGGTCAGATTACTGTAAGTCCTAAATAAAGAATTCAAGGCAGTGTGCTGGGTCATTCTTAACACATATAAATGGTGAAGAGTTGGTAATGTACCAATGCTTCACCATTTTGCTACTTTGTGAGCTGACTTAAAGAAAGGAAAAAGAATGGAAAAAGACGTTGTTCAAATGAAAAACATTACCAAGAAGTTTGGAAACTATAAGGCTAATGATGATATTTCATTAGAGCTAAAACAAGGAGAAATATTGGCCTTGCTTGGTGAAAATGGGGCAGGGAAATCTACTTTGATGGGGATGTTGTCTGGCTTGTTGAAACCTACTTCCGGCGAGATTGTGATCAACGGAAAATCTGTAAAAATGGAAAATCCGCGGGATGCAAAAACGTTAGGAATTGGAATGGTTCATCAGCATTTTATGCTGATACCTGCATTTTCTGTACTTGAGAACATCATTCTCGGGGATGAACCGCTTAAAGCAGGGCACATAAATTATAAGCAGGCCGCAAAAGACATAGCACTTTTAGCTGGTAAGTATCATTTGAAAATAGATTTAAGTGCAAAGGTAGCTGATATTACGGTCGGAATGCAGCAACGTGTGGAGATAATGAAAGCATTGTATCGCAAAGCCAACATTTTTATTTTTGATGAACCGACAGCAGCACTGACTCCGCAGGAAATAGACCAGTTGATGAAAATTATGCGTGCTTTGTCAGATGAAGGCAAGTCAATTGTTTTTATTACACACAAGCTCAAGGAAATCAAAGAAGTAGCAGATCGATGTGTTGTCATACGAATGGGAAAAGTTATAGATTCTGTCAAGGTTGCTGAAACAAGGGAAGAAGCATTGGCAGAGATGATGGTTGGTCACAAAATTAATTTTGCAGTAGATAAAAAAGAAACCAATAAAAAAGAAACTATTTTCAAAATTGATAAGTTGAATGTGGAAGCACATGGACAGCTTAAAATAAAAAACCTGGATCTGACGGTTCATTCCGGTGAAATAGTCGGTGTTGCAGGTGTTGATGGTAATGGTCAAAGTGAATTGATAGAAGCTATCACTGGTTTGCGTAAAATAAAAACTGGCATCGTTGTATTGAATGGCAAAAAAATTCAGCACCAATCTGCACGTAAAATAGCCGAGGCAGGAGTTGGTTGTATTCCTGAAGATCGGCAGAATGTAGGCTTAATACTGCCTTTGACGATTTCTGAAAATTTAGTTTTGAAATCCTATTACAAAAAGCCAGTTAGCAATAAAGGTTTTTTGAATTATAAAAAAATTAACGAAGATGGACGCCAGCTAATCAAAAATTTTGATATTCGTTCTCAAAGCGAAAAAGAGCTAGTAGGGGATCTTTCTGGGGGAAATCAGCAGAAAGTAATAGTTGCACGTGAGATAAGTGCTCAGCCAGAGTTATTGATTGCTGCCAATCCAACACGTGGGGTTGACATTGGGGCAATTGAGTATATTCATGAGAAAATTATAGAGCAACGCAATGCAGGCCGTGGAGTACTATTGGTAAGCTTTGAACTTGAAGAGATTTTAAAGTTATCGGATCGTGTTGTTGTGATGCATGAAGGACAGATTGTTGGAGAAATTGACCCTAGGGATACTTCTAGTGAAGAACTAGGCATGCTGATGGCTGGGAAGCAGCTGGCTGAATAAGAGATGGGAGAGGTAAGTTAAGATGCTACATAGCAGGTCGATGAAAGGGTTAGCCGTTCCTTTGATTTCAATTGCCGCTGGTTTCATTATTGGTGCAGTATTGATGTTGATATTTGGTTATGACCCGATACAAAATTATCAAAACTTGTTGATTGGTTCATTGGGCGACGTTTATTCTATCGGTGAAACGTTGCGCAATATGACACCTTTAATATTAACAGCTTTGGGTTTTGCAGTTTCAAGCAAGGCAGGTTTTTTTAATATTGGTGGTCCAGGACAATATTTGATGGGGTGGTTTGGTTCCATTGTTTTCGCATTAAGTTTTTCTAACTTACCAACGTGGTTTTTGATTGTTGGTTCCTTGATGTGCGGAGCTTTTTTTGGTGGAATTTGGTCTTTTATCGCGGGTTTTCTAAGAGCTTATTTTGGCACCAGCGAGGTTATTACGACAATTATGTTAAATTATATTGCATTGTACTTTGTTAATTTTGCTGTTAAAAATTGGCTGGCTAGTAAGGGAAGTGATTCATCGCCCAACATCGCAAAAAGAGCCAGTTTGAATACAGAGTTCTTACAGAAACTTACAAATAACTCAACTTTTAATTGGGGTTTCTTTATTGCACTTATCATGGTTGTAGTGATTTGGATATATTTCAATAAAACACGTTCTGGATTTGAGGTTCGATCTGTTGGATTAAATGAAGCAGCGTCACTGTACGCTGGGATTAATGTAAAAAGAACGATTGTGGTTGCAATGCTAGTCTCAGGTTTGCTCGCCGGGGTGGGCGGTGCGATCGATGGGTTAGGTAATTTTCAGAATATTTCTGTCTCTAATAACCTTCCGAGTGTTGGTTTCAATGGGATGGCGGTTGCTTTACTGGCAGCTGAAAATCCAATCGGAATTATTTTTGCGGCCTTGTTATTTTCTGCTCTGCAGATCGGTGGATTGAGTATCTCGGTTTATTCCAATACGCCTAGTGAAATTGTTGATATTGTCATTGCTTCTATTATCTTTTTTGTTGGTATTAAATACATTTTCAAAGTAGCCTTAGCTAGAAACTGGGGTAAAAGAAGACGTAAAACAACAAATGGAGGTGCAGATAAATGAGTCTATCGACAATTTTAATGACGGTTTTTTCAACAACCTTAATCTATGCGGCTCCGCTTATCTTTACAGCTTTAGGTGGAACCTTCTCTGAAAGAAGCGGAGTTGTTAATGTTGGTCTTGAAGGTATGATGATTGTGGGTGCCTTTTCCAGCACGGTTTTTAACCTATCCTTCGGAAACGTTTTTGGGGCTGGTACCCCATGGTTGTCGCTTTTAGTCGGGGGGATTTTCGGGCTTCTTTTTTCGCTTTTGCACGCTGTTGCTACAGTTACTTATCGCGCAGATCACATTATCAGTGGGACAGTTTTGAATCTAATGGCACCAGCTTTATGTGTGTTTTTGACACGTATTTTTTATAATGGCAAAGGCCAGACACCCGTGATTGATCAGAGCATGGGTAACTTTACTTTTCCAGGGCTTACAAACATTCCACTTCTAGGAAAGATTTTATTTACTAGAACATCGTTAATTGCCTATTTAGCAATACTCGTTGGTGGAGCAAGTTGGTTTTTTCTGTATCGGACAAATATTGGCTTACGGCTCCGTTCTGTAGGTGAGAACCCTACAGCGGCAGATACACTGGGAATAAATGTGGCAAAGTATCGTTATATGGGGGTCTTGATTTCGGGTGCTCTAGGCGGAATTGGCGGGGCTGTTATGGCACAATCGATTACACTGAATTTCTCAGCTAGTACGATTTCAGGTCAGGGATTTATGGCATTAGCAGCGATGATTTTTGGCAAATGGAATCCAATGGGAGCAACTGGGGCGGCGGTCTTTTTCGGCTTAGCGCAAAGTTTACCAATTATCGGAGGTTATATACCTATTTTGTCACATGTGGACTCTGTATGGTTTCAAATTGCACCTTATGCAATTACAATCGTCGTTTTGGTCGTATTTTTAGGCAAAGCAGTTGCACCTGCCGCTGACGGACAAAATTATATTAAAGGCAAATAATAAGTGGATTCAGCATAGTCAAGAGACTGAAGTAAGGAATAATGTGTCACGCTGTCGAAGGCATCGGATGGCTGTCTAAGTGATTTATTCTTTTTCACAGTCTTTTTGTGTTCTAAAAAAATATTTTTTGCCAGTAAGCGTTTTAGATGAAGCAATTTTTCTAATGTGTTAGCATTAACACAGGGTATTTATCTGTCAATGGTTGGAGTTACTTTAATATTGGAGGGATTCACTATGGCGCTTACTGAAGAATTCAGAGAAGTTTTGACATTAAAAAATAGTCCTGGTCCATTTATCTCACTTTTTATGCCGCTTAGTTCGTCACTTCATGATGTTTCGGCTGATCGTACTCAGCTCAATAGCTTGATCACTAAAGCAAAACATGAATTAACACATAACTATACTGCAAGTGATTGGTCTTTATATGCACGTGAATTCGATAAATTTGAGCACGATCCTTTAGGCAATGCTGATGCACGCGGTTTAGTTATATATGTGGGGCCAACCGGCAGTCGGTCTTTTAAAGTGGCAAGGTCGCTTCCAAGCAAGGTAAGCATTTCAGATAAACCTGAGATTTTACCCTTGATTGCAGCGCGTGAACTGAATTTTTCATACGATATTTTGTTATTAGGGAGGGATATGTTCCGTTTAGCTCGAGTTGTCGACAATAAACCTGAGCTTGTCAAACTTCCAGATGATGCTCCTCAAACTCTGCAAGACGCTTTGGGTTCTGAATTAGGCAGTCGTGGTCACTGGCAGCGATCAACGGGCGGCGATAATGGCGGCACACAGTACAGTGGGACTGGCTCTTTAGACACGGCTGAAAATGCAGATCGGCGTAATTTCTTTATGATAGTCGACGAGTATCTGTTTAAAAACTTCTCTAATCAGGATCATCGTTCTTTAATTCTCGTTACGGATGCAAAGAATCAAGGAAATTTCCGAAAACTTTCTCAAAACACTTATTTAAATAAAGATGTGCAGATTGCACAGGTAGCCAATTTAAAGGAACCGATGACTGACTTACAAACATTAGCAACTAAAATAACGGGACAATTGGAAAAAGCAGAAATGGAAACTTTTGAGCATAAATATGAGCAAGCCGCCGGTTCTAAAAGAACTGTAACCGATTTAGGTGCTCTGATGGAAGCGGCAGTTGCGGGACAAATCGAAATGCTCTTTGTGCGCAGCGGTGCAAGTTTCCCAGGTCGCATTTCAGATCAGTTGCAAATTGATACAACATCGGTATTGAGTCGTGACAACAATGTTTACAATGATTTGGCGATGCTGTCATTGAGCCATGGAGGTCAAGTTCATGTTCTGCCATCAGAACAGATGCCCATTGCGGGGAATGCTGCCGCTATTTTAAGAAGTACAGTAACTAATAGCTGAAGATTTTATTTGCAAAGGGAATTAGCAGAAATAATTTCAAATATGCTTTAAGTGATGAAGTGGAGATTCAGTCTAAGCTTCATCTCTTTTTACATAATTAATTATTAATTTGGGCAAAGTAAAATAATATTAATGTGAAAAAGATGCAAGGAGAAAAGCTGATGCGGCAATTTGAGGATGATAACACTGCAGAAATATTGAATGTGATTTGGAAAGGAATAAACAAGGTTCCGATGCAGGAGCATAGTAATGAGCTTAAGCTTAATGTGTTCCCTACACCTTTAGGCAAAATGCTCAGTTTGTCTGATGAACGCTATTTATATTTATTGGAGTTTGTGGATAAAAGAGGGCTAGATAAGGAAATCAAAAAGCTGATTCAACATTTGACTGTGACAGTTGCTTTAGGGAGTTCAAACGTAGCTTTGGAAACACAAAAGCAGTTGCAGGAGTATTTTTCAAGACAAAGGACAAGCTTTTCGTTGCCTCTTTTTAAAGAAGGCACCGCTTTTCAAAAGAAAGTATGGACTATCTTAGAGTCAATTCCAGTCGGAAGAACATTATCTTATCAGGAAGTAGCAGCTGAGTTAGGGAATATCAAATTAGTTAGAGCAGTTGGAAATGCAAATGGAGCAAACAAACTTGCAGTCGTTATCCCTTGCCACCGAGTTATCAGGGCAAATGGCAAGTTTGGTGGATATGCTGGTGGATCAGAACGCAAGGCTGCTCTGCTTCAGTTCGAAATTGCTAATGTGGGGAACACAATTTAAGCTGAGAGGCTGAAATTAAAAAAATATTTCCTGGGAAATAAGAGTTAACAGTCACTTTGTCTAGTAACAAAGCACGAGAGCGTGGCAATTTAGTGGAAATATTGTCGGTAAGCTGCTTGCATATGTTTATTGGAACTCAAATCAAACTTTATGTGTTTAAAACAAAGCCAGAATGTTTAGTTCTACTGTGTCAAATTCATCGACGAACCAAGGAACAGACATTTTGATGTTTTTGAATGCCCAATCTGGTTGGTTTTCATTAAGGGCTTACTATAGTGCGGTAGAGAATGCAGAAAAAGGTGTGCGGTATTTTCTGCCGGCTTATTCTGTTCGTATTGCGTAAAGGTTCCTAAAATAATTCCCGCCAGATCTGAAAAGCCGGAGAGCTGTGATAATTGATGGAAATTTGAAAACAATAAATTTCTTTCCGCACCGTAGCTTTCTAAAAAAAGAATTTTATTTTTTAAATTTGGAAGATATCTAGTACCTGCAAGTTTTAAAAAGCAGCGAATATTTCCACCGACTACAATCCCTGACATAGCATGGCCTTGGACAAAGGAGTAATCGAAAGAATAAAGATCATTTGATTCTTTAAAAAGAAGATTGTAAAGAAGTTCTTTTTGTTTCCCGGTTTTATCCCAAACGATTGTTTTTAATTGAAATAATTCTACTTGAAGATCAGAGCAGGTTACGATCGCGTTTAATATAGCAGTTAGATCGCTATAACCAAAGAATAATTTGGGATTTTTTTTAATCAGGGAGTAGTCGAGGTATGGTAGAAGACTGTTCGACATGTTACCACCGCTGATGTCAAAGATTGCTTTGATTTTTTTGTTAGCAAAATGGTGATTGATAACAACAGCTTTTTGAATAAAATTACCAAGATCATTTTCATAGATTAGCGGGCTGATCTCTGTAATTAATCCCCACGAATTAAGAATATTTACTAGAGAATCAACAACTATCTTGTCGGAGGGCGAAAGCGGATCAGAACTTGCAATTAAGGCAACTGTGTCACCTTTTAATAAATGTGTATTCAATATAAAAAGACTCCTTATTTTTTCTTTATTATACGCGATGCAGATACTTTTTTGAATGACAACGAAGTTGCATATTCATAGACACTGAGTGCGGATTCAAGTTAAACTAACATTGGTAAGGAATAGTTGATTCGATTCGTAAAGCTTTGTTATCAAAAGGAGGAGTTACTTTGAAGAAACTACACGTTCTAATTCTGGGTGTGAGCTTTTTGGGACTACTGGCGGGGTGTTCTTCAAATAATCAAGATGCCGCTTCATCTAGCAGCAGCTCGGAGATTACAAGTTCAAAGACGAATCAAAAAAATGTTTTAGATGATAAGGTCAAGGTTTCTGCTAATCAAGTAATTGAAATTTATCAAAAGGCATATCCTGACACAGATATCACTTCAATCGAGCTGGATTCAACATTTGGTAAATATTATTATGAGGTTGAAGGTGTGGATGATAATAATGAATATTCACTTAGAGTTGATGCTAGCAGTAAGGCCGTCAGCCAAAAGAAGCAGGAACAACTTGATAATGATGAGAAAAACGGAACCAAACGCAATGAAGATAAGTTGAACCTGGATAAGTTGATTTCTGTGAAAGAAGCAGCCGACATAGCTGAGAAAGCGGCAGGTTCAGGAAATGCATCGGAATGGACGTTGGACAAAGATATGGACACCACATATTGGGAAGTTCAGGTAAAGAATGGCAGTAAGCAGGTCGAGGTTAAGGTAAATGCGCAAACGGGTAAAGTTTTGGAAAAAGAAACAGATGATTAAGCCGCTATTTTCCAGCGATTTATTTTTTGTTCAATACATGCAAACGCTAACTGAAAACTGCAGTTTATAAAAAAGCTGGTGTGTATGGACAAAAATGACTGCTTGTTTCGAATTTTTAGCGAATGGTAGTCAACTAGGTTTGTTTTTAGGACAATTAATTTAGTGTATTAGTTTTACAAGAGTGTTACCAAAAATGGTTATACTCTTTTTTTGACGTAATATAATAAATTAAAGAAAAGGTTTTTTCTTTATTTACAAACAATTGTCAGATTGTACTTGTTTTTTTTTGTTTTTCTAATTAAAATGAGAAGAACATTAGATTTTTAAAAAGTAAAAGTAGTAATTTTTCTAAGTAATGAAACTAATGTCTGTTGGAACTGACTTGTTAGATTAAGGTGGGAATTTATAATGATTGAAAAAAGCAAAACAATGTATACCCCGACCTTTGAACATGATGCTTGCGGAATGGGCTTTATTACGCAAGTTGACGGCAAAACTAGTCATGAGCTAGTTGAGCGTGCCTTAATTATGTTAAAAAGAATGAATCACCGTGGGGGAACTGGTGCGGAGCCAGACACTGGTGATGGAGCAGGTATTTTACTTGCGATGCCAGATGCTTTTTTTAGAACGTATGCTGAAAAAAATGCACTTAAGTTACCGGCGTTGGGTGAATATGCTGTTGGAATGTTTTTTTTGCCACAAGAAAAACATGAAAAAGATGCAATGTTAAGTTCAGTGAATGATGAAATTTCGCGGTATGGTTTTCCAGTTATTGGTTCACGAAATGTTCCGTATGTTTATGAAAGTTGCGGTCCTACAGCTCAAAAAGCCATGCCGGGATTTGTCCAAGTAATCGTAGGGAAACCTGCTGACATAGAGGCGGGAAGGCCATTTGAAGATGCTTTGTATTATTTAAGACGTCATTTAGAGAAGACTTTTTCATCCGATGAGTTCGCTATTGTCAGTTTTTCGAGTCGGACAGTATGTTACAAAGGAATGCTGCATGCATATCAAGTAGGGGAATTTTATCCTGATTTGCATGATCCTAAAATGAAATCTGCAATTGCTTTGATACATTCGCGTTTTTCGACTAATACATTTCCAAGCTGGGAGCGGGCACAACCATTTAGATTCATTGCACACAATGGTGAAATCAATACATTAAAACGTGCAGAAAACTGGATGGTTAGTCATAACATCGAAATTTATAATGAAGACGACTCGGATTCTGCAAAATTAGAAAATTGTATGGAATATCTTTACAGAAATGGGCGTGATATACCTCAAATACTTCTAATGATGGTTCCTGAGGCATGGGGCAAGGATGCTCATTTATCTGCTAAACAAACAGCTTTTGATGAGTATAATTCTAGTTTTGTGGCTCCATGGGATGGACCTGCGGCACTATGTTTTACTGATGGAATCCAAGTAGGAGCTATGTTAGACCGAAATGGTCTGCGGCCTTCAAGATATAATCTTATAAAAGGCAACTTTTTAATTGTTGCTTCTGAATCTGGTGTGTATGATGTAGAGCCGGAAAATATTATCGAAAAGGGAATTCTTGGTCCTGCAGATATGATTTTAGTTGATACTTCTGAAGGAAAGTTTTATCGAACAGAAGAGATCAAGTCTCATTATGCGAACCAACATCCTTATGAAAAATGGTTAGAAAAAGAACAGTTAAAGCTTGAAGATCTTTCAGAGGCAGATGTAGATGAAAATATATCATCTAACGCTCTACGAACGTTATGGCGTCGCCATGGCTATACAGAAGATGTTATCCGCGATGCAATTATTCCGATGGCTCAAAACGGTGAAGAACCGGTCATCTCGATGGGGTATGACTCGCCTTTATCTGTCTTGAGCAAAAAGCCCCAATCATTGTTTACGTACTTTAAGCAACAGTTTGCGCAAGTTACTAATCCGCCAATTGATGCGATTCGTGAAAAACTTGTTATCGGGACAGAGATGTTTCTGGGTTCCGATGGAGACATTACTAGTGACAGTCCATTAAATGCCAAAAAAATAAAAGTTGACTCGCCTATTTTGAGCTCAGCTGACTACGAACGGTTGAGACATTTAAATGGGAAAAATGGCTTTAAAGTAGCTGAAGTTTCAATGTGTTATGACAAGGTTCAGCGCCCGAATCGTTTGGAACAGGCACTTGATGATATGTTTAAAGATGCTGAAACAAAAATCGATAGTGGAGCTAATCTTATTATCCTAACTGATCGAGGAGCAACACGTGAAAAACTGATTATACCGGTCTTGCTGGCTGTTTCAGGCTTAAATAACTATTTAGTACGCAAGGGTAAGCGAGAGCTGGCCTCAATAATTGTAGATACGGGTGAGGCTTGCGAGATTCATCATTACGCAACATTGTTGGGATATGGTGCTTCTGCAATTCATCCTTACGGAGCGTACGCAACTTTGATAGCTTATGATCTTGGAAACAAGTTAGAAAATTATCGTAAAGCCTCCGAAAAGGGAATCGTTAAGATTATGAGTCGGATGGGAATTTCGACGATTATCGGTTATCAGGGAGCGCAGCTCTTCGAAGCTGTAGGGCTTTCGCAGTCAGTTGTTGATGAATACTTCACGGGAACTGAAAGCCGAATCGGCGGCTTGTCACTTGATCAGATTGAAGCTGAATATCTTGCTCGTTATGATAAAGCATTTGGATCCAAGGCTGTAGAGGATCTTCCGTCTGGTGGTAGTTTCAAATTCAGACATGAAGGTGAACACCATCTCTACAATCCTTTGACAATGTACAAGTTTCAACATGCGGTTCGAACAGGTGATTATGAGGTTTATAAAGAGTATGTTAGTGAAATGCATGAAGAAGAACTGGCAACTCCAACAACACTTCGTTCGCTTTGGGAGATAAAGAAGCAAAATAATAAAATACCTTTAAGCGAGGTTGAACCAGTCAGTCAAATTGTTAAACGTTTTAAAGCAGGTGCAATGAGTTTTGGTTCCTTATCGAAGGAAGCACATGAGTGCATTGCAGAAGCTATGAATGAGTTGGGAGCAAAGAGTAACAGCGGTGAAGGCGGCGAAAACCGTTTGCGTTTTAAAAAACAAGCTGATGGACGTAATTTGAACAGCAAAATAAAGCAAGTTGCATCAGGCCGTTTTGGAGTCAATGCTGAATACTTGATGAGTGCTGAAGAGATTCAGATAAAAGTTGCTCAAGGTGCTAAACCAGGTGAAGGCGGACAACTTCCAGGAAACAAAAACTTCCCTTGGGTAGCTGAAATTCGTGGTTCTGTACCAGGTGTTCGCTTGATTTCACCACCACCGCATCATGATATTTACTCAATTGAAGATTTAAAGCAATTAATATATGACTTAAAGCAAGTCAATCCATTTGCCAAAATTACTGTTAAACTGGTTTCGAGTACTGGAGTTGGAACGATTGCAGTAGGTGTTGTTAAGTCAGGAGCTGATAAGGTTGTTATCAGTGGTTATGATGGCGGAACAGGGGCTGCTCCACGGAACTCTGTTCGTGATGCGGGATTACCATGGGAGATGGGCTTAGCAGAAGCGCATCAAACCTTAGCACTGAATAATCTGCGGCAAAGGACGACTTTAGAAACTGATGGCAAGTTAATGACCGGAAGAGATGTCTTGATCGCAACGATGTTGGGAGCAGAGGAATATAGTTTTGCCTCATTAGTACTTGTTTCGATTGGCTGTATCATGATGCGTGTCTGCAGCAAAAATACTTGTCCAACAGGTATTGCAACTCAGAATCCAGGACTGCGCAACTTCTTTATAGGCAAACCTGAGCATGTTAAAAACTGCATGAAATTTATTGCTGAGGATTTACGCGAAGAAATGGCTGAGTTGGGATACCGTACAATCGATGAGCTGGTTGGACATACAGAAAATCTGCGACCACGCTTTATCGCAAAGGGAAAAGCAAAGTCACTCGATTTTTCAAGAATTTTAGGTACGCCATTAGGGATTGAACGCAAGTCTGTTAATCCGTTCCTGCCAAAATATCAGTGGCCAGATTTAAATGATTTTGCTGAAACGGCAATCGCAAATAAACAGGATGTTGTTATTAAGAGCAAAATTAATAATAGAATGCGTACAGTAGGTGCTAGAATGGGTGGCTGGATTGCACAACGTTTCGGAAACGACACTCTGCCAGCTGGGCACTTGAAATATGAGTACACAGGTGTAGCCGGGCAGAGTTTTGGAGCATTTATTACACAAGGTCTGGAACTTGAATTGACTGGAGAAGCAAATGACTATGTTGGCAAAGGGTTAAGTGGTGGCCGGCTGATAGTTAGGTCTCCTAAAAAGGCACAAGAATTGTATAGTAACGCCCCAATTGTAGGAAACGTTGCTTGCTTCGGAGCAACCGGTGGTGAAGCATACTTTAATGGTCGTGCAGGCGAACGATTCTGCGTACGTAATTCAGGAGCGAGAGTTGTTGCGGAAGGGATCGGAGACCATGGTTGTGAGTATATGACTGATGGGATTGCTTTGATTCTGGGTTCAATCGGGCGCAACTTTGGGGCAGGAATGTCCGGCGGAGTTGCTTATATCTATGATCCTGCTGGCAGCTTTAAACAAAAATGCAACTTTGAAATGGTTGAACTGTTTAAGCTGAATGAAAAAGGCGATGATAGCGTAGTTTTAGAAATGTTGAAGAAACACGTTAAATATACAGGATCTCGGAAGGCTAAGTATATTTTGGATAATTGGAATAGTGAACAAGATAATTTTGTTAAGGTCTATCCGAAAGAATATCGACATGTAAATGAAATCATGGCACGATTTGCAAACCAAGGTGTCGCAGCAGATCAGTTGGAACAAAAAGCTTTTGATACTGTAGTAGGCACGCAGCCGACAATGATGAAATAAGGAAAGTGAGGAAGCGAAATGGCAGATCCGTTTGGTTTTATGAAATATGCACGTGTCGATAATCCCATCAGACCAGTGGAAGAAAGAATCAAAGATTTTGAAGAAATGCAGAATGCTTTGAGTGATGAAGAGCGACGGAAACAGGCTGCACGATGTATGAATTGCGGGGTACCCCACTGTCATGTAGGTTTCTTTTATGCTGGAGGACGTGCCGTTAGCGGTTGTCCTAATGATAATTTGATTCCTGAGTGGAACGATCTTGTTTACCGGAATGAAGATAAACGTGCTTTTGAGCGCTTGACAAAAACTAATCCTTTACCTGAGTTTACTGGGCGTGTCTGTCCGGCACCGTGTGAAGTTGCCTGTAACGAGGCTTTGCATGGCAAGGGAATTACGATTAAGGATAATGAGCGGTTTATTATCGAGCAAGGTTTTAAATTTGACTGGGTTAAAGACAGCGGCACCCCTCTGAGAAAAAATGGGATCAAGATAGCTGTTGTGGGTAGCGGACCGGCTGGCTTATCAGCAGCTTGGGAATTAAATAAAATGGGCTATACGGTTACTGTCTTTGAAAGAGATGATCATCCCGGTGGTTTGGTAATGTATGGTATTCCTAACATGAAGCTGCCTAAAGAGATCGTTCAGCGACGTATCCGAGTTATGGAAGAATTAGGGATTAAATTTAAGGTCAACACTGAAGTCGGTGTAGATGTTACGGCCGCCGAACTGAAAAAAGAATTTCAGCGAGTTATTCTGACCATCGGTGCACGTTCAGCCCGTGATTTGAATGTTCCCGGGCGTCAGTTGAAGGGGATTATGCAGGCAGTTGATTATTTAACTTTAGCTACAAAACAAGTTCTCAAAGATGGAACGAAGGCTAATAAGGTTCTGGCAGGCAAGAAGGTTGTTGTTATTGGCGGTGGGGATACAGGTAATGACTGTATCGCAACAGCAGTCCGTCAAGGTGCTGCTAATGTCCGTCAGCTTGAGATTACACGACAAGCACCCAAGAAGCGTTTAGCCAGCAATCCTTGGCCACAGTGGCCAATGGTGTCTAAAATGGGGTACGGCCAAAAAGAAGCTCAGGAACTATTCGGTGGCGTGCTCACATCTTATGAAATGACAGCTGTTGGTTTCAAAGGTAAAAAAGGTAAAGTGACGAGTATGACTACAAGCAAAGTCCGTCTATTTAAACCGATTGAGGGAACTGAGCAGGAACAACCTGTAGATCTTGTTCTGTTGGCAATGGGCTTTACTGGAGCACAGCAGAGTGTACTGGATGCTTTCAACATTACACAGGTCAACGATGACTATACAACCGACCAAGAGCAGGTTTATGTGGCTGGTGACGCACGTCGAGGCCCAAGTCTTGTTATTTGGGGCATTCACGAAGGAAGAATGGTTGCAGATACTGTTGATCAATCTTGTCAGGTCCGTGTCTAAAGTTTATTTTTTAATATAATTCAGATTTATATTTATTGATTAGACTAATTAAAGTAATTTTAAGCAACAAAAAGGTTCCACGGCAAATTTAATTTTGCCGTGGAACCTTTTTTAATCTGCAGTTTTCTTAGCTAGCATGTTCCAAAAAGTAAAATTTTATTTATTTTTAGAGCATACGTTCTTTGATTACGTACATTAAAATTAGAAGGTGAAAAATACAAGTATAAATTGATAGAAAAGTAATTTCTGATTAATTACATTGTTGCAAATTTTTCTCGAATTGTTGCAGCTGAATTAGCTAGTTTTGCTTCTTCATTCTCAGGTAATGGAATGTCGATCAATTCTTCAACACCGTTTTTCCCGATAATTCCAGGCTGTCCAACGTAAGAATCATATTTTTTATTGTAGGAAGAACATGGACACATAAGACGGGCATCGTCCAAAACGGCACGACTCAGTTTGACAGCACATGTCGCAATTGCATAACTTGTATAACCTTTGCCGGAATGAATTGCCCAGCCACCAGACCTTGATTGCGATTCGAGCTCTGTAAGGTCGATATTGCGTTCCCTTGCAAGCGGAACAACATCGAGTCCGTTAACTTTAACTGTCGACCAAGCAACGAATTGTGATTCACCATGCTCACCATAAACAAAACCACTAATGTTTTTAGGATCAACATCGAATTGTTCCGCGACAACACGCTGCATCCGTGCTGTATCTAGGAATGTACCTGTTCCGAGAACTTGGGAACCTGGTAAACCGATCTCCTTTTGAAGATATTGTGAAATTGCATCGCATGGATTCATCGTGTCGATCAGGACACCATGAAAGCCGCTTTTCTTTATTTTAGGTGCGATATCTTTTACAATTTCGCGCGTATATTCGAATTCTGCCCAGCGATTACCGCTAGCGTGGTCAAGTGCGTGGATGTTTCCAGCGGTAACAAATAAAATGTCTGTATTAGCCAGTTCAGAATAATCCTGAATTTTGATCTTCGGGCGGGTTTCAAGCCGTGCTGTTGCATCCTGCAAGTCAAGTTGTTCTGCGCGCGCCTTTTTTTCATTTTTGTCAATCAAAATCAATTCGTCTGCATCACCCTTGGTAACAAGAGCAAAGGCAATCGTTGCGCCTACATGTCCAACGCCGATAATTGCGTATTTTCTTCCCATAAAAAAACAAGTTCCTCTCTAAAATTAGTAATAAATTATTCGTTGGTAATTAAACAATTTCCAAATGCAATTGATTATCTTTGATGAGGCCAGCCTTTTTCATCATGCTGTAAGCAACAAGTGAAATAATAGCTGGCAAGACAACCCCAGTAAACATATAAACCGAGAAACTGCCCCATCCTTGCGCTGCGTAGGCTAAAGGAGCGATGAATGAGTTGAGCCCCAAGCCGGCGAGCTTATAAGTTGAGCGGAAACCGAACATAATTGTTGCGATCGGTGCGCAGACAATAGCGGATAAGATAGACGGTAAGATAAGGTAAGGGTTGATCAGCAGATTAGGAAATTGAACCTTAGGTGTGATAACACCTTGAGCGATATTTGCTCCAATATTGTTCTGCCGGAAAGACATAACAGTGAAGGCAACGAACTGTGATGTTGTCCCGATCAAAGCAGCAGCAGAAGAGATAGGATCAAGTGTCAAGGCGATCGCTAAGGCTGCAGAAGAAGCGGGTGTCATTAAGAACAATGCCCAGACTACAGAAACACAGATTGATCCGATCAGCGGGTTAACTTGCATTGTTTCTGCAATATAAGCACTAACACCTAATAAGAATGGGGTGGTAACAGCAGCTAATCCCAAGCCGGCAACTCCGCCAATAAAGGTTGCAGCAAGTGGAACCAGCATCATATCTAATGGTGTTTTGCCTGTCAGATACTTACCTACTAAAGCGGCGATTAAACCAGCTAAAACAGCACTGATGGGCTGTCCAGTTGAAAAAGTGATTGAACCAGCGGCCTGCATCAGATTAGCACCGGTGGCTGTGGTTCCGTTAACAGCACTTGTAGTAAAGTGAACAGCATTTGCACCAATTGTTGATGAGATCATTGCACTAAAGATGACTAATGAATTTGTTCCCAGTTGGGAAGCAACTGCAACACCAAGTGCTGGGGCAAGCAAGCTATTTGCTATTAAACCAACTTGAGAAAGTGCATTCCAATGAACAAAAGAAGCAAATGTCTGTAATAAAAGTCCAATTCCTAATGTTACTAAGACAGCATTAGCGATTGCGGCAGTAATACGGTATGCATATTCTTTAACAGTTGGGTTTGATTGTGCCTCAGCGTTTTCCATAATTAACACTCCTTTAAAAAATTAAGCTAACTAAACTTTTTCGATCCAGCCTTCAGGTGCTTTAACATCACCAAATTGAATGCCGGTTAATTCATCATATAATTTACGTGTTACAGGCCCAACTTCAGTCTCACTATAGAAGACATGGAAGTTATTACCATATTTGAATCCTCCGATAGGGGAGATAACAGCAGCGGTTCCACAAGCGCCAGCTTCTGCGAAATGATCTAATTGATCAATAAAGATATCACCTTGTTCAGTTTCCATTCCGAAATTGTGTTCTGCTAAATAAAGCAGTGAGTATTTAGTTACACTAGGCAAAATAGAAGGTGATTTAGGTGTAACAAATTTGCCATCTTTTGTAATTCCGAAGAAGTTTGCTGACCCAACTTCTTCAATCTTCTTGTGTTCGATTGGATCAAGGTAGATACAGTCAGAGAAGCCATCGTTGTGTGCAAGTTGTCCAGGGAAGAGGCTAGCAGCATAGTTACCACCGACCTTGCTTGCACCGGTACCTTTGTGTGCAGCACGGTCATATTCAGATGCAACAAAGCTCGTGGGTGTCAGGCCACCTTTGAAGTAATTGCCAACAGGCATTGCAAAAATCGAGAAGATATATTCTTGAGCAGGATGGACACCGATGTTACCGCCAACTCCGATAAGATATGGACGAAGATAAAGTGTGCCACCTGAACCATATGGAGGAATATATGCTTCATTTGCTCGAACAACTTCTTTTAATGCAGCTACAAACATATCAGTTGGAACTTTAGGCATCATCAAACGTTCACAGCTTTTCTGCATACGTTTGGCGTTTTGATCAGGACGGAAAAGGTTGATGCTGCCATCTTTACAGCGGTATGCCTTTAATCCTTCAAAAACTTCTTGACCATAGTGCAGACAAGTTGAGCCTTCACTGATCGTCACATTTGCATCTTCAGTCAAGCCAGTATCCTGCCATTCTCCATCACGCCAGTAGGCACGGTAACGATAAGGAAGGTTCATATAGTTAAAACCGAGATTATTCCAGTCGATTTCTTCAGGTTTCATTGTTTTTGGTTCTGACATAGTCATAAAAAATTCCTCCTTCTAATTATTACAAAGTGGCTATTTGATTAAATAATAATGAAAAAGCACCCGTCGCCATAAAACTAAGCGATAGGTGCTAAAAAAATCCATCGCCTAAGATTGCCTTAGCGCGATGGATTCAATGTTCTCAGATTTAATCAGCCGAGACATTAAACAACACATCGCGCGTGCTAATAATGACTAGGCTCACTAGGTATGCAACTGCAGAAAAACTTCTATTTAACATAGTCCTACAAGTTCGTGACATGCTGTCTAACTCCCTTCCATAGCTTTCTAAATTCCACTTCGTAATTGATAAACCTAATTATATACAATAAAATTAAAATTGCAAGCATTTTTTAATAAAAATATCATTTTGTTGTTTTTCAAAATAAGAGTAGTTATTGTAGATAGATTTTTTTAAATTGAAACAGTTATGTAACTGATAATCCGTAGATAGGGTACGAAAAATATTTTTATAATGATTGAACTTACTATAATAAACGATTACAATTATGGGGTAAGGGATCACGATCTGAGAGGTGTCGATAGTTTTAGTTGTTTCTTAAGATACAGCGGATGAGATATCCTCAATTGAGTATCCCTTATAGACAGCAGTTGGACTGTGTTGCATTGAAGGAAGCTTGTATTGTGGTCTGGTTATCACAAGTAGCGGCTTTTGCCAGTGACAGCAAACAATAAGGACGTTGAAAGATGTTTCCTTAGTCTAGCTGTTGTTTTGACGTGTGCTGTAGCCTAGTTATGTACTATTTAAGTTAAGGTCGAAGTACACTTGTTGACAATTTTAGTGTTTGAAAGTATATTATAAGCAATCATTCTTATCTTAATTGATAAAGTAGTCAAAGTGCTTTGTCCACGTTTTTTGGCGTGGAGTGGCGCTTTTTTTATTGTCTAAAAGGAGGAAGAACTTGTTGACAACAACAGAGTTTGACACGATTGCTGCTATTTCTACTCCACCAGGTGAAGGAGCAATCTCAATTGTTCGTTTAAGTGGAGAAGAAGCAATTCTAGTCGCAGAGAAGGTTTTCAAGGGAAAAAACCTCTCGCAAGTTGCGAGCCATACCATCAATTATGGGCATATTATTGATCCTAAAACGAAACAAGAAGTAGATGAGGTAATGGTTTCTGTTATGCGGGCACCTAAAACATTCACACGCGAGGATATAATTGAGATCAACTGCCATGGCGGAATAGTAGCGACTAATCGTATTCTGCAGCTGTTGCTGAGCAATGGGGCTCGCCTTGCCGAACCTGGAGAATTCACTAAGCGTGCTTTTTTGCATGGTCGAATAGATCTATCACAAGCTGAGGCCGTAATGGATCTGATTAGAGCTAAAACTGATCGTTCAATGAAAGTTGCTTTGAATCAATTGGATGGAAACCTGTCTCATCTTATTAAAAATCTGCGCCAGGATATTTTAGATGTGTTGGCACAAGTCGAGGTTAATATAGATTATCCAGAATATGATGCTGTTGAGGAGATGACAACGCGTCTCCTCAAAGAAAAAGCAATTGATGTAAAAGGAAGAATCCAGCAGCTGCTACAAACTGCCAAACAAGGCAAGGTTTTAAGAGAGGGCTTGGCGACAGCTATTGTTGGACGGCCAAACGTGGGGAAGTCCAGTTTGCTGAACCACTTGCTGCATGAAGATAAAGCAATTGTAACAGATGTAGCAGGAACGACACGTGATGTCATTGAAGAATACGTGAATGTCCATGGAGTTCCTTTAAAGCTGATCGATACAGCCGGAATCCATGACACGTCCGATAAAGTTGAAAAAATTGGTGTTGAACGTTCTAGGAAGGCGATTGAGCAAGCTGATTTGGTGATGCTGGTTCTTGATAGCAGCCAAAAGCTCACTGAGCAGGATAGAAAACTGATCGATTTAACAGATGATAAAAAAAGAATTGTTCTTCTGAATAAAGTTGATCTGCAACAGCAAATTGAAATTGAAAAGCTGACAAAAAGAGTTGGTGCGGATGAGCTGCAAACGACCTCTGTTTTGAAAAATGAGGGGCTTGACCAGCTTGAAGAAAAAATTGCCAAATTGTTTTTTGGCGGTATTGAAAATAGCCAGACAACGATTATGGTTACGAACGCAAGGCATATTGCTTTGCTTAACCAAGCCGAAGATGCATTAGACAATGTACTCCAAGGAATTGAAGCGAATATGCCTGTTGATTTGGTCCAGATTGATATGACAACTTGCTGGGAGCTCTTGGGCGAAATCACTGGCGACAGTTATCAAGATGAACTTTTGAACCAGTTATTCAGTCAATTCTGTTTAGGAAAATAATAAAACTAACCTTTAAGTGTATAGTGGGAGATTGAAATGGAAGTAAAACAATATGTAAGCAAAACATATGATGTGATTGTGGTTGGTGCTGGTCATGCTGGATGCGAAGCAGCTCTGGCAGCAGCTCGAATGGGAAATAAGACACTTTTAATGACGATTAATCTTGAGATGGTAGCTTTTATGCCTTGCAATCCTTCAATTGGAGGACCGGCAAAGGGAATTGTTGTTCGTGAAGTGGACGCACTCGGCGGTGAAATGGGACGCAACATCGACAAAACCTATGTCCAGATGAGAATGCTTAATACAGGCAAAGGGCCTGCAGTCCGTGCATTGCGTGCACAGGCTGATAAACGTGCATATTCGATTGAGATGAAGCATACAATTGAGCGTGAGCCTAACCTGACTTTGCGGCAAGGAATTGTTGATGACTTAATTGTTGAAAATAATGTTGTTAAGGGTGTTATTACTAATACTGGTGCACGCTATGGTGCAAAGAGTGTGGTTTTAACCACAGGGACAGCAGCTCGGGGAAAAATTATTATCGGAGAGCTAATGTACTCTTCCGGTCCGAACAATTCTCAGCCATCAATGAAACTGTCAGGCAATTTGGAGAAGCTGGGATTTGAATTGAAAAGGTTCAAAACAGGAACCCCGCCACGTGTCGATGGAAATACAATTGATTATGATCAGACAGAGGAACAAAAAGGCGACGCCGAACCTAACCATTTTAGTTTTGAATCTAATGATAAAGACTATTTGGCAGTTAAGGACCAGCTATCGTGTTGGTTGACTTATACTAATGAAGTAACACATAAAATGATCCGTGCGAATCTCGACCGTGCTCCAATGTTTTCCGGACTCATCGAAGGCGTTGGTCCACGATATTGTCCTTCTATAGAAGACAAGATTGTTCGTTTTGCGGACAAACCGCGACATCAACTTTTTATTGAGCCAGAAGGACGCAATACAGATGAGTATTATTTGCAAGGGCTCTCAACTTCGATGCCCGAGGAAATTCAGCAGAAAATGGTTCATTCAATTAAGGGTCTGGAGAACGCTGAAATGATGCGCCCTGGTTATGCGATTGAATACGATATCGTTTCACCTTACCAATTGAGAGCAACTTTAGAAACAAAATTGATCAGTGGTTTATACACTGCTGGACAAACAAATGGAACTTCCGGTTATGAAGAAGCGGCAGGTCAGGGGATGCTGGCAGGAATTAATGCTGGATGTCATGCGCTGGGCAAGGAAGAGATTGTTCTGAAGCGCAGTGATGCTTATATTGGTGTGATGGTCGATGATCTGGTTACTAAGGGAACAAATGAACCTTATCGCTTGCTGACTTCGCGTGCGGAATACCGTTTAATTTTGCGTCATGATAACGCTGATTTAAGATTGACGGAGTTAGGCCACAAGTTGGGCTTGATTTCAGATCAACGTTATGAAGCATTTGAGACCAAGAAAGCTGCCATTGAGGCTGAGAAAAAACGTTTGGGAGAGTTTAGGATCAAACCTAATGATGAGGTTAATACTTTTTTAGCTGTTAAAGGCGACGCGCCGCTCAAAGATGGGGTATTGGCAAATGAATTTTTGCGACGGCCAGAAGTTAAGTATACCGATCTATTAAAATTTATTCCGGCACCTGAACGACCTTTAGATCGTAGAGTCATTGAGCAGGTTGAGATTCAAATAAAATATGATGGGTATATCAAAAAGGCTTATCAAAAAGTTGAGAAGCTGAAACGGATGGAAGCCAAGAAAATACCAGACCGAATTGATTATGACGCGATCGAAGGTCTTGCAACTGAAGCACAGCAAAAACTTAAGAAGATTCAGCCTGCTACGCTGGCACAAGCTAGTCGGATAAGTGGGGTGAACCCGGCTGATCTATCTATTTTAGCCATATACATTGAACAAGGAAAGATTGCTAAAGTTTAATTAAAAAACCCGCATCAGTTTGTCTTACCTCAAGTAACGGGGTACGATAAAATAGGATGCGGGTTTTCTATTTGCCTTTCTTTTCTTCATCTTCTTTATCTTTTTTTCTTTTTCTAAGTGTCTCAAATACCAGAATAGAGAGCAATGTTGACTCTACCGTCAGGTAAAAGAAGTCGAGCAAAAAGATACTAAAAATAATCCATTTGTTTGAAGTAGAAAGAGCCCAAATAGTTGCCAGTAATAAAGGGATAAAAAGGATACTTAGAAATGCGAAGGCCAAGCGCAACTTTGTTTTGATTTTTTCCAATTGACATCTTCCTATCTGAGTTAGTAATTTAAAGTCATTATACCTTTATTTGAAGAAATTTGTACTTGGAAAATAAAAGAACCTGTTGGGGTTAATAAACAAAGCAAAAGACTGTATAATCAGCATAGTAATTGATGGCAAATATGAAACTGAGCAAATAAACTTTTTACTATGAGTTAAATTATTAGATTTAAGTCGATAAGGAGATACCAATCAATGAATAAGTTAATTTCACTTGTTGTACCTTGTTACAACGAACAAGAAACAGTACCGCTTTTTTATAAGGCACTCGAGGGGGTTAAAACGCAACTCAGAGGTAATGAGCTCGAATATATTTTTATTGATGATGGTTCAAGAGATGATACCTTGAAGGAACTGAAAGAACTGCAGCAAAGGGATCCTAAACATGTTCATTATGTATCTTTTTCAAGAAACTTTGGTAAAGAATCGGCTTTGTATGCTGGATTGAGTTATTCAACAGGTGATTACATCGCTGTGATGGATGTTGATCTTCAAGATCCGCCAGAACAGCTGGCAGAAATGCTTGCCGGTATTGAGGATGAAGGATACGATGTGGTAGGAACAAGGCGGACAGACCGCAGCGGGGAACCGCCTATCCGTTCGTTTTTCTCCAACATGTTCTACAAAATTATTAATAAGATTTCCAACACACCCATCCTTGATGGGGTGCGGGATTATCGGTTGATGACCAGACAAGTTGTTGACTCTATTCTAAAATTGAGCGAATATAATCGATTTTCAAAAGGGCTTTTTAGCTGGGTCGGATTCAAGACTAAGTATTTGGAATATCAAAATCGTGATCGAGTGGCTGGTAATACTTCCTGGTCATTTTGGAAGTTATTTAAATATTCTTTAGATGGCATCGTCAACTTTTCTGATGCTCCGCTTTCAATTGCATCATTTGTCGGATTTTTCTCATTTATGGGGTCAGGTGCAGCGATGATTTTCATCATTATTCGCAAACTTGTTTATGGAGGAAGTGTTGACGGCTGGGCATCAATAGTGACACTTGTTCTTTTAGTTGGCGGAATGCAGCTGTTTTGTTTGGGCATCGTGGGTAAATATATTGCCAATATCTATCTGGAAGCCAAACATCGTCCGGTCTATATCGTCAGAGAGAAAAAATAGGTTTTTAGTTTATAATTACGTCTTATCAAATAGAATGTAAAAAAGCATTGAACACTGTTGTGGAGTGGTCAATGCTTTTTTTGATCGTACAAGTTTTGTGACACCTAATATATCACTTGCCAAGGCCGCAAATAATGATCCAATTACATTAAAAACTTCTTCCATAGCAATAGACCTCCTAGTTCGAATATAAGTTTACAGTATATTGTTTTGTTTATCACAAAGATGTTGAATGCAGAAAAAATCACTGAAATATGGTCAAGTGCCAAGTTGAAATAACTGATAATTAAGTATGTTACAAAATCAACAATGTTTTGTTTTTATCTGAAAGGGGTTACAATTTAGATGCAAGCGGTCCCTAAAGTTCTGAGCATGATAGATGCATAATTCTAATTCCTTTTATTATATCAAAGGTTATGTTATCTAGTAAGTAGTTACCGCAGTGAATTTTTGTTGAGGAGGTTTCAAAAATGTCTAAGAAAATTATTGATTTTGAAAAGTTAAAAGAGCAGTGTGATGAATTTGAAACTATTAAGCTACTGTCTGAAGAGGGGGAGATTGTTGATCCTGAATGGCAGCCTGATTTAAGTGATGATGAATTGATAGAGCTTTTTAAACAGATGCTTTGGTCAAGAACGCTTGATACACGTTCGACTAAATTGAATCGACAGGGAAGGTTAGGCTTTTACGCACCAACCGCCGGAGAAGAGGCAAGTCAAATAGCCTCCAACTTTGCAATGGAAAAAGAAGATTTTGTTTTACCGGCTTATCGTGATGTTCCGCAATTAGTGCAGCATGGTTTGCCATTATATAAAGCGTTTCTCTGGTCGCGGGGGCATGTTGAGGGTAATAAATATCCAGCAGACTTCAATGCTTTACCACCACAAATTATTATCGGAGCTCAATATGTTCAGGCGGCGGGAGTAGCACTCGGTTTTAAGCTTAAAGGGCAAAAAAATGTAGCTTACACATATACAGGTGATGGTGGAACTTCTCAAGGTGATTTTTACGAAGGCATTAACTTTGCGGGGGCATTTCAGGCACCTGCAGTCTTTATTATTCAAAATAACGGTTTTGCTATCTCGGTTCCGCGTGAAAAACAGACCGCTGCTAAAACACTGGCACAAAAAGCTGTTGCTGCCGGTATTCCAGGCATTCAAGTTGATGGAATGGATGCATTGGCAGTTTATGAGGTAACAAAAGCTGCACGTGATTTTGCGATAAATGGAAATGGACCTGTCCTGATTGAAACCCTAACTTACCGCTACGGTCCGCATACATTGTCTGGAGATGACCCTAAACGTTATCGGACTAAAGAAACAGATGATTTTTGGCGTGAGAAAGATCCACTTGTCAGAATGAGAAAATTTTTAAATTCAAAGGGCATATGGTCACAGGAAAAAGAAGAAGAATACATTGAGAAAGTTAAAGCTGAAATTAACGAGGCGATTGACAAAGTTGAAAATATGCCGAAACAGAAAATCAGTGAATATCTGAAAAACACCTTCGATGAAGTACCTGCCAATGTTCAAGAGGCAGTTAAGTATTACGAAGCAAAGGAGGTCAAATAGTTATGGCTAAAAAAACAATGATCAAGGCTATCACGGAAGCACTAGATGAAGAACTGGCACGTGATGAAAAGGTCTTAGTTTTTGGTGAAGATGTTGGTAAAAACGGCGGGGTCTTCCGTGCAACAGAGGGACTGCATGATAAATATGGAAATGAACGTGTTTTCGATACACCCTTAGCTGAATCTGGGATCGGCGGTTTGGCTGCAGGACTTGCACTGCAAGGATTCCGAGTTGTTCCCGAAATTCAGTTCTTTGGTTTTGTCTATGAAGCAATGGATGAAATAGCAGGCCATATTTCACGAATGCATTTTCGTTTGGGCGGTACGCGAAAAATGCCGGTTACAATCCGGGCACCTTTCGGTGGTGGGGTGCACACTCCAGAATTGCACGCTGATAGTTTGGAAGGACTCGTTGCGCAAATGCCTGGTTTACGTGTTGTCATTCCTAGTAATCCGTATGATGCGAAAGGTTTGTTGATCTCTGCGATTCGTTCAAATGATCCGGTTGTTTTTCTGGAACATATGAAGTTGTATCGTTCTTTCAAAGAAGAGGTTCCTGAAGAGGCGTATACAGTACCGCTCGATAAAGCAAAAGTTGCATTAGAAGGCACGGATATAAGTATTATTTCCTATGGTGCAATGGTTCGTGAGAGCTTGAAAGCCGCGCAAGAACTTGCCAAGCAAGGTATAAAAGCTGAGGTTGTCGATCTGCGAACAGTTTCTCCAATAGATGAAGAAGCAATTTTGGATTCTGTTAAGAAGACCGGGCGGGTTGTTATAGTTCAAGAAGCTCAGAAACAAGCTGGCGTGGGTGCACAGGTTGCTGCATTGATTGCAGAAAAGGGGATTCTCTATCTTGAAGCTCCTATTGGCCGAATTGCTGCACCGAATACACCATATCCTTTCAGCGAAGCCGAGAGCGATTGGCTGCCAAACAAACAGGACATTGTCGATAAAGTAAAAGAAAACATGAATTTCTAGGAGGCAAAAAAATGAGCGTATACCAATTCAAGTTGCCTGACATTGGTGAAGGAATTTCTGAAGGGACTGTTGCCCAATGGTATGTTAAACCAGGTGATGTCTTAAAAGAAGATGATGATTTATTAGAGATTGAAAATGATAAATCAGTTGAAGAGATACCTTCGCCAGTTTCAGGCACGATTAAGAAGATCTTAGTCGAGGAAGGCGAAACAGCAGAGGTTGGACAAGGACTCGTTGAATTTGAAATAGAGGGAGATCTTCCCGCTGGAGCGCAAGAAAAGGGTTCCGAACCAGCAGAGGAAGAGAAGGCTCCAGAATCTGTCGAGCAGACACCTGCTGCTCCGGCCTCTAAGACCGCGCCAAAACGAGCAGCGGAAACGAATATTGAAAAAAATTTCCAAGAAGAAGAGCCAGTTTCTGAACAAGCAGACCGCAGTTTACCTGTTTTAGCCATGCCGGCTGTCAGAGTTTATGCTCGGCAGCAGAGTGTCGATTTAAAACAGGTTAACGGGACCGGCAAACATGGTCATGTCACACGTGAAGATGTTGATGCTTTTCTTAAAAATGGACCAGCAGTCACACCCGAGCCAGCGAAGCAGGAAACTGAAAAGACCGTATCAGTGTCTGTTGCAGGTGACTGGCCGGAAACAAGGGAAAAAATGTCTGGTATCCGTAAGGCAACGGCCAAAGCAATGGTTCGCAGTAAGAGCGAGATACCGCATGTGACAGTGTTTGATGACGTGGTGGTAGATAAACTATGGGCACATCGTAAAAAATATAAAGAAATGGCTGCAAACAGGAATGCTCGCTTAACTTTCTTGGCCTATATCGTGAAAGCATTGGCAGTTATTTTGCGTGAATACCCTATCTTTAATTCCAGAGTCGATATGGAAAAACAAGAAATTGTTTATCGTAATTACATCAATATCGGTGTCGCAACGGACACCGATCGCGGGTTACTTGTTCCAAATATTAAACATGCGGATGAAAAGAGCCTTTTTTCTATCGCACGTCAGATAAGTGAAAATACTCAAAAAGCCAAAGACAGCAAATTGCGTGGAAATGACATGCAACACAGTAGCATGTCCATAACAAATATTGGTTCAATTGGTGGTGGCTTTTTTACACCTGTCATTAATTGGCCTGAAGTTGCGATACTAGGAGTCGGCAGAATCAAAAAGGAACCTATCATAGTGGACGATGAAGTAAAAGCAGCATATGTTATGAAATTATCCTTATCTTTTGATCACCGTGTAATTGATGGGGCAACTGCTCAAAGAGCCCTCAATCGACTAAATGAATTATTGAGCGATCCAGAACTTTTATTAATGGAAGGATGACGACAATATGGTAGTGGGAGATTTTGAGATTGAGTTAGACACGGTTGTTGTTGGAGCAGGGCCTGGTGGTTATGTGGCGGCGATCAGAGCTGCCGAAAAGGGACAGAAAGTAACTGTTATTGAACGCGAGTTTATTGGCGGTGTTTGTTTGAATGTCGGTTGTATTCCATCCAAAGCTTTAATCGAGGCAGCACACCGTTATCAAGCAGCAATGAGTTCACAAGATATGGGTTTGCGGGTTACTGCGGCGACTTTGGACTTTAAACAGACGCAAAGGTGGAAGAAAGAAGGGGTCGTTGATAAACTAACAGGCGGTGTAGCCAGTTTATTTAAAAAGCATCATATAGATGTAATATGGGGCAGTGCATTTTTAAAGGATGAGCATAGCTTGCGTGTTATTAATAACGATCAAGCACAGACATACACTTTCAATAACTTGATTGTTGCAACAGGAAGTCATCCGATAGAGATTCCTAATTTTAAATTTCAAGGACGAGTTCTGGATTCAACGGGTGCATTAGCGCTAGAAGAGGTTCCTAAAGAACTAATTGTCGTTGGAGGTGGTTATATTGGATGCGAGTTGGCATCTGCATACGCTAACTTAGGCGCACATGTCTCAATTTTGGAAGGCACCGACGGAATATTGGCAAATTATGAGCGTGACCTTGTTTCAGTCGTTGAGCATCATTTTAGTTCACAGCACGTTGATATTTATACAAAAGCAATGGCTAAAAACACAGAGCAAGATGATGATGGAGTAACTGTAACATTTGAGATCGATGGGGAAGAAAAAAAATTGCATGCGGATTATTGTGTGGTTTGTGTTGGACGACGTGCCAATACATCTGACATGGGCTTGGAACATTTAGGAATACAGATCGATAAGCGTGGTTTGATTGATGTGGATGCTCAGGGTCGAACGAGTGTTTCTAATATTTTTGCGGTTGGAGACGTTGTTGTTGGGGCTGCGCTTGCACATAAGGCCAGTTACGAGGGCAAAATAGCCGCAGAAGCTATTTCTGGTTCGAAGGGAACTGTTGATTATCATGCAATGCCAGCTGTCTGTTATACAGATAGCGAAATCGCGACAACAGGTCTGACTGTGAAGGAAGCAAAGGAACAGGGACTGGATGTTAAAAAAGCACAATTTCCCTTTGCAGCAAATGGACGTGCAATTTCGATGAACAGTACGGATGGTTTTGTCCGAATTGTCTTTGAGAAGCAGAGCCAAGCTCTTGTCGGTGCACAAATTGTTGGGCCCAATGCTAGTGATATGATTACAGAACTAACTTTGGCAATTGAAAGCGGAGCAACGGTTGAAGATATTGCTTTGACGATTCATCCGCATCCGAGTGTTAGTGAAGCTATCATGGATGTAGCTGATTTGGGTTTGGGATTACCAATTAATATCTGACAAGGAAGTGTAAACGATATGCAGTATGTAGCAATGCCAACATTTGATATCAGAAGGAATCTAGCAACTGAACAGTATCTAATGAATAACGATAAACTGACTTTACCGTTAATGTTATTCTATATCGAGAAACCATGTGTAATTGTGGGGCGCAATCAAAATACGTTGGAAGAAGTCAATCAAAAATACTGCCGAGAAAAAGAGGTGACGGTCACTCGGCGTTTGTCTGGTGGTGGCGCAATGTATCAGGATTTGGGCAATCTTTGTTTTAGTTTTATCGTTGATGCGGATAGCCGCCAATTTGGGGATTTTAAAACAATGGTCGCACCGATTGTTGATGCTCTTCACAAGATGGGCGTCACTGGGGCTGAGGTTACAGGACGAAATGATATTGTTGTTGATGGGAAAAAGTTTTCTGGAAATGCGATGTATACACGTGGAGGAAAAACATTTTCGCATGGAACATTGATGTTAGATGTAGATACAGATGAAGTTACCAAGACATTAAACGTTCCATTAGACAAAATAAAATCAAAGGGCATTAAATCTGTTCGCAGCCGTGTAACGAACTTGCGACCTTATTTATCACCTGAATTTAAAAATATTACTACAGAAGAGTTTCGCGATTTACTGATAAAAAATGTTCTGGGTGTTAACGATATCAGCCAAATTGGTCATTATGAATACAAGCTGACTAAGGATGACGAGGAGCAGATTGCCAAAATTGAAGAAAAACTTTACAGTAATTGGGATTGGGTCTATGGCCAGTCCCCAGAATTTACTGTTAAAAAAAGACAGCATTTTACGAATGGAACAATTGATGCTCGCATTTTAGTTGAAAAGGGCAAAATCAAAAATATTACTTTTTTCGGTGATTTTTTTGGGACTAATGTTGTTTCAGAGCTGAGTAAAGTACTAGCAGGATGTATGTTTGAAAAAGATGAGATAGAAAAAGCTTTAGAAGATGTTGATCTTAATCAGTATTTTCAAGGGATTCCTAGGCAGAGTGTTATTGAACTGTTAACGATTTAAACATTTTATAAATTAAAAAGGCTGGAAGTAAGAAAAGTTCCAGCCTTTTTGTTTTCATAAGAAAGTTTTTGAGTGAAAGGAAGTGATGAAATGGAATGGCGATTAGGATGGTACCATAGCTGTGATGACTACCGAGCTTTGCCTTTTACGTTTACAGAACTAACAGAAGTTATTCAAGCTGTGGTCAATATCAGTGGGAGGGGTGTTCGACTCAGTTTATCCAACTTATATGGCAAGACAAAGCTGGTGTTTCAAAAGGTGGAGCTTTCTTTAGATGAAAAGTTTCACGTGAAACAAACTGTAACTTTTAACGGAATGACCCAAGCAGAGGTTGAGAAGGGGACCGCAGTCATGAGCGATCCAGTTTGGTTAAAGATAGAGGCTGGTGTGAAGCTTTATGTAAAAATCAGCAGTCGTGACAAGCAAATATATTCTGATTTTTGCTGTACCTATGATACAACAGTAACTAACGCAGCCTTTGTGCGCAATTATGAGGGAATACCTCATCTTCAACATTCAATGAATGCACGAAGAGGATGGTTCTGTTTAAATGAGATCAATGTTTTAACAGACAGCAAACCTAAGCTTATAAATATGACAGGTGATTCATTAGTCGAAATGGGACAGATTTCAGCTAGTGTGGCTGAAACGCTATATCATGCTTATCCTGAAAAAGTGGTTGTCGTGAACACAGGAGCTTCCGGTGGAAGACTTTTATATGATGCTCCTAATGATGAACAGCTTTATCAAACCTTTGGTCCAAGCTTAATAAAGAGAGTTTTTACCGAGTCGCAAAAACTGCGACCGGCATTGACAATTGCACTTATCGGTTCGAATGATTTACTCTTGCCATTACTTAGTAGAGAAGCAGAAGGACAAATAATTACAGTAGTAGAATTTATGCAGGGAATCACACAGCTTAAGAAAATATTAGCCCAACATAATAGTGATCTATTGTTAGGAACCATTTTACCTTTCAGCTTAGGTCATGGTGCAGTTCCACACATTAAAAGGTATGCACAGGCACTAGAAAAACGTATGGAAATCAATCATTGCTTGCAGCAGTTACCTGAAGTATTGGATTGCAGCCACATAGTGGAAGATGGCAAACAGCAATTGAAATCTGCTTATGACTTTGGAGACCATATTCATTTAAATAAACAAGGCGGTCAAAAAATTGCAGCTGCCATTTGTGCCAAGATTAATGTTGAAAATTGATTTAGAATAATGATTTTTTTAAAATAAAGCGGTTACTTTAATTTTGAGAAAGAAAGTGGAATTATGAAATATTTAGCGATGCCGACATTTGATATCAGAACGAATCTGGCAACAGAACAATATTTAATGTCTAAAAAAGATATTGAATTGCCATTAGTGCTATTTTACATCCAAAAACCATGTGTAATTATTGGACGAAATCAAAATACCCTTGAGGAGATTGATCAGCAGTACTGCAGAGATAAAAATATTGTTGTTACACGTCGCTTGTCTGGTGGTGGTGCAATGTATGATGATTTAGGTAACTTGAGTTTCAGTTTTATTGTCAATGCAGATAAACAGCGTTTTGGTGATTTTAAGACAATGGTTGCTCCGATTGTTGGAGCACTGCATAAACTGGGGGTATCAGGAGCTGAGGTTACAGGGCGAAATGATATTGTGGTAGACGGGAAAAAATTTTCGGGCAATGCGATGTACACTAGATCAGGCAGAACATTTTCACATGGAACGTTGATGCTGGATGTGGACATGAACGAAGTGGGCAAGGCTTTGAGCGTTCCAAAGGATAAAATACAGTCAAAGGGGATTAAATCAGTTCGCAGCCGTGTAACAAATTTACGTCCATATCTGGCAGAAAAATATAAAAGAATCACAACAGAAGAATTTCGAGATTTTATAATTCAGAGTATCTTAGGGTCAGTATCAATGAGTGAAGCTCGAAAATATGCTTATGACTTAACAATTGAGGATCAAGCAGAAATCGAACAATTAGAGCAAAAATATTATCGTAATTGGGACTGGGTCTACGGACGGTCACCCAAATTCACTCTCAAAAGAAGGCGGCACTTTGAAAACGGAACGATTGACGCGCGTGTTTTAGTGGAAAATGGCAGAATCGAGACCATACGATTTTTAGGCGACTACTTTGGTGTTAAGGATGTTGCCCATCTAGAAAAGCTTTTAGCTGGGCAGACCTTTGATTCGCAGAAAATTGCAAAAGTATTGGCAGCAATTGATATCAATGATTATTTTCAAGGAATAAACAGCGGCCAGATAGTGCGACTTTTATTTAATTTATGATAACTTATAGTTGCTCAAGCAAAAAATGGAGAATATCAAACATGAATGGGCTTGAGTGGCCTGGCGATTATGTTATACTAATTTACAAAAAATGTGATTTATTTTTATGAAGGTGAAAAAGTGATCGATTTGCACGAAATTCTGGACAGAATGAACCAAAATCAAAAAATTAATTATGATAAAATTCTGCAAAAAATGATAAAAAATTGGCAGCAGCAAGACCTTAGACCCAAAATTTTATTGCACAGCTGCTGCGCTCCTTGTAGCACTTATACATTGGAATATTTAACAAAATATGCTGATGTTACAGTTTACTATGCTAATTCTAATATTCATCCGCGCGACGAATACAAGCGACGTGAATACGTCCAACAAAAGTTCATCACTGATTTTAATAAAAAGACAGGCGGCACCGTTCGGTTTATTGCGGCTCCATATGAACCGCAGCAATATTTTGAGGCAGTTAGAGGGCTTGAAAAAGAACCAGAGGGTGGGCAACGGTGTGAAGCCTGCTTTAATTATCGGTTAGATTTGGTTGCGGCTAAGGCAGTCGAGTTGGGATTCGACTATTTTGGAAGTGCACTGACTATTAGTCCGCACAAAAATTCACAAGTTGTTAATCGGGTAGGGATTGATGTTCAAAACTTTTATACCACTAAGTACTTACCAAGTGATTTTAAGAAGAACAATGGCTATAAACGTTCTGTCGAGATGTGCAAAGAATATGATGTTTACCGGCAGTGTTATTGTGGCTGCATTTTTGCAGCTAAAACACAAGGCGTTGAGTTGCCGCAGATCCGTAAAGAAGCAAGGGCCTTTATGCAAGGAAAAGATGCGGATAAGGAATTTCCTGATATTAGATTTGTCTATCATGACGAAGTGAAAGAATGAGCGTTTAAAATTGGTTAAAAATTCTTACTTTGTAAGATGATACTTAGGAGGATTACATAACATGGACAAAAAAGAATTGGAGCAATATGAGGTTGAAACTATCTTAGCACAGGCAGGAAATCGAAATAATGGGGATTCGCACGGTTCTATTTCAACTCCAATTTACTTGGCATCAAACTATCGCCATAAGGACTTGGAAGACATACGTAATTTTGATGAGCATAAGCAGTACTCTTATTCACGTCTAGAAACACCAACTAGAAAAGTGCTGTCTGAGACACTGGCTACTTTGGAACATGGAACACAAGCGTTTGCCTTAAGTTCAGGGATGGCAGCAATTCAGCTACCTTTCAGCCTTTTTAAAAGTGGGGATCATATAGTAACTTTGGATGACCTATATGGAGGAACATTCCGTTATTTTGATCAGTTGGACGAGCAGTACGGTATCCGTTTCAGTAAATGGAATGGTAAAAAAATCGAGGAATTGCATGACTTGCTTCAACCGGAAACGCGTGCGGTTTGGATTGAAACGCCCTCTAATCCAACTATGAAAGAAGTTGACATTGCGGCTGTTGCAGATATGGTCCATGCGGTTGATCCAAAAATCTTAGTAATGGTTGACAATACTTTTTATACACCCATCTACCAATTGCCTCTGACCCAAGGGGCAAACATCGTTGTGCACAGTGCGACCAAGTATCTCTCGGGTCATAATGATTTGTTAGGTGGAGTGGTAGTTGCACGTGGGGAAAAACTTAGCGAAAAGCTGGCATTTAATTATAAAACAACGGGTGCGACTCTTGCTTCCTTTGACTCGTGGCTGCTGCTGCGGAGTCTTAAGACGCTACCATTAAGAATGCGTGAGCATACAGCAAATGCACAAAAAGTTGTTGCGTATTTAAAACAAGAAGCAAAAGTTGAAAAGGTAATGTATCCTGGCAAGGGCGGGATGATAAGTTTTTATGTGCGGGATGAAAAAATTATTGATAAGATGTTTAAAAGCTTGAAAGTTATCTCATTTGCTGAAAGTTTAGGCGGAGTTGAAAGTTTGTTGACTATCCCATATATTCAAACGCACCGTGACATGGAAGAGTCTGAGAGATTAAGGTTAGGCATTACGCCGACATTGTTACGGTTATCCGTGGGCCTTGAAAATGCTATCGATCTTGTCTCTGACCTTAAGCAGGCTTTAGCATAACCTTTTTTCAATAAGTTATTGACAACGGCAAATTCAGCATGTAACATTAAAAATATATTAGAAAATTAAAAATGCTTAATTTAAAAGGAGCATAAATCTATGCTAAGCCAAGACGTAAAATACAAACAAGTCATGTGTATGGTTTCATGTTGCACAATGTGCAATGTGTGTTTTGGTGTACTTAAAAATGTAGATTCGTGTGGCAGTTTAATTTGAAGAGTATCTTAAAAATGTTATTGGCAGGACACACAATTTTAAGATCTTTGATAAAGCACCGACGATCTGCATAGATCATTGGTGCTTTTTGTTTGCAGATTATAAATTACCGGAAGGAGAACGTGTATGACAATTAAAGTTTATGCAATCGGCGGAGGCCAGATGGTTGAGGCAATATTGCGGGCAGCGTTGAGGAACAAAGTTATAGAACCATCTGCAACTACAGTGACAGATATTTCAGAACAAAGAGTCAGTTTTCTGCATGAAAATTATGGAATTGATGCACAAACGATAATTGATGAAAAAAAGCTGTCTGCAGCTGAAATTATTCTGCTAGGTGTTCGGCCTCAAGATGATTGGAAAGCATTAACAGCACAAATCGGAGCTACTGAAACAGCAGCACAAGTCATTTCAATCATTGCAGGCGTAACACTCGCTCAACTACAAGCAGCAAGTAACAAAAAATTAGCGTTTACACGTATCATTCCTAATACTTTGACGGACACAGGTTATGGATATTCCGGAGCTGCGCTTGGAGAAGGAGCTGAACGCGAACTGGTAACACCGTTTTTGGAAAGCTTCGGCAAGGTTGATTTTATTCCAGAAGAACAGATTGATATTTATACAGGTTATGCAGTTTGCGGTCCTAATTATGTTTATAATTTCTATATTGCTCTTACTAATGCAGGTGTACTTAGCGGACTTTCGCGTAAACAGGCAAACGCGATTGCACTTGAAAATTTGAAAGGAGCGGCTAAGTTTCTAGAAATGACAGGCAAACATGCTTATGAGTTATTAGATGTTAATAATTCTGCTGGCGGAGTTGGTATTACAGCACAGCATGAAATTGATGCAAGTGACTTTGCGGCTGGAGTCCAGAATGCAGTATTAGCAGCCGTAAAAAGGACAACTCAATTAGGAAAGAAGGGTTAGGATGGCAAAACTTAACTGGGATCACACAATGATCAATATCACAGATCTAAATGCGGCAATTAAAGTCCTTAAAGAAAAGGGAATTATATTTGAACCGGGAGGGGAACACAAACGTTGGGGAACCGGCAATGCACTTGGATATTTTGGCTTAAACTATATTGAACTGATTACTGTTTCAAATGAGAAAAGTGCGCGTAAGGTCAAACGCACAGATGGGTCAGCCGTGTATGATGCTATTCAGGATTATTTTTTGGGAGTTCAACGTCTTAATACAATCGCTATTCGTTCAGATAATATCGAAGAAACACATCAGCGCTTGAAAGAAGAGAATGTCTTGGTCGGTGATATTGAAGAAGGCCAACGCTTAGATCCACGTGGCAAGTTGATTAGTTGGAAAATATTTTTTGTCAATGATTATCTTGCACCAGGGCTTCCTTACCCCTTTTTTATTCAGTGGGCCGGAAATGATGAAAGTCGTTTCAAAAAATTGACTAAACAAGGATTGATTGTTGAGCATCAAGCAGGTGATTTGAAGGTTGTCACAGCAAATTTTGAGGTTGCTGAGCCACAAGATGTAGCTGCAAAATGGGGTAAATTATTGCAGCAACCTGTAAAGACAACAAAAAATGGAACGTTATTGATAGAGCTTAATGATCGACAGTTGAAGTTTACGCAAGGATCGCAAAATCACTTAGTCAGTTTGGATTTTGCGGGTGCTAACAAGACACTACAAAATCAAATAGTCAAAATAGACAAAGTTTTGTTTAACTTTTAAAAAGGATGGATAGATTCAAAAAATACTTATGTAGAGTTTTTGCTCTGGAGATAACGACGAGTGGTGTTTTGCTACAAAGATAGAACATGCAGAGGTTATTTCCCGGGTTATTACGAGTCCAAAAGATCCTATGATGACACTGATTCGGGTTTGTATAGATCAAACGTTCAATTCTTTAACCACTAATTTTGGGGTCGAGTTGAAGATGATAAGCGTTCTTGGCAATTAAAACGTTTGTTTATAGGTAATCCTTGGGTCGCAGAGCAAATTGATACAATTAAAAAGATGGCGATAAACTAGCAAGCGCAGATTGGAGGCTTCTATAGTAGTTTTCACTATGTATCACTTCCGGCTACTGTGGACAAACAAGATCGTGCATGCAAATAATGAATGGGTGATAGCAATATCATACAATAAAAAGCTTTTTGTAAAGAGGAGAATAAATGATAGAGATAGCAAATCTAAAAGAACTTCAGACATTTTTGGTAGAAATTTACCGACACTTGCATCAACACCCGGAATTGTCAGATCATGAGTTCGAAACCAGTGCTTTTATTCGGTCAAAGTTAACGGAATGGGGTGTACCGCTTAAGAAAACCGACCTTAAGACGGGTGTCATTGCAGAACTTGATTCAGGTCAAAGTGGGCCAACTGTTGCTTTACGTGCGGATATCGATGCATTACCGATTCAGGAAACAACAAATTTAGCATTTTCATCTAAGAATACAGGAGTTATGCATGCTTGTGGCCATGATATACATATGACAGCTCTTTTAGGTGCGGTCTACATATTGACGCATCAGTCAATTGACTTTAAAGGGAAGATACGCTTTATTTTCCAACCGGCGGAAGAAGCAAATGAAGGCGCACTTCAAGTGATCAATGCTGGACATGCTCAGGGAGTAAATGCCATTTTAGGATTGCATGTCAAACCGGGTAAACCAGTTGGAAACATTGGACTTCGTGCCGGTTATACAGCTGGGTCAATCGATAAGTTCAAAGTTTCAATTAGCGGAATTGAGACACATGCTGCACATCCAGATCAAGGAAGTGATGTGATTGTGGCTTTGACAGGCATAGTAACAGCATTGCAAACAATTGTTAGTCGTAATGTTGAACCAACTTCTAGCGCTGTTTTGAGTGTGACAGAAATACATGCAGGAACGGCCTGGAATATTCTTCCCAAGACAGCTGTGTTTTCTGGAACTGTGCGAGTACTTGAAAAAAAAGAACGAGAACTTATTCGTAGCCGTTTCCAAGAAATTGTTTCCCAGTTTAGTTCGGCATACCGGACAAAAGCTGAAACTGATTGGTATGTCGGTGATCCTGCTGTTTATAACGATCCTAAGTTGACGAAAATTGTAAAAAATGAAACTAGCAAGTTTGCAGAAGTTTTTGAGAGCCGTGCCGAACTTGGAAGTGATGATTTTTCCTGTTACCAAGAACGGTTACCAGGGGTCTACGCGCATCTAGGTGTTGGCGAGACAGGCGAAATTCATCATTCCGATTTTGCTCCGGATGAGAATGCAATTTTAACTGGGGTATCGTATTACGTTAACAATACTCTTCGACTGCTTGGCGAATTGAAATGATGTGAAAAATACAATTATTGAAATAGAATAAAGATCCTGCTGTGACTTATTTATGCCATGGCAGGATCTTTGAGTATCATCGAAAAATTTTCAAAGAAAATATAGAGGTATTTCTATTTCTTCTGAGGATGTTTTAGATAAACATAAAAAAGAAATTCTGTTATTCCTAAAAGTAAAACAGTGAACCAAATAGCAAGGCGAGTCCCGTTAATAAAAGATGCTGGGAAATCTGCAATTACAATCATTACTGTAACAGATACAGCTGCTGCAACTTGCCTGAAGGCGTTGTTTAGAGCAGTGGCGTGACTGATGTGTGGCATAGGGACATCTTTGAAAGCCTCAGACATCGCTGGTGAAAAGACTAGTGCATTGCCAATCATACGCAGCATATACGCACAAGTTATGAGCCAGATGGGTGTTTGAGTATTAATCGTTATAAACGGAATTGTCGCAATCAACATAAGGGCAACACCAACGCTGATTAGGACTTTGGGACCGTGCGTGTCATAATAGCGTCCCGCCAAAGCTGCAAAAAGCGCATTTGCAATTGCACCTGGAAGTAAGATTAAACCTGCATGCATGCTGCTTAATCCTTCAACATTTTCAACAAAAATTGGTATGATTTGCTCAGTACCTATGAGGACCATGAATGCAAGCATTCCGATGAAAGTCAATATTCTAAATGAACGGAGTTTAAGCAGTTCAATGCGAAGCATAGGTTCAGGAAGTTTGAATTGTCGTCGCGCAAAAATTGCTAAAATTCCACCTCCGACAATTAACATTCCCATGCCATACCATAAATTTTGCTGAAAAACAGTCAAACTGGCTAGAGCTAAACTTGAACCAATGAGCGAAAGAAAGACAGAAGGCAGGTCGATTTTGACTGCACGTTTTTGTGAATAATTTGGGAAAACAAAATATGCGATAATCAATATTAGTACACTAAAAGGTAAAAGTAGAGTAAATAAATAATGCCAATTGAAGTAATTAAGGATAACACCAGCAACTGTTGGTCCAAGTGCAGGCCCCGAAGCGATTACCAAGCCTGACATTCCCAGTACAGTGCCGCGTTTTGCGGCGGGATAAATCGTAACCATGGTTGTCATTTGAAAGGACAGCAAAATCCCGCCTGCACATGCTTGTAGTAATCGAGCTGCTAGGAGCATCCAAAAACTGACTGCAAAACTTCCTAATAAACTTCCCATTATAAAGACAACGGTTGTTGTCAGAAATACTTGGCGATTAGTGTACTTGTCATACAGATTGGATGATAAGGGTGTGACTATTCCTATAATCAGCATATAACCAGCAGTAAGCCATTGGGCACTAGTTAATGAAACATGCAACGTATGCTGGATAACAGGCAAGGCTGTGACCATCATTGTTTGGCTAGCCAAATTGAAAAAGGTTGAGACTAGAACAAGCGTTGTAACGATAGTTCTTTTATGAGTGCTTATTTCTGAAGACATAATCAGTTCCTTTCTCAATATAGGTAGAAATAAATTATTATTAGTGCGTAATTCATGTTATCTGTATTTTGATGTAAATTCAAGCATAGTATTTTAGGATAATATTTTAAAAAGCAATAATTCGGTTACTAATTAAATTTTCTCGATATACATAGTTAATATACGTGTATAGATTGACTTCCACAGCCGATTTTTTTACAACTACATACGTATATAAACGAAGCAGCAAAAGGGTTTTGACGCCTTAAACCAAGTAAAACATTCAAAAGTGCGATTGCGATTTTGTTCGGAAAAGGCTATACTGTAGGATAAGTTTGATGGAGTTAAAAATAAAAAATGAGGTGGCACCCATGAAAGCTATTTTAACAACAATTGGTAAAGATCAAGTCGGAATCATTGCAGGAGTGAGCCATTTTCTTGCGGAAAAAGAAATTAATATTTCAGATGTGTCGCAAACAATCATGAATGGATACTTCACGATGATGATGATGGTCGAAATTCAGAATAATAAAACAGATTTTGCTGTTTTATCTCAACAGTTGGATGAACTTGGCAAGCAACTGGGAGTTGAAATAAAAATCAGACGTGAAGAAATTTACGATGCGATGCATCAACTGTAGGAGGAAATAAATGGAGACAGAGAAAATCAAAGAAACAATCCATATGATTTCCGATGAAAATCTGGATGTTCGTACGATTACGATGGGGATATCCTTACTGGATTGTATTGATAGCGATAGTGATGTCGCATGTGAACGTATTTATCAAAAAATAACGACAAAAGCAAAACACTTGGTAGAGGTAGGTCATCAAATTGAGGTAGAATATGGAATTCCTATTATCAATAAGAGGATTTCAGTGACACCGATCTCAATTATTGCTGCGGCCTCAAATGATAAAGATTATTTCAAATATGCGCAGACTTTAGACAAAGCGGCCAAAGTTTTGGGAGTTAATTTCATTGGTGGGTTCTCAGCCTTAGTTCAAAAGGGTTACCAAACTGGGGATTTGAAGTTGATTCGCTCACTGCCCCAAGTTTTGGCAGAAACTGAGCTGGTTTGTGCTTCGGTTAATGTTGGTTCAACTCGAAGCGGAATTAATATGGATGCTGTTGCTGAAATGGGAAAGATAATCAAGCAGTCTTCTGAGCGCTCATTTATGTCTAATACTAAATTGGTGGTTTTCTGTAATGCAGTGGAAGATAATCCATTTATGGCTGGAGCCTTTCATGGTGTAGGTGAACGTGACACGGTGATCAATGTCGGTGTCAGTGGACCTGGTGTTGTTAAACACGCACTTGAAAAAGTTAAGGGAAGTACAATGGATGTTGTTGCTGAAACAATTAAGCAGACAGCATTCAAGGTGACGAGAATGGGTCAACTGGTTGGTACGCTTGCATCTGAACGTTTAGGTGTTCCTTTTGGAATCGTTGATTTATCTTTGGCACCAACACCTGCAGTTGGAGACTCCGTTGCGCAGATTTTGGAAGAGATCGGCCTTGAAAAAGTCGGGACACATGGAACGACGGCAGCCTTGGCATTATTGAACGATGCAGTTAAAAAGGGCGGCATTATGGCTTGCAGTCATGTTGGAGGACTCTCAGGTGCTTTTATTCCAGTTTCTGAAGATGCCGGAATGATTGATGGTGTAACCAGCGGATCATTAAACATTGAGAAACTTGAAGCAATGACAGCCGTTTGCTCCGTGGGGTTAGATATGATTGCAATTCCAGGTAAAACACCAGCGGAAACAATTTCAGCGATGATTGCTGATGAAGCGGCAATCGGAATGATCAATAACAAAACTACTGCTGTCAGAGTTCTTCCAATTCCAGGTAAGGATGTTGGTGAAACAGTTGAATTTGGCGGCTTGCTGGGGCGTGCACCGGTAATGGCAGTCAACAATGCTTCATCTGCAGCTATGATTCAGCGCGGCGGACTAATTCCCGCACCTATTCATAGTTTTAAAAATTAGTTTTTCCAACAATTTTTGTAACGCAATGTTTTAATAAATACAAGATGTGGAAACAACGGATGTTTACTTACAAACAAGAGTGAATTGCTGAAAGTGCCTTTTTTTACAGTAAATAAATTAAATATTTTGGGGAAATAACAAGGAGATAGGTCGATATTAGTACTGACCTATCTTTTTATCTGCAAATTTTAATTAAGAATTTGCAGTATTTGGAATGTTTTTTATGTTAAATTATGGCGGTAATAGGCGTTTATTAAAGAAAATGTGAAAGTTTTTATCTGTAACCTTTCAAAAACAGTCAAATATACTTAATTATATGGCTAAAAATGAATTTTTTTGCGTTTTTATGATTGCTTTTTAGTTTATTAGGTGGTAATATATTTTTTGGAGGTAATGTAAGTGCTTGCAGAAGAACGGCAACAAGTTATTTTGTCTATGCTTAAAACAAGCAGCGTTGTTAAGCTTCAAGATATTTGTAAGAAAGTAACGTGTTCTGAATCGTCCGTGCGACGTGATTTGCAATTGTTAGAAGAAAAAGGGCTACTGATTAGAGTTCATGGTGGGGCGAAAGTTAAACATTCGCTTCAACGTGAGCTTGATATGACTGGTAAGTCTTTAAGAAATGTGCAGCAAAAAAGTTCCATTGCTAAGTTTGCAGCTGAGCAGATTCAAGATGAGGATGTTGTTTATCTGGATGCAGGGACTTCGACGCTTGCAATGATTCAATTTTTGCATTCTGGTCAGCATTTAACTGTCGTCACGAACGGAGTAGTACATGCATCAGCTCTGGCGGATCGAAATATTCGCACGATTCTGGTTGGTGGTGAGCTGAAGACCACAACAAAAGCGATTGTTGGAATTGAAACAGTTAACTCATTGCATCATTATCGCTTCAATAAAGCCTTTTTGGGTACGAATGGAGTTCACCCACGTTTTGGCTATACAACCCCTGATCCAGATGAGGCCGCGGTTAAAAAAACTGCACTTGATCAAAGTGAGAAAAATTATATTTTGGCTGATGAGTCCAAAATTGATCAGGTTTCGTTTGTTAAGGTGGCTGAACTTGCAAAAGCAATTATTATTACTAATAGATTACCCAAAACAGTTCTCGATCAATACAGTGATCAAACAACAATTCAGGAGGTTTCAATATGATTTATACGGTAACGGTTAATCCTTCGATCGATTATATCGTCCAGTTAGAGAAGCTCACGTTAGGTGAAGTTAATCGCATGGACTACGATGCCAAATTACCTGGTGGTAAAGGAATCAATGTTTCGCGTATTTTAAAGGAGCTTGGACAAGACAATGTAGCTCTAGGATTTTTAGGCGGTTTCACAGGAAAATTTGTTGAAGATGCTCTTAAGGCAAAGAAACTTAAAACCAGTTTTACACATATTGCTGATGATACAAGGATCAACGTTAAAGTTAAGGCTCAGGATGAAACTGAAATAAACGGTAAGGGACCACAGGTAACATCCGAGGAAATCAATGCGTTTAAGAAACAATTTGATAACTTGACGAGTGAAGATGCTGTGATTTTATCAGGAAGCTTGGTTCCTAGCTTGGGGCAGGATTTTTATTTTGATTTGATTAAGTTAGTTCGTTCAAAGGGTGCGCAATTTGTTATTGATACAACGGGTGAAAGCTTAATGAAAACTCTTAAAGAAAACCCGCTGGTCGTTAAACCTAATCACCATGAATTAGCTGAACTATTTGGAGTTAAGTTTAATGGAATTGATGATATTGTCACTTATGGTAAAAAGTTGTTAGGATTAGGCGCACAACATGTTCTTATTTCAATGGCTGGTGATGGCGGGTTGCTGATCACACCTGATGAAGTTTATTACAGCAAAGCTCCTAAGGGGACAGTAATTAATTCTGTTGGAGCAGGCGACTCAATGATCGGTGGATTCGTAGGGACCTTTGCGGCTACTAAAGATCCGGTTGAGAGTTTCCGTTATGGTCTTGCTTGCGGGAGTGCAACGGCATTTTCTGAAGACTTAGCTGATCGTGCTAAGATTGACGAAATTTTACCTGCAATAAAAATTGAAAAATATTCTAAATAGATAGGGAGTGTTTTTAGTGGATATTCGTGATTTGTTATTAAAAGATGTTATGATCATGGATCTTAAAGCTTCGACTAAAAAAGAAGCTATTGATGAAATGGTTCATAAATATTATGTTAACGGCGTTATCAATGATGAAGATTTTTATAAAAAAGCCATTATTGCGCGTGAGGAACAATCAACAACCGGTATCGGTGATGGAATTGCTATGCCTCATGCTAAGAACAAAGCTGTCCAGCGGGCAACTGTTTTGTTTGCTAAGAGTAATGCTGGGGTGGATTACGATGCTTTAGATGGTAATCCTGTGCATTTATTTTTCATGATTGCTGCTCCAGAAGGTGCTAATGACACGCATTTGCAAGCATTAGCAGCATTGTCAGGTTTATTGATTAATCCTGATCTGGTTGCTCAGTTGAAGAAAGCTCAAACACCAGATGAAGTTCAACAGTTGTTTGCAGATGCAGAAGCTGCAAAAGAAGCAAAAGAAGCTGCAAAGAAAAAAGCTGATGCTGAAAAAGCTAAAGCTCCTGCAGCGGAAAAGAGCGACCGCCCTTACGTTGTAGCTGTAACAGCTTGTCCTACTGGGATTGCGCATACTTATATGGCTGAAGAAGCATTAATAAAACAAGCTGAAGCAATGGGAGTAGATATCAAAGTTGAAACAAATGGTTCAGAGGGTGTTAAACATCTTTTGACAGCTGATGAAATCAAACGTGCAGCAGGTGTTATCGTTGCTGCTGATAAAAAAGTTGCCATGGATCGCTTTAATGGCAAACCTTTGGTAAACCGTCCTGTAGTTGATGGTATCAAAAAATCAGAAGAACTTATCACTGAAGCTATGCATGGTGATGCTCCAATCTATCATGCTTCACAAAATGATTCTTCAGCAGAAGAAGAAGCTGCGGGTGGTTCGATTGGAAGCCGCATTTACAAAGATCTGATGAATGGTATCTCTCATATGTTACCATTTGTTGTTGGTGGCGGTATCTTAATGGCGTTGTCGTTTGTTATTGAACAATACTTCGGCGGACCTAAATCAATTGAATTTATTTTCCTGAACAATGCTGGTAGTATGGCGTTTGCTTTCATGATTCCTGTCTTAGCTGGTTTCATTGCTGAATCAATTGGTGATCGTCCAGCGCTGATGCCTGGGTTCGTTGGTGGATTCATGGCAACTGTTTACAGTGGCTCGTTCGGTGGTGCCTACACGGCTAACGTGATGACACATGCTCAAAGTTCAGCCGGTTTCTTAGGCGGTATCGCAGCTGGTTTCTTGGCAGGTTACATTACTGTTCTTTTGCGTAAATTGTTCTCTCATTTACCAAAATCACTTGAAGGTATGAAACCTATGTTGCTTTATCCAATTGTTGGATTACTGATTATGGCACTTTTGATGTTCTTTATCGTTAACCCGATTTTCTCTGTTATCAATGAGGTTGTTACAACATTCTTGAAACATATGGGAACTGGAAATGCTGTCGTATTAGGAATTATCTTAGGTGGTATGATGTCGATCGATATGGGAGGTCCTTTCAACAAGGCTGCTTATGTCTTCGCGGTTGGTGCGTTTACTTCAACTAATAATGGTGATTTAATGGCTGCTGTTATGGCTGGTGGTATGGTTCCTCCATTCGCAATTGCGCTTGCAACAGCTATTTGGCCTAAGAAGTTCACGGATGACGAACGTAAAGCTGGTATTACAAACTGGGTTTTAGGTTTCTCATTCATTACCGAAGGTGCTATACCATTCGCAACGGCCGATCCATTGCGTGTAATCACGTCTGGTGTGATTGGAGCTGCAATTGCAGGTGGATTGACACAATTCTGGCATGTTTCGGTTCCAGCACCCCATGGTGGTTTCTGGGTAACACCATTAGCTACTAATCCATTCGGATACATTATTGCTGTTGTTATCGGAACAGTTATCGCGGGTGTTATCTTAGGATTTTGGAAAAAAGAAAAAGAAGCTAGTAAATAACTAGATATTAAAAAATAGGGTCCCACAGTTAACAGATTTAACTATCTGTAATTGTGGGGCTTTTTTGTTTGAACATGTATAGTATGTTAATATTTTTTATATTAATTGTCAGAAACAGGTGTACAAAGGGCAGGAGCAACTTTATACTAATGTATATTAGTATAAAATTCAGATGGGAGAGATAAAAAATTAAATTTTTTAAATTGAACGATAAAACTAAACATGTCATGGTGTATCCGCTTTTTATGGCAATCTGTATCATAGTTATGATTCCTTTTTGGAAGCATAACACTCTTAATAGTGGTTCAGACATGCAATTCCATTTGCAACGGATTTATGAAATCTATATGAATCTGAAAAACGGCAGCTTATTTCCGTATGTTTCCGTATATTCTTTTAATAACGTCGGGGTTCCTTTGAATTTAGTCTATCCTGCAATTTTTCTTTATCCATTTGCGATTTTTATGCTGTTGCTGCGGAACCCAGTACATGCCATTTATTTGGGTATGTGGTTAATCCTGTTTTGCTCAATGTCTGTCGCCTATTGGACTGGGATGAAGTACTGGAAGGGAAACTTTAAAAAAAGTGTGCTTTTCTCCTTTTTGTATACTCTATCAGCGTGGTATTTTCATGTCCTTTTTAGCGGTTTCACTTTAGGTGAAGGAATAGGTATGATTTTTCTTCCGCTTATAGCTTTTGGTACGTACAGCATCTTTTTTAGAGACGAACACGAATGGTATATTCTAGCACTTGGTATGAGCGGCGTGGTGTATAGTCATTTGCTCAGTGCGGCGATGTATTCGGTTGTAGTAGGCGTTATTTTGGCGCTAGGAGTCTTCTATACTTCAAATTGGATTAAAAATTTTAAATATTTGCTATTTGCTGTTTTAAGCACGGTTGTTATTACTGCTTTTTATTGGGCAGGTTTTATCCAAACGATGTTCAATAACAAGTTAAATCTAACGATGGTTGTAGATCTGCAAAAAAGTGCATTACCTTTTGGAAATTACGTTACGACATCATTAAACAACGATATGATCGGTATTTTGCCTATCTTTTTCGTTGTACTTGCATGTGTATTGTGGAAAAAACTGGATAATGAAACTAAATGTATTGCTATTATCGGGATTACTTTTTTCTTAATGGTAACTTCCGTATTTCCATGGCGTTTATTACAAGACACACCTGTAAGAAATTTACAGTTTCCTACACGCTTGCAAACAATAGTTAATTTGTTCCTGGCTCTATTAGGAACTAATATTATAGACTATTTGACTTCTTCCAAGGTTTTAACAAAGAAGGCTTATATCTGTGTTGCAAGTCTGACAACAATATTTTTCATCAGTAATGCTTTTAATTTTTTTATCAACACTGCTTCCCAAACAGAAGTGAATTATAGACCTTCAACCAGTAAAAACATGCCTTTTATGGGTTTTAAGGTTAATTCCCAAACTTTTTACAATATTTTAGGATACAATTTGGGAGTGGGCTCGACTGATTATTGGAAGAAAATCAGTGTTAGCCATAATCGTGATCTTACTGCGCATGTAGGCTACATCGATGGAGCAAAGAAAATTCTGGTCCCTAAAATCTCTCCGAATAAAGAACAGTTTAAGGTGCAAACTAAGGGCTCTGGAGAAAAAATTGATTTACCGATTATGAATTATGGTTCTTATAATGTAACAATAAACGGCAAAAAAGTTTCTTACAAAGAATCCAAACGTGGGACAATTGTCGTCTATTCGAAGAGCAACACAAATACTGTTACTATTCAATATAAACCATCAACTGTGTTGGTAGTTGCAAAATATATTTCTCTAATAGGACTAGTTTGTGTTTTTGCTTTTCCTTTTAGGCAAAAATTATTTAAGAAAAAACAAAAGAGCTGAACTACTAATTGCAGCATTGAGTTATAAATATAGTCCATTATTCAGGAAGGAACATTTCTAAAATAAATTGGATGGGATATTGTGAGGAAAGAAAAGGCTTGTTATGGATTTAAGCATGATTTCTTAAAATTTTATCCTAATAACGGTAACAATCTAGTTTTAATGTCATTTTTTTGTTAAGTTAGTATTCATACATATAAGAACAAACGGCTGAAAAATAATAGTATGTTTGTTTTTTAAAAAGAGGTTTTCGTGATAATGATAAATAAAAACTTTAGAAAAGAACTACAAAGACTGATACCTTTCTCTTTTATTGCAATTGTTTCAATAGTATCAACTGTTCCAGCATTTACAGGTGGAAAATTCAAATTAAATTATGATGGTCAATTCCATTTAGCACGTTTTGAAGACGTCTACATGGCATTATTGCATTTTAGGTTGCCTCCACTTGTGAATTTAATTGGTCTCAGTCAGCATGGACTGGCAGTTAATGGGATGTATCCATGGTTAACGGGGCTAATTTTTATTATTCCAAAGTTCTTTATACACAATTATATGTATGCTTTAGGTACAGGGTTTTTTATTCTGAATTTTTTAACTATGTTCTGTGTCTATTGGCTGACTAGATATGTTACCCGAAATATTTGGATACAAGTTCTGGGGATTTCTCTGTATCAATTCAATGCATATCATCTGACTCTTATGTACTCACGAATTGCTTTGGGTGAAGCAATTGCATACATGCTGTTACCCGTTGTTTTACTTGGATGTTTAAAGATATGGAATAAGGATCCGAATGGCTGGCTCTATCTCGGACTAGGAATGGGCGCAATAGCAAACACACATGTTCTTTCTCTAATTATGGCAGCAGGTTTGATCTTTAGTGTCGAAACAGTTCGTATCTTTCAAAGAAAGTTGGATAGAACCGAGTTTTTAGCATACCTGAAAGCTGGTGGATTAAGTGTGCTTTCAGGTTTTTATTCATTAGTTAATATATATTGGTTATCATCACGTAATCTTCTTAATAACCCCAGTGGGCCGTGGGTGACCATTAAACCGAATGTCCTTTTGCAGGCCTTGCTGAATAATTCCATCGTGGAAGATGCAAATAGTTTTAATATTGGATTTTTACCTGTCTTAGTGTTAATTATTTTTACAGGATTACTATTTACAAGTAGAGAGGGATCATGGAGAATATGGACAGTTGCAGCGTTTATTTCTTTTATCAGTACATTTAGCTGGTTTCCTTGGCAGTTAGTTGCAAATCAGATAACTTTCGTATCAATTCAGTTTTTGGGCCGCTTTCTGAGTTTTACAGCGCTTTTTCTAACAATGGCGGTTGTGTGCTATTTTGAAGAGCAAAAAATAAAAACGAAGGATATATCTTTTGCGATCACATTTTTAGTGATGATTACTGGAATTTGTGCTGTTCATTCTTACCATGGTGAAAAAACAAATGATGGTTTCAAAGTGTGGGTTAATGCTGAACAATTAAAGAGCAGTACATATAGTAGCTTTTTGGGCAATGATTATGCGCCTCTTAATAATAAAAAAGAGAGGCTATCGGCGCTGGTACAAAGTGCCGGAATTAAAATGGAGGTCAAAAAGCAAAGTTATAATAAATTACAGCTTAGGTTGACGGTAAGTAAAAATGGCAACTATAGTCTGCCCATTGCACGTTATACTGGTGTAAGATACAGAGCTGTGTTGAACGGTAAAAAAATATTAAGTTTAGGTAAAAAAAATATCAAACTTAAGCTTCTTAAAGGTACAAATGATTTTTCACTTTCAAGCGAGGCACCTGCAAGCAGCTATATCACTATGGCTATTTCACTTTTGGCAACATTTGGGGGTGTTTTGATGTTACTGAGGCGATTTTTTAGACCGAAAATTGAAAAAAAGATCTCTGATAATAATGAATAATTTTACGAAAGGAAATCTATATAATTATAAATAAAATGAGAATAACCACGTTATTTATATAGAAATAATAATTTATGATAGTTGAAAAAAAAGCAGTAAAGACTTTAGTAATTAATCTAGTATTTATTTTATTGTCATTCATGATGGTATCATTTTTCTTGTTCAGCAAAAAAATATATGGGGGAGGCGACTTAGTCTTTCACATTAATCGCATAGATGAGCTTGCTAATGCATTAAAAAACAACAACAGTCTTGCCGATCTGTTCAGTTTTTCAACTTTTAACAACACTGGCAATGCGGTGCAGCAATGTTATCCAAATTTTACGTTGCTTCCCTTTGCAGTATTTAAAATGCTTTTTTCAAATCCAGTCACAGCCTACTACCTGGGAATTGTTTTCTATTCTTATATAACCCTTGCTGTTGCATATTATTCATGTTTAAAAATGAAAATTGGTATGCGGCAAGCTTTTATATTTGCTGTCCTGTATTCTTTTTCCCATTATCGTTTGATAAATATTTTTCGCCGTTTTGCGATGGGGGAATGGATTGCGATGAGCTTTATTCCATTGGCTCTTGTCGGTGCGTATTTGATATTGTTTGGAAATCAAAAATATTGGTATTTGCTGACAATTGGGTTGACACTGATCATATACTCTCATGTACTGTCGCTTTTGCTGGTAGTTGGCTTTATTGCCATTATGATTATATGTGCCTTTTTATTTCGGACAGATTGTATTACTAAGAGATTGGTTAGATTGATTGGGGCTGGCATTCTTACTCTATTATTAAGTTCAGTAGAGTTTTATCAATTATTTACATATGTTCACAACGGGAATCTTTATCTACCTGCTGGACAAACAACGTTATCGGTCAGTGCCTTGCCTGTAAAAACATTACTGACAAGTGCTTTAGGTAATGAAATTTCGTCCTATATTGGAGTAGAAACAATAATTATATTGATTTTAGTCCCTTTGTTTTGGAAAAAAATATCTTCTGTTTCAAAAAGTGCTTCCTTTTTCTCCCTTGTCTTTCTAGTCTTAAGCACTAATATAATACCTTGGACTTTACTGGCTAAGACCCCTTTAGAAACAATTCAGTTTCCATGGAGATTTCTGACATTATTCTCTGTCTTACTTACATTTACTGGTGCGGATGTTTTGGAAAAGCTACTGAATACGATTACATATCGTAGAACGGAAAAGTTAGTTTTTATGGGATTGGTAGCAGGTATAGTTATATTGGGAATTTATCCGCTGCATAAATGGCAGAAGAGTGCTGAACAGAATACGCAAACGGCAACTGCTACCAACTACGATTCTGCTTGGCCGGGTTCACATATCTTCAATGGTTCAAGCTATAAAATGATGTCACATGTTACTACGGCATTTATCTATGTTGATTATTGGCCCATGGAGAGCGTAAATTACAGAGATTCAATTAACAAAAAAGAAGTACTTTTAGGCAATCAACAAATTGGAACAATGAAGTTCTTGTCTTATAAGAATGATATGGCTGTTTTTAGCTTTAAAGCAAGTAAGAGCAGCACAGGCTATGACTTACCAGTCCTTTACTACGGCAGAAAATATAAAGTAAGTGTTAATGGCAAGATAGCAGAGTATTCGAAAAGTCAGCGGGGGACAATTCAAATTGCGCTAAAAAAAGGGACGAATAGAATAAAAATAAGGATACTAAAAGCCAAGCGATTTATATGCCTTGAAGTGCTATCATTGATGGGGTGGCTTGCACTGATTGTGTATATATCTTTTGTAAAAATATCTAAGAAACGCAAGTGAGGAATGCGTACCGACTGTTTTTTAAGCTTAACATATAATGTCAATAATCGAATTTTCATAGTATAACTATGAAAATAATGAGCTAGGATTTTAAACTATCCTAGAATTTATATATATAAAAAAACACCGTTAATATAAGTTGATGGTGTTTTTTTAATATACTAGGTTTTAAAAGAGATTTTTCATATTCTAGAATCTTTAATTGATTAGATCAATTGGTAGCGATTTTAAAAATAATTTTTTCCTGGATTCAGTTCTAATGGACGTTGATGGACACTGGTTGAGAAGACGATTTGTGTCTTGGTTTCTCCAAAACGTTGAATATCATTGATAAAGTTATCGAGAGATTTTGTGCTTTTGAAGTAGCAAACAACGATCTGCGAGTAACTTCCAGTAACACAATCACAGGAAACGACATTCCCAACGGATTTTATGTAGGGATAAAAAGCATCTTTGTCCTTAGGAGACAAATGCAAGCTGACATACGCTTTTATTGGAAAACCAAGTACTTTGTAGTTAATAGCAGTATGGTAATCAGTTATTATCCCACGTTCTCGTAAATGCGTTAAGCGGGTTGAAACAGCTGGTGCAGAAATAAAACAGATATCTGCGAGTTTTTTTAGTGATATACGCGCGTCTTTTTGTAAAGTCGAAACAATTTTTAAATCAATCTCATCCATTCTAATTCCTCCAAGCATGTCTTTATGTAATATAATATAACATAGATAGTCAGCTAGGTAAAATTCTGCAGAATATGAAAACCTTTATGACCGGATTTTCATAATATCATGAAAAAAATGAGTTTTACAATTGATATTTAAGTTTTGATTAAGCTGTATGTTATAATCCAGATGTGGTGTTTGAGTCACAAAAGACAATATTGTACTAAAAACTGTCTTGTAAAGTCTATTGTATTGATCTAAGAAGCAATGCAATGGTCAAAGGTAGAGAGTAAGCAACTTTGCGGGAATACGCTTATCATTTATAATTTCCTGCTAGTTAAAATTGTTTTTTGATTTTTTGAAGCAGACACCAGTAAAAACTAAAAAATGGAGTACAGAGATATGATAACTAGAAAAAAATTTTTTTTTATATTTAATAAGCTGTTGCTTTCGGTTTTTACTGTTTGGCTGGGTATTGTTTTAATTGGGGCAATTCGAAATGATCATTTCTTTATCGGAAATATTTCAGCAATGGCTGTTGGTTTGATACTCTTATTAATCTTTTTAATCGTTGTGTATTTAAAAATACCCTCTGTTAAAATGGTTTTCAGGTCAGTTTTTGTTAGATATGCCTACATAACTGCGCCAATATTATTGTTGCTGGTTATTTTTTGGCAACTGTTAATTTTAAATCAAACGCATACAAGAATTGGTTTTGATGCAGGATTTATCCATAATTTTTTGAAAAATCCTCATCTAAGTACATCTTATCTAAGTACTTATCCAAATAATCTATTTTTACTTTTTTTTCAAAAATTTTTGCTAAGTTTTTTTAATATGAAACTGACTTGGCTAAATGCTGCATACCTCTCGCTACTTTGCACTGATATATCAGTTTTGTTGAATCTTTTGACTGTGAGAGTAATAAATAAGAAAAAAGTTAGCCTTGCTGTTTATATTCACTGTGTCTTTTTATTTCTTTTTCCGATGATAATAGTTCCGTATTCTGATACGTTGGTACTGCCCTTTGTTTCGGCTTGTTTGTTTGCTTTTTCGTGTATGGTTTATCTTAAGAACGAGATAGTAAGAATCAGTGCTTCCATTCTTTTGGGAGGGAGTATAGCTGGGACGTATTTGATGAAGCCATCTTCTGTTATACCGATTATTGCGATTGTAATAGTTTATGGTTTGTATGTATGTACCTTGGACAAAAACAAGTTTTTGTCCAAACAAATGTTAATGAAAATGCTTTTACCAACTTTTTGTGTTCTTTTTTTTGCTGGGATAAGTGTTAGGTCATTTAATAATTACATAGAAAAACAGAATTTCGTCCATGTCCAGAAGGGGATGGCACTACCTCCAATTCACTTTATCAGTATGGGTATGATTGGAAAAGGGGGATACAATCAGGAAGATGTTATGAGAACTCTTGCACTTAAGAAACCAGAAGCGAGAAAGAAGTATTCAAAAAAAGTTATGAATGAGCGCTTAAAGCAAATGGGACCGTTGGGATTCATTAAGTTTCTTCTTTTTAAAAATTACAATAACACTTCAGATGGTTCTTTTGGTTGGAATGTTGAGGGCGGGTTTATAACTGCTCCAGTTGAAAGAGGGAGTAAAGGATTTTTACAGTCTTTCTTGTATCCGACAGGAAAACGCTTAGGAGATTTCTATTGGTTTGCGCAGCTGAGTTGGTCAATGTTGTTGCTTATAATAATATTTGGCTATGATCATAGGACGAAGTACGTACAGATGCTGCGTTTAGGTATTCTAGGCGGATTTTTGTTCCTGCTTATCTTTGAGGGGGGGCGCAGCAGGTACCTGATTCAATTTTTGCCGATGTACTTGATATTAGCTGTATTAGTTTTTGATGACGCTAAAGGAAGAATAAAAAAAATAACGACTACTTTGAAATGAAAAATTTATATAAGTATTTAGAAAAAAGCCCTGAAAATGAATTTTTCAGGGCTTTTTATTTTTAAAATTGCAGCTAGTTTAATTATTGATACCTAATATCTCTGTGACGGTTGTTTTCATTAGAGCGGGTGCAACTTCGCGGTGATGATTGAGCGGGAGTGTTGCGAGTTCTTTGATTGTCTGCGGGAGCTGGATACCAGTCTTCGAATGAAGTGCATCAATCATGGTAAAGGGTGAATCTGAACTGTAATCAGTATGAAGTGCAGTGAGCACGAATTGTGGGAACTTGTAAGGACTTGCAGTTGAGATAACAACGGTTGAATGCGAGTCAGCTGTATGCTTTTTATAGTTTTCAGCGACATAAGAAGCGACAGCTGTATGCGGGTCAATTGCAATTTGATCATCGGCAAAGATCCTGGCAATTTCTTGTCCGGTTTGTTCTTCAGTGGCATATGCTGCGTAAAAGTCTGCCAGCTTAGCCCGCATAGAATCATCGATTTTGTAAATACCTTTGCTAGTAAGCTTATCCATTAGAGACTTTGTTTTGATTGGATCTTCATTGCTGATATAAAACAGTAGCCTTTCTAAATTGCTGGAAACCAGAATGTCCATCGAAGGAGAAGAAGTTACGTAAAAAGGTCGGTTTTTATCGTAGACACCTTCGTTGAAAAAGTCTGTCAGAACATTATTACGATTCGAGGCACAGATCAACTTATTAATTGGTAAGCCCATCTTCTTAGCAAAATATCCAGCTAGAATATTTCCAAAATTACCAGTTGGAACGCTGAAATTGATAGCCTCACCGCTTTTTATTTTGCCAGAACTGAGTAGTTGACCATAAGCATAGAAATAGTAGACAACTTGTGGGAAGAGACGGCCAATATTGATTGAATTGGCGGATGAAAAACGGAATCCGTTTTGATTTAGTTCTTTGTTAAGTTTGGGATCATTGAATATTTGCTTCACATTTGTTTGTGCATCGTCAAAGTTGCCTTCCACACCTACAACAAAAGTATTGTTCCCTTTTTGAGTCAACATTTGTTTTTCTTGAACAGGGCTGACCCCATCTTTCGGATAGAAGACGATTATCTTAGTACCGGGAACATCTGCAAAACCAGCCATAGCTGCTTTACCGGTATCACCTGAAGTTGCAGTTAAAATCACGATATCTTCTTTCAAGCTGTTCTTACGAGCAGCAGTTGTCATCAAATGTGGCAGTAACTGCAAGGCGATATCTTTAAATGCGATCGTTGGGCCATGAAATAATTCAAGATAGGGATTACCTGCATGGTAGGTAATGGGAGCGATCTTAGGAGATGTAAAATTAAGACCATAAGCTTTGTTGATACAGTTTTTAAGTTCTTGCTCGCTGAAATCGCTGTAGAAAGCTTGTAAGATGTGATATGCTAACTCGCGATAAGATAGTTTTTCTAAATTGGATAATGGTAATTCAAATTTTGGAATGGAGACAGGAACATATAGACCGCCGTCTGGACTGAGCCCCTGCAAAATTGCTTGAGATGCGGTGACCGTTTGCCCATTTTTGTCGCGGGTGCTCCTATAAAGTACATTCATAAAGGTTTTCCTCCTCGGATTCTTAATGATCTCCTCATTATATAGTATATTTTACAAGAAGAATAACATAATTTCGAGAACGATAACAGTCAATCAGTAATTAAGGACGGATCTTTTCAATGTGTTATGTAGTTAAGTATTATTTTTAATCAAAATTAAACTAATTTCATTTAATGATTCAAAAGTTAAATTTATATGATAAAATAACTTCATTAGAAGAATTGGAGGATGCGACATGCAAGTCATTAATATTGGAATTTTGGGTCTTGGAACTGTCGGCAGTGGTGTGGTAAGAATCTTACGTGATCATCAAAATAAGATATCGAGCATCACAGGACGAAAGTTAGTTATTAAAACTGTCGTGGTCCATGATCTTGCTAAGAAAAGAAATGTTGACTTAACAGGGATTAATGTGACAGATAAGATTGATGATTTGATAAACGACAAGGATATACAGATTGTTGTTGAGGTAATGGGAACCGTGACAACAGCTAAAGAATATATTGAGAGATTATTAAATGCAGGAAAGCACATCATTACTGCTAATAAAGATTTGATTGCAACTTATGGTTCTGAACTTGCAGAACTTGCAGGCAAAAATGATTGCGATTTGTTTTACGAAGCCAGCGTAGCGGGAGGAATACCTATCTTAAGAACGATCGTCAACTCTTTTGCAGCTGATCGAATCGTTGAAGTTAAGGGGATTGTCAATGGAACTACCAACTACATTATGACTCAAATGAGCCAAAATCATGTTGACTACCAAAAAGCATTGAAATCAGCGCAAGAGCTTGGTTTTGCCGAACCTGATCCAACGAATGACGTTGAAGGGATCGATGCAGCGTATAAGATGATCATCTTAACGCAATTTGCCTTTGGAATGAATGTAACACTTGATGACATTGAGGTTGAAGGGATCAGCAGAGTTGACCTTGAAGATATTAAACAGGCTAAGAAGTTGGGATACAATATTAAGTTAGTAGGAATTGCTAAATTGATTAACGATCGTATCAAAGTTTCAGTTGGGCCTGTACTGATACCGTTAGATCAACCTTTAGCTGCTGTTCAAAATGAAAATAATGCGGTGCTTGTTACAGGAGCAGCAGTCGGAGAAACGATGTTTTATGGCCCTGGGGCGGGTGAATTGCCAACGGCTAACAGTGTTTTAAGCGATATTATTGCAGTTACTAAGAATATTGTTTTAGGAACGACTGGCAGCAGGTTCAATGACTTTTCGCGCGAAGGCAAACAAGCTTTACCAGATGAGGTTGTTTATCCATATTATATTTCCCTCCGTGTTAAGGATCAACCAGGACAGATGCTGAAAATCACGGAAGTTATGACAAGTGTTAAAGCAAGTTTTCATCTTATCCTTCAAACTGAGATCGATGATAATTATGCCCGTGTAGTCATGACGACACATGAAATGTCTGAAGCACAGTTGAAAGAAATCATTTCTGCAATTGCTGAGTTAAATGATATTGACGTAATTGCTTCTTACAAGGTTTTACCAGACTAATTATGGAGATGAATCCGCAAATGCAGATGCAAATTAGAGTTCCCGCGACAAGCGCTAACTTAGGTCCGGGATTTGACTCGTTAGGAATCGCCGTTACTTTGTACTTGACGATTACTATCGGTGAAAAAACAGACAAGTGGATTGTTGAGCATGATATGGGGTCGGATATTCCTAATGATGAGTCAAATATGATTGTTAAAACCGCACTGAGAATTTTCCCTAGTCTTCAGGCGCATAGGTTTAAAGTGGAATCTGACATACCTTTAGCACGTGGCTTGGGTAGTAGTTCATCAGCAATTGTAGCAGGCATTGAAATGGCTGATCAGCTTGGCAAAATGAACTTAACAAAGGAAGAAAAGATCCAGCTTGCTACGGAAATAGAGGGACACCCAGACAATGTAGCTCCAGCGATCCTAGGTGATTTTGTTGTTTCAACTTTTGTGCAGAAGAAAAATACGAGTATTAAAGGGCACTTTCCTGAACTGCAGTTGCTTGCCTACATTCCAAGCAATGAGTTATTAACGACGGAGAGTCGCAATGTTCTTCCAAAAGAACTGTCTTTTAAAGAAGCTGTAAGTGCTGGAAGTATTGGAAATACGCTAGTGGCGGCACTAATGACAGGCAGAACAGAGCAGGCAGGACGCTTAATGGAAGAAGATCTTTATCACGAAAGATATCGCTTAAAACTTGTTCCTCATTTGGCAAAAATAAGAAAAATCGGGCATAAACATAACTCCATGGCAACGTATCTAAGTGGTGCAGGACCAACGGTAATGACAATTTTGCCAATGCAGGAGGCAACTGCATTTTCACAAGAAATAAGAGAAGCGGGGTTGCTCGGCGAGATAGTTGCGCTAGAGGTCGATCGGCAGGGGACAGTTATAAGAAAACTGAAGTCTTGATAGATTTAGAGTAAAGGTTTTGCTAAAAATAAATATTTTTAAAAGATGTGTGGCTGAAAGCAGTTCACACGTCTTTTTGCTTAAAAAAATGTTAGTTTCTAGTTAAGGGTTTATCTTTGTGCTTTACATTAATGTTTTTATTAGTAAAATAGAAAATGTGTATTTGTAGGTTTTTTTTTATCATACGTCTACCCTATGATTTTGGAGATCAAGAATCAGTTTTATAAGTTAAAATCTTGCTTTCTCAATCGGATTTTGCGAGGGGTAGCATTTAGAGGAGAAGTATAATGACTCAAAATGTCAAAAAAAAGGGTCCTAGTTATATATATTTGGGTGTTAAGCGGTTAGTAGATATTATTATCTCAATAGTGGCTTTGATTTTGATGACCCCTATATTTATAATAATGTTTATCATATGCCACGTTGGTCAAAATAAAGGTCCTCTTTTTTATAAGCAGCAAAGAGTTGGAAAAAATGGACACAAATTCTATATTTATAAGTTCAGATCAATGATTGTTGGAGCAGAAAAAAAATTGAAGAGCGACAAGAAACTTTATAGACTGTATGTTGATAATAGCTATAAACTACCAGCGGATGTTGATCCCAGAATAACTAAATTGGGGCGTTTTCTGCGCAAGTCCTCTATTGACGAACTACCACAATTTATTAACATTTTTAAAGGAGATATGTCATTGATTGGTCCGCGACCTATAATCGAGGAAGAACTGCGTGAGTATGGTGACAGAGTAAATAAATTTTTGTCGGTTACGCCGGGGGCTATGGGGTATTGGCAGGCTTCTGGCAGAAGCAACATTGAGTATCCTGAAAGATGTGATTATGAGTTGTATTATGTTGATCATGCATCTTTGATATTTGATATAAAAATTTTATTCAAGAATATTATAGCCATCTTTAAGGGAGACGGTGCGTTTTAATGTGCTATGAATCGACAATTGAGGAAGTGAAATCTTTTTGAAAGCAGAAGTATATGTTGTAAGTCACAAAAAGGCTAAAATGCCAACGGACAGTATTTATGTGCCGATACAGGTAGGAAACAGTAAGGAGAACTTTAAGGGCTTTTATCGTGATAACATTGGAGAGAACATTTCTTCGAAAAACAAAAATTATTGTGAACTTACTGCGCAATACTGGGGATGGAAAAATAGAGATGCGGATGTGAAAGGATTGGTTCATTACCGCAGGTTTTTTTCTAATGGGAGTACTAATTTTTTTAAAAATAGTCAAGCTAAGTTTAATGATATAATGAATAAAGGAAAGCTCGAACAAATAATAGCTGAACATGATATGATTCTTCCGCGGAAGCGCAATTACTATGTTGAAACCTCATGGTCGCACTATAAGCATGCACATCATATTGAGGGACTTAAAGTTGCAAGAGATGTGCTTTCTGAAAAGTTTCCAGATTATGTGCCAGCTTTTGACGAGGTTGTTAACAGAAAAGCTGTACATATGTTCAACATGATGATTGCACGTGCAAAGGTCTTTGATGATTATACAGAGTGGCTTTTTTCAGTTTTAACCGAGGTTGAAAAAAGAGTGGATATTTCAAGTTATTCTGAATATGAGAAGCGTATTTTTGGATTTATTAGTGAAATATTAGTTGATGTGTGGGTTGAGAAAAATCAGGTTGATTATGTTGAAGTGCCGGTGATGTTTATGGAGAAGCAGCATTGGATAAAAAAAGTTGCTGCGTTTCTTTTTAGAAAGTTTGGAGGTAACAAGCTTGAAAATTGATTTTAATGATAGAAAATTACTGCAGTCTTCGGAATTGAAATTAGTTGCAAGCTTTAGCCGTTTTTGTGACCTTCATGGATTAAGATATTTTTTAATGGGCGGTACTTTTTTAGGGGCTGTCAGACATCATGGCTTTATTCCATGGGATGATGATATTGATGTTGGCATGCCGAGGCCTGATTATGAAAAGTTATGCTCTTTGATGGAAAAAGACAACAATAGGATAGGCAGCTTTCCTTTCAGAAATTTCAAAAACTCTGATACATATGAGTATGTGGCAAGACTAGAAAATCCTGAAACAAAAATTATAGACCGTTCGGCGGCAGAAGTCGAAAAAAGAAATTCATGGATGGATATCTTTGCTCTAGATGGTATGCCGAATAATGCCCTTTTGCGTAAAGCGCATAGTTTCAACTTAATGCGTCTTCGTTTGATGCTTAAGTATTCTGAGTTTAATAAAGTTAGTGTGAATTATACAGAACGACCGTTCTCAGAAAAAGCTTTGATCAAGGTCGGTAAGGTTATTCGGCCTGAAAAGTGGTTGGATACGAGGAAGTGTTTAGATAAATTAGATAAAGCACTTCAAAAGTATTCTTATGAATCTTCTGAGTATGTAGTTAATTTTATGGGCGCTTATAAATTGCGTGAAATGTTTCCAAAGGGTTTTTATGATGATGATTGCAACTACACATTTGAAGATCTTAATTTACGAGGCCCTAGGGATTATGACGCAATACTTTCACAGTTATACGGTTCTGATTATATGGAACCACCATCTGATCAAATGAAAAATAAACATTTTACAGAGGTTGTAAGATGAAAAACACCAAAAGTAAAACAATTATTGTATTAGGCAGTTTTAATACAAATAATGGCATCACGACTTTTGTAAAAAATAATTACATGTCTTTAGTTGAAGAGGGATTTAAGTTTGAATTTATTAATATTGCTAACTCCGCACCTGCAACTGAGTTAGCAGAGATCGGAAAATATATTCAAGTTGTCCAACTTAAGCTGGGAATATTAAAGCATATCGCTGGACTAAAAAGTGCACTTAAGCAAGCACGTCAGCACAGTACGATTATCCATATGCATTTGGATTCTCTTCATAACTTTATACCTATAGTTTTGGCTAAAGCCGCTGGATTTAAACGAATAATCATTCATGCACACTCGGATCAAAGAGGGCAGTATTCATTTGCTAAAAATACGGCACACGTTTTGGGTATGTGGATAACAAGTTTGTTAGCAACTGATTACCTTGCATGTTCTCAGAATGCTGCTGATTTTTTCTATAGTCGCGGTACACAAAAAAAACCGACTTTTAAAATTATTGTTAATGGAGTGGAACTTGATAATTTTAGATATGATGCTTCAAAAAATATTCAGGTCAGAAAGCAGTTTGAAATTCCGCCTAACACAGTAGTTATAGGACATTGCGGACGTTTTGCACGCCAGAAAAATCATCCATTTTTGATAAAGAGTTTTAAAATTTTTCATGACAAAGTACCTAATTCTGTATTGTTACTAGTCGGAAATGGTGAGCATTTTGAAAAGATAAAACATTTGGTAGCAAGCGCTGGAATTAAGGATAGTGTGCGGTTCCTAGGGTATATCAAGAATGTTGCAGAGGTACAGAATGCTTTTGACATATTTGCTTTTCCGTCTCTATACGAGGGTTTGTCTTTGTCTTTGATAGAAAACCTGGCCAATGGTACAGAATGTTTAATATCTGAGAATCAATCTCCAGAATCTTTTCAGGCACCTACGGCACATAAGATGGCAATTGCAGATGAAATTTCGGTAAATCAATGGGCTGAAAAGATGCTTTCTTTTAGTGATGCAACAACTGACAGAAGTTTGAAAGAAATGAAAAGTCAGACCAATATTGATGTATTAAAAGCAAAAGGATTTGACAAAAAGACTACAGTTGCATCCCTTAAGAAAGTGTACGAAAATTAGTATGATATTTAATTTATTGTATTGAAAAGGAGGAAATTTTTATGAAAGGGATCGTTTTAGCTGGTGGGAGTGGGACACGCCTGTATCCTATCACTAGAGGAATATCGAAACAGCTTATTCCTGTTTATGATAAACCAATGATTTATTACCCGTTATCAACGCTTATGCTGGCAGGAATACGTGACATATTAATTATCTCTACTCCACGTGATACACCACGTTTTGAAGATCTTTTAGGAACAGGTGAGAATTTTGGAGTGAATTTATCCTATGCTGTTCAAGATAAACCGAATGGATTAGCTGAGGCTTTTATTATCGGCGAAAAATTCATTGGTGATGATTCAGTCTGTTTAATTCTTGGAGATAACATTTATTATGGAAGTGGTCTTTCACAGATGTTGCAAAAAACTGCCAATAAAAGTGAAGGGGCCACTGTTTTTGGTTATCATGTTAATGATCCCGAACGTTTTGGTGTGGTAGATTTTGATAAACAAATGCATGCTTTATCGATTGAGGAAAAACCTGTCCACCCAAAAAGTAATTACGCTGTTACCGGCCTCTATTTCTATGATAATAAAGTTATATCTATTGCTAAAGCTCTTAAACCATCTGCACGGGGCGAATTAGAAATAACTGATATCAACAAGGTGTACCTTGAACGCGGCAAGCTTGATGTGCAGCTTATGGGCAGAGGATATGCATGGTTGGATACTGGAACACATGATTCAATGCTCGAGGCTTCTAGTTTTATTGCAACAATTCAAAAGAGACAGAATTTAAAAGTTGCTTGTTTGGAGGAGATTGCTTTCCGAATGGGGTATATTACAGCAAGCAGGTTATGTGAGTTAGCTCAGCCTATGAAGAAAAATGATTATGGAAAGTATCTTTTAGATATCGCAAAGAGGTAATTACAAGGAGGACGTTTTGTGGTGAAATCTGAAGTGGCTATTGTGATGTCAACATATAATGGTTCGAGGTATCTAAGAGAACAAATTGACTCTATCTTGGGCCAAGATTTTAAAAATTGGGATTTATATATTCGTGATGATATGTCTAGCGATGATACCGGTGTGATTTTAAAGGATTACGAAGAAAAATATGATAATATCCATGTTGTCGAAAATAATAATATAAATTTAGGTGCGAAAAGGTCATTTTTAAAGTTAGTGGAATGTGTAAATGCGAAATATTATATGTTTAGTGATCAAGATGATTTTTGGTTACCAAATAAAATTTCATTAACTTTAGGGGCAATGAAATCTGCTGAAAAAGTAAGGCCAGATGCTAGTATCCCTATCTTGGTTCATACTAACTACCGAATTGTTGACAGTAAACTAGCTGAACTTAGAACACCACCTGCATCTTTTAAAAACTATACTGATTTATCTAGTTTATCGATAAATAATTGTATCACCGGCTGTACAATGATGATAAATGAAGCACTTAAGAATTTAATTGGTAGTGTTGATACTGAAAGTGTTGGGATGCACGACTGGTGGTTTGGACTAATTGCGAACTGCTTTGGCATTGTTAAATATCTTCCACAAGTGACAATTTTGTATCGCCAGCATGAAGGAAATGTTGTTGGAGCTAATACTGGGATGGCAGATTCTGGCTCAGGTTCAAAGGTGAAAAGAATTCTGAGAGGAATCAAAAAAAATTTACGGTATTATCGGAAAGAATTTAAATATGATTCTATTACTGCAAAGCAGATTTATTACTTTCGTAAATACTACTCTAAGATGCTTACAGATAATAAGAAAAAAGAACTTGATGTTTTGTATGAAGGATTAATCGGTGGTCCTAAAGCAGGGGCAGTTTTAATTAAAAAACTAAGACCGCAAAGTCGAAATAAAGAAGTAAAATGGGTAATGTACTATGCTCTGATTACCAAATAATAGTGTTTGATAGGTGGAAGTGTGATTATGAAAATTATTGATACTAAACTAAAAGATGTTAAGATTGTTGAAACTGATGTATTTGGAGATCATCGCGGTTTTTTTACTGAGACCTACACGCAAAACAAATTTCATGAAGCAGGGATCGATGTCGATTTTATCCAGGATAATCAGTCATTGTCAGTTGAACCAGGTGTGTTGCGTGGCATGCACTATCAAAGAGCACCATATGCACAGACTAAATTGTTGCGTGCAGTAACTGGCGTTATTTATGATGTTTTGGTTGATATTCGCAAGGGTTCGCCAACATATGGTAAATGGGAAGGCTATCTTTTAAGTGAATATAATCATCGCCAG
>NZ_AZEG01000049.1 GCF_001434935.1 Liquorilactobacillus uvarum DSM 19971 | reverse complement strand
GCGCCGATAGTAGTTGGGGGATCGCCCCCTGCGAGGGTAGGTCGTTGCCGTGCAAGTATTCCGGCATAGCTCAGTTGGTAGAGCATCTGACTGTTAATCAGGTTGTCGACGGTTCGAGCCCGCCTGCCGGAGTTTTTAATGATGGAGAGTTGTCCGAGTTGGCCGAAGGAGCATGATTGGAAATCATGTAAACGGGTATTAACCTGTTTCAAGGGTTCGAATCCCTTACTCTCCGTTAGCAAAAATGACCCGTTGGTCAAGTGGTTAAGACACCGCCCTTTCACGGCGGTAACATGGGTTCAAATCCCGTACGGGTCATATGGAGGATTAGCTCAGTTGGGAGAGCGTCTGCCTTACAAGCAGAGGGTCACAGGTTCGAGCCCTGTATCCTCCATAATATTTCGGTCCTATGGTGTAGGGGTTTATCACGCCTGCCTGTCACGCAGGAGATCGCCGGTTCAAATCCGGCTAGGACCGTTGTATTTTATAAATTTTAATGATGGCTCGGTAGCTCAGTCGGTAGAGCAATGGATTGAAGCTCCATGTGTCGGCAGTTCGATTCTGTCCCGCGCCACCATGGAAGGGTAGCGAAGTCTGGCTAAACGCGGCGGACTGTAAATCCGCTCCTTCGGGTTCGGTGGTTCGAATCCACTCCCTTCCATTTTATTTAAATAGGGGTATAGTTTAAAGGTAGAACTACGGTCTCCAAAACCGTCAGTGTGGGTTCAATTCCTACTACCCCTGCCATTGATGGCGATAGTGGCGAAGTGGTTAACGCACCGGATTGTGGCTCCGGCACGCGTGGGTTCGATTCCCACCTATCGCCCTTAGTTATTGGGTTATAGCCAAGCGGTAAGGCAAAGGACTTTGACTCCTTCATGCGCTGGTTCGAATCCAGCTAACCCAGTAAGGATTTGTCCCTTTAATATGGCGGTATAGCCAAGTGGTAAGGCAGAGGTCTGCAAAACCTTTATCACCGGTTCAAATCCGGTTACCGCCTTTAGTTGCTTTTAGGCGCTAACTAAGGTATTATTATTGGTGTTACTTTGTTATTATTATGCCGGTGTGGCGGAATTGGCAGACGCGCTGGACTCAAAATCCAGTGCCCGTTGAGGGCGTATCGGTTCGACCCCGATCACCGGTATCATCAGAGTATTGACATATGTTTGTATGTTAATGCTCTTTTTTTGTAAGTTTTTAATAATTAACTGTTTGGAACCCAGTTTGTTTTTGAACTAGGGTTTTTCTTTTCGATAGGATTCATTATATCTAAAAAATGGCAGTTGAGCAGATAAATGAACTGTTAGTTTTGAATTAACTGTCATACTCTCAATCTGCAGTGTTTATAACTGGACGCTAGTGTTCAAGGTTTAAAAAACTACGGGGAACTTTTTTGTTAAATTGGGTTGAGAGTTATTTTAAGAATATTAATTCTTAAAATAATAGTTTGAAAGATTGTTCCCATCTTTACTTCAGAAATTTGATAAAGTAACAGCACAATAAATTAATAGTTTTTGTTAGTATTTAGAGAATTAAAATCTTTTAAAGAACTTGTGGCTGTATATGTTATCTTTTATAACTTAAAAATGATTTTTAAAATGTTTTGTAAATATAATATGTCTATTTATTTATTAATGATATATATTTTTATTTAATATAGACTATTTTATGAAAATGATGTTATAATTTATAACATTAACAGTAGGAGGGATAGGGATGAATGGTTCGAACACGACTTTTTTAATTATTTCAAGTGTTTTAGTATTTTTTATGACACCTGGATTGGCTTTCTTTTATGGAGGTTTAGTTTCACGAAAAAACGTCGTTAATACAATGTTATCGGTGTTTTTCATCTGTGGTATCGCAGTTTTGCTATATGCAGCAGTTGGTTATGAATTATCTTTCAATGGAAATATTGGTGGCGTAATAGGAAAAGTCGATCACTTCTTTTTAAGCGGTTTGGATCTTGCTAAGATGCAGTCTAAGGAATTGGGAATTAATGTCGGAGCATATTTAATTTTTCAAATGATGTTTGCTATTATAACTCCGGCTTTGTTTGTTGGAGCAATTGTCGGCAGAATGAGATTTAACTTTCTCTTGATTTTTATTGTTTTATGGTCGATCTTTATCTACTACCCAATGGTACATATTGTTTGGAGTGCTAATGGTCTCCTTGCATCTTTTGGGGTATTAGATTTTGCAGGTGGAACTGTTGTGCATATCAATGCCGGTGTAACAGCACTTTTACTTTCAATTTTCTTAGGAAAACGGCTTAATTTCGGCAAAAGATTAAAAGTTGAACATTACAACATGCCATGGGTGTTGCTTGGAACAGCTATCCTGTGGATAGGATGGTATGGTTTCAATGCAGGTTCTGCTTTGGGAATGAATGAGGTAGCTGTCCAAGCTTTCTTAACAACAACAATTGCAACTGGAGCTGCAATGATTACATGGATGGTTGTGGACATGATAGTTGTTAAGAAACCAACGTTAGAAGGCGTATGTACGGGTACTATTTGTGGTTTAGTTGGTATAACACCAGCAGCTGGTTTTGTGACAGCTGCAGGCTCATTTTGGGTAGGTGCTATCAGTGCTCTTGCAAGTTATGGATTTATAACCTACATTAAACCCAAACTCAAATATGATGATCCATTGGATGCTTTTGGGTGTCACGGTGTTTCTGGGATTGTAGGATCAATTTTAACAGGTGCTTTTGCAAGTAAAGTTGCTAATAGTTCAATTTCTGAAAATGGTTTGTTTTATGGTGGCGGTTGGCATCAATTATTTATTCAAATTGTAGGAACACTCTTTACTATGGTATTTGTAACAGTTATTGTATCTGTGATTGTTGTAATAATGAAGTTGTTTGTTAAAATCAGAGTTAATGAAGATGAAGAAATTGAAGGACTGGATAAAAGTGAACATGGTGAGTATGCCGATTATACAGTGGCTTCTCAAACAAGTGATATTGAAAAATACGGTAAAGAATTTCAAGGCCAATTGGCACAGTTCAACAAGCCAAAGAGTTAAGCTTTTACTGACATGCAATAAAGATAGAACCGTATTCTGTTAAAGCTAGTTAATTTAAAGTATTCAAAAAAGCCTGAGGCAATGTTAATATTGCTTCAGGCTTTTTTATTTAGTAGTTAATTAAGCAGTGTAATATGTTATCAAATAGATTTAATAAATCTGCTTATATCATTTAAACCGAACTCTCTTAACTGATATAATAAGATGTTAGCACATGCCAAACTATCATCCAATGCATTGTGATGATTCTGAAGTTGGATCTCTAATTGTTCACACACAGTATTCAGCTTATAGTTTTCAAAATTTTTAAAATAAGAACGACTGGTCCTCAGCGTGTCTAATACAAGAAACTGTGGGTTTGCAATATCGTAATAAGCCAATGTATTTTTCAAGACGCTGCAGTCAAAAGTCGCATTGTGTGCAACAATCAGTTTATTTGGAGCAAATAGTGGAGAAAGATGCGGCCATAATTCTAAAAAGGTCGGTGCATTGGAAACATCTTCAGGTCTAATCCCGTGGATCTGGATGTTTCTCTGATTAAAAGGTACTTGCGGATTTATTAATGAGTAGAATTCATCAACGATGCGGTCATTACGTACAACAGTCAATGCGATTGAGCAAGCACTGTTTCTTTTAAAATTAGCAGTTTCAAAATCTAGTGCAACAAAATCCATTGTATACCCTCCTTGGATTCTAACTAATTATATTTTTAACTGTAAAAGGATAGGACAGTGATCGGATCCATAAATTTGCGTCAAAATATCAGCATTAATTATCTTAGATTGCAATATATTTGAAGTGATAAAGTAGTCTATGCGCCATCCAGCGTTGTTTTCACGAGCGTGGAAACGGTAACTCCACCAAGAGTAGATCCCGGTTTTAGTAGGGTGCAGGTACCGAAAAGAGTCTGTGAATCCTGCATCTAAAAAAGATGATAGCTTTTGGCGCTCTTCATCTGAAAATCCTGCACTATAGTGATTAGTTTTCCAATTTTTTAAATCAATGTTTTCATGTGCAACATTTAAGTCACCACACAAAACAATTGGTTTTTTACTGTCTAATGTTTGAATATATTTGAGAAAAGCTTCTTCCCACTTTAATCGGAATTCTAGGCGCTTTAATTTGGCTTGAGAATTAGGAGTATAACAAGTGATCAGAAAAAAATCGGGATATTCGAGTGTAATCACACGACCTTCATGATCAAAGACATCATTGTCGATCCCATAATAGACATTTTGGGCGGGGGTTTTGGCAAAAATAGCAGTACCCGAATACCCCTTTTTATCCGCATAATTCCAATATTTGTTGTAACCTGGAAGTTCGAGTTCAACTTGCCCTTCCTGTAGCTTAGTTTCTTGGATACAAAAGAAATCAGCATTTTGCTGTTTGAAAATAGACAGAAAGTCCTTTTTTAAAACAGCACGTAAACCATTAACATTCCATGAAATAAACTTCATTTATCTTTAACACCCTTCGTAAATCGTCTAGAATTAATTTTAACAGTTGCAATAGGGAAAAACTAGTTGTAACCTTCGTTTATGAAATATTTAATGACTAATTTTTGATTGTGAGGATCTTTTAAAATGAATCAAACAGAAAAAAAATTTTATAATCTTTTTTCAGAAAGTAAAATTCTTATTAATGAACCATTATCGAAATATACTAATACTAGAACTGGCGGACCCGCTGACTTATTGGCATTTCCGCAGGTAATAGACGAATTAAAAAACATGATAATTGAGGCAAAAAAATTAGCGATTCCAGTGACTGTGGTAGGGAATGCTAGCAATTTGATTGTGAAAGATGGTGGCATTAGGGGCTTAGTTCTCATCCTAGTTAAATTGAACCAAATAAAAATAGAGAACAAAAATGTAGTTGCTCAAGCGGGTGCTTCTTTAATTGATACGACTGAAGCCGCCTATAAATTGGGGTTAACAGGTTTAGAATTTGCAGCAGGAATTCCAGGAAGTATCGGAGGAGCAATTTTTATGAATGCTGGTGCTTATGGTGGGGAAATTAGTAAAGTGGTTCATTCGGTAACAATTTTAACAAGAAGCGGCGAAATTCGAGTTTATCAAAATGGTGATTTGGATTTCGGCTATCGTCACAGTCGCATTCAGGATGAAAAGGATATTGTTCTTTCTGCTCGTTTTGGTCTGGAAATTGGTAATAAGAAAAAAATTCGAGAAGCAATGGATGACTTTAATTTCTTACGTGCATCTAAACAGCCTTTGGAATATCCTTCTTGTGGCAGTGTTTTCAAACGTCCCGAAGGCCATTACACAGGGAAATTAATACATGATGCCGGTTTGCAAGGATTTCAGATAGGAGGAGCACAAGTCTCGCTTAAACATGCTGGCTTTATTGTTAATGTTGGTTTTGCAACAGCATCGGACTACCTGGCGGTTATAAAGCATATTCAGGAAACAATTCTTGATAAATTTCATGTGCAGCTTGAAACAGAAGTTCGGATTATAGGCGAAAATAGCTAGTTAAAACAAGGAGTTCACGTAAATATATTAAGCGAACTCCTTTTTTTTATTGCTTTTTTTTGTAATAATAGATACAAGGGGGTGGTAGTTGAATGACAGTTGTTGAAACAGTTATTTTGCTAGTTGCGTTAGTATTATTGTCAAATTTGGTCAATCACTATTTTAAAAAGGTTCCAGTCAGTTTGATTCAAATTTTCCTCGGCGCATCAATGGCAATACTGTTTAATTTAAAAATTGATCTGAATTCTAGCTGGTTTTTGTTACTTTTTATTGCACCTCTTTTGTATAATGATGGACGCAAATTTCCTAAAGATGAGTTATGGAAGTTAAAAGGCGCAATTGTGAATAATGCTATTATTCTTGTTTTTATTACGATACTCGTCGGAGGATATTTGATTTATCTGGTGATACCATCATTACCATTGCCAGTTGGGTTTGCTTTAGCAGCTATTTTAGCCCCAACTGATCCTGTTGCTGTTCATTCCATTTCTAGACAGGTTAAACTTCCTGACAATATTTTACATTTGGTTAGCGGAGAAAGTTTAATTAATGATGCAAGTGGGTTGATAGGGTTTAAGTATGCGTTGGCAGTTGCAGTTACCGGTTATTTTTCTTTTTCACAGGCCTTGGGAGATTTTATTTATATGTCTTCTGTTGGTTTAATAGCTGGAATCCTCCTGATTTACATTGTTATTTTTATTATTGAATGGCTTGTGGTAAAGGGCTTTAATGATGTGATCTTTAATACTGTATTGCAAGTATCAGTTCCGTTTATAGTATATTTGCTAACTGAAAAATATCTGCATGCTTCAGGTGTTATTGCAGTTGTAGTAGCGGGAGTCTTTTTTTCCTCAAAAAGGGTTTCTTTTAATAGTGTCCAACCAGAAATTAATTTGGTTAGTGAGCGTATGTGGGAGATTATTGTATATTTGCTAAATGGAACAATGTTTACTATTTTGGGAGTAGAGTTACCCGTGGCGACTATAGGAACGATTAAAAATGAGAAAATAAGCACTTTTAATGCTATTTTTTTAGTTTTCGTAGTTTGGTTTATCTTGCTAGCAATACGTGTAATATGGACTTACTGTTATCAACTTTTTGGACACGAAGAAGGGGAAGAGTCAGTTCGTTCAAGATTTAAAATAGCTATGTTATCAGGGTTATCTGGTGTGCGTGGTGCAATTACAATGGCAGCAGCATTGACGATTCCGGTACATACATTGTCGGGAGATAATTTTCCTGAGAGGGCGCTTGTCTTGTTTATAGCTGCTGGAGTGATTATTTTAAGCATGGTAATGGCAATTGTCACTTTGCCTATAATTGCAGGACATACTCTTGAATTGGAGACACGTGGTGGGGCTGTAATCATTGATGATATGGATGATGATTCGGAAGAGACTCATTTGATCAATCTGAATCAAGCAAAACTCTATATTTTGAAAAGTGCGGTTCGCAGTTTGGAAGAACAAAGACGAATGAACAACCAGTTAGCAGTCTATCATTTAATTTTGGAATACCAGTATATGATAAAAAGCATTGAAAACGATGAACGTGGAGAGGCTGAAGCTTTAGCAGCTACCACTGATGAAATAAAATTACGAAAGGTTGCAATTGAAGGACAGTTACGTGAACTGCAGCGTTTGTTTCGAACCAATCAAATTCATAAGAAATCTTTTTTAAAGTCAAGGAAAAATTTGCTTAGCCAAATGAAAAATGTTGATCATACTGCACGGATTAGACAAAATTGGTTGTTTCCGACAGTCGGTCAGTCTTTAAGAAAAACAATGCGTGCTGTTAGTTTGTGGAATGGTGTCAGGCGGGACGAAAATTATGGTGTTGAGATGCGTTTTATTGAACGAACCCTCGCCAAAGCTGCCATTAAGTCACTTTCGGAGTATTTAAAAGATCCAAGTGTTAACGAAAAGTCCTTCAACCGCGAAGTAATCTATCATTTGATAATCGGATATCGCAACATGATTGAAAAACAAAAAAGCGGAGATACATTAGGAAAAAAGGAATACCAGGAAGAAGTACGAAAGTTAAGATTCAAATCAGTGAGTGCCCAGAGATTATCACTCCAATATTTGGTTGAGCAGGGGTATATTACCCACCAAAATGCGATAAAATTGCAACAATATATCAACCATGAAGAGAGTTTAATTTTACGTTCCAGTGGTCTGAATAATTGATTTGAAAAATTTAAATGCATCTATACATGAGAATAATGGCCTCATGTGCAGCATAGAAAAAACAGAGTATTAGTTTTTAGATATGCAGAAATTACGGCAATTGTAAAGACACTAATGCGCGGATTTTGTTTTTAAAATTAGAGGCTGTGACATAAGTCTCCATAATAAAGGCCGGTTTGGAAAAATCTTTGGTTTT
>NZ_AZEG01000048.1 GCF_001434935.1 Liquorilactobacillus uvarum DSM 19971 | reverse complement strand
CCGGTGCACAGCTTTACTGTGGACCGTGGCACTGAGTTTAGTGGGCTAGTATCACTTTGGATTGAAGTCAATATTTGAGACAGGTTTTAAGAGACATTCAGAACCGCGTTTACCTTCCACAGCTCAAATAAATCATTAATCGTGATTAATAACTTATTTGAACCCTGGAAAGCATTAAATCAGGCGGCCATTTGGCTTGTAAGTGTTGCAATTTCAACTTGTAAGGGGGTCTGGTAGCCCAGTGAACTGTTGAATAGCCAATGCCATATTCTCTGGCCAGTTGGGCAGCTGATTTGCCTTGCTTATATAGGTTGATAATGTTTTGTTTGAATTCTTTGTCGTAACGAGTTGGCATGTAAAAATTCCTTCCTTTTGAGAGACGATTTATTCATTATACCCTCTCTTAAAAGTTGTCTCAGGAATCAGCTTACATCCAATAAAGATGCTCTAAAAATAAGATACGATAAATTGCTTTCAGATGATCAAATTCTCAAAAACAAAGTCGGTGTGAACGCCATTATTTGGTATGTTTTGGAAAAAAGTATGAACTGTAAATATTAATAAGCAAAAAGGCCACTAGGGTATGCCCTATTGGTCTTTTTTATTTTTGTGCTATACTAGGAATTACAAGTGTTCATTAGAACTGTCCAAAAGGAGAATTGGAAATGGCTAAAATCGGTTATGCGCGTGTGAGTTCCAAGGAGCAACATTTAGATCGACAGTTAGCGGCTTTAAAAGACGTTGATAAATTATTTACGGATAAACTAAGTGGGGCGAATACTCAGCGGCCGGCTCTGCAAAAGCTGTTGACCTATATTCGCGATGGGGACATTGTCCTGGTCACGGAATTAGATCGCTTGGGACGGAATAATCAAGACCTAACTAAGATTATGAACACCATCCAAGCCAAGGGTGCTACCTTAGACGTCTTAAACTTACCCTCCATGACCGGAATAGCGGATCCCAACTTACGGCAACTGATGACCAACCTGATTATTGAACTCTATAAGTATCAAGCCGAAAGTGAACGGAAGCGGATTATTGATCGGCAGCAACAAGGCATTGCGCTAGCCAAACAACAGGGCAAGTATCATGGTCGCAGACCCCAATATACCCAAGACGATCCCCGCCTGCAGCATGCCTTTCAACTCTACCAAACCGGTATGAGTGACGCAGACATCGCCAGAACGACCGGCATTAAACGGACCACCTTTATTCGCTACCGGAAAAAGTATGGGGTTCAACGACCGGAACGATTCAAAAGTCATTAAGGGCGACTCCGGCAAGCTTTAGCCAGGGAATTTAAAATTTCATTTGCTCATTAACAGTTTGCTTTTGCTGGTAATTAAGAAGTAACGATTTAACCGCGACTTAATGACCTCAAAGCTTTAGTTATCTTGGTTGAAGGTGATGGGGCCAAATAACTTTCGAGTTAGGATACCTGCCGAAAATAAACTGATGATAATAATGATAATTTGGGCAATGCTGTCCTCTGACAAACTAGTATGAGACACAAAGGGCATTAGGAGAGCGTAAAATACCTTTTATTTCTCAAAAAATTTTCAATTTATGTTTACAAATGTAAATTTTAGTGTTGACTTTCTACGTTTACAGATGTAATCTTAAATTATTGAAAAGAAACATAACCGTTATTACCTAAGAGGAGGAAATGATATGGCACAAATACTTACAGTAGTAGTTGGAGTAATATTGATCGTTTTTATTGGTTGGTGGTTTTTTGGCAAACATAGTGAGAGTCAAGCAACTGCAGTTACAACGAAAGATGGTCAAACAGCTAAAGTGGTCGTCAACGGCGGCTTTAATCCAGCTGTTTTAAAAATAAAAAAAGATACCCCTGTAAAATTAGTCTTTAATCGGAAAGATTCAACGACCTGTCTTGAGAAAGTCGTTTTTCCAGACTTCGGAGTGGACGCCGAGTTGCCAATGAATCAAGACGTAGCGATTCCAATCGACACATCTAAAGCGGGTGAGTTCGAGTATTCATGTGGAATGCACATGTTTCATGGCAAGATCGTTATCAAATAACAAAGGAGCTAGGTTTATGCTTGGATTAAATAATAATAAAATCAATATCACGGTTGATGGCGGCTATTCGCCAAATAATTTCAAATTAAAAGCTGGTAAGCCAGCGGAGGTTACGTTTACGAGAGTCGCTGATAAGGGCTGCACGCAACAAGTCAAGTTCAACGGCGAATTATATGATCTACCACTCAATCAGCAGGTAACGGTTAGGTTTACACCTCAAAAAGGAAATTATGAATGGACGTGTGGTATGAACATGGTTAAGGGCAACTATCGCGTTAAATAATAACGCTCGATATTTGAGGAGGAAACCTTATGTCAGTTATGAAAAGATTCATCATTGGTGTGATTGGCTCAGTACCGTTACTCATAAATATGTTTATGAGCTTTGGCGGCTCCATGTTGGGCGGAGAAAAATATGGTGTGTGGATTTTGTTCGCGTTTGGTTCATTAGTTTATTGGTTTGCGGGCTTGCCATTTTTGCATACTGCCATCGTTTCATTTAAAAACCATCACGCCAACATGGATACCCTAGTTGGATTAGGTACTACGATTGCGTACATTTATAGTATTTATGCCATGTTTACTAGACCCGCTGGTACGTATTTTGAAGCTGTGGCGGTTGTGATTACTTTAATACTATTAGGCTCCGTTTTTGAAGAAAAAATGAAGTCGTCAGCTTCATCGGCGGTTGATAAGCTGATGGATCTGCAAGCCAAAGAAGCGGAAGTCCTTCGCGATGGCGAATTTGTAAAACTGCCCATTGATCAGGTTGTCGAAGGTGATGTTGTTCGTGTTAAGCCGGGTGAAAAAGTGGCTGTTGATGGTGAGATTGTTGAAGGGCAATCTACACTTGATGAATCAATGGTTACGGGAGAATCAATGCCCGTCGAAAAGGGACCTGGTGACGCGGTTATCGGTGCAACCCTCAATAATACGGGATCATTTACTTTTAAAGTAACCAAAGTTGGTTCTGAAACAATGTTGTCGAATATTGCTGAAATGGTTCGTCAAGCACAGAACTCGCGGGCACCAATTCAAAAGACCGTTGATACCATTTCAAACATTTTTGTTCCGATTGTTTTGATGATTGCTATTTTGACGTACGTTGTTTGGTATGCATTTTTAGGGGCTACTCCGGTTACCGCCTTGATCTTCGCCGTGTCAGTTATGATTATTGCTTGTCCATGTGCTCTGGGGATTGCTACTCCGACTGCATTGATGGTTGGGACGGGACGTTCCGCCAAGCTTGGTATTCTAATTAAAAATGGTGAAGTCTTAGAGGCTACTCACACGATTAAAACGGTTGTTATGGATAAAACTGGGACCGTTACTGTTGGTAAACCACAAGTAACGGATATCGTTTCAACTGGTAAATTTGAAGAAGCCGAGATTCTTAGCATTGCTTCCGGGCTTGAAGGTGCTTCAGAACATCCACTAGCCTTAGCCGTTTTAAATGAAGCAAAAGCCAAAAGTGTCGTGCCCTTACAAGCTGAAAACTTTGAAGCTATCAGTGGTAAAGGCGTCCAGGCCGTTATTGATGGAAAGCAAGCCTTTATCGGCAATGACAAATTAGCAGATGATTTTAATATGACAACTGATCTGAAAAATAAAATGACCAAACTTCAAGCGCAAGCAAAAACGGTGGTCTTGGTAGGCTACGATGGGCAAATTATTGCTTTAATTGGGATTCAAGATGCACCTAAACCAACTTCGAAGGCCGCAATCAAGGCAATGCAGAAAGCCGGTTTTCGGACAGTTATGTTAACGGGTGATAACAAACTGGTGGCAACGGCGATTGCTGAGGAAATTGGCATTGATGAAGTTATTGCCGATGTTATGCCTGGAGATAAAGCGCAACATATTAAGGAGTTAGAAGAAAAAGCGCCGGTTGCTTTTGTGGGTGATGGTATTAATGACGCGCCGGCGTTATCAACTGCAACCGTTGGGATTGCCATGGGTTCGGGTAGTGATATCGCAATTGAATCTGGTGATATTGTTCTCGTAAAAAATGATTTAATGGACGTGGTCACTGCGCTGGTTATGGCGCGTAAAACGTATAGCCGCATCTTGTTGAACTTATTCTGGGCCTTTATTTATAACGTGGTTGGGATTCCAATTGCTGCTGGTATTTTCTATGCGCTCGGGTTTATCCTTTCACCGGAACTAGCCGGTCTCGCGATGGCGCTTAGTTCCATTACGGTTGTTATCAGTTCGCTGTTACTTAATTATGTCAGGTTACCAAAAGAAAATAAGCTAGCGTCAAATTAAGGAGGATCGCGATCCCATGGAAAAAGTAATTGCCAAAATTGATGACATGCATTGTGAACATTGTCAGCATATTGTGGAGGATGCGCTCGAAGCAACTAATGGCGTGCAGTATGCCAATGTAACCTTGGAAAAAGATGAAGTCGTCATTGAATTTGATAAACATAAGTTACAGATAGCTGAAATAAGCGATGCGGTAGCTAATGCAGGTTATGATGTCCGTCTTTATACGGTAGTGGAAAAATAACACAAGTCATTTTCAAAGAGAGGTCCGCCGTGATCGGCGAGCCTTTTTTATTTAGACGAAAAGCAGGGGGAAAGCGTGAAAAATATATTACTGATAGATGATGAACCGCGAATGTTAGATCTATTACAGCTATATCTGGAGGGTGATAGCTATCATTGCGAAAAGGCAAATGATGGTGTAAAAGCAATTGAGCGATTGAGACATGAAAAGTTTGATCTAGTTCTATTAGATGTCATGATGCCCGTTATGGATGGCTGGGAAGTTTGTAAAAAAATCAGGGAATTTGATAATACACCAATCATTATGTTGACCGCCCTAAATCAAAATAACGATATGATCTTTGGCTTGAAAAATGGTGCTGATGATTATATTACTAAACCGTTTGATGAGCATGTGTTAATGGCAAGAATTGAAGCACTAGTTCGGCGTACTGAGAAGGTGGACATAATAAAATCAAATAATTTAACATTAGATCAGCGGACTCATCAACTGCGTATCGATCGGGCAGAACTCGAAATTACGCCAATTGAATTCAATATTTTAACGCTGTTTTTGAACAATAAAAATGACATTTTTAGTCGCAATCATTTAATTGAGCGTATTTGGGGATACAACGCTGAGGTTGATGATAGAACCGTCGACTCACATATCCGAAATTTACGAGAAAAGTTAAGAAACAATGGTTTTGCTGTGGATTCGATGCTGATTACCGTATATGGAGTTGGTTACAAATGGTTAGGATAAAAGCAGCTATTAATATTATGAAACAAAGGGTTAGCCATAAGATTTCGGTCAAAATAGGACTGTCATTTTTATTGATGGCGATTGCTATTGAAATGGGAATATTTATAAGCTTATTTCTTTTAGTTGTTAACACTTGGATCAATGAACAGGCCAGTAGTTTAGTCAAGCGTGGGGAGAACCATGCCCATGTTTTGACCAACGATTTCACTGCTCAAACAATAAAACATGTTGTTTTGACTGAAAAAGGGGATACTGATATGGCAATTATTGTCCAAAGTCCAGATGGTCAAACTTTGATGGCTTCACAAGTGGTGAATTCTAAAATGAAAAAGCATCTTGCAAAATTCACGAGTGCTAGTCAGGGTAAATCTGAGGTTTTACACTCTGACTGGATGAAAAAAAGTTATCTCGTATCAAAATCACCGATCATCAAAAAGGGCAAATTGCTTGGTAATGTTTATATGTTCTTATCTACTAAGCAGATTCAGAAAATGGTCTTTGATTTTTCTAGCGTGTTCATAGTTTTGGTTATATTAACGTTTTTGATAACTATTTTTGCAACCGCATCTATCGCAAAAAATTTAACCTTACCCATCAGAGCAATAACGTCTGAAACGAAAAAGATTGCCCAGGGAAACTTGTCCGTAGCATTATCGATAGATAGTCAGGATGAATTGGGGGACTTAGCTAATTCAATCGAAGACATGGCTAATAAACTCCGACACACGAAAAAGGAACGGAATGAGTTTTTTGCGGCCGTTACCCATGAATTGAGAACGCCGTTAACCTTTATAAAAGGCTATACGGACATCGCCAGTCGGGAATCAGTATCAGAAGGTGAACGGGTAAAATACCTGAGTATTATTCGTGATGAAAGTGCACGGTTGACTCATTTGATGGACGACATGATGACGTTAGTTCAATTTGAAGCACATAATTTTTCAATAAAAAAATCTTCGGTCCTTATCGCCAATTTAATGGACGACTTAATGAAAAAAGTAGCGGGAATCTTGAATCAAAAAAACATTCATTTGAATATTATCGGTTCACAACAATTTGAAGCAAAATTGGATTATGCTAGAATGCAACAAGTATTAATCAACCTAGTTATTAATGCTTATAAATATTCGCCTGATAACTCAACCATCAGTATTGATATCGAACAATCTCCAAAATCTTTTAGCATTCAAATTTCTGACGAGGGTGAGGGCATCGATGCAGCCGACTTACCATATATATTTGAACATTTTTATCGCGTTGATAAATCACGGACTAGAAAGACTGGTGGAGTTGGGCTAGGTTTAACGATCGTTCAGGATATTATTAAGCTCCATGATGGAAATATCTCGGTTAAAAGTAAGCAACATGGAGGCACGACTTTTACAATTGAGCTGCCCTATGACTAATTATAAATGTGCAGAACGGTGTAGATTAAATTTTAAATCTGCACAAGTTCTGCACATTGTTTTTTTACAATGGATTTACTAAGAATGGAGAGGTGTTATGGATTTGGCTCTATCAAGTATTGATACAGTGGCGTTAAGGCTAGGGCCGCTGAGAATTCGCTGGTATGCCCTTATCATCGTAGCGGGGATGCTGATTGGAATCTGGTTAGCTTCTAAAGAGGCGCCACGAAGACATCTAACTACTGATGATATAACTGATTTTATGATATGGGCAGTGCCATTTAGTTTGATTGGTGTGCGAACCTACTACGTTCTTTTTGAATGGGGGTATTACAAGCAACATCCAAATGAAATAATTGCGCTTTGGGAAGGCGGCGGTGCGATTTATGGTGGCTTAATTGCCGGAACGATTGTGCTTTTAATCTTTAGTTACAGAAAAAAGATCAACCCTTTAGATTTATTGGATGTTGCTATCCCGGGAGTTTTACTAGGCCAATCTATTGGTAGATGGGGAAACTTCGTTAATCAAGAAGCTTACGGTGCAATAACAACTAATTTGAACTGGTTGCCAGAAGTGTTCCGGAAACAAATGTTTATATCTGGGTCTTATCGACAACCAACCTTCCTTTTTGAAAGTATGGGAACTTTATTAGGCTTCATTATTGTGATACTACTCAGGCACCGCATTAAAGGTCTTCTGCGAGGAGAAATTTTCGGGTTCTACTTAGTCTGGTATGGATTATTACGCTTCGTAATTGAAGGAATGCGGACCGACAGCTTGATGGTCGGATCAGTTCGAATCTCGCAACTACTTTCTTTAGGACTGTTCATAACGGGCCTGATCTTCATTCTTTATCGACGTTTTGGCGTGAGAAAAATCGATTTATACAATGGGGCAGCATTGCATGAAAATTAATCTTATAGTGAGGAGCGATTTAAATGATTCAATTTATTCAAAGTTATGGCGTAATAATAGCGCTCGTTCTAATGGGTGTAATGCACTTGGGGATGATGCGTGGTCATAAAAACACTGATGGCGAATCTGGTTCCATGGGATGCGAGATGGACCATAGTGATGCGAACCAAGATTCAGGTAAGGACGCATACGAAAATCTCAGACTAGAGAATGCAAAAATGAAACAAGAATTGGATAACTTAAAACACCGAGGAGTTAAATAAAATGTTACAACTAATTTCGACATTAGCCTATTATGCCCTGGTTCTGTTATGCCCGCTGATGATGCTTTTTATGATGAAAGGCATGCATGGTCAGGGAAAAAAAGAAGGTAAGGCTGAACATGACCATACTCAATCTGAAATTGAAAATTTAAAACAACAAAATGCAGAGTTGGCCAGAAGTTTAGACGACTTGAAGCAAAAAAACAAATTTTGAAAGTGATGATATTTATGAAAGATGTAAAACAACAATTATTAACTGGTGAACGCGCTTTGTTCAAAGCACATGATTTAAGAATTGAAAATTCGACGTTTGGAGACGGTGAGTCGCCCCTTAAAGAGAGTACTAATATTGAACTAGTACAAGCCATTTTTAAGTGGAAATATCCATTGTGGTATAGTGAGAAAGTGTTGGTTAATGACACCATTTTTGAAGAAATGGCCCGTTCGGGTATTTGGTACACCAGTGATATTCAAATTATGAACAGTACTTTTCAGGCACCAAAATCGTTTAGAAAATCCAACCAGATTAGATTAAAACATGTGCATTTTTCTAATGCAGATGAAACACTTTGGAATTGTAGTGGGGCCGTGCCATAAGTCCTTCAAAACAAAAGAGATTAGTGAAAATCGTTCTTTGA
>NZ_AZEG01000047.1 GCF_001434935.1 Liquorilactobacillus uvarum DSM 19971 | reverse complement strand
CCGCCCATGATAACGGGGTGACACTGTACTTGGAGAACTTATGGTGAATAATTCAGGATTTATTTTGATTATCTCTATTAATTCGTACTATCTGAGTTCAAAAGAGTGTTGCCGGTATCCGCTTTTGGAATATTTAACGAGGAGCGCAGTAGGTCTGTAATGCGCTGCTTTTCGTCTTCTGGAACGGCTTCAAAGGATACGCCATTAATCAATTGAGCGTCCCCTTGGGCATGATCAGAAGTCATGTGATGTGTAGCGGTGCGATATTTCAAAGCAAGCAGCATGATGTCATTGAATGAAAGATCCGTCTTTAACTGTTTTGAAATTTCTTTGAAAAATTTTTCGCTTAACAGGTTTTTCAGACTACTGCCGTTAGTTGCGATTTTAGTGAGTACTTGTCGTTGTCGCAATTGCCGACCATAATCACCTTGAGGATCGTCATGTCTCATTCGAACGTACGCCAATGCCTCGGCTCCTGACATATGGACAGTTTTGTTTTTGGTAAAGGAGTAACCACCATAAGAAAAAGAAAGAGTTGGTTTGATATCAACGCCATTAACCGCATTGACCATATTTTCCAATCCACCCATGTTAATCGTAGCATAGAAGTCGATTGGGACATTGAGATATTTCTGGACTGTTTTAACGGCAGTCGCAGAACCTCCGTAGTCATAAGCTGAGTTTAGCTTGCTTGGGTAGTAGCTTTCATAATTAGTAATAGCGACCTTGGCGTCACGCGGGAGGCTGACTAGTGTCATATGGTTTTTATTTGGATTCAAAGTCAGAAGAATTAGGGTGTCTGTTCTTCCCTTGAAGTTTCTTCCTAGTGCGCCAGTATCGGTACCCATTAAGAGGATTGAAATAGGTTCACCATTTTTTAGTAAGGAGGACGTGTTGCGCTTTTTCTTCACATTATTTGGACTATAGATTGTGTCTGTAGCTTGACGTGCATTCTTGTAGATACGTGAAAAATAAAAAAATCCCAGAATAAGACAACATACCAAGCCGAACAAGATCCAGAAAAAAATTATTTTTCGGTGTTTTTCTGAAGGTTGAGTAGAGCGAGTCTTCTTGGAATTGCTTCTTGAATACTCCTCTTTATGGTCTCCTCTGTTTTTAGCCACCGATAAACATCTCCCTAACGCTCCATATATTTAATCTATCCACATTTTAACAAATAAACGTAAAGATGACCAATCACTCTAACACATGGCTAATTTTATAAACTAGTAGTATATTGTTCAAAAAAAATGCTAAAATGTAATCAATATCTTGTCTGATGAAGATCAGGGTGTGAATAAGGTCTAGGGTTCTGTGAACAGCTGTTGCTGGGTAATTTTGAGAAACAATACGAAAAGATGTGGATTTATGCTATCGACAAAAAGACTGAAAATCAGACGGATACAGAAAAGTGATTTACTCGATTTGCAGGAATATGCTTCACAGGAAAAAGTTGCTCAAGAAGCTGAGTTTACTGTATGTAAGACAATGGACGATGTACGTGCTTTTTATGCGACTTTAGATAATGAGCATACTTGGATCATTGAGTATAGTGCTAAAAAGAAAGTAATTGGTAATATCTGTCTGTATGAGCAAGTAGGAGAATACAATGAGCCGCTGTCTGCTAAAAGAATCATCGGATATGCACTCAATGAAAATTATTGGAATCGGGGTTTTATGACTGAAACTTTGGTCTCAGTGTGCACGTGGGCACAAGCAAATGGTATAAAGGAAATTAAAGGAATGGTGTCAGAGGAAAACTATGCTTCACAACGGGTACTCGAAAAAAATGGGTTTGAACTAACTGTTAAAGACAAGCTGAATCCTTTTTTTGGAACAGCCTCTATGAAACAAGTTTATACATACCTTAAGACTTTTGATTAATTATGTAAATTTAAAAGTGAGGATTTAAAATGCAATTAACAAAGGGATTTGAACAAGCCGCATGCATTATTGCGTTGCTGGCAACACAGGATCGAAAAATACCGCTTTCTTCGCAAATTATTCATCAACGCATAAGCGGTTCACAAACGTATTTACAGAAATTGCTGCGAAAATTGGTTGTTGCAGGTTTGATAACTTCTGTTTCGGGTAATAGCGGTGGTTTTTCCTTAGCAAAAGATCCTAAGGAGATTACATTGTTACAGATTGTTGATGCAACTGAAGGCAAAATTCAATCTTATCCGGATTTGGGATTTATCGACCTTGTATTTAGAGATTTTCGTCCGATTTCTCAAGAAGCAAAGCAAGTTATGAATGGCATTTTTCAACAAGCTGATAAACGCTGGTGTCATTTTTTGGATGAACAGACCGTTTATGAGGTTATTTCTAAAACACTTGGCAAAAAGGAAATTCCTCTTGTAGACTGGAATGATCCAGATGTGGCTGAAAGTGATGTCATTCCCAAACTGAGATAATTTATTAAAGAAGAATAAGATGCTTAGCTGTAGTTTGACGTTTCACAATTTGAAGCTGATTGGCTATGGAAGTTTACAATGAAATTAGGATTAATAGCGCTGTAGTTGTCTTCTTTTTTAAATTAATGTAACAGCTTACTTTGAGATGTTTTCACAAACTTTAAACACTTAAAACAGTTGGTATGATAATTATTCGACTTCATTTTTTATTAATAAAATCACAAGCGTAAAAGGTGCTAGTATTTGCTTGGATGCAATGCTATGATTGGCTTTGAAATGATCATCAAGAAGTACAATTGTGGTTTTTAATACGAATCTTTTTGTTAAAAGGGAGTTAGTAAGATGAAAGACGATAAAAAATACTACGGAGCTGATGCGATCGTAGATAGTTTGATTAATCACGGCGTTAAATATGTTTTTGGAATCCCTGGTGCTAAGATTGATCGCGTTTTTGAGAGCTTAGAGAATCCCACTTCACCTAATTCACCAAAACTCGTTTTGACACGGCATGAGCAGAATGCTGCATTTATGGCTGCGGGTATTGGACGTATCACGGGCAAACCAGGTGTTGTTTTAACAACATCAGGTCCAGGAGCAAGTAATTTGGCGACAGGATTGGTTACAGCAACAGCTGAAGGAGATCCAGTTTTAGCTATTTCTGGTCAAGTTCAAAGAACGGATCTGCTACGTTTGACGCATCAAAGTATGGATAATTCTGCCCTTTTTGCTGCAATTACTAAATATAGTGCAGAAGTGCAGGATCCTGAGAATATTTCTGAAGTGATTGCTAATGCTTATCAAGAAGCTGAAGCAGGCAAGCAAGGGGCTGGTTTTGTATCAGTTCCTCAAGATGTAACTGATTCAGAGGTGAAAACAAGGGTTATTAAGCCTTTGACGGCACCTAAGTTAGGACCAGCAAGTCCAATTGAATCAACTTTACTGGCTCAGCGGATTAAGTCTGCTAAATTACCGGTACTGCTTTTAGGAATGCGTGCCTCATCGCCAGAGACAACTAAGGCGATCCGTAACCTAATTTCTGATACTCATCTGCCAGTTGTCGAAACATTCCAAGGTGCAGGAATCATCCCACATGAAATGGAAGAAGACTTCTTTGGACGTGTAGGTTTGTTCCGAAATCAGCCGGGTGATCAGTTGTTGAAACGCAGTGATTTGGTAGTTGCAATTGGATACGATCCGATTGAATATGAACCACGAAACTGGAATGCGGATGGAAAGGCAAATATTGTTGTTATCGATACGATGAGGGCAGAAATTGATAAAAATTTCCAACCCGAACGTGAATTGGTTGGCGATATTGCTCAAACACTCGACTTTCTTTTGCCTTATATGAAAGGCTACAAAGTTCCGACTACTTCAAGAAAATATTTAACTGATTTGCATATAAAATTTGAAGAACGAGACGAAGCTCCAGCGGTTAAAGCTGGTCAAGTTTTGAATCATCCATTAAGCGTTATTCGCGAACTTCAGAAGAGAGTTACAGACGACATGACGGTTGCTGTTGATGTGGGAAGTTTTTATATTTGGATAGCACGTCATTTCAGAAGCTACGCACCGCGTCATTTATTATTTAGTAATGGTATGCAGACGCTTGGAGTTGCTTTGCCATGGGCAATTGCAGCCGCACTGGTCCGACCTGGAACTCAAGTAGTGTCTGTTTCAGGCGATGGTGGTTTTCTTTTTTCAAGTCAAGATTTGGAAACGGCTGTTCGCTTGGGACTAAATATCGTGCATATTATTTGGAATGACGGAAATTATGATATGGTTAAATTTCAGGAAGAATTGAAGTATGGACGTTCTGCAGGTGTAAAATTTGGACCTGTGGATTTCGTTAAATATGCTGAAAGTTTTGGTGCCACTGGTTTACGTGTAACACAGGCAAGTGAACTTGGTAAAATCTTAGATCAGGCATTCTCCACTAAAGGTCCAGTAGTAGTTGATATTCCAGTTGATTATAGTTTCAATCAGGAATTAGGCAAACAAATTTTGGATGATCAAATACATTAGATTATCTGGATATAAAACTAGTGAGCTCTGACCACACAGCACAGGTTAGTGTTGTTTTTAGAGTTGGAAAAGGGTAGAATATTTTTTCGAAGAGAGGTCGCAGATAATATCAGTAGCTATTTTGAGATGGTAAAGCATTGATGAAGGGTAGCAAAAGGAGCATCTGCCGAAGCTAGTGTCGCTTTAACGACATATGGCTGGGATTCAGTTTAAGAGACTGGGAACTGTCGCAATTAATTGCGGAGCGCTATCGAGTATGACTTTGATTTTTGGTTTGTCAAACTGATTATTATGAAAAGCCTTGCCGATACGGTTATCGTTGGCAGGGCTTTTTGAGTGCAATGGTTAAGTCATACGTGCTTAGGGCCTCAAAATTAGGGAGGTTTGTACAGGGATGGAAGTTAATAAACATCCACAGCAATCACATATTAGACGTGTGTTGAAAACACGACATTTGTCGATGATTGCGCTAGGTGGAAGTATTGGAACAGGATTATTTGTTGCCAGTGGGTCAGCAATCAGTACAGCTGGACCTGGTGGCGCACTTGTTGCATATATTGGTATAGGGCTGATGGTCTTTTTTCTAATGACCAGTTTAGGTGAGATGGCAACATATTTACCGGTAACAGGGTCATTTGCGACATATTCCAAACGTTTTGTAGATCCAGCATTTGGATTTGCAATGGGGTGGAACTATTGGTTTAATTGGGCCATAACATTGGCTGTTGATATCAGTACAGTGGCGCTTGTAATGAAGTTTTGGCTGCCAAACATTCCAAGCTGGATTTTTAGTTTGATCGCCTTAGCTATTATTTTCTGTATCAATGCATTTTCAGTCCTGTCATTTGGTGAGACAGAATATTGGTTGGCGCTTATCAAAGTTATAACAGTTATTGTTTTTTTGGTAGTGGGTATGCTGACAATACTTGGTATCATGGGCGGACATGCTGTCGGATTAGAAAACTTTTTTTATAAGAAAGCCCCATTTGTGGGTGGTATACCGACTATTTTGAGCGTTTTTGTTGTCGCTGGTTTTTCATTTCAAGGTACAGAATTGATTGGGATAACTGCTGGGGAGTCTAAAACACCGGAAAAAAGTATTCCCAAAGCGATCAAACAAGTTTTTTGGCGTATTTTATTATTCTATATATTAGCGATTTTTGTTATAGCTTGTTTAATTCCGTATACAAGCTCTAATTTACTGGGTTCCAGTGCAAATGACATAACAATTAGCCCATTTACACTTGTTTTTCGCAGAGCAGGACTTGCTTCAGCTGCAAGTATTATGAATGCTGTTATTTTGACTTCTGTATTGTCGGCAGCTAATTCTGGCATGTACGCTTCTACACGGATGCTTTATTCACTAGCACGTAGTGGCGATGCTCCTAGAATCTTTGGACTGCTGAATATTCGTGGGATTCCTTTTCCTGCACTTTTGGGTACAACTACTGTAGGATTATTTACATTTTTGGCAAGCGTATATGGAACAAGAATATATGCTTTTCTGGTCAGTGCTAGTGGGTTGACTGGCTTTATTGCATGGCTTGGAATTGCAATTTCACATTATCGTTTTCGAAGAGCTTTTAAAAAGCAAGGAAAATCTCTGGATGAACTGCGTTACCGTGCCAAGTTGTTTCCGTTAGGGCCACTGTTGTCACTAGTGTTATGTATTTTGGTAATTATAGGTCAGGATCTGAAAGCTTTTGCTAACTGGGACTGGCAGGCGATAGGGGTCAGTTATATGAGTGTTCCTTTGTTTTTGATACTCTATCTGTACTACAAGTTTAGGCATCATACTAAATTGATCCCATTAGAGTCAATTGATTTGAAACAAACAGACATAAAAAAGAATAAGTGATTTTTAACTGGTCTTTTTAATACTTGAATTTTTAAGTAATTGATATTATGATGTATCTATAAGATATAAGGAAAACATCTAAGTTCGCCATAAGTAGACATGAAGAGACATGATGGTTGCTGCAAATCATGACGTCGAAATTCCAGCGTTCAATTGTATGGGTAGGTAATGCTACACGGGAGACCGTTATTAGTTTGAGTGCGATGCTTTTTGTCGAACTTGGGTGGTACCGCGAATCTAGTCTTTTCGTCCCAATTAGGGATGGGGGGACTTTTTTAGTTTAAAAAATAAGGAGGAAATAAAATGTTAGACATTAAAATGATCCGCCAAAATGTTGCTGATATAAAGAAAAGGTTAGCAACACGTGGTGTAAAAGCAGAAACTATTGATGAATTGATTGCAGAAGATCAAAAGAGACGCGAATTAGTTATTGATAGTGAAGCTTTACGGCAGAAGCGAAATGAAGTATCTGAAGCGATTGCAAATGCAAAAAGGAATAAAAAAGATGCTAGTCAGCAGATTGCTGATATGAAAGAAGTTGGAATTAAAATAAAGAGATTGGAGGAGAGCTTAAAAACTGTTGAAGCCAGAGTGAAAGATATGGCTGCACGCCTTCCAAATCTTCCAAATCCAACTATTCCTGTTGGACCGGATGAAAATGCTAATGTAGAGATAAAAGTGGTGGGAGAACCACGTAAGTTTGACTTTGAGCCTAAGCCTCATTGGGAAATAGGCGAAAAACTTGATATTTTAGATTTTGAACGCGGTGCAAAAGTTTCTGGAAGCCGTTTTCTTTTCTACAAAGGTTTAGGAGCTAAACTTGAACGGGCTGTGTATAATTTTATGTTGGATGAACATGAGAAAGAAGGCTATATTGAAATATTGCCTCCTTACTTAGTTAATGGAGCTTCAATGTTTGGAACCAGTCAATTCCCTAAGTTTAAAGAAGATGTTTTCCAGATTCAAGGACAGGATTTGACTTTGATACCAACTGCTGAAGTACCGTTGACTAACTATTATCGTGATGAGGTTATAGCAGAAGAAAAACTGCCAGTGTACTTTACTGCCTTATCACCAGCTTTCAGATCTGAAGCAGGAAGTGCTGGTCGCGACACACGTGGTTTGATCAGATTACACCAGTTCAATAAAGTTGAAATGGTTAAATATTGCAAACCACGAGATTCATACAATGAATTAGAAAAAATGACTAAAAACGCAGGCAGTATTTTAGAAAAGTTAGGTCTTCCATATCATATAATCACTTTATCAACTGGTGACATGGGCTTTTCTGCTGCGATGACTCATGACCTTGAAGTTTGGATTCCTGCACAAAATACTTATCGTGAAATATCAAGTTGTTCAAACTGTGAGGATTTTCAAGCTCGCCGTGCACATATCCAATATCGTGACGAAAATGGTAAACTACAGTTTGTTCATACTCTGAATGGTTCAGGCCTTGCCGTTGGCAGAACGGTTGCTGCTATTTTAGAGAATTATCAGAATGAAGACGGAACCGTGAGTGTGCCACAAGTTCTGCAACCTTATATGCATGGGGTAGAAGTAATAAAGTAATAAAGTAAATTTAAATTAGTGATATTGAAAAAGAGTTGTGACCAAACTAAGGTTTTGGCTGCCGCTCTTTTTTTAATTCCTAGTTAAACTACATTTTTGAGAAGATAAAAAAGTTCAGCAAGAAGGATCTTTATCCGGTGTGATTTTCAGCTAACAGCAAAAGCTTAATTGAAAGTGGCATTTATTTTTGCATCAAGATTCGGATAGAACACTATAAATTAAGTGAAATTGTGAGTATAAACAATTTTTTTAAAATTCGAATATTGATGAAAAATAATTTGCAGATAGCCAAGAGGATGATTTATCGTTTTCAGCAATAGTTGAATTAATTGCAAAATGTTTGGATTGCTGAGGCAGATACGATGTCAGGTTCATTGGCTATTTGAAAATCGTCTTTTGTTTACAATGCTTTTTTAGTGCAGAGAAATTTTGAATTAAATAAAAAACGAACGATAAAATAAATAACGATTCAAAAATCACTATTTAGAGCATATATTCAAAAAATAGGGTGAATGGGCAGATTTTTTTGCCTGAAAACTGAATATTCATAAGGACGAAAAAAAATATAAATCTTGTTGACTCAGAATATGTACAAAAAAATAAAAAAGTTGTTGACGTAAAGTTGAATAGTTGGTATTATATTCATTGTTGTCAGTGACACTTCTGAGTGCTGAAACATTAGGGTAGCGAGAACATCTTTCAGCAGCAGTGGTTATGAACTGGCTAGTTGGCACGAGATAGATCAAATGGTTTTTTATACATTTTCATGTATGATTAATCAATAATTATAAATTCAAATCATGTTGACATGCTTTGAAATGTAGTATATAATCAATACTCGTTGTTAACTTATGTAGACCTTTGAAAACTGAACAAAGTTTCGACAAATCAAATGTGTAGGGTCTCCTATTTTATATAGGAGCAAACATTTGCGAAGTCAATT
>NZ_AZEG01000046.1 GCF_001434935.1 Liquorilactobacillus uvarum DSM 19971 | reverse complement strand
AAAACGCCTTATGAAATATTCTTTAATGTAGTGTTGCACTTAATTTGACAATTCAAGCGCTTAAATTAATAATATTCACTAAATAAAGAGGAGATTGTTTAGCATTTAAAAAATTTTAGAAAAGACGCATATATTTAAAAAAAAATATATTTTTTGTTACACTGAGTATAAGTATTTTGTTTTTAATCCCTCTTTGATTAAATATCACAAAAAACATGTTAAGGAAGTGATAAGATGACCCAAAGAAAACCAGAACAAGCGGAAAAACTAACAAAAGGACTCAGCTCTGCCCAAGTTTCACAAAATCGTGAACAATTTGGCAGAAATATCCTGCAAGAGGCCAAAAAGGAAAGTATCTGGAAAAAACTGATTCTTCAACTGACAGAAATAACCTCCCTCATTCTATTATTTGCAGTAGTACTATCAGCTTACATGGCAATTTCATACAATAGTGGTTGGACTAAACCCATCGTAATCGGCTCAATTGTCGTTTTAAATGTTCTAATTGGTTTGTATCAAGAACAGAGTGCTGAAAAATCATTAGCTGCGCTTAGAGACATGAGCGAACCTACCACACAAGTTATTCGTGATGGTACCAGTCAGAGGATTTCTATTTCTGATATTGTGGTTGGAGACGTTGTTACCTTGAATGCTGGAGATCAAGTGCCTGCCGATGGCGAACTGAAGAAACTAAATGCTCTAACCATCGATGAATCAATACTGACAGGTGAAAGTGAACCGGTCGAAAAAACAACAAAAGCGCCTGAAACAGCTCCCGATTCTGTTGGCGATCACATAAACAAAGCTTTCTCTGGTACTCTAGTTACCCATGGCACAGGCACTATGGTTGTCTCAGCAATAGGAATGAAAACTGAAATTGGAAAAATAGCGGACTTGCTTAATACCACTAAAAGACACAAAACTGCTTTACAGCAAAGACTTTCCCGACTTTCGCTTATCATGACCTTCATTGCCGTAGTCAGTGGTGTTTTTATGTTCATTCTTAGCACACTGCACGAATTAGGCAACCCAATGGATAATCTAATGATCGGTGTTTCCCTGGCAGTCGCTGCTGTTCCAGAAACACTGCCTGTTATCGTTACAATTAGTCTTTCAGTAGGTGTTCAAAAAATGGCAAAGCGTAATGCGATTATTCGCAGACTGAATTCCGTTGAAACCATTGGAAGCGTCGATGTTATTGCATCTGATAAGACAGGAACACTTACTCAGAATAAAATGACAATTACACGCTTGTGGGCATTTAACCATAAACCTGAAAATATAAAAGCTGGTCAAATGCTCAGTGATCCAGCAACTTCATTAATGCGTCTCTTTGCACTTGATACCAATGCTGTTATTAATGAAGATCATGCTGAGGGCGATGCAACTGAACTTGCTATTATTCGACTATTGCACCAGCACCATCTTTCCCGTGAGCACTTTGAACAGGATGCACCTCGAATTGCTGAAAGACCTTTTTCCTCGGACAAAAAAACAATGTCTACTCTTCATGAACTAAAAAACGGTCATTTCCTCTTAATCGTAAAAGGTGCTTTAGACAAACTCCCTATCTTTCTCTCTGAATCTGATAGTCAACAGTTGAATAAGATTCATGATGAATTTGCAAATGATGCATTGCGCGTTCTCGGCGTGGCATATCGTGAATTTGAAAAAAAGCCGGTTGAGGACATCGAGTCCTTAGAAAAAAAGCTGACTTTTGCCGGTATCATCGGTCTAATTGATCCACCGCGTCCAGAGGCAAAAAAAGCAGTTCACCAAGCTAAACAAGCAGGCATTAAAACAATTATGATTACTGGTGATCATAAAGCAACTGCACGTGCGATTGCTGCTCAAATTGGAATTTATCAAAATGATGATCTTACTGTGAGCGGTTCTGACTTAAAAAAATGGGACGATAAAACGCTCGCCAAAAAAATAGACAAAGTTAGTGTTTTTGCAAGAGTTTCACCTGAAGATAAAATTAGAATTGTCAAAGCTTGGCAGCAAAAAGGCAAGGTTGTTGCAATGACTGGTGATGGGGTCAATGATGCCCCCGCCCTCAAAGCAGCCGATGTAGGAATAGCTATGGGGATTACAGGAACTGAAGTTGCAAAGGGAGCCTCAGATCTGATCTTAACTGATGATAACTTTGCAACAATTATCGAAGCTGTTTCTTCAGGCCGTACGATATATCAAAATGTTTTAAAAGCCATTGAATTTCTGGTTAGTGTTAATTTTGCGCAAATATTTTTAATGGTTGGCAGTGTCCTTTTCGGTTGGGGTGTCCCGCTGATTGCAGAACAATTACTGCTGATAAATGTCCTAGCAGATGGTATTCCCGGTTTTTATCTTTCACGTGAACAAGGAGAAGCACAGGCTATGCGGCAACCGCCTATTCCAAGTGATCAGAGTATTTTCAGCAATGGCGTTGGTTTGCGCATGTTTATCCGTTCAACAATCTATACTATTTTAACCTTGGCAATCTATGCTTTCGGACGTTTTATTCTAACTGATAACAACTCTCAGGTTGGAGCAACAATGTTATTTCTGACACTGGCCTTAGGTTCAATGATTGATATCTATCCGATCAAAGCACGTGAATCTTTAACGCTAAAATCGATCAAAGCAAACCATGCTTTGAATGTTGCTTTACTAGCAGCTGCGGCAATTATTATTCTAGTTGCCTTGATTCAACCTTTACAGAAGTCGTTTGGGTTAGTGGAATTAACACTTTTTCAGTGGACTATTAGTCTTATAGCAATGTTTATTCCCGCTATTTTATTGGAACTCAATAAAAAGATCCTAGCAAAATTGAAAAAATAAATTTCAACAATTCATATTTTTTACTTCAAGTAAAAGAAACTGGATCAAGTTTAATTTTTGATTCAGTTTCTTTATCGATTTCATATAAATACATTTCATAAGTCAAAGTCCTCCGTCTAGCTTCGCATTACTACTCAAGTTTGTCTTACCGACTTATGTCATACTCACTTTTTAATACTGCTTTCAGATTGAAAGCAATATTCTTTGTTTATTTTAAAACATCTACCCACTCTTCATAATCTTCTTTGAAATAACTGTCTTTTGCATATATTAAATATAAGTCATGTGCCGTTTGCCCATTGTCGAGCATTGATAGTTCAACTAGCTGCTTATTTTTTAATTGTTCTTCTACCAATGAACGATACAGAAAACTTATACCAACTCCACCTAATAATAATCGTCTTATTAAAAGCGGTTCAGAAATAACGATTAAATGTTCAAAATCACTTAAGCTGACATTTTCTGCACGTGCAAGACTTGCCAGAATTTCACGGGATCCTGAGCCCTCCTCTCTGACAAGCAGTGGTGTCTTCACAAGATCACTCCATGTTAAACTTCTATACTGCGTTAACACGTGATGGCCAGAGACAACCGCTATAAAGGGTTCTGATCTGATTATTTTATATCCAAATTTGTTTTTATCAAAATTACCTTCAACCAACGCAAATTGACTTTTGCCGGTTCTAACTGCTGTTAATGCCTGCTCCGTATTTCCAACATGACAACTTATCTTTCTGAACGCGTCACGGGCTGCGATCTCTTCTATCAATTGTGGTGCCAAAAATTCACTAAGTGAACGGGTCGTACTGAAATTAATCTCTCGAAATTTGTTTGGTGTTTGAAGACGTTCAAGTAGTTGCTGCGATTGAACATTCGTTCTTTGTAAAAAATCGGCTAACTCTTCACCAATTTGAGTGATTTTTAAATTAGGCCGATGGTAATAAACAAGTTTCAATCCCAGTTTTTCTTCCAACCGCTGAATTTGCTGTGTTACAGCAGGCTGTGAAATATATAGTTGTTCAGCAGTCTTAGTATATGAATGAGTTCGGCTCAAAACCAAAAAAGTTAAATATAACTGATCTAACAAAAGTAATCCCCCTTTTTATATAAGCCAAGCTTATAGTCTAATAATAAATCATTATTTTTTCTTATTCAAAAAATTCGTTATACTCTAATTATTACTTCAGGGGGGTTACATTTTGATAATCATTAACAAATTAAAAAAATCTGGTTTTTGGATTTCATTTTTTATAACACTTATTTGTGCTGTTGTAGGATCATTTTTAGCACAACTGCCTTATTTATCTCTTGTTGGTGCTTTAGTTTTATCAATGTTGTTAGGAATTATTCTGCAAATTCAACCAACTATAATCAAACAAGCTAGATCCGAATCAGGTTTCATCTCAAATAAATTTTTACGTTTAGGAATTATTCTGCTTGGTTTTAAATTAAATCTGGTTCAACTGGCTCAGGCTGGCATCAAATCGATTTTACTTGCAATATGTATAGTAACTGGAATGATTCTCTTAACTTATTGGGTCTCTAGAAAAATGGGAGTTGAACGTGAGCTGGCAATCTTAACCGCAACTGGATCTGGTGTCTGTGGAGCAGCCGCAGTTATGGGGGTGTCGCCTCAAATCAAAGTTTCTAAAGAAAAAGAAAAACAGCAGCAAGAAAATGAAGTTTTGGCTGTCGCAACTGTAGCGATTCTCGGAACTGTCTTTACACTGATTGAAATTGGCTTAAAGCCATTGCTTCATATGACTCCAACACAATTTGGCGTTTTTACTGGTGGCTCTTTGCATGAAATAGCCCATGCAGTTGCAGCTGGCAGCGCGGCTGGTCCAGTGGGACTGGATGCTGCCATCATTACTAAGCTTTCACGCGTATTATTATTAGCTCCAGTCGCTTTGTTAATCGGTATTTGGTACCAAAAAACAACTCCACAAGCTACTCATGCAGACACCAAGGCCAAACTGCCTATACCTTGGTTTATGGCCGGTTTTCTTCTTACAAGCGTATTTGGTTCTTTCCTCCCCATTCCGGCAGGTGTATTGGCTCTACTTGTCAAACTTGCTTATATCATCTTAGGAATGGCGATGGCAGCTTTGGGAATGAATGTTAACTTTGACACTATTATTCATCGTGGACGAAATGCTTTCGCTGCAGCATTTATTTGCTCTTGTGTCCTCATGCTCGTGGTTATGACCGCCAGCAAATTATTCTTTTAAAAATCGAAAAAAGATCAAACACATATCAGAAAACTTCACTCAATACCAATCGGTTATGATCCTAGTCTGATTCTGTCTGCGGTTAATTTGCAGTTAGATAGCGGAAAACTATCTTTGGAACCTAACGAATGGCGTTGGAACCTTAAATTACTCTAAGTGGGACTGTGACAAAAACATTTAATTTTGTCACAGTCCCATTTCTACAATTAGTCAAACACTAAAATTCATAATAAAAATAAAACACGGTATTTATGCTTGATACTGATCTTTTCAAGAGACAACTTCGTCTAAGTTTATAAGCTGTCAGAACTTTTGCCTTTAAAAACATACTGCCCTAACAACTTAATACAGCGATTGGATGTTTTTAGATTATTCCTTTTAGATACTCCAGAACATGCTCTTTCAAAACCTTATCCTCTTGATCCTCAACTGTTTTGGCCTTGGTATACTTAAACCTCTTATTTGTTATAAAATAACCAAAATTCAACCACACAAAATTATTAGCTTGAATTTTAGGATTTATCTTTTTTGAAAGACAACCAGATTCTGCTTTTTCTAACAGAATTTTCTCAATTACTTTTTTGAAATGTGTTGATACTTCTTCTATTGCCTCACCAACTTCTCTTAATTCTAGTGACTCTTTTACCCCTACCACGACAAGTGCTTGGTGTTTTATCATAAATGCTTGATATTTTTGAGCAGTTTTTTGCAGACATTCTTCAATTGTCATCTTTTCGATATCTTTATACTGCAGCGAATTTATATCTTGCATGCACTGATCGATTAAAGCTTGCAGCAATCCACGTTTATTTTTAAAAATCCTAAATATAGAACCTTCATTGGCGCCAGCAAGTTTAGCCGTTTTGCTTGTAGTTGCTGCTTGGTAGCCATTTTCAACCAATAACTGGGCAAAGGCCCGGATTAATTTAATTCTCGTACTTTCTTTTCCCATAGTATCCTCCATTTTTACTTGTCAGAAAGTCACTTTGAAATATTTGTTTGACCAGAGGTTTACAAATTTCATTAGAGTACTAATGCCGACAATTGCCTTAGAAATATATATTCCGCTCATTTTCCAAAGAAGGTAAGTGACTATTCCGCCTTTTAAATATAACCAGTTCCATTTCACTTTTGATTATATCTTAAAAAACTTCTCTGTCTTTAAAATATTAGCGTTATAATACAGACTTCGCAAATTTTTCTCTAAAAATACATATTTCTTAGTAAATATTAAAAAATTATATCATTTTGTTAATCTATCTAATTATTATAAAGTTCCACATTTTTTGCACTTTCCATGTTTTCTCATTCAAAGCAAATACTTGACACTAAAAAATGATAATAGCATCATTTAACACGTTAGCAACGATTGATTATCTTTTCAATTTATTCCTTTTAAGCAACATTCTTTTACAATGTAATCGTATTCAGATAAAATTGATATTGTACCGGAAAGGAACGTGAAAACAGTGAAAAAAATCATCAACGAACCTCAAAATGTGGTTCCAGAAATGGTAGACGGATTAGTTAGAGCGTATCCGCAGTATCTTAAAAAAATTCCAGAAACAGAAGCAATGGTCAGAAGTGACAAAAAATCTATGGAGGGAAAAGTTGGTATTGTTAGTGGTGGTGGTAGCGGTCACGAACCTTCACATGCTGGTTTCATAGGCAAAGGAATGCTAAGTGCTGCAGTTGCCGGACAAGTCTTCACATCGCCAACTCCAGACCAAATATATGCCGCCATTAAAGCATCTGACCAAGGCAAAGGTGTTTTTCTTGTTATCAAAAACTACTCTGGTGATGTTATGAATTTTGATATGGCCAAAGATATGGCCGAATTGGATGATATTAAAATTAAATCGATCATTGTCAATGACGACATTGCTGTTGAGGACAGCCTTTATACACAAGGGCGCCGAGGTGTTGCAGGCACTGTTTTAATGCATAAGCTAGTGGGTGCGGCGGCTGATCAAGGCGCCAGTTTAGATGAACTCGAAAAACTTGCTAAAGATGCTTTACCCCATATCAGTACGATTGCTGTCGCACTCTCAGCTGCAACAGTTCCTGAAGTAGGAAAACCTGGGTTTGTATTGGCAGATGATGAAATTGAATATGGTGTCGGTATCCACAGTGAACCGGGTTATCGCCGTGAAAAAATTAAAACCTCAAAAAAACTAGTCTCAGAATTATTAGCTAAAATTGATCAGGAACTACATTTAAACCCGCAACATCAATATGCTGTTTTAGTTAACGGAATGGGGGCAACTCCTCTGATGGAGCAGTATGTTTTCAGCCACGACTTATTAGATCAACTTGAAGCTAAGCAAATAAAACCAGTTTTTATGAAAGTTGGAAATTACATGACTTCAATCGAAATGGCTGGAATTTCGTTAACAGTTTTTGATTTAGCAGACAATAAATGGTTGAAGTACCTCAACTATCCAGTTGAAACAATTGCTTGGTAAAGGAGAGATAAATAATGTTAACAACTGAAATTACGCAAGAATGGATGGACAAATTCTACCATAAAATTGAGGAGAACAAAGACTATCTAAGTGAGTTGGATACTCCAATTGGTGATGGTGATCACGGAAATAATATGATGCGCGGAATGGAAGGTGTCAAACAAGGACTGGCGAAACTTCAAAAACCCGATTTAAAAACTATACTTAAGAACATTGCAATGAGTTTAATCAGTAAAGTCGGTGGTGCTTCAGGTCCTTTATATGGAACAGCATTCTTAGAGATGGCAAAAAAATGTGGTGAAACACAAGATATAAATGCCCTTATTAATGCAGCATTAGACGGCATTAAAAAACGCGGTGGTGCAACTGAAGGCGACAAGACTATGGTTGATGTCTGGTCACCTGTTGCGCAAACAAATGAAATTACTCAAAAAGTAATTGATGATGCTATCGCTTCGACTAAAGATATGTTGGCACGGAAGGGGCGTGCCTCTTATTTAGGCGAACGTTCGATCGGTCATTTAGATCCAGGAGCTGTTTCAAGTGGTTATTTGTTCACTGCTCTTTTAGAAACGGAGGCATCTTTATGAAAAAATTAGGCATCATCCTTGTATCACACGTCCCCGATATTGCACGCGGTATACCGCAACTGCTAACGCAAGTTGCACCGAATGTTTCCATTACAAATGCCGGCGGAACAAACGAAAATGACATTGGAACTAGCATGGAAAAAATTTTAGCTGCCATCGAAGAGAATAAAGCCTCCGAGCTACTTGCGTTCTACGATATTGGCAGTTCAAAGATGAATCTTGAACTTGCAACTGAAATGACGGATAAACAGGTTCATCTTTATGATGCAGCCTTTGTTGAAGGAGCGTATACAGCTGCCTCACTTATTGAAGCTGATGTAACACTTAGTGAGATCGAGAAACAGCTCGCTTCTTTAAAAATAAAATAGCTGGTAAGTTGGTTCAGTAATTGAAGTAAACTACATGTATTTTTTTCAGTATTTTAAAATAATAAACAAATGATCGAGACAAAGTATTGGTTTTGTCTCGATCATTTGTTTGTTATTCAACCCATTATTTTAAAGCGCCTGTTTTCGTGTCAAAAACATACCAGCGCTTGTTGATTTTTTGCCTGCCATAAACCATTTGCCCATTAGAATTATAATAAACGGTTTTTTTCTGATTTTTAATATACTTGAAGCCTGTCTGCATTGCGCCAGTGTTGCTATCAAATAAATACCAGTGTCCATTTAGCTGTTGCTGTCCATATTGCATTTGACCTGCTTTATTATAATAAACGGTTTTTTCCTGATTTTTAATATACTTGAAGCCTGTCTGCATTGCGCCAGTGTTG
>NZ_AZEG01000045.1:5134-9472 GCF_001434935.1 Liquorilactobacillus uvarum DSM 19971 | reverse complement strand
TTTTCTACTCAAAAACGCAATCAACCGTTTATTTATTGTTTCTAAACATCAAAAATTAGTTTTGAAGCATGTTCATTTGTGTAATGAAACAATAAAATAAAGATCTGGGCCAAAATATAACTTTTGACCCGGATCCCTATACTATTGAACTATTGAGCTTGATTATTCAAGCATTTACCTTGTTTCATAAAAATTAGAACAAACCTAGAATCGTTTTAATACTAGCAAAAGCCATGAACAATACAACCGCCCACCCAGAGTATGTTAACCACTTAGGATGCTTATAGCTGCCAATTATTTTTTTGCTCCCACTTGCTAATAAAAGAATAGTTAATGAGATAGGTAATACAAACCCATTGGCCGCGCCGACAAAAACAAGTACTTTAGCGGGGTTGCCAACAAAGTAAAAGATTAACGTTGAAATTAATATAAACCCGATAACCAAATATTTTCGGTACTTCTCATATGAACTAACTCCTTTACTCTTCACTGCATAATCAAGAAATGACGTTGAAGTAAAAGTTGATCCCAAAATTGATGTCATGCCAGCTGCAAATAAAAGAATCCCAAAGAATTTATAACCGAAATTGCCAGCTGCGTATTTAAAAATCGAAGCTGCTGGATTAGTTGGATCTAACTTGTAACCTGCCACTACAACTGATAGTCCTGCTAAAAATAGTAAGACACGTATTACAGAAGCAATCCCTATTCCCGTTAATGCTCCTTCATTAACATATTTAATATTCTTTTCTCCACGCACGCCACCCTCAATCAGACGATGGCCTCCTGAAAATGAAATATATCCCCCAACAGTACCACCAACGATCGTAACGATCGAATAAAAATCAATCTTTGTTGGCGCAAAAGTATGTTGAATAGCTGTTCCATAAGGTACTGACATTACAAAGATAATGTAAACCAAGATAGCTACTTTAACAAAAGCCAATATCTGAACAGTACGGTCCATAACAACTAAAGCATTCTTAACCACGAAGATAATCAATGCCAGAGCAGCTGCAATCACCGCCCCATTCTCAGGCGAAATTCCGAAAAGAACATTCAATCCTAAACCAGCTCCACCAACATTTCCGATATTAAAAAACAATCCTCCGACTGCTACTAACGCTGATAGAATATATCCTAAACCAGGAAAAACATCATTGGCGATAGTTTGTGCTTTACGACCACTAACAACAATTATGCGCCAAACATTCATTTGAACAACGATATCAAAAACAATACAAATTAAAATAGCAAAACCAAAATTAGCTCCCATTTGACCTGTAAAAGTTGCTGTCTGTGTTAGGAATCCTGGACCTACGGCAGCCATTGCCATTAAAAACGCTGCTCCCATTGCTGTACTTCGAGGTGAACGATTAGGTTTGGTAATCGTATTGGGAATATCGTTGTTCTTTTTTGGATTATTACCCATATTGAATTCCTTCTTTCATTAAAATAGAATGCTATAAAGTTTTCGCTTTTATTCCTTCTTTTTCTAGAGCGGTGCGTAATTCTTTTACAATTGCCAATGCTGCTTGGTTGTCTCCATGCACACAAACCGAATCCGATTTAAGTGGAACCTTTTGTCCATTAATTGCAACTACGGCTTGATCCTCAACCATCTTAATTACTCGACCCGCAATCTCCACCGGATCATGTATTACTGCATTAGGTTTGCTGCGCGAAACCAGAGTTCCATCAGCTTCGTAATTACGATCACCAAAAACTTCCTGTGCATAAGGAAGTCCTATTTCTTCCGCTGCGGTTATTAATTCACTATTAGCCAATCCATACAGTGGTAATTTTGGATCAACCACCTGAACACCACGGCAAATTGCAAGCGCCAAATCATGATCTTGTGCAGCAGCATTATATAAGGCACCATGGGGTTTAACATGATGCAATTTTTTGTTTTTGGTAAAAGCTGTTAAAGCACCTACTTGATAGGTAATCATATGTTGAACTTCGTTTAAAGACATATTCATTCGCCGTCTGCCAAAACCTTGCAGATCAAAATAACCTGGATGTGCCCCGATACCAATTCCTGCAGCTTCTGCCTTCCTTACTGTTTGTGCCATTACATCAGGATCGCCGGCATGAAATCCGCACGCTATGTTAACCGATGTTACCAAATTGATAATTTCACTATCATTGCCTATACTATAGTGCCCAAAGCTTTCGCCTAAATCACTATTTAAGTCAATTTTCAGCATTGTTCACTCCACCTTTATTCATATTTGAGACTTGTATTCTTTACATCTGTAATCAGCATATGTCCGGGTGCATGTGTGATTACAAATTCTGGTTTGATTTGCATAATTACGTTTTGTGGAGTAACACCACATGGCCAAAAAACGGGTACTTCGCCCTGCTTAATTTCAACAGCATCACCGTAATCCGGCCTTTGAAGGTCTGCGATCCCAATATGCTGCGGACTGCCAATCTGAATAGGTGCACCATGTACTTTCGGCATTGCTGCCGTTACTTTGACAGCCTTAATGACCTGTTTTTCTGGAATAGGTCGCATACTGACCACCATATTTCCGTGAAATTTTCCGGCTTTTTTGAGCGGAATATTAGTGTTAAACATAGGGACATTCACTTTCTGAGTGATATTGCGAACCTCTATCCCAGCAGCAATCAACTCCGATTCAAAAGAAAAGCTGCATCCAATCAGAAAACTAACTAAATCATCACGCCAAAATGATTCAACACTCGTCACTTCCTCATCCAATCTTCCCTTGCGGTAGATTCGATATTTGGGAAAATCATTTGCTAGATCAATGTCTTTTGCAAATTCTTTTAATTTTCGGCTACCAGCATCGCTAACTTCTAAAACTGGACAGGGTGCAGGATTACGCTGAGTAAACAACAAAAAGTCGTAAGCGAGGTCTTTCGGTAAAATGACCAAATTAGCTTGCGTGTAGCCCGCTGCCAATCCACTTGTAGGCTTAGTATATTTTCCTTCACGAATTAAATGTCTCAATTCAACTGGACTGTATTCTTCTAATGATTTCAACATTATGCTACATCTCCTCTCTCAAATAGACCCTTTCGTCAACTTTTCCAACCAATTAACATCAGTTTCATTATCGAGATATTCTGGTTCATCCAATAGCTGTGCTAAAAAATCAAGATTAGTTTGAATTCCGCCGATTACGGTCTCATCCAAAGCTGTTCTCATCAAAGCAATAGCATTCTTTCGATCATGGCCATATGTAATGACCTTAGCTATCATAGAATCATAATTTGGTGGTACTCGGTAACCTTGATATAGAGCAGTGTCCACTCGAATACCATATCCACTTGGCAAATGTAAAACAGTTATTTTTCCTGCTTCTCTGGCATTAATTCTGCATTCCAAAGCAAAACCCTGACGACCTATATTCGCTTGTGTAAGAGTTAGTTTTTCCCCTAAGGCTACTTTCAGCTGCAATTCCACCAGATTAGTGTCAGTTATTAATTCAGTTATTGGGTGTTCAACCTGGATCCTGGTGTTCATTTCCATAAAATAAAAATTTTCAGGATCATCTAAAAGAAATTCCATTGTCCCAGCACCCTCGTAGTTTATCTCTTTAGCCGCTTGAACAGAAACTTCCAACATTCTTTGTCTCGTTGAATTGCTGATTGCCAGCGCAGGCGCTTCTTCCAGTATCTTTTGGTGATTAAGCTGCAGTGTGCAATCTCGTTCATGCAAAGCAATTACATTTCCAAACTGGTCTGCCATAAGTTGAATTTCTATATGACGCGGATGTGGAAGATACTTTTCAAGATACATTTCCCCATCATTAAAAGCATGCTGTGCCTCCTGTTGGGCTAAAGAAAAATCCTCGGCAAAATTTTCCTTTTTTTTGATAACACGCATTCCCTTGCCTCCACCGCCAGCGCTAGCTTTCAACATCACCGGGAAACCAATTTTATTCGCATAATCCAGTCCTTCTTTCAGTGTTAAAAAACCACTAGGGCTGCCTGGAACAACTGGTACTCCTGCATTTTTCATTGTTTGCCGTGCCGTTGCTTTTTCACCCATCAAACCAATAACTTTTGCACTCGGTCCGATAAACTCAAGGTGATTTTGCTCACATTTTTGAGCAAATTTTTCATTTTCAGACAAAAAACCATATCCTGGATGAACAAAATTTGCTTTGGTCATTTTGGCCGCTTCAATTATATTTTCCTGATTTAAATAACTTTTAGACGGTTCCGGCGGTCCTATGCAGACAGCTTCATCAGCTAACTGAACGTGAAGTGCTGTTTTGTCAGCAGTTGAATAAACAGCAACTGTAGCTAACCCCAGTGTATGGCATGCTTGAATGATTCGAACCGCAATTTCACCTC
>NZ_AZEG01000045.1:0-5099 GCF_001434935.1 Liquorilactobacillus uvarum DSM 19971 | reverse complement strand
GTTAGCAATCAAAACTTTTTTCACTATTTCCACCTCAATCCTCTAGTTTAAAAAGTGCTTGATCATATTCAACTACAGCCTCATTTTCAACCAGAATAGCCGCAATTTTACCATCAAAAGGTGACTTAACTTCATTCATCATTTTCATAGCTTCAATAATGGCAATGGTCTGTCCCTTTTTGACCGTGTCACCGACTTTAATAAAAGCCGGTTTATTTGGTTCTGATGCGGTGTATAAAGTACCTACTAAGGGGGCCTTAACAACTTTTGCTGTTTTTTCAGTCAATTCAGACTTTTTTAATACCTTAGCTGCATCGGACTCTATTTCAAGTGCTGCTGCATTATTTTTTCTTTCCAAGACAATTCGGGTATCTTTTTCTGCAACTTCTAACCTAGAAAGAGCTGAACGACCAAATAACTTAATTAAGCTTTCAATCTTTTCTATTTCCATCTTATAAACCCCTTCCTAACCATTTCCATCAAGCAGAATTTCTAATTTTTGCGCCGCTTTACGTATCGGTCCAATTGGATATTGATACCTCTTTGTTTCTAAAAATAACTTGAATTTTTTTAATTCAGAATTTTGCGCAACTAATGCTGAACTTGCCTTATCTAAAGAAACAGGTTGAAAGTGTATCTGCTGCCGACTACTGAGTTGAACAAATTTACTAAGATCGGCCGCGATAATAGTTGCAATAACTGGATAGCCCCCGGTTGTCTGTCTATCCGCCAAAAGAACGATTGGCCGGCCGTCTCGAGTTATCTGAATATTTCCTAAAACTGTGCCTTCTGAAAGCATATTGCTTTCTGGAACAGACATTTTTTCCCCATCCAACCGATACCCCATTCTATCGGCTTGCTGTGAAATAGTGAAAAAGCTTCTACAAAATTGCATCTGTGCTTCACTGGTAAACAAATCCCACTGTGGGCCCTTAATAAAACGAATTTCGCTATTTTTTTCACTTTCACTTTTTTTATCATGTGAAAATTCACGATATTGAAAACTTGGCATCCTAAAACATTCAGCTATTGGAAGATGATCTCCCTCTCGGACACATCTTCCTTTAAATCCTCCTAATTTGAGTCTGACAGTTGTAGCGCGGCTATTCAGCAGTGGTTTAATTAAAAAGCCACCATTTGCAACGGCTATATAACCGTAACGATCAGAAGTCATCGGTTTAAACGAAAGAACAGAACCACTTTTTACACTGTAAACTTTGTTTAAGAATATTGGTTTTCCATCTATCAGTGGCTGTGATGCACCTCCTGTAACTGCTATAAATGTTTTGCATGCAAATTTAAGTTTAGGGCCAAGCATACAGAACTCTAGCGTTGCAGCTTCCTTGTCATTACCAACTAATATATTTGCCATACGATGTGCCATAGTATCTACTGCGCCAGAAACAGGAACCCCATCCCCTTGATAACCAGGACGTCCAAGATCTTGGATAGTTGTTACCAACCCTGCTTCTAATACTTCAACTATTTTCACAAAATCGCCTCCCGGTATTAAAACAATTCTTTGAGTTGGTATTTTCCCTTCAAATCAAGTTTTTGGATATAGTAATAGTCATTTTTCGAAATAGCTCTAAACTTAATATAATCTCCGGCATTGTAACGTGGTTTAGGATGCCTTGGATCATATAACTTCACCGGCGTTCGCCCCAAAAGTCTCCAACCACCTGGTGCTTCAATTGGATACATACCTGTTTGTTTTCCAGCAACAGCAACACTACCAGCCGGAACTTTAGCACGTGGATTTTTAAGCCTTGACATCGCAATTTTATCTGAAACAGAACCCATATAAGCAAAACCCGGCATAAAGCCCATCATATAAATAAGATAGGGGTCTTTTGTATGCAGTTTAACCAGATCTTCGAAAGTTATTTTCCCGTATTCAAGCACAGATTTAAGATCTGGTCCAAATTCCTCATCATAGCAAACTGGAAGTTCAATGATATGCTTTTTTTCTTCATCTTTTAAAAGTGGATGGCTTTTAATCAAGGCCTCAATCTCATTTGTTAAACTTGTAAAGTTTGTACGAAGGAAATCGAAATTAACTGTCAAAGTATGGTAAGCAGGAATCGTAGCAACAATTCCCACATCAGTATTAGATAAAACCCGTGCTAATGTATGAATTAAACGGTTTTCTTCTGCATCTATCACTTCAGGAAAAACAATATTTAATGACTGTTCCCCGACTGGTACAAAATGATAATCACATTCCATATTTTAAACTCCCCCTTTCAAAAATTAGATTTCGATGAAAAGTCAATGTTCATATTCTACACACATAAGCAAAGTATTGTCTACAATGTGAAAAAGATATCTTATACTTTCTACAATTGGAGTAAGCGTTTGTTCAGTGAATAAATCAAGCAATTATTTTGATTTCATCTTTTTTTCGGTGTTTTTGTTTCTTTTCAAAACTAAAAATCCGTTATTTTTATTTTTTAAAAATTTAATAAATGGTAAAATGTTACTAATCATTTTATAATCAAAGTAATTGTTTTCGCTGCCGTTTATATTGCTGTATTTTTTAAAGAAGGGAGTAAATAATTATCTTGAACACTATATATGTAGTTGAACCAATCGAAAAAAGTGGGCTTGATCTTCTAATAAAAGCTGGATACTCAGTCTATGTCCGTCCACATAATCTATCAATTATTGAAAGTCAAACACAGATTAACTTTAAACAAGTTGTTGGCATGATTATACGAGCCAGTACACTTAGCATTGATGAATTAAACTTATTCAAAAACCTTGCTATTATTTCCAGACATGGTGTTGGTGTGGACAACCTACCACTTGAGGCAATAAAAGAACGTAACATCCGTCTAACTTATACACCAGGACTGAACGCTGGTCCTGTCGCCGAACTTACCTTACTGCTGCTCTTAAATCTACTCAGAAAGATACCTGTGAATAAAAATGACAATACTTTCCCAGTTGGTTCTTCGCTTGCAAATAAAAAAGTCGGCTTAATTGGATATGGAAAAATTGCGCAAAAATTTAGTTCTTATTTAGTGCCATTCAATAATGAACTGCTAGTTTATAACCATCGCCCTAAAAAATTAATTTATGGCACTCAAGTCTCACTCAATTATTTATTAACAGAGTCCGATATCGTTACAATCCATATTCCTGCAAAGAAAAACACGCACGGTTTAATTGATGAAACAGCACTTAATAGGATGAAACGAACATCCTATTTAATAAACACTGCTCGTGGTTCAATTGTTGATAGTGATGCTTTGTATGAAACCCTGCTTAATAAGAAAATAGCTGGAGCTGCAGTCGATGTGTTTGATAATGGAGCAAAGTACACTCTGCATGATTTCAGCAAATTGAGTAATTTCATAGCTACTCCGCATATCGGCGCAAATACAAAGGAGACTTTGAAAGCATCATCTCTTCGTTGTGCTAAAGAAATCCTATTATTTTTCGATGGTAAAAAACCTATTAAAAGTTATTTTTAAATAGCATATTTATCATAAAAAATTTTGAATATGTTGTACCAGAAATTAATCAAAAAAATACCTTTCAAAGTTTTTACTTCTGCACTAACTCTAAAAGATTAGATCTTGTTTAATCCTTTGAGGTGTCTTAGTCAACTTTGAAGGTATTCTTCGTTCTACTATAATTTCTTTAATTATATATTGTTACAAATTACTTGTTTTTTTGTTTTGTGATTTTAAAAATAAAAAGTTTTATGCAAACATCATATGTCATTTTGAAGTGAAAACTTCTTTCAAGACATCAAACTATTATATATATTACCGATATAAATTCAGCATCAACGCAAGCATCTTATAGGTGTAAGTTCGCGTTGACTGATATTTATCGATAGTTGTATTAAGCTTGGTTCCATTATCCGTAATAATTCCGTCAACTCCCATACTAAGATCACCATACATTGAAGGACTGCGATTAACTGTCCATGTGTAAACTTTTTTGTGCTGTCGCTGTGCCTCAATTATAAAATCATCATTCAGAGTGCTGTATTCAATAGAATAAAAATCAGCTACTGTCTTGGGAACACCTAAAACATTGAAAGGCAAAATGTATCCAACTTTTAATTGAGGTATTTTCTTCTTAAGACTATAAACGGTCCTATAATCAAGTGAATGTACAACATCACCATGCCTAATTAAACTTTGCCCGTACCTATCTGCAAAAATATCAAGCATACGTTCCGAATCATATTTGCTTACTTTAATTTCGACAATCAATAACTGTCCTATTTTATGCGCTTCACTCAAATACTTGTCAAAACTCACCAATTTTGCGGAATGTTTTCCTTCACGTGCAGTCAAACTAATTGCTTGTTTTAATGTTAATTTTTGGACTATCAAATTTTTCCCAGTAAGTTTTTTTAAATTCGAATCATGGCTCACCACAAACTTGTGATCTTTAGTTTCTTGGATATCCATTTCTGTATAATGTGGTTTAGCACTTCGATGTGTCTTTTTTAGAGCACTTATAGAATTTTGCAGTGCATTGTTCCCATCAACACCTCTATGAGCAATCACAATTGGAATCTTATGTGTAGATTGCCGCATAAACATATAATTATCTCTAGTTCGAACCGCAAGAAGCCCCAAAAAACAAATTAGCAAAAGGCATATCTCCAACAAAGTATGCTGCTTTTTATGCACTAATTCTTGTAATTTTAATCCATCTAACTGTCGTTCTTTGTTCATAAAAAATAGCACAATTTGGACCGATCCAATAATAACAAGTATGGAAGTTATCAATCTGATAAACCAAGCCATTGTTGCCAGTAATGTTGCAGAATAAAGAGACGCTCCGCTAAAAGTTCTTTCAAATATCCATTGAATTCCTAGTAGACAAGCATAGATTATAAAATTGAAAACCAAAGACCCCAAAATCATAGCGGAAAAAGATCCGATCAGTTTCCAAAAATATTTCTTGGTTAAAATAATTGAATGGTGTAATGCTTTTTTCAAAGGAACTTCCTGCAAAATCATAAAAGGTAAGGTAAATGAAAATCTTACTCCCAAGTACATTAGTCCAAGATAAAACTGCTCCTATCCTAGTATTTGGTACATAAATTTCTGAACAGTTGTGCCATAATT
>NZ_AZEG01000044.1 GCF_001434935.1 Liquorilactobacillus uvarum DSM 19971 | reverse complement strand
GGGGGCATGCACTTGTAATCACAAAATTAGCGACTGGTTAATTGGTATGAATGGTAGCCCATAATGTATTTTATATTGATAAAAATTTGGTACGTAGAGCGTGCTCGATTAGTTACCTATAGCTGCCAGCCTTGTATATGGTCTATCAAAGGGACCAGGCAATCAAAAACTTTAAGCCGGAACCTTATTTTGAGCTAAATGCGGAAATTTTAGCTAATCAGCAAAAATTTGTCGCAAAATTAGACCCCTATCAGCGATTTAAAGACGAAACAGGGCTAATGACATTCATGCAGGCTAAACACGTTCAGAAAGGCTCACAGGACGGTTTTATCAAGGACGTCCAAAAGCAAGGCAAAAAACGAGCTAGTCCCCAACTATTCTCGCTATCTAGTCTCCAAAGTGCCATGAATAAACGTTATCACGCCAGCGCCAGCCAAACCTTAGCGGCTATTCAAAGCTTATACGAAGACAAACTACTCAGTTATCCCCGCACCGATTGTACTTATATCACTGATGAAGAATTTGAGTATTTAGTGGCTAATCTGACGAAGTATCTGGGTTTGGTCTCTAAGCCAGTCGCTTTAACCAATACCACCCCAAATAAGCGCTATGTTAATGGAAAAAAGGTTGAAGAACACTACGCCATTATCATGACTAAAGTCGTGCCGACGAAAGAGAAACTAGCTAGCTTGCCTAAATTACAGCAACAAGTCTACGACCTGGTTTTAGGAACCCGTCTAGTATCTTTTAAGAACTATCTTCAGGAAGGCCAATACAACCATTTGAAGACTGCTGTTAAGGGCGCGTTCACAGTTTTTCCAAAGTCGCCGACATTTGTCTAGCCAACTCCATGAACGTTCAATGATCCATCGTTGCGGTAACACCGTGAACGTATGCAACTCGTTGCGTTTAGCTACCGTCGTCTTAGCATTCAAAATGAGCTTCACCTGATCCGCAAAGTCATTGCCAGTGTAGCCACCATCAACCATGACATGCTGAACCAGCTCTAAAGTTTGGCTAGCCAAACTAATAAACATAGCCAATGCACCTGAACGATCTGATACATTAGCTCGTGTCACGAGAACGGCTTGTGGTAAACCATTAATATCAACCGCCATATGACGCTTAATCCCTGAAATCTTTTTGCCGCCATCGTAGCCACTATTTTTCGTTAAATCAGTGGTTTTAACACTTTGAGCATCAACAATCACAAACGACGTTCGGGCCGATCGGCCCTGTGCAAAGCGATAGGAAGCAACAGTTTTTTTAAAAGCCTTTCTAATAGCGAATCAGCTGTCGGGTCTGGTTTATCTCGCCACATATCGTAATAGCGGTAGACAGTGTGCCATTCCGGGAAATCGTGTGGTAATTCACGCCATTGACACCCTGTAGTAAGCGAGTAAAGGATGGCATTGAATACGTCATAAAGATCATAACGACGCGGTCTTGTATGCTTGCGGAAGTTTTCTAAATCAGGTTGTATTAACGCAAATTGCGCTCGAGAAATATTGCTTGGATAATCTGGCATGACAAACTCCTCAGTCGGTTTTCCACAATTCTACCAGATTCAGCAGATACTAGACAGGTTCTAAGAGGCATTTCACCATACTAACAAGAAAACCAAAAATTCCCAGATCATTAATTTAACATATCGTATCAAACCACGCCTGGAATATTATCTAGGCGTTTTTTTAATGTCATGGTATTTTCTGGCAGAAAGGTTGCATTATTGTGACTACAGTTGTAAACTAATAAGTGTTAAAAGGCTACAAACGTAAACTTAGAATTCAATTAATGGAGGAAGCCAATTGAAGGATGCAAAGAATGTAACCATCACCGATTCTGAATGGATGGTTATGAGAGCAATTTGGACAATGGGACATGCGACTAGTCGTGAACTAATCGATGCTATGAACGAATTAGAAGGCTGGTCAGTTTCAACAACCAAAACGCTACTTCGCAGGTTGATTCAAAAACAGGCGGTTGCGCAGCATGGCGGCAGTCGACCATTCACGTATAAGCCGGTTGTTGGCGAGAAGGAATCAATGGCGGCAGCGGCAGATGATTTGTTTGACCATATGTGTGCGATGCGGGCTGGTTCAACAATTGCCGGCGTTATTCAGTCAAGGGAACTCTCGCGGGCGGATATTGCGAACTTACAGGCGATTCTAGCTGAAAAGGCCAAAACAGCGCCCGAGGAAGTTCAGTGTAACTGCTTGCCGGGTGATCAAACGTGTTAAGACTGTGGTGTTCTGTTTACTTTTAGGATTGCTGCACAAAAATCCAGAATCTGGGATTTCTGATGGCGGAAACTTATGAATTTTTGTCATAATTCTCATTCATATAGTGGCATGGTGCTCCGCAAAGCAGAAGCCTAAATATAAGAACCTGGTGGAAAAATCCCGATCCCGGGGATTTCCACACAAGGAACTTATATTCCGGCTTCTAACCGCTTTGCTACGCACACTTATTTTTAGGGGGTCGATAATCATGGCAAATAAAGAGGACCATATGAACATGAAAAACATGAGTGCTAAGAATATGGAAAATAATGAATCAAATATGAGTCATATGGATCACGATATGACCGAAACGGATCATAATCAAATGAACATGGACCACGATATGGCCGAAATGGATCACAGCCAAATGAACATGAATCACGGTGATATGGATATGGCTGGGACCGACATGATGATGCACGGTGGCTCAATGATGCATATGGGGAATTTGAAAGTTAAATTTTGGGTCTCCGTTGTCTTAGCGATTCCAGTTTTACTGTTAGCACCAATCATGGGTTTAAACGTTTCCATCCTTAGTTTCAGTTCACCGCTAATTGTTGGCATTATCATCGTTTTGTTTGATACAGCACTTTACTTTTATGGCGGAATGCCATTTTTAAAGGGGGCTAAAGCGGAAATTCAGAATAAATCTCCTGAAATGATGACGCTAGTAACCCTTGGAATTTCCGTTTCGTATTTCTACAGTTTGTACGCATTTATTGCCAACAACTTCTTGAACCCGGCAAATCATGTAATGGATTTTTCGTTCGAACTTGCAACCCTGATTTTAATTATGCTTCTAGGACACTGGATTGAAATGAATGCATTGATGGGGGCTGGGGATGCCTTACAAAAGATGGCGGCCCTGTTGCCTAAGACGGCCCATCTAGTTACAGATAATGGTGAAACAAAAGAAGTGCCAGTATCTGATTTAAAAGTTGGTCAAGCTTTCCAAGTGCGTTCAGGTGAGGGTATTCCAGCCGATGGTGTTATTACGGCTGGGGAGTCGACCGTGAATGAAGCACTGGTAACCGGTGAATCTGCTGCCGTTACCAAGAACGTTGGCGATAAGGTCATTGGTGGTGCAACCAACAATAACGGGACGCTAACGGTTAAAATTAGTGGTACTGGTGACTCCGGCTATCTTTCTCAAGTAATGAAAATGGTTCAAAATGCCCAGCAAACTAAATCTAAAGCAGAAGATAAAGCTGATTTAGTTGCCAAGTATCTATTTTACGCGGCATTTGGTGTTGGGATTATTGCTTTCTTTGCCTGGTTACCCCAGGGATTGGCGACTGCAATGACGATCATGGTGACCGTCTTCGTGATTGCTTGCCCGCATGCATTAGGATTAGCGATTCCATTAGTGGTTTCTCGTTCTACTACGATTGGCGCTCAAAATGGGCTATTAGTTCGAAATCGCCAAGCCATTGAAGCAAGTCAACATGTTAGCCACGTTCTCTTGGATAAAACTGGCACGTTAACAGAAGGTAAATTTACGGTGAATGCATTGATTCCAAATGATGGGATTGACGAAACAACGTTATTAAGCCGACTGGCCGCCCTTGAAAATAATTCGACTCATCCGCTGGCCCAAGCAATCATTACTGAAGCCCAAGCGAAGGACATTGAAGTCGTTGCGGCTGAAAAGTCTCAAAATATTCCGGGCGTTGGTATTTCCGGTAATGTTGATGGCACTGACTATACGATTGTTAATGGTAACTATTTAACGAAGAAAGGGATCAGGTTTGACGAGGCCGCTGCTGATAAATGGGCTGCTAAGGGTAATTCCGTCAGCTTCCTATTGCAGGGCACCCAAGTTCAAGGAATGGTTGCTGAAGGCGACACCATCAAAGCGGGTGCTAAGGAATTAATTAGTGGTCTTCAGAGGCGAGGAATTACCCCCGTAATGCTCACTGGCGATAATCCAAAAGCCGCGGAACACGTTGCTAACTTACTAGGATTGACTGAATTCCATGCAGGCCTATTACCAGATGATAAGCAAAAGATTATTGCTGATTATCAAGCAAAGGGCAATCACGTCATCATGGTTGGTGACGGCGTAAATGACGCACCAAGTCTTGCCGCAGCCGATATTGGAATTGCAATTGGCGCCGGAACCGATGTTGCCATTGATTCCGCTGATGTTGTGTTGGTTAAATCAGAACCCAGCGATATTTTACATTTTCTTGATTTGGCTAAAATCACAAATCGGAAAATGGTTCAAAATCTCTGGTGGGGAGCAGGCTACAATATTGTCGCAATTCCACTCGCTGCCGGTGTGTTGTCATTTATTGGAATCATTCTAGACCCAGCCGTTGGTGCTGCGGTCATGGCGATGTCGACAATTATCGTGGCAATTAATGCGATGGGATTGACTGGTGAAAAGATTAAAAACGTGTAATTAAGTGATGACAAAAACTTATTATAGAAACAAAGCAAAAGGAAGTGAAACTATGTCACAATGGATTCTGATAGCCCTTTTTCTTCTAGCACACCCACTCATGATGCTATTTATGCACAAGGGTATGCACGGTGGCTCTGGTAGTATGGGCGGCTGTGGAAACAACACTCAACAAAATTCCAATAATACTGAAAAGCCACGTAAAAAAGTCAATTAACTTGGGGGTATATATTATATGAAAATATTAACTGGTAGTCGCGGTGATGAGGTCCATGAACACCTTTACGAAAATGGTCAAAGACGGGTTGGTCATCGTATACTAAAGAAAAATACAGTGACAAACAACGGAGAATTTCACCCTGTACCTGGAAATATAGTTCTCATTCCCTTAAAAGGGACGGTGAAACTGACCACACCAGATCAAGAATGTACAATCAAAAATGGTCAACTTGCAATACTTGGACCAACTGATAGTTTTTACTTAACTGCAATTGATGATGTTGAATTTGTCGGTGTTGTTGATATTAAATAGCTCAAAAAGAGTGTCACATGGCACTCTTTTTTATATATGCTGGCTTCTCCATATTTACGACACATATGACTGTTTTAATAAAGTGTATTTCAAAAAAATGGAGGAGACAAAGTTGAAATTAACGCAGAGAAATATGCCTACTTTAGTTACCGCACTAACATTAACAGATGTTACACTCTCCACTGGAAAAAAACTGCGGTTATGTCCGTATAATTGGTGTAAATTCTAAATAGGACTTTGTGAAATCTGAAAGGAACTTCATTATGCCAAAGGTTGAATTAAATTTAGAAGATGACGAATTAAAGGAACTATTACTAGGTGATCGGGATAAGGCCATGCAATCAATTATGACCAAGATCCTTGACGAAATTCTTAAGTCCGAAGCGACTGAGCAGATTAAAGCTAAGGCTTATGAACGTTCGGATGAACGAACCAATTCACGGCATGGTTATCGGGTTCGTCAGCTTACCACCCGCGTAGGGTCTCTAGAACTACACGTTCCTAAACTCCGTCATGGCAATTTTTCAACACAGCTGTTCAAACGCTACCAGCGTAGTGAGCAGGCCTTTGATTTGGCATTAATGGAAATGGTAATCCAAGGTGTTTCAACACGTAAAGTAGCTGAGATTACTAAGAAGTTATGTGGGACAACCTTTTCTAAAAGTACGGTCTCGGCTTTATGCAATAATTTGGACGACCAAGTGCTGGATTTTAACCGACGTCCCCTTACGCAAAAGTATGCTTTTGTGTATGCCGATGCAATTTTATTTAAGGTACACCGTGGTCACGTTGTGACAAGTAATAGCTTACTCGTTGCGATTGGAATCGACCCTAGCGGTCGTCGAGAAGTGCTCGGTTTTGATATCGGTGATAGTGAATCAAAAGCTGCATGGATGGACTTCTTTAGTGAACTTAAACAGCGGGGCCTTACCAACGTTGATATGTTTGTTTCAGACGCTCATTGTAGCTTAAAGGATGCAATCACTACGCAATTTCAGGGTAGCCTTTGGCAGAGATGTCAATTTCATTTTAGTAATGACTGTACAAGTATTCTGGCACTCAAGGATCGTAAAGAAGTTGCTAACCGACTCAAAGATTTATTTAGGCGAATTGTAGAATGAGGTTAGCCAGTCATTGGCAAGATGACGGGAAAAGGGATCACGAGCTTGATTGGGGAAAGTCAGAAGGTAATGAACTTCAATGGTAAGCCAAGGTGATATATTTTATGTTAACTTTAATCCAAGCCGTGGTCATGAACAGAATTGGAATCAAACAATGTGGTTCCGATGAAGAATTGGCCGCAATTGTTGAAAAGGCGCCTAAAGATTTTCTCGTTTACACGGGCGAAGATGCTCAGAGCTTGACCACCCTCGTCTTGGGTGGTCAGGGAACGATTTCAGTGGCGAGTCATTTATTTGGAAATGAAATGGCGACGATACGCCGCGCCTTGAACCACGGCGATATCACCCAAGCAGGGCAAATTCAACGACGTTTAATGCCGAAGATGGCAGCACTATTCACACAACCCTCACCGGCACCCGTCAAAGCGGCGCTGAACGCCCAACACTGGTTAGTCGGAAGCACGCGCCTACCAATTTTACCGTTAACCACCAATGAACAAAGTCAACTACTCAACAGCTTAAAATAATGCAGAACGGTTGGTAGTACCTGGCAAAAGCGCGTATACTGAAACTAAAATAATTAGGAAAGTGGTGACCATGATGTGCGGTTGGGCTTTTACTGGCGGTATGCCCTTTATGTGGATGGGTGGCGGCTTGGGCATTATCAGCTTACTGATTCTGTTAGCCGTTGGTGCTTACTTTTTAGGGACACGTTCACGCCATCACGATTAAAGTTCTCATTGGGATAATCAAAAAAGACTTTCAAGGCACGGCTTGATAAAGTGAACCCTTAAAATTGGACAACTTTATTAAGCTGCTTTCTGGACGGTAAGTTCCCGGTATTTTACCGGGGACTTGCCGTCCAGTTTTGTTTTGATGCGCCGATGATTGTAGAAGTCTATCCATTCGTTCATAGCTTCGATAAGCGCTGTTTTGGTCTCAAAATGTTCATCCATAACCTCGACTTTCATAATGTGAAAAAACGACTCCATGGCGGCGTTGTCGAGACAAGTGGCTTTACGTGACATACTCTGAAATACATGGTGCTCTTTAAGCGTGTTTTGCCAGTGGCGATGCTGATACTGAGATCCTTGGTCAGTATGGACAGTCGTCCGATAATCTAACACCGGTATTCGATTTAGGGCTTCTTGCAAAGGTTTTAAAGCGAATTCAACGGTCGGGTGGTCACTGATATTGAAAGCCAGAACCTCTCCATTGAAGAGGTCGAGGACTGGTTCTAAATAAACCCGTTCATTTTGGCTTTGGTTCCCATATCGAAATTCACTGACGTCGGTGACTAACTTCTGGTAAGGCCGATCTGTTTTGAATCGTCGCTTAAGTCGATTTGGGGCGATGGGTACTGTACCCTGTCAAGTTGACACATTAAATAATAAAAACTAGTTAGCCTTGTCGAAGCGATATTCTGCTGCGGTAAGGTCATTTCTTTTGCCTGAAATAAAGGAATGCGTAAAGTAATCGATACCTTCTGTCACCAGCTGTTCTAAGTCTTCAAACGTTTGTGGTTGTGGTGAATGTGCTAACCAGATAGATTTAAAATCAGCCCACCAGTGCTCCATCACCGCATTATCAGCTGGTGTTCCTGGGGCTGAGTAACTATGTTGGCTGTTATTACTAGCCAAGTAGTGGTTGAATGCTTTGGAAGTATATGCTGCTCCGCGATCAGTGTGGATTAGCGGTGCCAGACCTCCGGCTTTCTGCTTGGCCATTTGAAATACTTTAATAGCCCCAGTACTCGTTTCTGTAGGTGTAATAATCCAGCTAAGTGGGTATTGACCGTATAGATCCAGGACAACGTGTAGACGGACTTTGTACTTACGAATGTTGTAGGCAATTTCCGTCGTGTCCGTCACCCACACCTGATTTGCGGCAGCTTGTTCAAACTGGCGGTTCAGGGTATTCTGTGCTTCATAAGTTTCCTGCTCCTGCACACGTTTTCTCTTAGGCTGACAATAGTCCGCTTTAATACTGTGTTCCTTCATAATGCGCATGACGCGCTTCTTGTTAACTGTGTATGATAATCTTTCCTGCTTTATCAAACGGGTCATCTTGTCATAACCAACGCAGTGTTTATGTTGTGCTTCTAACTGTTTAACGAGCTTTAGAATTTCTTGATCTTGAATATCATGAACCGTCGGTTCATGGGTAAGCCACTTGTAGTAAGCCTGCCGACTTACCCCGGCTGCTTTAACTAGATCAGATACCTTATACCCACTTTGGCTCATTTCCTGAATCGCTTGATATCGTCCGGCCGTTCCACCTCCCGATTGTGTATTTCGACCAATTTTTTTGCGAAGGCAATCTGTACCTCCCGTTCCTTCGCTTTAGCTTTCAGCTGCCTTACTTCTTGTCGTAATCTTTCCACTTCATTGGTTGGTGTTTTGCCTTTATGGCGACCCCGGTTATCCTGAAGGGATTCCCAATCGTGAGTTCTTTGGTACTTTCGTACCCATGAATAGACCCGTTGATAGCTGACATTAAATTTTTCTGCCGCGGCTTGATAGTTATACTCGTGATCAATTGTCCATTGAGTAATTTTCCGTTTCTCCTCAAAAGTAACTTTTCGACCCACTTTCCTAGCTCGCTTTCTTGTTGCGTAAGCAACACTTAATTGTCCACTATTGTACCGGACAATCCATTGATGTAGTTGGGAAAGACTACGAATTTGATATCTATTGAGAATTGCTTGGCCTGACAGGGTACCTGAAAGGTAAGCTTTAACGGCTGATCGCTTGGTTTGAAGTGGGCCTAGAATAAAAAGTGTACAAGTTAAATAGAGACTCTGATTTAGTATAATTAAGGAAGTAAATTGGAGGATCAAATAATGACGAAGCACAGTTATGACAAGGAATTTAAGGAACAGGCCGTTCAGTATTACTTAGATAACAAGGATCACATGACCATGAATGAAATAAGTAAGAATCTAGGTATTGGGGCTAGTACATTACATAAATGGATTAAGCTGTTTACTGAGACTGGGGAGTTTGGCCGTGGCTCCGGTAATTTTGCCAGCGATAAGGACAAGGAGATTGCACGACTAAAGCGTCAACTTCGTGACGCTGAAGGAGCGATCGAAGTATTAAAAAAATCAATCGGGATTCTGAGCAAGTAACTACCGAAAAGGTATACCAAGAAATGGACGTTCAGCACGCTTTGGAATCCCACCCTTCCATCAATGGTATGTGTGATTATGTTGGAATCTCAAGAAGTGGTTACTATCAACGAGAAAAGCGTCATAATCACCAATCACCGCGAAAGCTTCGGAAGAAGTTTATTCAAGGTGAAATTAAAGCAATTTGGCACAAAAGCCTTTGTATTTACGGTGCCGGCAAAATCACCCAAGAACTTCGCTCAAAAGGATATAAGATCGCTGAACGAACTGTTGGTAAGTATATGCGTGAACTTGGTATTCACGCCGTTTACCTAACCCCTTGGACGACTACCACTCGCAATTCTAAGTTTGATAAACAGCTAATAAATATTTTAGACGAGCAGTTCAATCCATTGCGACCAAACGCCGTTTGGTGCATTGACACTACTTATATTCCAGTTCATGACGGATTCGTTTATTTAACCAGTATTATGGACTTGTACTCCCGACGGATCATTGGTTGGGACTTATCTGAAACCTTGGAGGTATCGAATGTCATCCCACTTATTGAAAAGACTAAGCACAGTCGCCATATTAGCAAGCCATTAATCATGCACAGTGATCGTGGTAGTCAGTTTACGTCTGAAGCTTACAATCAAGTTACAGCTAACATGACATTAAGCTATTCAAAGAAAGCTTATCCTTGGGATAATGCCTGCATTGAGTCGTTTCATGCCTTGATTAAGCGTGAATGGATAAATCGGTTTAAAATCCATTTATACTCCGAAGCTAAACGACTAGTTTTTCAGTACATTGAAACGTTTTACAACACAGTTAGAATTCACAGTCACTGTGGATTCAAATCACCAAAGCAACTTGAAGATGAGTATCAAACTCAAATTCAAAATTTAGTCGTGGCATAAGACAAAAAAGTCTCTATTTAAATTGTCTATTTTATTGACAGGGGACCACGTTGACTGTTAAAAAACAGATTATAGGTCTGATCGTAGGTATCATTAGTTAACATTAACCAATAGCGGGTTTGGGGACGCCGCTTAAACAATAGGGTTAATCGCCCCTTAATAATCTCGATATCGCTATTTATAGCTATTACCTCCATTATGTCCGCCCACTAGTGAAGCCCGCTTGATAGCGGTGCCCCCCTTTAATAAACTGGTCGCGTAAACTAGTTTGGTGAACCCAAATTGCCGGTGAATT
>NZ_AZEG01000043.1 GCF_001434935.1 Liquorilactobacillus uvarum DSM 19971 | reverse complement strand
TGAAAGAATCAGAACAAGTGTCTAGAAAAGCATGTGCCAAATATTGACTTAGGAGCACATCGTGTAAAGATTATAAAATTTTAAAATATTTGTATTTAAAAATGAGGCGTAAAGATGTTCAAAAAAATAATAGAATTTTTTTATCAATAGCTATAGCCATAGCCATGATTCTAGATGGTTATTTTGTTTTTTTTAAACAATCAAATAATAGTACTAAAAGTGTCAGTGTGACTTCATCAACTAGTTCTAATTCATCTTCGGGAAATAACGCTTCAGTTAAAAAGCAAAAATATAAAAACGGAACTTACCTGGGACAAAGTAGTCAAACTAGTTGGGGCCCTGTTCAAATAAAAATTAAAATCATACGAGGAAATATTAAACAAATAACAGTTCTAAAATTTCCAGACACACATGGTCATTCAATAGACATTAATCGTCAAGTATTGCCAATATATAAAAAAGAAACATTAAAAAATCAAAGTTCATCTATTCAACAAGTTTCTGGAGCCACCGAAACTTGGAAAGGATTTACAGCATCTTTGCAAAGCGCATTAAATCAGGCTCGTTAATAAGATTTGTAAAGGATGATAAAAATGGTTTTAAAATTTATAATCGTGTAATTAATGAGATGAATATTCCATTTACTTTGTCTATAGCAACCAAGCTTTTTAACAATACTGTTAATAAACTAGTTGACCAATTAGCAATTGAAACACAAAGGTCCTTGAAACAAATAGATGAGCTTTTTTCAACTTTTCGAACAGATTCATTGGTCAAAAGATACCAATTAGGAGATAATACTCCTTTATTGAATGATAAATTTAAAACTGTTTATAATTTATCAACACTTGGATCCAACGTCACTCAGGGATACTTTGATCCTTATTTCGAGGGGTGTTTTAATCCCACAGGTTTAGTTAAAGGTTGGGCAATTGAAGAAATTTTTTTCAATATCTTACAGCCAGTTTTAAAAAGTGAGCCACAAATATTAGATATTTCTTTAAATGGTGGTGGAGATTTACAATTTGGAGCACAGACTGATAGTTCCTTCTTTTGGAAAATTGGTATTGAAAATCCAGTTAATTTGCATCAACTAGTTGCAATTTATAGGTTACAAAATGGTGCAGTTGCAACCTCAGGGTTTAGCAAACGTGGACACCATATAGTTAGCTTAAATGATCATTCATTACTTCAATCAACAATTATAGCTTCCAGTTTAACATGGGCTGACATTTGGGCAACGGCTGCCTTATCAGCTGGGAAAAATAAATTTAATAAGCTTTTACAAAGAGAAGAACTGACTGGACTATTAGTAAGTAAAACAGAAGTAATTCCATTTTCGAAAGGAAGAAAAGCTGATGCTGAGAAACTTTAAATATAAATTAGTACTTTTTTGGTCGGTTTTTTTTTCGTCATTCCCTTACCCTTTCTTCAAACATTATCAATGGGGTTATCAACATTACCAACCACAGAAACCACTGCAGTTTACAGTGGAGTTATTGCCTATGTTTGGATGTTAGCGATTATTTTTCTTAGTACTCGACCACATTGGTTAGATCGATTAATTGGATTGCCAAATATGTATCAACTACATGGTATTTTAGCAATTGCAGCTTTAGTTTTGGCGTGGTTACACAAACTAGGAACTTCATCTGGTGGATTAATAAAACAAACAGGAGACTTAGCGCTCATTATTTTTACAACGTTAATGGTCTATTCTTTGTTTTTCCTAGCTGGTTGGTTGACTAATCGTTGGCAATTAATAAATCAATTTAAAATAAAGCTTGAAAAGTTTTTCAAACATGAAATTTCTATTTGGTTACACCGTCTTAATTTAATTGCGGTTATTTTGGTTTTTATCCATGTTCAATTAATCGATTATATTACTTCAATTACACCATTTATAATTTTATTTGATGGGTTAAGTTTACTAACAGCAATTAGCTATTTGAATACTAAATTTAATTGGGATCAAAGGCAAAGAGTTGTTCGATTAGTGCAGAATCAAGCTTTATCATATAAAGTTAGAGAATTAACCTTACAAGGACGGCAACTTAAAAAGCTTGATTTACGACCTGGAGATTTTATTTTCTTGTCATTTCCACAATTACCAAAATTAAGAGAGCCACACCCCTTTTCACTGGTTACATTACCAGGCCAAACAAGTCAACTTAAATTAGCTATTAGGGCAGATGGAGATTTCACCAGTTTACTTGCTAAAGTAAAAAAAGGTGCAGATGTAAAAATTACTGGTGGCTTTGGGCGCTACCAGCAGTTTCTAAATGAGAATAATCAATCTGCCAATTTAATTATGATCACTGGTGGAATCGGAGTAACTCCATTATTTTCCTTAATAGCAAACAACTTATCTCGGAATATGTATTTATTTTATTCAGCTCATCGCCAAGAAGATTTACTATATTCAAAAAAGTTATCTGACTGGCAAAAATTGCCTCAATTTACTGGTTATTGGAAAAAGGGAAGATTTACAGACAATTTTGTGATTCAACATATACCCCAAAATTGGGAGAATAATTCATTGTTTTTGCTAAGTGGACCTATCCCGTTAATCCATCATTGGGAAGACATATTGTCTTTTTATCATATTGATGCAAAAAATATTTTTAAAGAAGAATTCAACTGGTGAAAGTAATTAAGACAGCTTTATTTTGTATTTTACAAATTAGTTATATAAACTAATTATAAAATTTTAATCACTCCTTGTTACTAATTCTTGTAATCTTTTTTGTGTACCTAACTCTAATCATTGTTGATTAAGTAATTACTCTAATGGGGCAGTAAACACTAATTTATAGGTTTTGAAGGATCGTGCTAATTTACTCTGTACTCAAAAAGCAGTATAAATTGAGTAGTAAAAGAAAGGGGCGAGACAATCATGGCAGTTAAGGAAAAGAAATGGGTACAAGTCAAGATTGATAAAAACTTGGCCGATAATACCGAAGTAGTTTTAAGCGAGTTGGGTCTAAACCCAACCACAGCGATTAACATGTTTTACAAGCGGATCGTGGCTAATGGTGCTTTGCCTTTTAATGCGTCTTTAAGCGAAGAAGAAAAAGCTAATTTACGCTTTTTAAAGGCTACCGAAAATACACCGGTAACAGAGTTTAAAGATGCTAAAGAAGTCGCTGATTGGCTCAATGATTCAGATGAGGACTAATGACTTAATCAGCCTATACGTTAGTTATGTAGAAACTAACGGTGGTAAGTCTCGACCGGTATTAATTCGTAAGGTATCAGAACAAACCGTCAAAACTTTTAAAAACACCAGTAAGAAACTGTTTGAGATCTTCAAAAGCGCCGCAATAGGACTGAAATAAAGGCTAAGGTCATCATCATAGCGCTCGTATGTAAATGGTCATCTTAGCGTTTTTGGTATTTTATTACTCAAGAGATTTTAGACAACTTCTAAGTTCTTACATAGGTGGTGCTTTGTTATATTAGATGCTTTAATGAGCTTATTTAGATTTATCGAACACAGCTTCCCAATCTTGCGCTGCCTGTTGAACAGGGTCCCACGGTGACGCAATTGGCGGTGAATATGATAAGTCTAAGTCGTCTAGATCATTAATAGTCATTTTATTGAAAATTGCGGTTGCAAAAATATCATTTCGTTTTGCAATCTCACTTCCATAGTTCCCAATTAACTGTGCACCAAGTAGCAATCTGCTTTCTTTGTCAGCAGTTAATTTAATGGTGATTTTACTTGCATTTGGAAAATATGAGTTATGGTCGAACACTGTACTTGTACTGGATAAAGTAGAAAAACCAGCGTTTTCTGCTTCTTTAGGCAATAGCCCAGTTCTAGCAATAACTAAATTGAAAACCCTTATAACTTGGGTTCCAACGATCCCCCTAAACCGGCATCGCTGCCCCAAGACATTCAATCCGGCTATCCGGCCTTGTTTGTGTGCAGTAGTTCCTAAGGGTAGGTATGTTTTTCCAAGTAATCTATGGTCAGTCTCAACCAAGTCACCGGCGGCCCAGATATCTGGCAAAGTCGTATGCATGAATTCATCAACTGAAATTGCTCCGGCCGCACCAGTCTTGGCACCAGCTGCTTCTAATAATTGCGTATTGGGCTGAACTCCAGTAACAATTAAGACCGTATCAAACGATTGTTCATCAGTGATATTGCCCAAATCTGTAGTTTTAATTTTTACACTAGTAGCAGAGCTAACAACACTCAAAATAGTGCGGTCAGTCAGTACTGTTACTCGATTTTGTGTTAGTTCCTGGTGAGCCATAGATCCAAACTCATTTTCCACTGTGGAAAGAATTTCATTACTACGTTGATATAGCGTCACGTTTAATTTTCGTCGTACCATTGCTTCGGCCATCTCAACACCGATATACCCAGCCCCGATGATGGCGGTGTTTTTAGCTTGGTTTAGTGCTGTATCTAACGACAAATAATCAGACATTGTGTGTAAAACGTGAATCTTACTATTGTTTTCTTGGGTATCATTAAATGAAAAACCTTGAAAAGCGTCTACTTTAGGAATTGCTCCCGTGGCAACTATTAATTTATTATATTTATAAGTAACAGCACCATTCGATCGAACACCTGACACGAGATGATTTTCTGCGTCTATTGAGTTAACTAAAGTATTTAAGTCAAACACAATTCCAAGCGCTTCTAGCTCCTTAAGTCCACGGTGAGAAAGTGAATGCCAATCTGGTACTTCTCGACTAGCAGCATATGGAAAACCACAAATGGATAAATTAGGGTATTCGTCTGCAAGGATTATTTTAACTTGTAGTGTAGGCTCACTCTCTTTAGCTTGAATTGCCGCTGAAATACCGGCGTCGCTACCGCCAATTATCAATAGTTGTTCATTTTTAACTGTCATAAATAGACTCCTTTGATTTAGTTGACAACATATAGATGAATGTCTATATTATATATAGACGATTAACTATGTGTCAAGGAGAAGAAAAAATGAATTATACAGATTATGCTATGGTTATCAAAGCAATGGGCGACGCAAGTCGCCTTGAAATTATCGACATGTTATCTTGCGGTAAAATGTGTGCCTGCGATATTTTAGATCATTTTGATTTTACCCAACCAACACTTTCTCATCATATGAAGGTATTACAAACTGCGGGGATAGTAGATGCACAAAAAGATGGCAAGTGGCAACACTATTCATTGAATTCAAAATTTATAACAAGTTTCCCTGAATTTACACATCAACTGTTACAAGTTGAGGAAATCTGTGTCTGCCATCCAACTGTTGAAGATAAAGGCTGCAACAAATGCAACTTAGAAACAACGGGTGATTAGCAATGGAAGTATTTTTGGCTATTTCCATTTTTTTGCTTACCTTAATTTTAGTCATTTGGCAACCTCGTGGTCTATCTATTGGTTGGTCTGCTGCTGGTGGTGCAGTTTTAGCACTGGTTTTTGGCGTAGTTTCTTTTAATGACGTTGGAACGGTAACGGTAATTGTATGGAATGCTACACTTTCATTTGTATCCATTATATTGATCTCGTTGATTCTCGATCAAATTGGATTCTTTGAATGGGCAGCTTTACATATGGCACGATTAGCTCGTGGTAACGGTGTTATGATGTTTATCCTAATTGCTGTTCTAGGTGCTGTTGTAGCAGCTTTATTTGCTAATGATGGTGCTGCGCTTATCCTGACTCCTATTGTTTTATCGATGGTTAGAGCTTTAAAGTTTGACGATAAAAAAATCTTTCCATTCATCATTGCTAGTGGGTTTATTGCTGATGCAACTTCATTGCCCTTAGTTGTCAGCAATCTTGTGAATATTGTCTCAGCAGATTTCTTCGGTTTTACATTCTCAGAATATGCATTACGCATGTGGATTCCTGATTTATTTTCACTTGGTATTAGCATTCTAATTCTTTATTTATATTTCCGAAAAGCTATTCCTAAAGAGTTTGATGGCAGTCATCTTGGCTCACCAAAAAATGCCATTAAAGATTTACGATTATTTTATTTATCTTGGGTAGTTCTAACAGCACTGCTCATTGGCTACTTCTTAAGTAGTTTTATCAAGGCACCAGTTTCATTAATAGCTTTACCAATTGCTGCTATATTCCTATTACTTGCTAGAAAAAGCCCGAAAGTTGATGTATTGGCTACTATTAAGAGCGCTCCATGGAGTATCGTTGCATTTTCAATCGGAATGTACGTAGTTGTTTATGGTCTACAAAATGCTGGTTTAACAGATATGTTAGCTATCTTAATTAAGCAGATTTCTAATTGGGGACGTTTAGGTACCACACTAGGAATGGGTTATTTAGCTGCATTCTTATCCTCGATGATGAATAATATGCCAACGGTTATGATTAATGCTTTGGCTATTCGGGCTAGTCATGTTACCGGGGTATTACATCAGAGTTTAGTTTTAGCAAATGTAGTTGGCTCCGATCTCGGTCCAAAAATTACACCAATTGGGTCACTAGCAACATTAGTTTGGTTACATGTGTTAAGCCAAAAAGGTATAAAAATTAAATGGGGAACTTACTTTAAAATAGGTATTACAGTCACCATTCCAGTTTTATTTGTGACTTTAATTGGACTATATGTGTCATTGTCAATTTTTCATTAAATTTAAAAATAGTTATAATTTTAATTGCTGATAATCCGTTAAATGGTTGTCAGTATTTTTTTATTCTAACTACTTAATTTATACCCTTGAATAAGATGCAGAGTGGATGATCAACTCGATTAATGGAATGCACATTCGTATTATGCTACATAAGAGAACATATTGTCCCTCGAGAAAAATGGCTCTATAATGATCGTGGTATGATGAAATGAATGGGGTTAGATTCTGGCGAATCACAGTGCTTACATTGAAAACGAACAAGTACAAAGTAAGTCTGGCCGGTAGCTTTGGAAAAACTGTGAACGTCAATTAACAACCAGTTTGCAAATGGTTGTCTTGACGTTTCTGGCATTATTACTTAATAAATTTTAGACAGTTTCTTAAGTAAGCTAGATCAAAATAAAATTGCTGATTTTGCTCTTGACCTAAAAGCCAAAAGAAGGGGCAATGATCAAAAGGTAATTTAAGAGCAATCAAGTAAAAAAAACTCAAAGAAAATAAAACAGAGTTCACACAAAGAATCCAGAAACAGTTAAAAGATTTTGCAGATCAGAACCCAGAAGTTAAACCTAAAAATGATCCAGAAAATAAAAACGATCGGCCTAGTTATTAGGTTGATCGTTTTTTAGTTTATCCGGTTTATGTTCGTTAACGTAATCAGCAAAAATCTTTAAAAGTTCCTCGGTTTGTGCAACTGATAAGTCATCAGCCTGAAAGTATTTTTCTAATAAAGCACCCTTTTGAATTAAACGTCGAGAACGGGCTTTACGAGCTTGACGATTTTCATAGTATTTAGCTTGGCGAAGTTGAAAATCTTCTCGCGCTACTTGCTGCTTTAACCTAGTTTGCTGTTCAACCAGCTTTTCATATTGACTAGTCATAACACAACCCCATTATTTATAATTGCTTAGGTGCTTTATTTTTCTTTAAAAACTCGGCTATTTTTTTGGATAAAGACTTGATATTATCATTAGACAAATTAGCATAATCTAAATTTGCTTGACTAATAATCTGTTTACCAATTCTTTGTTCAATTTTATTTTTTTCGTCCTTGATTTTCTGATTAAGATCTTTTAATTTAGCTTCTTGTTTTTGAATTGATGTTTGAGCCATAAGATAACCTCCGAGATAAATTAAGTATTATTGTTATGTATGATAACATAATGGTGCTGTTTGGTAAATTATATAGGTTGAGAAAGTAAAGCAACAGGAATAAACTAAATATAATCAAATAGTGATCAGTAGACCGAGTGAAACGAGGTTAATGCGCACTTACACCCCACTAATAACTTATGGGGTAAATCGTGCTAACCACTTGTATCAGAAGTCGCCGTTGGCGACAACAAAAGCAAATCCATACCCCCAAAGAAAGGTGGTGACTGACATGGCAATTTTTCACATGAGTTTTAGTAATATTAGTGCTGGTAAGGGAAGAAGCGCGATTGCCAGCGCCAGTTATCGGAGTGGAGAAAAATTATTCGATCAAAAAGAAGGCAGAAGCTATTTCTATGAACGTGAAGTTTTACCAGAAACGTTTATTTTAACGCCTAAAAATGCACCAGCATGGGCAAGTAATCGAGAAAAATTATGGAATGAAGTAGAAAAAAAGGACCGTCGAGCAAATTCACGGTACGCTAAAGAGTTTAATGTGGCTTTACCGGTAGAATTAAGTGAAGATGAGCAGCAAGCATTGTTGACAAAATATGTACAAGAAAATTTTGTTGATAAAGGTATGGTAGCGGACGTGGCTATTCACCGGGATCATTGGGATAATCCGCACGCTCATGTAATGTTAACTAATCGCCCATTTAACCCAGACGGAACATGGGGCATTAAAAGTAAAAAGCAATATATTTTAGACAAAAATGGTAATAAAACATATACCGGAACTAGCAAATATCCTAAGAGTAGAAAGATACTTATGATTGATTGGGATAAGAAAGAAAAAATAACCGAGTGGCGGCACAACTGGGCGGTTAGTGTTAATCAGGTTTTAGCACAAAAAAATATTCCCGAGCGGATCAGTGAAAAATCATTTATCGAGCAGGGAATAGCTGGTACACCAACCCAACATGAAGGAATCAATAGCAAGCGGCACGAAAGAAAAGAATTTAACCAGCAGGTTAAAAACTATCGCAAAGCCAAAGCCAGTTATAAAAATAACCAAGAAAAAGTAATCAATAGAGGTCACCTGGATAGCCTAAGTAAACACTTCTCATTCAATGAAAAACGGGTGGTCAAAGAGTTAAGCCATGAACTGAAAACTTATATCAGTTTGGAAAGTTTAGATGATAAACGGTGCATGCTGTTTAACTGGAAAAACAGCAGCTTAATTAAACATGCAGTTGGTGAAGAGGTGACTAAACAATTGTTGACAATTAACCAACAAGAAAGCTCACTCAAAAAAGCAGATGAACTCTTAAATAAAGTAGTCGATCGCACCACGAAAAAACTTTATCCAGAGCTTAATTTTGAACAGACCACGCAAGCTGAAAGACGGGAATTAATTAAGGAAACTGATAACGAGCAAACAGTCTTCAAGGGTAGTGAATTAACCGAGCGCTTAATGAACATTCGTGATGATTTGTTGACCCAACAATTATTGACCTTTACCAAACGGCCATACGTTGGCTTTAAGCTATTAATGCAACAAGAAAAAGAAGCCAAAATCGATCTGAAATATACGCTGATGATCCACTCTGATAACTTAGAAAGTCTAGAACACGTCGATCAAGGACTGCTAGAAAAGTATTCACCAGCAGAACAACAAAAGATTACGAGGGCAGTCAAAGACCTACGGACAATCATGGCCGTTAAGCAAGTCATTCAAACGCAATACCATGAAGTATTGAAAAGAGCCTTTCCAAATGGTGATTTAGATGATCTTTCACTAGTTAGACAAGAACAGGCTTATACAGCCGTGATGTACTATGATCCAGCTTTAAAGCCATGTAAGGTTGAAACAATGGAACAGTGGCAAGAAAACCCGCCGAAGGTTTTCAGTACCCAAGAACATCAATTAGGGTTAGCTTATTTGTCGGGGCAGCTTAGCTTAGATCAGCTAGAAAATCATAACTTGCAACGGGTTTTAAAGCATGACGGAACTAAACAAATTTTTCTGGGGGAATGCAAAGCCGATCCGACTATTAAAACCAGCCAGATTGAAAAAATCCAAAAGCAGTTAACAGAGCAACAAGCCAAAGACGATCAATACCGAAAAGAAAATATCGGACATTATCAACCATTGAACTATAAGCCAGTTAGTCCAAGCTACTACTTAAAGACAGCTTTTAGTGACGCTATCATGGGCACCCTATATGCCCGTGATGAGGATTACCAACGGCAAAAACAAGCACGTAGCTTAAAAGATACCGAATGGGAAATGACGAAAAAGCAGCGGCAACATCAAACCCGCAACCGGCATGATGACGGAGGCATGCATTTGTAAAACAAATGTAGTAACGTCAGAATTTAAAGGCCAGCCAATATCAAAAAACGCTTTGGACCTAAAACGAGTGTGAATCTAATTAATAAAAGGCCAAAACAGCCATTAGGGTATAGCTTTATTAGAGTATGTACGTGTCACTGATCCAACTAGGTAATTTGATGGAAAAATTGGCAATTGGTGCATGAGCTATTATCATTTTTTGTGGTAATTTTTAATTAATGTACGCTATCAAGTACATATATAATAAATATATAGTAAGGAGGTCGAGAGAATGGAAAAAATAATTAATCCAACTAAAGCACGGACAAATTTATTTTCACTTATTAAGAGTGCCAACAGAGACTCCACTCCTGTTATTATTGCAGGTGCTGATGATAATCGTAGTGTTGTTCTAATTGGAAAAAGGGATTATGATGCGTTACAAGAAACCATGAACTTAATTGTAAATGGTCAGATTCAAACAACTCTTAGCCGTAAAGATGATGAATCAGTTAATCTAGATGAACTGATGAAAGAAATTGATAATGAGTAATCATTGGAAAGTTACGATTAAGGCATCAGCTAAAGGTGATTTGAAAAAGATCTTAAAAAGCCCATTATGTAAGTCATTCGAAGAAATAAAAATGTATTGGAAACTGACCCATACAAACCAGTACAGTCATTTGAAAAATGAACTTCACCTGCTGCTGGTTACTATTCTCGAAGGATAAATGGGCAACGTCGAGTAGTTTATACAATTAATAAAGAAACTAAAATAGTTGAAATTTATTCATGTTGGGTACATTATGAGAGCGGCTCTCTTAAAATGAATGGCAAATCTAGTTCAAGAAGAAATTAACAATGTACATGTGCTATAGATATAATAATAGAAAAATATTAGTAATAAAATTAATATTATGGGAATCACCCGAATTATTCATACGAGGTTTAATATCGGCATACCGCACAATTTTGGACCAATTC
>NZ_AZEG01000042.1 GCF_001434935.1 Liquorilactobacillus uvarum DSM 19971 | reverse complement strand
TAGAAAAAGTGCTCCATAACTGTTAGATTTCTTGTCTAACAATTATGGAGCACTTTAATGTGATTGCTTCGTCGCGTTTTTTTATTTTTGACTGATTTGTGTTGAAAAGCTTCCGCTTTTCTTCTAGCCTCAAGGGATAATTTGGTTAGGTTCATGCTCATAAGCATCATTCCAATGTCAGTAGGTGCAACGTTCTTGCCTCTGACATGGGTTCTTCACATACCAAATGCACCTTTCAATCGATCAAAAATAGTTTCTACGTCAATTTTGCATTGAGCGTAGAGGGCTTTTCCATAATCACTTTCAAGGCTATTATTTAAAATCGCTAAGGTGTGAAGGAAAATGCTGTTCATATCTAAAAACGGTTTTCTGACTCACAATTTTTTCTCTTTGTCTTCCAATTAGTAGGTGTACTTAAAATACTATAAATAAGTTTTTTTTATTGACTTTTTCTTACCAAATTAAGGTAGCAGGTAATCAAATAGAGAAACACGATCCCTTTAATATTTATAACTAATAATAACCTTTTCCTACGCAATTAGTTTCATAACTTAAGACTTCATTTATGTTTACGAACCTTCTTTATTTTTGTCCCCTTTTTACATTTTTTTGCTTTAGATAATTTACAGTCTGAATAACCTCATCATAATTTCTTCCCAAACGATCAATTGCTTCTACCATGAACGTATCTTCTTCTCGAACAAAATTTAATGCTTCTTGAAAAACTAGACGTTGCTCAATTGTGGCGCCCGATTTTTTTCAACAAAAATCTTTTCGGCACCAAATTTGTCCAAAAATTCGGATTAAATTTGCAATCTACCATAATAGCTGGTCGGCATCGTTAATTTCGATGACCTTGCCAGGCTTTTGCGTAATTAGGCCTTGACGCTCGAATAAGGCGAGCTTACGGCTGATGCTTTCAGGGGTGGTGCCGAGGAACGTCGCCAGGTCCTTTTTCTTTAATGGTAGTTTAAACGTGTCGGTTTTGAGCGCTGCCGCTGTTTCAGTGATATAGTTCGCTAAACGGGCTTCGACGGATTCAGTGGCCGTGCTGGTTGTTTGACGTTCCAGTTGACTGAGACGTTTGCCAAAGACGTTTAAGACGTTGATGCTGATACTGGGATATTTTTGCATCAAGTCTTGAAAGTCTGAACGGCGAATACTGCAAACATCCGTCGGTACTAAGGCTTCACCGAATGAGGTTCGCCGTTGATTTTCAAATAAGGCAGCTTCGCCATCGATATCACCAGTTTGTAATAGGTATAGTAACTGCTCGCGACCATTGGCAGCTAGCTGATAGACTTTAACCTGCCCATTGGCAACAATCATCAGTGAATCCAGTGGATCGTCAGCACCAAATAAAGTGCTGCCGGCTGGATAGTGGTGGTGACGAACGATCGATTCGATGGTGTCTAATTGTTCACTACCGAGTTCGCTAAAAATTGGGACTAACTGCACACATTCATGTTCTGCCATAAGGCCCACCTCCTGAATAAATTCACCCTAACTATAACAGATTTTGCTTGGTAGATAGGGTTTGACGTTTTAAATTTCCTACTGTTTTAATAACTATATTGTAGCGTAAAACTTTTTTGAATTTCTTGACGGCCGTCAAGTTCTGATCAATCAAATCCGGTTATGATAGAACCATCAAATGAACGACACGGAGGTAATTGATTATGAAAATTATTATGCAATTAGGAACGTTGACTTGCCCATCATGCATGACCAAGATCGAAAAGGCCGTTGCTAACCATGACGGCGTTGAGAATGTTAAGGTGCTATTCAATGCCAGCAAGGTAAAGGCTAACTTTGATCCTGAAGTGACGAATGCCGATGATTTGGCACAAGTTGTTACCGGACTTGGTTACGAAGTTGAAAACGTCAAGGTTAAGTAGGAGGAATAAACGATGAGTGAACTAACGATCGACGAACAATACGCAGCGGAATTAAAACAGAGTGACATTGATCACCATGTCCCAACAGCGGGCGCAATGACGAATCACATTTTATCTAACTTAATGGTTGCTTACGTTAAGTTGACCCAAGTGAAGTGGTACGTTAAAGGACCACAATCATTGGCATTGCGGACAGCATATCAACGTTTGTTAGATCAGAATGTCCGTCAGTTTGCTGAATTAGGCGAATTACTCCTAGATGAAAACCAGAAGCCATCTTCCACAACGGCTGAATTAACCAAGTATTCCATGTTGGAAGAAAATGGGGCTTTCAAGTATCAATCTGCTGATGAACTCGTGGCCGCAACAATCAAGGATTTTGATACGGAAAACCTATTCGTTGACCGGGCTATCAAGCTTGCTGAAAAAGAAACCCGGCCGGCACTGGCGGCTTGGTTAGTTGCTTATCGTGGCAGTAACAATCGCAATATTCGGGAATTACAAGCTTATCTTGGTAACGATGCTCGAACTGGTTTGGAGGAAGAAGATGAGGATGACGACGATTAGGTCGTTGTCGCTGAAGAATTAAACGCTCTGGATAGCGATTGTGTGGGCAAACTATCCAGGGCGTTTTTGCTATTACAACGGGCCTGCGCTATACTAACGACAATTAAATTATATGGGAGGGCCCCGAGATGGCGATTAGCGACATTGTGATGTGGACATTTGTCTTTATTATTGCGACTGGGTTCGTAACGGTGGTTTCAACGGCGGTACTGTTGAAGCGAGCAAAACGAGCGCCCAAGGATGCCGAGCAGTCCCACAGTGATGACGACGATGACTGGAAAAAAGATGATTGGAACCATGATGACTGGAAAAAGGGCGATTGGAAAGATTGACTCGATAAGTTGCCTGACGGATACGGTGCTTAACTGAGTCAACTGGCACTAAAAAGACGGTATAACCAACTGAGATTGGCGACACCGTCTTTTTTGGCGTTATTTGGTTTTTAGCAGTAGATGCAAGGAGTGCTCAAGATTCTGAACATCAGCCGTGGTCATCGCATCTACACAATTATTAATATTACGGGCGATGACGAGTTTCATGGCCTTGTCGATACTTGATTTCACTGCTGAAAGTTGAACTAAGACATCTTCGCAAGGACGATTTTCGTCCATCATACGTAAAACGCCGTCCAGTTGACCAGCCGAGCGTTTCAGCCGGGTCTGGATCTGCTTGTTAGTGACATATTCTTCAGTAGTTGCCATGATTCATGATGCCCCCTTCGTAATTAGGCAAGTGCTTTTTTGAGTTCGGCTTCAAAATCAGGCTTAGGACGTGCTCCGACCATGTGACTGACGACTTGGCCATCTTTCTTAATCAGGAAGGTTGGAATTCCTTGAACTTGGAATTGACTGGCCGTAGCTTGGTCATGGTCAATGTTCAATGAAACGAAGTTGACCTGGTCCTTGTAAGCGGGGTCTTCAGAAAGGGGCTTAAGAATTGGGTCCATCATGCGACATGGTGGGCACCAGTCCGCGCGAAAATCAATAACGGCGATACCAGTATCTGTTTCTTTGGCAAAATCTTGATCATGTATTTCTTTAATCATTTTAGCTGACTCCTTTAGTAAGTATTTGTCACTAAATAATATACCCCCATAGGTATATACGAGCAAGTGTTCTGCTTCTGGCCGTGGAGGGATTTAAAAAGGACTGATGTATTGGGTGATTAGATAATAACGATTCGTTGTGGAAGCTAGCGGCTCCTGAGAATCCACTAGTTGTGATCGCGAGCATTAACGTTGAAGATCTCATGTTGACGCGAGCGTGTTATACTAGCGCTTCATAATTATACAACCCAGGGTATTTGGTAGAATTATGTTGAATTATTAGAAACCGCTTATTTAAGCAAAATAAAACGTTTACATAAATAGTTTTATCTGGTATCTTCAAATTATCATAGATGCTCGGTACCATACGAGGAGGATTTACAGATGACAGGTTCATAGGAAGCACGCTACGCCGCTGAATTTTTTGGCACGCTGATCCTAGTACTACTAGGTAATGGTGCTGTCGCTAACGCATTCCTGAAGAACACGACTGGTAACGATGATCCAGGACTCGCCAATGGAGGATGGCTCCTGGTTGCATCGGGATATGGACTGGGGGTCATGCTCCCAGCCATGATGTTTGGCTCGATTTCTGGTAACCATTTAAACCCCGCGATTACGATTGGGCAAGCCGTGATTGGAATCTTTCCCTGGGCGCACGTTGCGCCTTACTTAATCTGGCAATTTCTAGGAGCAATCGCAGGCCAATGCTTGATTTTGGCACTGTACTGGCCCCATTATCGGCAAACGACTGATAATGAGGCGGTCTTAGGGACGTTTGCAACTAGTGATCATGCGAACAGTCAGTTAAACGGTTTTGTTACGGAAATGGTAGGAACCGCAGTCCTGATTTTTGGTGCCATGGGATTATATCGCGGAATGTTTTTTCATCAAAATATCGATATCGCCAATATTGGCGTTGGACTTTTGATTGCTGCCATGGTTATTTCGTTAGGCGGTCCAACCGGTCCGGCCCTAAATCCGGCCCGTGACTTGGGACCACGGCTAGTACACGCGTTATTACCAGTACCGAACAAGGGTAGTTCTCACTGGGAATATAGTTGGGTTCCCGTGGTTGCCCCAATTGTTGGTGCCGTTATTGGAATTTGGATTTATAAGATCTTTTTTGGTTTGTAATCGCAATTAATTAACCGAGCGTATTTATGAAATTATTATTGGTCTATCATTTTTGATTGCAATATGCTAAAACGGTCCGCCGACTAGCTGGAGAAGACTAGTCGGCGGACCGTTATTGGTTGCTAGGCCTGTAACCAAGTTGGGGAGACTTGATTAAGCTGTGGCTGCTTGAATGGTTTTAGTTGGTTGTTGTTTGTCGAACTTGGTTTGGAAATTGATTAACCGCATAGCGTTGAAGATAACGACTAAGATACTAGCTTCATGGACAAACATCCCACTGGCCATGTAGATATAACCGAAGATTAGCCCAATCAGTAGGAAGGCCACGGTGGCAATGGCGATGAAGATGTTTTCACGAGTGTTCGAGACAGTTTTCTTGGCGAGACCGCGGGCGTGTACTAATGCGGGGAAGCTTGATTGCATCAAGACGACATCGGATGTATCGATGGCAACGTCAGTCCCACTACCCATTGCGATTCCGATATCGGCGTTAGCGATTGAAGGACTGTCGTTGATGCCATCCCCAATAAAGGCGACCGTGTTACCGGCTGCTTTTAGTTTCTTAACGTATTCGACTTTTTCTTCTGGCAAGAGGTTGGCGTGAACTTCATCTAGGTTCAATTCGTTGGCAACGGCTTGAGCGGTGAGTTCATTGTCTCCAGTTAACATAACGAGTTTCTTGATTCCTTGGGCTTTTAATGCGGCGAGGGAGTCCTTCACGCCTGGACGAATCGTATCGGCAATCCCGAAGATGAGTTGAACTTGTCCGTCGACTGCCATGATAACGGTTGATTGACCACCAGCTTGTAAATCATTGAGATCTTTGAGTTGAGTAGGATTTAGTTTGATATTATGAGCCGTCAACATTTTTTGATTACCAATGACAACTTCTTGCTTACCGACTTGTGCACAGATTCCTTGACCCTTAACGGTTCCAGTGTCATCTAGGACGGGAGCGACCCCCACTGACTGCTGGTCGGCATAACTGACGATTGCTTGGCCTAACGGATGGTCGGAAACGCCCTCAATAGCGGCAGCGAGAGCTAGTTGATTATCCGCATTGTTTGTGTAAGTGTGCATGGTTGTAACGGCAGTGTTACCTTCCGTTAAAGTACCGGTCTTATCGAAGACCAGGGTATCGACTTTGGCAAAAGTATCGACGACTTCACCACCCTTGATCAGGATACCACGCTTGGCACCATTCCCGATTCCGGCAACGTTTGACACTGGGGCGCCGATAACTAGGGCACCTGGGCAACCGAGAACCAGTACCGTGATTGCTAAGCGGAAGTCACGGGAGAAGGCGAAGACTAAGACTGCTAAAACGAGGACGGCAGGCGTATAATATTGAGCAAAGCGGTCGATGAACTTTTCAGCTTTGGACTTGGTATCTTGAGCTTCTTCGACCAATTCAATAATTTTGGCAAAAGTCGTGTCGTCGCCAACCTGAGTCGCTTTGATCTTCAGATAGCCATTTTCAACCATTGTTCCGGAGTAAACCGAGTCCTTGAGTTGCTTGTTGATTTGGCGTGCTTCACCCGTAATTGAGGCTTCGTTAAGGTAGCCGTTACCTTCAACAACAATCCCGTCAACGGGAACCTGACTCCCAGTTTTAACTAGGACAACGTCACCTTCGTCCACATCATCAACGTCGACTTCTTCGGTGCCATCATCAGTAACTAAAGTTGCGGTAGTTGGTGACATGTCAGTCAAGCCTTTGATTGCGGTCCGCGTCTTCTGCAAGGTCTTGCTTTCGAGATAGGAGCCAAACAAGAAGAGGAAAGTAACGATTGCGGATTCGTTGAATTCACCAATAATGAATGCCCCAATCACTGCGATACTAACTAACAGTTCAATACTGAAAACTTTGTTCCGAAGTGCGCTCCAAGCACGAACCGCAATCGGAATGACGGCAATAATTGAAGCAACTGCTAAAATGACTTGGTAACCGAGCGTAAATTGTAAGAGATATTTACTGAGCATCCCAAGGACAATCAGAATCCCCGTAACTAATGTAATTTGATTCGTATGTTTAGTGAGAAATAATTGGAATTTCATAATTTGCAACTCCTTATTTGATTTGATGACCCTAGTATAGTGAGTTCAGCTTGATGGCAACTTGATAGGCGTCAAGTTTTGCAAAATAACAGTATTAATTTCGGATGGGCTGATTATTGCTGACAGTGATTATGATTAAAACGTGCTATTTTTTAAATCCAAAAGCAGCCAGCTTAGGCCCGCTGGAAAAAGTCCGAGTTAGCGTAAAATTGCTTAGTTGGCGCGTCCTACACCGACTTCCAGGCATTTCTGCCAATTGCTGGAACGCGGTGGACACAGATTTAAGCCGAAGACCACGTCTTAAATACTGTTCTTCCACTAACCAAGCCAAGGACGCTTGCTAAGTGGAATTTCACCGCTGAGCATTGGCCGAAACGCCTTCCAGTCGGGTCAGTGTTCGAATGGCGGACGAAGATGTACCTAACTTTTGATGGTTTTGTCGTTGCTTTTCATAACCGGTAATTTTGTCAATCGACTGTCAGACTGAAATTGATATTGAGATAACTCACTAATTCTGAATCAGCGTAGTAAGATTTAATCTCCCGACAAAGTGCTAATGCACCTAACACTTTGTTTAAAGTTCCAGTATCAAAATAGTCAACGATAAATTGCGCTAAGTTCGGTGGTTGTTTATCAGCCATTCGAGCGGCTTACCGAAACGTGCTCGGTGCCACTGAAGCCTGCGTTAGCTCAAATCGACGTCGGCTTACGTTCCAGCAATTGGCACCCAGCCCAGGAAGTCGGCATAGGACGCACATCGGCTGACGAACAGTAAGCCAACTAAATAACACGTTTTAACCATGTTTCATGACAAGTTAACGGAAGAATAAATAGGATGATCGAGTTTGAGTAAACAAGAGGTATAGGAGGGAAAAACGTGGATTATCAAATAACGCAGGCCAATCAACCCTTGATGCCGGCATACTTTCAGGGGCGTTGGGCGGTCAAGCAAATTGCGGATCGAGACGTGATGTATAGCACTAATTTGGGTGCTGAAATCGATTTTCAAGTCACTGATGCTAGTTTTGTGCGGTTGACATTCTTGCCGTTGGCGTATGAGCTACCGAGTTGGGTGGCGATTCAGATTGATGGCTTACCTTTTCAACGGCAGGCGGTGACGAATGACCCCCTATGGTTGACACTGGATGGTCGGCCTCACGTGGTACGGGTAGTTTTGAGTGGTAATACTGATGAGGACCGTGTGTGGGATGGCAATCAAGGTTTTGCAGTGAAAGTCCTGACGACAGATGGTGAGTTACAGCCAGTTCGGTTAGGCCGACACAGTGTGACGTGGATTGGGGATTCACTGACGGCCGGCTGCTGGGTCATGGGTAAGTACCCTGCCGAAGATTATCGCGCGGAAGCCAACTATGCGGCGGTTGCGAGTGACTTGTTGAATGCACGGAATGTCCGCATTGCTTATAGTGCCGTTGGTCTCAGTAAACCAGGAACTGGTGGCGTACCGGTACTGCCGGAGGTTTTAACAGCCGTGGATAGTAAAACGACGTGGCAACCAGTACCCACGGATTTAGTTGTGATTAATGTTGGTACTAATGATCGGCATACGGATGATACGACGTTCACGGTAGTTTTGCGCCGCTTCCTTAATCAGGTGCAGACGCTTTACCCGAATAGCCGGCTTGCTGTAATGATCCCGTTTAATCAGAATTTTGCAGCGATTATTCGCGCGGTCGTGGCCGAATTTATGCAATTGCAACTCATTGAAACGGCTACTTGGCAACTCAGTACCACGGACGGGGTGCATTTAGATTTAGCTGGCTCCCAGATGGCGGGCGAATTAACAGCACAAGCGTTGCGGACACAGTATCCAGATGTTTTTAAATCGTGATCAACCCATCTTATGGTAGATTGTAAAATTATTATGTTTTAGCTATGTATTGCGGACTATTTAACTATGGTGGAGGACTAATATGGTGATTGATAATTTATCTATAGTTTTATTGAATTATAATAACTTTGAGGAAACAATCGGATGTATTCGTAGGTTAATGGCCATCGGTGTTGATGATAAATCAATTATAGTTGTTGACAATCATTCAACTGATAACTCTGCAATCAGATTGAAGGAATCTAAATACAGCTTTGAATTTATTCAATCGGGGTATAATGGCGGATATGCTTGGGCCTAGTACTTTTGGAATGGAAATACTTTCCAACACCAAAAATTCTAGACCCAAAATAACTCACGGGCTGCGGCACATGACTACTCAACAGATTGCCTAAAAATGGCAAAATCAGAATGGCCAGTCCCAAGTACAAGGTCAGCATATTCGCCAACGTATGACTCTCATGACGCCACATGATCCACGCATTCCATAAGAGCAAGAAAGCTTGTAAGGTAAAAATCAGCCCAATCAACAGGATCAGCAACACAAACAACGTCCCACTGATAATGATCAACCAGTGGATATTGCTACCTAAAATTGTAATCGCCAGCATGGTTAAAAACGAATAGAAAAATAGCGAAAACCAAATACCGTTACCTAGGCGAACCTTATCGCGATGATAACGCCAACCAAAAATGGTTCCAAATATGAGTGGTACTAACCAGCCCCAGTAAAACATTGCTGGAACTGGAACCCAAACCGCTGCGTCATTCACATCAATACCCCCGCATTAAGTTTTATTTCAGCTTCCATCATAAAGGACTCCCCGCGGGACTGCAATCAGGAGTCATTACTTCAACTGTTTTTGTTCATTATAGAAATTACGGTAAGCTAAATAGCACGCAATGATTGACCCCAAACTAGTCGCTGATAAGAGCATGAACGTGACCATAATTTGATACTTAATGGCCCGTACTGGATCGACCCCTGCAAAGATCAAACCGGACATCATCCCTGGCAGACTGACTAGACCCACAGTCTTTGCCGAATCAATGGTTGGTGACATCCCCGTACGAATCGCCTCACGCACGATGGCAATCGAAGCATCAAGTAGACCAGCCCCTAACGCCAACCGTTCAAGCACACCTTGCCGCTGGTCATGAAACTGACTATTGAGGCTGCGATAAGCCAGCCCAATTGCGACCATTGAATTCGACGCAATCATACCAGAAATGGGAATCATTTGCGATGGCACAAACTTAATCGCACCAGATAGCACGAGGACGCCGAGTGTTACCCCCGTACTAACAAAAATGGCTAATAACGAAATGGCTAATGCATGGTCAATCCCCGGCCCCCGTTTTTTCGCATTCCAAGCCGCATTGAAGATAATGAAGCCCATCATCGCCAGCGTTAGCCACAAATTGTTGACTCGGAAAATATACTTTAGCAAGTAACCCACGATAAATAGTTGTACAACAGCCCGCACGACACCAATGACGATGTCCCTATCCAAGCCAAGTTTCTGCCACAAACTAATTCCTAACGCGACGAGCACTAACATTGCCGCCAAAAATAGCGACGTATTATTAACTGCTAAATTCATGCGTGTACCTCCAATCTGCCAGCAACCACTTTCGCTAATTGATCTGCCGCAGCAATCTCTGTCGCGTCATGAGTAATCATGATCGTTGTCACGTGATCCTGCTCATTTAACTGTCGTAACCAGGCGTGCACGATTTGCTTATTATTTTCATCCAAACCAGCTGTCACCTCATCTAATAACAACACTTTTGGTAAGAATAAGATGTTGCGAATCAGCGCGACCCGCTGCCGTTCACCACCGGAAAGCTCGATAATCGGCTGATGCAGGGTTCGTTCGGACAGCCCAACATTATTTAACGCCGTTACCACTCGTTGCGTATCCATGACTTGCTTACGAATTTGGTACGGGAAAGCTAAGTTATCTGCCACCGTCTCACCAAATAACGTCGGTTGTTGGAAACAATATGAGACTTGCCGCCGATACATGATTGGGTCATAACTTTCAATCGGCTGCCCATCAAAAATCAAGGTCCCACTTGTTTTAGAAATCATGGCCGCAATGATCCGTAATAACGTACTTTTCCCACCACCGGATGGTCCCGTCAATGTAATATGAGCCCCAGCTGGAATCTGCCAATCAACATCATGTAAAATATGTTGATCAGCGATTTGATAATTAACTTTTTCTAAACTAATCAATGAATTCATATGCCCACCCCCGATTACTAATTTAGAATCATTATAACCTGACTGTTAGGCGACTTTCAAACAATCCTCCTCAGTTATCCTGTGTCTTCCCACATGCTATAATGGAGGCTAACACAGTTCACAGAAAAACGAGGTCAAAATCAAACTTATGCCACAATCTAATTGCTCAGAAGTCAATAAATTGGACTATTTTTATTCAGTTACTTAGGCAACATTTGAGATACGATTTCGATTATAAAAATTGATATACCAACCAATGGCTGCTTGGACTTCAGTTAATGTTTGGTATGCCTTCAGATACACCTCTTCACGCTTCTATATTGAATGAAGCGCTTCCATACGGCCATTATCGTACGGATGGCCTTTGAGTGAATATGAATGTTTCAAGCCATAATTTTGGCATTTAATATTAAACTCAGCACTCGTGTATTGTGACCCCATATCTGAATGAATAATGAGTGGCTTTCGATGCTTATCTAACGCCATCTGTAAGGCACTTGTGGCTAGCTCGGCTGTCATTGTATCGCCAATTTTATAGCCCAATACTTTTCTCTTCTCAGGATCCAAAACGGTCGCTAAATAGACCCATCTGTGATTAGTCAACTGAATATAAGTGATATCTGTTTGCCAAACACCGCTCA
>NZ_AZEG01000041.1 GCF_001434935.1 Liquorilactobacillus uvarum DSM 19971 | reverse complement strand
TGAGCGGTGTTTGGCAAACAGATATCACTTATATTCAGTTGACTAATCACAGATGGGCCTATTTAGCAACCGTTTTGGATCCTGAGAAGAGAAAAGTATTAGGCTATAAAATTGGCAATACAAGGACAGCCGAACTAGCTACAAGTGCCTTACAGATGGCGTTAGATAATCATCAAAAGCCACTAATAGTTCATTCGGATATGGGGTCACAATACACGAGTGCTGAATTTAATACCAAGGGTCAAAATTATGGCTTGAAACATTCATATTCACTCAAAGGACATCCATACGATAATGACTTTATGGAAGCGTTTCATTCAATATTGAAGCGTGAAGAAGTTTATTTGAAGGCATACCAAACATTAACTGAGGTCCAAGCAGCCATTGGTTGGTATATCAATTTTTATAATCGCAATCGTATCTCAAATGTCGCCTAATTAACTGAATAAAAATGGTCCAATTTATTGACTTCTAAGCAATAGACTGGGCTACTAGAAATATCTATTTGAGAGGAGCTAACACAGAATTTTAGAATAATCATAATTACCTAAATGAGATTGTTTAACATAAAGTAATTAAAAAAATAAACTCATAATGAAAAACTAACATATTCATTATAAGTTTATTTAGCATAAATCCTATTTTATAAGATACCTCACCGGTCTATCCCACGTATCCTTTGAAAATTTATGGATTGATTGAGGAGGCAACACTAGCGAAACCGTTATACCATTATACTCTGCCAACGTTGCGTCAAAGAAACCTGCACCGTAACCTATCCGATAATTATCTTCGCTAAAGGCTACACCGGGAACCACCATTAGATCTATTCCCTTCAAATTTTGTGCTTGATTTTCATCTTGTGTTGGTTCTAGAATTCCGAATTTTGATTTACTCATTAAACTTTCTATATAGTCAAACCATAATAATTTTCCACTACTCACCCTAGGTACTACTACTTTCTTATGGCTTCTCAACGCCTCCTGAATAATGACATCAGTACTCAATTCGTGTTCCATACTTATAGTTACAGCCACTGAATTAGAGTTATTCCAATATGCCTTAGAAAACAGAATTGCCTGTAATCGCTCTTCTTCAGTAATCTTGCTATGGTAATCATATAATTTTAGTTTATCCAAGGTCATTTTTCTTATTTCTTTTTTACTAAGCACTGCTACAAATCTCCTCCAAATTATCTTCAAACTAGTCCGATAAAATCTTACTAATTATCTCTTTTAATTCTGGCACAACCTCTTGTTCAAACCACGGATTTTTTTTAATCCATATATTATTTCTTGGTGAAGGATGAACTATCGGAAAATAAAGAGGCAAGTAATTTTTGTAGTTCTTTATTACATCGGTTATCTTGCTTTGATAACCAAGATTCAGATAATATTTCTGAGCATATGATCCCACCAATATAATTAACTGAACATCGGGCATAAGCTCCAATAATTTTGGGTGCCATTTGTTAGCTACTCCTCGTCTGGGCGGTAAGTCACCCCATTTTCCTTTTCCTGGATAGTAAAAGTCCATGGGAATTACGCCAATTTTTCCTGAATTATAAAAGGTATCTTTACCAACCCCGATCCACTCTCTTAATCGATCTCCCGATGCATCATCCCACATTATACCCGAGTTTTGAACTCGTAATCCCGGTGCTTGACCAATAATGACTAATTTTGCTTTTTTCGATACGTGAAATATTGGCCTTAATCCTTTTTTAGTAAACTCCATATTCATTTGATCTGCTGCTATATCATCAATAATACTCATATTCCCCCTCCTAACCAATGTATAATAATTATTATAAGCTACTTTATCAAACTTATATTGATTTATTAGTTCACAACTAAACTATAAAAGTCTACCAAGAGTCGTGCAACTTCTTTCTGCATCGCATTAAATTCGGCACGAGTCACTGGCTTACCACTCACGTCAGTCATAACGGTCTGAGCCTTTTTGACCCAACCCGTGACGGTTTTACAGCCAAATGACATTCATTGGCTAGGGAATTAGCAGAATGGCCCTCATTGTGCAAGGCAACAATTGGTGATTTAAATTCAGTTGAGTATCGCTTAGCTTTCATAATAAAAAACTCCTATACTTGATTATCTCGGATTATGCCCTAGAAATAAAGCAGTCCGGATTTTCAGTATACGAGCAGGTGTTAGAACGCGTCATAACTTAACGACATAATCACATTTTGTTACTAAAGAAATACCAAATCTACTATATATTGTTCATAAGTCAATAAAAACAGCATCTTCCAGAATTATCAAAATAAGATGCTGTTTTTAGTTTATGCTTATTTATTTTTATGTTATCAGTCTGAACTAGAACCAGTTCCACTACGAAAAATAACTTTCTTAATATATCGCTTTTATAATTTTAAGATAAAATCATTCAAGATTAGCATGTCTCTTCTGTAAGTCTGATTCTCCGATACTAAATTTATTCATATAGTTGATTACAAACAAATCGCCATATAGCCAAACTGATTGTTCGAATAGACTTCCCATCGGTTGTTTTGTGATACTACTTTTAGTAAATTTACTTTTACCGGCAAGTAGCGTAACGTAGTCAGACTTACTAAAGATTGTATTATTATTATTGGTGCTCCATAGCCAAATTTTAGCTCCGATATTTTTAGAAATATCAGCATATCTAATTAATTGACTAGTTTCTCCAGATGAAGATGCAATAATTAGTAAGTCTTTATCGGTAATAGCAGGTGTAGTCGTCTCTCCTACAAAAAAGACATCCTTTCCTATTTGTGCGAGGCGCATGGCAAAGGCCTTTAATGCTAAACCTGAACGTCCAGATCCTGCTAAAAAAAGCCTATTAGATTCATTTATAATGACTAAGAGCTCATTGGGAATCGTATTATCTGAATTATTATTTAGTTCATTTAGTATATTTTCCCAATTCATAATAGTCTCCTCTTTAGCTTAGAATCTTTTTGAATTCTGCCGCCGCTGCCGCTGGATCATCTACAGTAGAAATTGCTCCACCAATAATTAATATATCTGGATTAGCCGACTTGATTTCTTCAGCTGCCGTTAGTTTAATTCCTCCGGCAATCGCAGTTTTGGTATTTGAAACGTTTTTCTTAATGATATTAAAAGTTTCAAAAGGATCTTGACCCAATGCTTGTAGATCATATCCCGTATGAGTACCGATGTAATCTGCACCGAAGGAATCAATTTCACGAGAGCGGGTTTCAATATCTTGAACCCCAATCATATCAACTAATAACTCTTTACCAGCTTCATGAGCTGCTTTTACGGCATCCTTAATTGATTGATTCTCGGCGACCCCTAAAATTGTTGTAATATCGGCACCATAATCAAATGCTTGATTTACTTCATATGAAGCAACGTCCATGATTTTCAAATCAGCAAGTAACGTAATATCTGGGAATTCTTTACGGATTTTTTTAAGTCCTTCAAGCCCAAAATTAATTACTAAAGGCGTTCCATATTCAAAAATATCAATACTGTCTTTTGTCTTTTGAATTAATTCAATGGCTCCTTGGACATCTTCTAAATCAATTGCTAACTGTAATTTCATAACACATTAACACCTTTCGTTTACTAAGATAAATATATATATATTATCGAACTTACTGGTAAAATTTAATAGAGGGCACTTTAAAGTAACCTGTTTGACTTAAATACTAACAAAGGGAGTCGGATTATGTCAGATCATTTTCGAAATGCTGTTATTAAAAAACTTAACAATGGGGATTTTGATTGTACTAAAGAATTTACAGTATCGATGTTCAGTGGTAAACATAAATTATTAATATTATGGATTTTAATAAATGATGGGCCACAAGGTTTTTCATATTTTATGAAGCGTTTGAAGGGTATCAGTAAAAAAGTTTTATCAAATCAGTTAAATGAGCTAATTGGTGACCAAATTGTGTCTAAACGAGAATACTTATCTGGTAAAGTACATCACACTGAATATCAACTAACCGATATAGGGCAAACATTGATTCCAATTGTAATTGCTTTAAACGACTGGGGAGAAAATAGACTTAAACAAGTTAGTTTGGTTAAAAAATTCAATAATGATCTATAAATTTTAAGAAGTAATTTTAGAACGTGTTAGTTTCATCGAATCTTTTCAACTCACTCTTGGAACATCTCAGGAGAGTTTTAAACAAGACATCAGGAAAAATAGGCGGACAGAGTCTTTGGGTTGTTTTAATCGCATTATATGATTTTTATCAGAGTATGAAAAGTTAATACACGAAGTTACTGATCTTATACTAAAAAATATTCCAAGTTATTGACTTATGAGCAATCTGTTATTACAGTAAGTATGCGAACCCTTGAATTAATTGATGAATTACCAGAATTTGAAATCCAAGAGTAATATGGGGTCTTTATATAATGACCCCTCAAAAAGACTATTAAAACAGCCCCCATTATCTGACTAGTAGATAATGGGGGCTGTTTTTTTGTTTAATGTTATAATAGATCTTAAAATGCTGGACTGAATTGAATGGTCAAACGTTGGTTTGTTGCTTGGGCGATCTCAGATAGTATTTTTGTTGAAGCATTCATCGAACCATTTTCAATGCGTGCAATCGTTGATTGTGGTTTACCAATCAAATTGGCAAATTCACGTTGGCTCAATCCCATATTTGCACGAAGGTCACGAACTTTTACTGCTACCTCTAAATTAATATTTTCTTGCTCAACAATTTGTGCAAATTCAGGATTTTTTTTACTACGTTCAGCAACGTATGCATCAAGTTTACTCATTGATTTTCCTCCTTATTCAAATACTGACTGCGTCTATTCCGAGCGATTTTCTTTTCATTTTCAGGTGTCTTTTGCGTTTTTTTCGTGAAAGCGTTAGTAATAATGTATTGACTACCTTTGACTTGAAAGTAAAGAGCCCTTTGAATGTTTGAAGATCGTTTAGAACGAATTTCATAGAGATTATTTTCTAGCTTTTTTACCCATAATTGTCTTTCCGCCACTAAGAGGCCATTATTTTCAATATTTTGAATGGTTGCAATTAATTTAGCAGCATCTTTATCAGGTAATTGATCTAAGAACTGTTCAAATTCAGCCCAATCGTAATAATCAAACTCAAATTTTTCCATAACAACATGATAGCAGATGCGCTATCATCAATCAAATTATTAACTTTAAAGGAGTAGCTAATGGTGCAACAAATTGTCCTCCCCATCAAAGACTCCAACGTCTTAAAAATGGTGCAAGACACCTTATTAGATAGTTTTCGGGCGGGTCGCCGCAACTACACTATCTTTCAAGTTGGCAAAGCCACTCTACTGCGGGTGAGTGATGTGATGACGTTAAAGAAATCGGATGTCTATAATCCCGATGGGTCTGTTAAAAACACGGCCTTTATTCATGATAAAAAGACAGGTAAAGCGAACACGTTATATTTAAAGCCCGTGCAACAAGACTTGTTGCAATATCATGATTGGCTAGTCCAACGGAATATCACTTCGGATTGGTTATTTCCCTCAACGTCCCATCCAGATCGACATATAACAGATAAGCAGTTTTATAAGGTGATGGCACGCGTTGGTGATCTATTAGGTATCAACTATCTAGGCACACATACGATGCGTAAAACAGGCGCTTACCGCGTCTATACACAGTCAAACTACAATATTGGTTTAGTCATGCACTTATTGAATCATTCGAGTGAGGCTATGACGCTTACTTATCTGGGGTTAGATCAAGCAAGTCGCGAAACAATGTTAGATCAAATTGATTTTGGGTAATAACGCCAACTAATCTCCCTAAATTAGCACGTATTTGTTCATTTTGACGCCACTATGGAGGTATTTTTAATGACTAGGATTACTAAGGCACAATTAGACAACATCATTACACGTTGCCACCATCCGAGGTAATTGGTGCCCCATTGTCTGAAACTGCAACTAAAGGGTTGCTAGGTAATACTTTTTGAGTCATAATTTTAGACGCTCCAATTTTTGAGTATTTGGTTTGTTTTTCACTAACAAAATATCATAACAAAGAGCTCCTATGGTTTTCACCCAACGGGTGAAAGCGCAAAACCCGCTGAAACGGTATTAACTTGCTGTTTCAGCGGGTTTTTGTTTGTCTTGATGAATAATCCGGGTATTAAGTTCTACACCATCTCACTTTTCTCGACCATAGAGCGTCTTTCTAGATGTCCCCGAACAGATTTACTCACCTGTTTGGGGTTTTCTTTACAAAAAAGTGTTTTTTGTCAGCAGGCGTGTTGGTAACCACTAAAAGTAACTCCCTAAGGACACCATTTTCGATGACGTAATATAACATATCGTTTCTTTGTATACATGGTTAGCTATTACAGGTCGACTCAATTAAAGGTGTTCTAAAAATATGATTTAAAATTTTACCCGGATTATTTCTAACGAATCGACAGGCAAGCACCCTGATGCGCTATACTCTGCTGATTTAATGAACGCAGCTAAAGAAGAAGCTAAGCGTCGAGGATTGTTTGACTTAAATAATCTATAACTGATTACCATATAACTAAATATCTAAAAAGAAAAACGTCTTGAATATTCAAGGTGTTTTTTTGTCTACAAATAATAATTCAGTAAGATACCAACGCCATAAGCAACAATTGCAGCGACGTACCCGACAGAAAGTGTGCGTAGAATTTCTGTTCTTACTTTCTGCTCTGACAGGTTGGCCTTCACCCAGCCTAGCAACGCCAAAGAGACACCGACGATGACAAAGGCGATTGGAAAGGCGATGGCTTTGTCGTGAATGAGCGCATTTGTAATTAAGTAGGCACCTAGTGGAATTAAACCGAAGACGTTAAACGAAATGAATGTCGCGATACCAGCTGCCAATGCTTTACTTTTTGATTGATTGTTATCCGATGTTGCTGACAGGTAGGCACCGGCCCCCATTGAAAAGCCATCGGCTAATAAGTTTGAGAATCCCAAAATGATGATAACGATGTTTGAAACGTTACCACCGACCGATCCAGCAACGACTGCGAACGTCGTGATAATGCCATCTAAGCCACCGTAGACGATGGCTGAAACGTGTTTTTTCATTTATTTTCTCCAGTTTCTCTCAGTGGTGATAAAACCAATATATAAGAAAAAAGTGACCAATTATCGGTAATTTCACATCGGATTAAAAATGTTTCAAAAACGAAACAAATAAAACCCGGATTATTCATGCACTAAATTTTTAACCACAGCTAAATCAGTAAAATACGATAAAACACCTTGAAACTGCCAGTACCTTGGCACAGTTTCAGGGTGTTTTTTCGATTGAGCGTTTTTTGAGAAAAATAGGAACACTAAAACCAGCCAGATTTTGCTATTTTTTTGAAAATCTACTTCGTTGTTTTATTGCCACAAAGCATTTAGTCGTTCCCAAGCTCGCCAGAACAGACCATCGAATTGTTCTTGGATGCGGCTATCTAACGTCAAAATCACCTTGCGGGCGTGCTTAGTGACACACGTCCACCGATTTTTAACAAACGGTCTCGAAAGGTATTGATTGTCCACGATTGTTGCTGGTCGTCCAACGCAATACTCTTCATCAACCGCATCAAGTTTGATGCAATTACTGAGATCCACATGCGCGCTTTGTTGGCGAAAAATGAACTGCTATCAGTTTTGCCAAAGGCAAATCCACCTTTAAGCTCGCGAATAATATCTTCAATCGCCGCACGCTTGCGGTAAACACGGACGATGTCTTTTTGTGGAAGACTTAGGTTAGTGACGATGAACTGTGTACCGCCATGTTCATCATTTAAAACGATATCCTTATTTTTAAGTATAAATCGACTTAACTTGATACAAATAATAATTCATCTAAATCAAATATCTCAACACATTTTTGGGTATGCCGTTTATTTAGACCTCTCTCTTCCAATGATGAGAACTTACGGCTTATTGTTTCTGGAGTTGTCCCCAGGTAAGTAGCCAAATCTTTTTTTGACATGGGTAAAGTCACATAAGTATGGTTTTTTTCATCTTCAACATTTTCTGATAGAAAATCAATAATTCGAGCTTCAACAGGTTCAATACTGACTTGCACAGTTTGTTTTTCTGATAACTGTAGCCGTTTTGTAATATCCGATAATATTCGTCGCATGATTTCTGGATAGCGATCTAAATATTGATCTAAATCCTTTTTATGAATCCTACAAATACTTGTTTCCGATATTGCTTCAGCATAATTCGAATGATAACCTTCAGTCTGTAAAACAGCAACTTCCCCCATAAAATCACCCGGATGTAGGATACGTATGGTTTGCTCACGACCAGACTCACTTAGGCTATAAATACGTACACGTCCATTGTTTATGATATATAATGTGTCATCTTTATCACCAAACCTAAATAATAGCTCATTCTTTACGTATTGTACTTCATTCGCTGATTGAGCAATTAGATGCATTTGTTCATCATTGAGATGATTGAAAATCGGCACTAAACGTATACAATCTACATGACTATGATGATTATGGTATGCCATACCGTTTTCCTCCTAATTAATCGTTATCTATATAGTCATCGTCTTCTAAGGCATCCTTATTAATAAATGATTGAAGTTTCCAAATATTTACGTCTAAATAAGCTTTATAACTAATTAGTGAATCTTCCAAAGCATCATTTCCTTCTTCTTGTGCTAAGCGAATTGCACGAATAGTAAATTCACGATTAGATCTAAAATCTTCTACTGTCTGTAGGACCATCTCATCAGCAGTGTAATATTTTTCCGAAGAATCTTCAGAAATCGTTGTAAATTCTTGAAATTCAGTAGTTGTTGATGCTGGCTTAAATCCTGAAGCTAGTAAACGTTCTGCAATTTTATCAAACCATGCCTCATTCTCGTTATATAAATTTTCAAAAACATTATGCAATGCATAGAAATTTTTGCCTTTTACATACCAATGATATTGATGTAATTTTACATGTAATGTATGAATATTAGCAAGTATATGATCTGTAACAGCTGCAGAATTAATCTTAGTATGATGAATGTGTTCTTTATATGCTTGTTCGGCAGCTAATTTTTCTTGCCTTTCATTTATCGTTGTCATTTTATGCACCTTCCTTTACTTTTGAACTAATTACTGGGTATCCTAAGTCTTCAATTGCTTTTTCAATTGTATTCAAATTGACCTGATTTTCATCAAAATCCACTTTTACCTTACTCGCATTGAAAAGTACTTTTACAGAATCTTTTTTTACACCAGCAGTCTGTTTTAAACCATGTTCGATTTTTTGTAAACATGATGGACAAGTTAATGTTTCTAATTTTAATGTTGCTTTAGTCATATCTATCACTCCTTTAAGTAAATTATATAGGCCATTCTTTTTAAAATACTTGATATAGATCAATTATCTTAATTGATAACCTCTTAATCTCATTGCATTTAAAATAACTACTAAAATACTGGCCTCATGAACCAACATCCCAATTGACATAGACATCCATTCACTAAATATTAAACTAACCAATAGTATTATCACGACGCCAACAGCAATTAGAATATTTTGTCGCATATTCGCATATGTTCCTTTTGCTAGGCCTAAAGCATGAGGAAGGCGGTTAAAGTTAGAATTCATTAAGACAATATCTGAACTTTCAATTGCGACATCTGTTCCATTCCCCATAGCTATACCTACCTCTGCAGTAGCCAGAGAGGGACTGTCATTAACACCGTCACCGATAAAAACAACTATTTCACCTGAGTCCTGTCGTCTTTTTAGAAATGCTTGCTTGTCCTCTGGTAGCATATCACCATGGGCTTCGGTTAAACCTAGTTCCTTTTTAACTGAATTAACTGTACCTTGGTTATCACCTGATAATACAATGAGATTTTTAATACCAAGTGATTTTAATTTTTGTAAGTCCTGTTTAACACCTGACCGAACTTGGTCGCGAATACCCATTAACATGATTAACTTATGATCAACTGCCGTTAATACAATTGAATTACCAGTCTTTTCTAATTTATTCAATTTTTTAAGAACATCATCTGATAGCGGTATATTTTCTTGTTTCATTAAGGTTTTATTTCCTACTGAAACAACGTGCCCATCTACGTGAGCAATTACGCCCCCACCTTTTACAACCTGTGTATTTTCTATAGGCCTTACTTTATACTGTGCTAATTTATTTACAATAGCGACAGCTAATGGATGATCAGACTCACTTTCAACTGAAAGCAATAGAGATAAATTCTCCTCCTGATTATTTCCATAATGAATAATATCGCTCACTTCAGGCTTTCCTTCAGTTAAGGTACCTGTTTTATCGAATAACACTGTATCTGCATTGGCAAAATGACTAATCACTTCAGAACCTTTAAATAAAATACCATTTTTTGCGCCATTTCCTATCCCCGCAACATTTGAAACAGGTACACCAATTACCAAGGCTCCTGGGCAACCAAGTACTAATACAGTAATCGCAAGTTCTGTATCTTTGGTTAATACCCAAACCAACAGCCCAATTGTAAGTACTGCAGGTGTATACCAGCGAGAAAACTGGTCAATGAATCGTTCTGCTTCTGATTTAGAATCCTGTGCTTCTTCTACCAACTCAATAATTTTTCCAAATGTAGAATCTTCCCCTACTCTATCAGCCACTATTTGAATAGTACCATTGTCCATAATAGTACCGGCAAATACTTCATCGTCTTTTTCTTTCTTTAAAGGTAAAGATTCACCTGTGATATTAGCCTCATTTACATATCCTTTTCCAGTAGTTACCCTACCATCTACGGGAATCTTGGCACCAGTCTTTACTAGGAGAATATCCCCTTCTTCTACTTCATCAATATCTACTTCTGCAAATTGTCCCCCTGTCAATTGCTTAAAAGCAGTTTCTGGAGCCATTTCCGTCAACTCTTTAATAGCTGATCGTGTTTGGTTAAGTGTTCGTTGTTCTAAATATGATCCAAATAAAAATAAAAAAGTAACAATTGCTGATTCTTCATAATTTTGAATAAAGAGAGCACCAATGACCGCTATCGTTACTAAAATATCAATACTTACTACTTTTACTTTCATAGCCTGATAAGCCTGTAAAGAAATGGGGGTAACGCCTAATATCGAAGCTATAATAAAAGCACTATTAGAAATTGTTGTATTGGCAAAAATAAAGTGTGCGATTAGTCCTAAAGCAACGAGTAAGCCACTGATACTCATAATTTTATTTTTATGTTTAAGAATATTATGTTGCATATGATTTCTCCCTTAATTTTAGTTCAACTAAAGTGTATTAACTTTTGGGAGATATAAACTTGACGTCCATCAAGTTTATAAAATAGTTCTAAATACTTAAAAGTATTATACTTATTAATCTAAGCTTTATTTAAAATAATCAAATGTGCTTTTGGTAGATTGCAAGGATCAAACGAATTGGTGATTGACAGGTTAGTGTTTCCATTGGTCTGGCATTGATCCAATGATTAATATTGTCTAATTCTTTGTTGCTTACTGTTTCAGTTTTGCGTTCTTTTGGTATGAAAATCCGAACATATCGATTTAATATCTCATTACTCACACGTTCTGCTGAGTGGTTTTATAAGGTAACGGCACGCGTTGGTGATCTATCAGTAATTTTTAACTATCTAGTCACACATACAATGTATAAAATATGTGCATAGCACTTGTATGCATAAGTACTATCATTATCATATTGGTTTAAGCATGCACTTTTTGAATCATTCTAGTGAGGCCATGACATTAGCTTACCTTGGCTTAGATCAAGCAAGCCGTGAAACGATGTTAGACCAAATTGATTTTGGCTAACAAAGAAGCTATAAATGGGCACTCATTGATGATGATATAGCAGGATTGGCTACCGTTATTTTCTTAAAACACGGTGCATATATGACTGGCGAAAAATTCATATCTGAATAATTAACAACTCTTGTGAATGGCTGACTCAGCCTTCTCGTCAGCATGATTTTAAGGAAGTTTGTCAAATGGTGTTGAAGGATAGTTTCTATCCTTTGGAGATCTCCTCG
>NZ_AZEG01000040.1 GCF_001434935.1 Liquorilactobacillus uvarum DSM 19971 | reverse complement strand
GTAGAGCCGATTTTTCCAGACCGGCCTTTGTTATGGAGACTTATGTCACAGCCTCTTATCTTGGCAATATACTAATTTTAAGGTTCAAGTCCATTATTGATTCTGGGAGAGGAGATAATTTTCAGCTTCTTCGCGGCCATAAAGCAAATTTCGGACGCGGCATTACAACCAAGGCCAGTAAAACTGCACCGTAATCAAGATAAGTATCGATTGGGCTGGCATTGAAGAGATAACCACGAAGAATAATCAGTGAAATGACTACTAAGGCTAAAACAACACGTAAATCTTTATTCATAATAACCGCCTCCTAAATATTATCTAACTAAATGATAGCGTTTTATATATACAAACTCAAATAAATAGATAGCTGTGGAGAAAAGGATGCTGAAATGAAAGAATAATTACTAATTTACTTAATTAAGTTTCTTTTTAGGTCCAGCTGGCTTTACAAACGTAATTTAGAATATTTACAAATTACTTTTAATAAACTATCATTTAGAGAGGACAACTTAGGAGTGAATTATATGAAAGAAAAAGAGTTGCATGGTATTAAGAGAACAATTTTTGTGTGGACACTACTTGCTGGAACATTTACGATGTCGATTAGTCAGTCTTCATTATCGACAGCATATCCAACGTTAATGAAGTATTTTGGAGTTGATGCGCCTACAATTCAATGGCTGACAACAGGCTTTATGTTGATTATGTGTGTAATGATGCCATTAAGTCCCTGGTTATTAAATAATTATTCGTTCAAGAAAATTTATTTGAGCGTTTTACTGATTTTTATGGTTGGAACTATCATGATTATTTTGTCTCCAGACTTTATTTTTGCATTGATAGGAAGAGCACTTGAAGCGATCGCGGTTGGAGTGTTGTTCCCATCATTTCAAACAGTTTTGCTGACAATTACGCCAACAAAGAAAAGGCCTTCAGTAATGGGCTTGGCAGGCCTAGTAATGGGATCGGCTCTGGCTTGTGGCCCTATTATTTCGGGAATTATTTTGAATTATCTGAGCTGGCAGAGTTTATTTTGCTTTTTTCTGATTGTTATCATGATTGTTTTTGTTAGTGCAGTTTTCAACATATATGATGTTTTGCCGCGTCAGAAAAGTTGTTTTGATTTTATTTCAGTGATTGCTTCATTTGGCCTGATCGGTATTTTGTATGTTGTTCAAACCTATGGTAGCAAGTTGGAAATGTCCTCTTCTTTATTGCTGTTACTGATAATCAGTCTGACATTTACAGGCTATTTCATTTATCGGCAATTTACGCTTGACCAACCGCTTTTAAAATTAAGTGTCATGCGGGTCGTGAATTTTGATTTAGCGGTGTTGCTCACAGGAATTGCTTATATTTCGCTAATCGTTATTACAGTTATTTATCCGCTCTATTATCAGAAAATATTGCACACCTCGGTTCTGGTGTCCGGCCTGGCGTTAGTTCCACCAGCGTTCTTGTTGAGTGTGTTGAATCCGCTGACTGGGAAATTGGCTGAAAAAATTGGATTCAAGAAGACGTTAATCATTGGTATGCTGATGCTGGTTTGCGGTTGGGGTGCACTAGCATTATTAGCTGAAAGACTGACACTGGTGTCGATGATTGTTTTTGCAATGTTGATTGAAGGTGGCAATGCATTTGTGATGATGCCGGCAACAACTTTGGGAGCAGATTCGCTTACAGAGGCGCAAATATCTCACGGAACAGCAATCATTACGACAGTTCGCCAGCTTTTAGGTGCGCTTGGTGTTACGCTTGCAACACTGATTGTAGTTGCTGGGAGCAGATCAGTCAGTTCAATTGGCGGCTATCGGCATGCTTTCTTATTTTTTTGTGCACTTGAGATTGCAGGGTTCATTTTAGCCTGTGCTATTCGTCAAACAAAAAAGAATTGATAGATAAAGCTAGCTTATTTTTTTAATAATCCAAATACAAGAGAAAGTGCGGGAAAAATCACTTTAAAACCGTGCATTCTCTTGTATTTAGTCTTAAAATACTTTAAACTGAAGTAGTGTGTGAAACATATTGTTTCACAAAAGGAAATATGAATTTAATTTAGGATATGAAAGAGGAATATTATGACCCCAGATCGTTTCAGACAGGAACTTGCCCAGCATGGTATTGATTTAACAGCACAGCAGATGCTGCAATTCGAGACGTATTATCGGTTCTTAGTTGCAACTAATGAGCATGTTAATCTGACGGCGATTACTGATCAAGAAGAAGTGTATCTGAAACATTTTTATGATTCATTACTTCCAGCACTGGTCATTAAAGATCTCCAGCACAAAGAGCTGCAGTTGTGCGATGTTGGTGCAGGAGCAGGTTTTCCTTCAATACCATTGAAGATTGTTTTTCCAAACCTGCAGGTCACGATTGTTGATTCACTCAACAAGCGGATCAAGTTTCTTGATAAGTTAGCTGATAAACTTCAATTAACAGGTGTGGAGTTCCATCATGCGCGAGCAGAGGAATTTGCGGGCAAAAAAAGTCCTTTTCGTGAAAGTTTTGATTTTGTAACTGCACGGGCAGTGGCACGTCTATCTGTTTTGGCAGAATTGTGCTTGCCATTAGTAAAGTTAGGTGGAGATTTTGTTGCACTTAAGGCGCAAAAATCGCAAACTGAGGTGACAGATGCACGCTATGCAATTAAGAAGTTAGGCGGGAAAATTATTGCGGATAACGAATTGTTGCTGCCTGAAAATGGTGATGAACGTCATATTATCGCAATTAAAAAGGTAGTTGCTACACCTAAAAAATATCCGCGCAAACCAGGAACTCCTGCTAAAAGTCCACTAACAAATTCTAATGTTAAGGGGGAATGATGATGGCATTTTCGTTTTGGAGCAAAAAAAGAAAAACAGCGGATGATACACAGCAGCGGATTACAGAAATTCAACTTGAACAAATCGTTCCCAATCGGTTTCAACCCCGTAAAGTTTTTGCTGATGACAAAATTGGCGAGCTGGCTGACACGATTAAAGAGCACGGTCTGCTGCAGCCAATCATTGTCCGTCAGTATGAACCGGAACATTATGAGATAATTGCTGGTGAACGCCGGTTTCGCGCGATAACTAAGTTGGGATGGGGAAAGGTACCGGCAATTATCAAAAAAATGACGGATACTGAAGCTGCTTCGATGGCAGTTATTGAAAATCTGCAGCGCGAGGGTTTAACGGCGATTGAAGAAGCACGTGCGTACAAAGAACTGATGGGATTAAATAAGTTGACCCAGAGCGAACTGGCACAAGCAATTGGTAAAAGCCAATCTTTTGTGGCCAACAAATTACGTTTATTAAAGCTTTCTAAATTTGCCCAGCAGGCTATTCTAGAACGGAAGATTACCGAGCGCCATGGGCGGGCCGTTTTAGGATTAGATGAAAAACAACAAGAGGAGCTCCTCAAGCAGGTCATCACTAAAAAAATGACAGTTAAAGAAACTGAAATTATGGTACAGAAGTTAAGCAAAAAGGATACAGTTAAAACAGATCGTCCTAAAAAGAGTTCCAAAGGTTCTACCAGTGATGTACGTGTTGCGGTCAATACGATTAAAAAGGCACTCAAAATGGTCAATGATAATGGTATGAAAATTAAGACACACGAAGAAGACAACAAAGATTTTCATCGCATCATAATTGATATTCCACTTGAAAAAATGGGAAAGAAAGAAACAAAGAAAAAATAGGGGGCGAAAGATTCATGGGAATCGTGATTGCATTGGCAAATCAAAAAGGTGGTGTCGGCAAGACGACTACTAGTGTCAATCTTGGAGCGTGCTTAGCAGAACTGGGCAAGAAGGTTCTGCTGATTGATTCTGATGCACAAGGCAATGCTACAAGTGGTGTCGGAATTCATAAGGCAAAAATCGAAAAAGATATTTATGACGTTTTGGTCAATGAATATCCGATTGCCGAGACAATTATCCCTAGCAGTCATCCGGGACTTGACATTGTTCCAGCAACGATTCAGCTTTCAGGTGCTGAGATTGAACTGACTTCGCAAATGGCACGGGAATCACGCCTCTTAGACGCAGTCAAACAGATCAAGGATCGTTATGACTATATTTTGATCGATTGCCCGCCTTCTTTAGGTTTGCTGACGATTAATGCTTTTAGTGCGAGTGACTCAATTCTGATTCCAGTTCAAAGTGAATATTATGCTTTGGAAGGATTAAGCCAGTTAATGAACACAATCCGTTTGGTTCAAAAGCATTTCAATCCAGATTTGAAAATTGAAGGAGTTTTGATGACAATGCTGGATGCGCGTACGAACCTTGGGACGCAAGTTGTCGCTGAGGTGCAAAATTACTTCAAGAACAAGGTCTATACAACTGTTATTCCACGTAACATCCGTCTTTCGGAAGCGCCTAGTCACGGCAAAGCAATTATTGATTATGATCCCAATTCACGTGGTGCGGAAGAATATATGTCCCTAGCCAAGGAGGTGCTGGCAGCTCATGACTAATAAAAATAATAAGGGATTGGGTCGCGGAATTGAAGCTTTATTTCAAGAATTTGATGAAGCAAGCGATACGGAAGAAGTTGTAACTGAATTAAAATTGACTGAAATTAGGCCTAATCCTTACCAACCGCGAAAAACTTTTGATGAAGAATCATTGGCTGAACTGACTGATTCCATTAAGAAAACCGGTGTTTTTCAACCGATTATTGTTCGTAAGTCAACGGTTAAGGGTTATGAGATTATTGCTGGAGAACGGCGTTTCCGTGCTTCTAAACTTGCTGGCAAAAAGACGATTCCAGCAATTGTCCGCCAGATAGATGAAGCTAGTATGATGGAGATTGCTGTCCTAGAAAATCTGCAGCGTGAAGATCTGACACCGCTTGAAGAAGCAGAAGCTTACAACACTTTGATGGAAAAACTTAATTTGACGCAAAATCAGGTTTCTGAGCGTCTGGGCAAAAGTAGACCATATATCGCAAATTATCTTAGACTTCTAGGTTTACCGCTAGAAGTCAAAAAGATGCTACAGACCGATAAACTCTCAATGGGGCAGGCGCGGACTTTATTAGCTTTGAAAGACAAGAAACAATTAGTTGTTTTGGCTGAAAAGACAATTCGTGACAATCTGACTGTTCGGCAATTAGAACAGTTAATCGCTGAAATGAACGGTAAAGATTCCAAAAAGAGCAAAAAAGTCGTCAAAGATCCGAATGAGCCATATTATAAGCAGAGCGAGTCAGCATTGCAGGAAAAATTTGGAACGAAGGTCGCCATCAAAAATAGATCAAAATCAGGTAAGGGTAAAATCGAAATTGATTACTTGTCAACTAAGGATTTTAACCGTATATTGGATATTTTAGGAATCAGTTTGGACTAAAGTGCAGAGACTATCAACTGGAGGAATTCAAATGCCATCAACAGAATATGCATTACATGATATTGTTGAGATGAAGAAGCAGCATCCATGCGGAGTCAATCGATGGGAGATCATCAGAGTGGGCATGGATATCAAGATTAAATGTACCGGCTGTAATCATCTAATTATGATGTCACGGCGTGAATTTAATCGAAAGTTCAAAAAAGTTCTCGAACAAGCTAAGAAAGAACAAGATTAGGAAAGAGTGAAGAATAATTATGTCATTAACCGCAGGAATCGTCGGCTTGCCAAATGTGGGTAAATCGACTTTATTTAACGCAATCACAAAGGCCGGAGCTGAGATGGCCAACTATCCATTTGCAACGATTGATCCGAATGTTGGAATGGTAGAAGTCCCAGACAAACGTCTGCCAAGAATTGATGAACTGATACCCGCAAAAAAAATTATTCATACAACTTTTGAATTTACTGATATTGCGGGAATCGTCAAAGGAGCCAGCAAAGGCGAGGGATTGGGCAATAAGTTTCTTGAGAATATTCGACAAGTTGATGCGATTGTTCATGTTGTTCGTGCATTTGATGATGATAATGTTACACATGTCAGCAACAAGATCGATCCATTGGATGACATCGATACGATCAATCTCGAATTGACACTAGCAGATCTTGATAGTGTCAACAAGCGTTATACGCGTGTTGAAAAAGTTGCACGTACGAAAGACAAAGAAGCTGTGGCGGAATTTGAGGTCTTAAAACGCATCAAACCAGTACTAGAAGCCGGCAAACCGGTTCGTTCATTGACGTTTGACGAGGAAGAGCAAAAAATAGTCAAAGGTTTGTTCTTATTGACGTCCAAACCTGTTTTGTATGTTGCCAATATTGCTGAAGAAGATATGGCAGATCCGGATGCGAATAAATATGTTCAGCAAATTAGAAAATTTGCTGAAGAAGAAGGCTCTGAAACGATCGCAGTCAGTGCTAAAACTGAAGAGGAAATTGCTGAACTTGATGATGCCGACAAACAAGATTTTTTGGAAGCTGAAGGCGTTGAAGAATCCGGCCTTGATCGTTTAGTCAAAGCTTCATACAAATTACTGGGGCTGGCAACTTTCTTTACGGCGGGCGGCAAAGAAACACGTGCTTGGACTTTCAAAAAAGGGATGAAAGCACCTCAAGTTGCTGGAATTATCCATTCGGATTTTGAACGTGGCTTTATTCGTGCCGAAACGATTTCGTTTGAAGATTTAGATAAATATGGCAGTATGGCGGCCGTTCGCGAGGCTGGACGACTCCGATCTGAAGGCAAGGAATATCTTGTCCAAGATGGTGATATTATTGAGTTCAGATTCAATGTGTAATTGGGAGATGCAAGAGATGAAGGTGGAGGTTACTTGTGACGAAAGAGAACAAGCAAAATAATAAGCAGCGTAATCAAGAAGTAGCAAAAAAACAAGCTGAAAAGCTCGAAGCAAAAAAAAGTGAAGATATTCCTGCAAGCAGTCTTGAAGGATTAACAAAACGAAATGAAGATTACATGTTTCGTTTGAATCGAATGCTTGAAGAAAAGGGAGTACCTTCAGAAAAGAGAAAACAGGCTGTTGATGAAATGATTGTTGAGCTGCGTGATAAGCAACGACAAGGCATTACAGCTGGCAAGTTGTATGGAACAGTTAGTGAGCGCACTGAAGCAATTATTGCTGGACCGAAAAAGAAAGCCAAGGAGCCTTCTTATTGGAGTGTTGCGCTTGATAATGGATTGATCATGTTCATGATGTTCTGTATTATGTATGCCGCATTAGGAGCTTTTTCCAAAAAACAAGCGGAAGTTAACGGCGGAATTTTAACATTAATTGTGACATCCGTTATTGCTGGATTAGGAATGGCATACTTTTATAAAGTTGCAGGTTATCGGCGTGATCGCAGAAAACGTATCCCGTTTTGGAAAACGTTGCTGCTCTCAGGTGCTTTAGTCGTTATTTGGATTACCGCGTATACATTAGTTATGGCAGTACCAGGGGCCTTGAACCGTACGTTTGAACCGATTGTTTATGCAGTATTGGCGGTCATTGCATTTGGTGTACGATATATCCTGAAGAAAAAATATGGACTGATAGGATCTATTTTTTAATAAAATACCTGTTAAAAATTAGGGTTGACATTTATTAGAATTAGGTTAAAATAAGTACTTGTATTAGAATTCGATAAACAAATTGATCAGGAAAGTAGCTTTTTCATATATCTAAGAGAGGTTGCGGTTGGTGTGAGCAACTGGTGGGTGAAATTGTGAAAATGACCTGTAATTGGTTGCTGCGAGGCAGTGCTTGAGCAGCAGACGGGGTGCCCTCCGTTATTTTGGGACACTATTAGATATGATAGTAGATTAGCTATGCAGTTTTGCATAATTAGAATGGTACCGTGGGTCCTCTCACTTCTAAAAAAGAAGTGGGGGGATTTTTTTTTAAGAATAACCAAAATATACGAAATTAAAAATTTTAACACTGGCTTAGGGAGGAAATTGAATATGGCTAATTTCGATACAAATTTAGTTCACGGAAAATGTTGTAATGATAATAATACAGGGGCAGTTAATGTTCCAATATATAATTCATCGACATATGTCTACCAAAGTGCTGATGCGAAAGTGAAATGGGATTATGCCCGTTCGGGAAATCCAACACGCGCTTTTCTTGAAGAACAGATCGCACTTCTTGAAGGCGGAAAACGTGGATTTGCTTTTTCTTCTGGACTGGCAGCAATCCATGCTGCTTTTGCAATTTTTGAACCTGGTGACCATATCATTATCGGGGATAAGATATACGGAGGTACTTTTAGGCTGATCAATCAGTATTTCAAGAGGTGGCAGCTTGAATTCACAACAGTCGATACGCAAGATTCAGCAGCGGTTGAGGCGGCAGTGCAATCCAATACAAAAGCAATTTACTTTGAGACATTTACCAATCCGCTCTTGCGGGTTACAAGTGTCAAAGCAATGTCGGAGATTGCACAGCGGCATCATCTGCTAACAATTGTTGACAATACTTTCCTGACGCCCTATTTACAGCAGCCATTAAAATTAGGGGCTGACGTTGTTATCCATTCGGCTACTAAATATTTAGGGGGACATTCTGATGTAATTGCAGGCCTCGTAGTTGTCAAAAATGAAAATTTAGCTGAAAAAATTTATTTTTCTCAAAATGCACTTGGTGGGGTTTTATCACCTGAGGATTCTAATTTGATCCGACGTGGCATACAGACATTGGGAGTGAGAATGGATCGTCATTTAACTAACGCAGCAAAAATAGTTGATTTCCTAAGCAAGAGATCTGAAATAGCGAGAGTTTATTATCCTGGAATAAAAGGATCCGCGGATCATGAGATTGCAAAAAAAGAATGCCGCGGATTTGGTGGGATCGTTAGTTTTGATCTGATTGATGCTATTGATTCAAAGGCATTTGTGGAACGTTTGAACTTATTCAAGTTAGCTGTTAGTCTAGGAGCAGTTGAGAGCTTGGTAGAATTGCCATATAAGATGTCACATGCTGAATTGTCAGCAGCCGATCTGAAAGAATGCGGCATAAGCACACAGTTGATTCGTCTATCAGTTGGAATTGAAGATGCTGCGGATTTGGTTGCTGATCTTACACAAGCGTTAGATTCGTTTCAAAAATAATAATGTTTAATTGAAAGGTGTGTCAAATTAAGATTATGTGGGATATTATTGTCAACGCGACACCGCAATTGGTTGTTGCAGGTTTGAAATATACGATCCCAATTTCGATCGTTTCGTTTCTGCTGGGATTAATACTGGCTTTGATAACAGCATTGATTAGGTTATCAAGTAAAAAAGGGCTATTTAGGATACTCAAAGCAATTTTTAGATTTTATGTGTGGCTTTTTCGAAGCACACCATTATTAGTGCAGTTGTTTATTGTTTATTTTGGACTTCCATACCTTAAAATAGCAGTTATTGCACCAGAAGGGATAAAGTTAACGCCGCTTGTGGCTGGTATTATAACTTTTTCACTTAATACAGGAGCGTATTGTTCAGAAACGATAAGAGCTTCGATCCTTTCGATTCCTAAGGGACAATGGGAAGCTGCATTTTCAATTGGAATGACGAGGTCACAGGCGCTTTCGAGAATTGTTTTACCTCAAGCAGTGCGTGTTTCGTTACCACCGCTGGCCAATAGCTTTATTGGGTTGGTCAAGGATACTTCATTGGCAGCTTCAATTACAATTGTGGAAATGTTTGAAGTCAGCCAACAGATTGCAGCTGAAAATTATCAACCATTAGTCATGTATTGTTTAGTGGCTGCTTTATATGCGATTGCCTGTTCATTACTGTCGTGGTTGCAAGGATATCTTGAAAAAGTGACTTCACGTTACGTCACAAACGCTGATTAATTTCAAAAGGAGATCGGTACAGTTATGCTTAAATTGGAAAAACTTAACAAGAGCTTTGGAGAGCATCATGCTCTGGTTGATATTACGACCACCTTTCCCGAGCATCAAACAACTGTTATCCTGGGGCCTTCAGGGTCAGGAAAGTCAACGCTTCTTCGTTCGCTCAACCTTTTGGAACGACCGGAATCTGGCAGATACTTTTTCGATGATGATGTTTTTGACTTTGCTAAGGGAATTTCGGTCAAGGATACGCTTAATATTAGAAAACGAACAGAAATGGTATTTCAAGGCTATAACCTTTTTCCACACTTAACGGTTTTAAAAAACATTATGGAAGGGCCGATTCAAGTGTTGCGCCAGCCTAAGACAAAGGTAGAAAAAGATGCACATGCTTTGTTAGCTAAGGTCGGTTTAGCTGATAAAGCAGATGTCTATCCCAATCAGCTATCAGGCGGGCAGGCGCAACGTGTGGCGATTGCACGTTCACTTGCAATGCAGCCAAAATATATCTTGCTGGATGAACCGACTAGTGCACTTGATCCAGAACTTGAATTAGAGGTCCTTAAGGTTTTGAAGCAGATTTCAACTGAGAAACGTTCAATGATTATCGTGACTCACAATATGGCATTTGCCCGAGAAGTCGCTGATAAAATTATTTTTATTGAAGATGGACACATTTTATTTGATGGGTCGAATGAACGTTTCTTTAAAACAGATAACAAAAGAATCGCTGATTTTATTTCAGCAATGACATTTGCAAATATTTGAAAAGGTGGAGAAAAATGAAGTTAAATAAATTGTTCAAAAAAGTATTTGTAGTTACTAATGTTTTAATAGCAGGGGCTGTTTTGGCCGCTTGTTCATCAAGCAGTAAATCAAATTCAAAGGACAGCTACAAATCAGAACTTAACCAAAAAGGAACATTGACCATTGGACTAGAAGGAACTTATTCGCCTTATTCTTACCGTAAAGATGGTAAGTTGACAGGGTTCGAGGTTGAACTCGGAAACAAACTGGCAAAAGAGATGGGACTGAAAGCCAAATTTGTTCCGACTAAATGGGATGGCTTAGTCGCTGGTTTAGGAAGCAACAAATATGATGTTGTTTTAAATAACATTACTGCTACGCCAGCACGTGCTAAAAATTATATTTTCTCCAAACCGTATATTTACTCACGCTATGCGTTGATTACCCGTCAAGGTGATAGCATCAAGACTCTCAAGGATGTTAAAGGCAAGAAATTGGCCGAAGGAACCGGAACAAATAATGAAATTGTTGCAAAACAGAATGGAGCAACGATCGTTCCTTCAGGTGATTTCGTAACAAGTCTTTCCTTGATTAGGCAAAAACGTGTTGATGCTACAGTCAATGCTCGGGAAGCATGGTACTCATATAAAAAGAGCAATTCAACCGATGGTTTGGTATATCATGATCTTTCATCTGAGAAGGATCCAGCTAAGATTGTTGGCTTATTCAACAAAAAATCTACCAAACTACGTTCTGAAACGAATAAAGCTTTGAAAACTTTACGAGCAGATGGAACATTGAAGAAGCTGTCTAACAAATACTTTGGGGCAGATATTACAGAGTAGGCAATGAACAAATAGTTTTAAAATCACAATTAAAAGGCTTTAGTCCGGTACATTTCAAGTATCAGATTAAAGTCTTTTGTATATCTTGTTGAAAATAAATTTGATTGATGAGTACCGTTAATCTTAGAATGCTTAAAATTTAAATTAGTTCATCTAAATTGCTTTTATTATTCAAATTATCTTACTCGAACACTATAAAATATGCATTCATAGTCTACTTAATAATAATGTATTTTCATGTTTGTTTGCCACTACACCAACAGAAATAATTGTATATAAGAATAGCATTATTATACCAGTTGATAAAATTGAAACGTGTTGTACTCTCAGCACTGCTTTGGAGTACCCAACAATTAAAATTGCCAATGTCTGTATCATTTGGGCAACAGTAAAAATTAAGGTTGCCCAGTTTTCTTAAGAACCTGTATAGTAGTTAATGCTTTTTCTCTATTTAAAAAGTTAGAAAAAAGGTGAGAATCAAAAAAGTAGAAGAGTTTTAAGAAATGTTCAAAGTAATCATTGCTCCTAAGTCAATATTTGGCACATGCTTTTCTAGACACTTGTTCTGATTCTTTCAGTGTTGAACCAATTAATATAATTTGAGATTCTGAGAATTAAGTCCTCAAAGCTTGAGAAGTGCGTTTGAAAAATGAATTCTCGTTTTAATAATGAATGAAAAGCTTCTATTTGGCTATTATCGTAAGGATATCCTTGCTTAGAATACGAATGGAGGATTTGATGTCGTCTAAGCAAGTTTTCAACATCACAGCTCGTATATTGTGAACCCAT
>NZ_AZEG01000004.1 GCF_001434935.1 Liquorilactobacillus uvarum DSM 19971 | reverse complement strand
CGGTTTCTCGTCCTATTTGCTTATACAGAGGCTAGTTATGTCACAGCCTCTTTTTTACTTACGTTATACGAATTGACGCATTTTAATGGTCGTTTTCTTCGATTACCTGCAAGCTTCAAATATTTATTAAATGATGAATTTGAAAAAATTTAGCTGAATGAGGTCCATGAATATAAAAATTTGCAATATGCATAGATTATAAGGTGTAACTCTGTGACCTGCGATGCTCCGGATATCACGCAACTTGATATTTTCAACGCTCCTGAAAGTGATATGTGTTAAGTAAGCTGTTTTTTCTGGCAGAGATTTATTTCAGGAGATATTTACTTACAAAAAAGATTCCGATTCAAAGATAGTTATGAAATCGGAACTGACCCAGGATAACAAATCTTAAAAAAGGGAATTCTTTTAAAAGAGCACTATTGCTGTGTAGTGAATGTTGTTGCACGCGTTTGTTTATCGTGAAAAGGGTGATAAGATTGTTAGCGGGTGGTTGCTAGAATGTTGATGATAGTAACTTAATCATTTCTTACAGGTTGCTTAGCGTGGTGCGTTGTACTTGGCAGCCAAACGTTGAAGTGTTCTGATAGTGACTTGACGTTCATTGTATTGATTAGCGGACTCTTTAATATTTTTGAAACAGGCATCGCTTTTCAATTGAGTCAATAGCTGGCACCCTGCTCTTGTAAGTTCACCGATTGAGTAGTCTAGATCATCATTTAAAAGATATTCGTTCTCAACTTTGATAAGGTTACTTTCATATAAGGATTGGACTGTCGACTCTATTACTTTTTTAGAATATGTCTTGTCGAGACCGAGATTGCTACTGTTAACATATTGACCAAATGGTTTGTCAGCGACAATTTTTAGTACATCACGCACACAATTGACATTAATCCCCATGATGGATAACACCTCCTCAACATAAATATATAACGAAGTAAGTTTTTTACAAAATATTTAACACTTTTTTATCCGTTTTGCTTAAATACGCTGTAATTTACTTTCATAGTTTCAAATTTAATTGCATTATTTAGGTATTTTTTCTGCTTAGGTTTTTCCGTTAGTTTTGGATAGGGGTGGTGAAAGTAAAGTCTGCAAAATTATAAGGATTCTTAAAATTTTAGCATATCAGAGATTTTATTTTTAACAAAAGTGATGATATTTGTTAGTATATGACTGCTTGAGAATTTATTATTCTTGAGCGTATTCAACTGATAGGCTTCAGCTAGAAATGGCTGGAGCTTTTTAGTATATATTCAGCTTTTATATCTCAAAAGATTTTAAAATTGAAAACTGGCGATTTCATCGGACTGATAAGCAACAGCTTTTGTTGTAGAAAGACCGAGTGCATTTAAAAGCTTCCCTGTTGGTTCGGTAAAACAAAATGGAATTGTATAAAAAAGCGCCGCACTTTATGATCTTAAGTTACGGCGCTTTTTTGAATTTTATGGAATAGAGAATGAACCGGCTGCTGTATTAATGGTGTAGGTCATTGATCATTCCTTTATTCTAAATTTGAACCAAAGATAGAAATAAAACAAAATTCCGGAAAAAGATATAGCGGCAGCTATTTTAAAACTAACTGGAGTTTGATAATGAATAGAAATACTATCACTGTTGGCCGGCAGAGAAAAGCAGAGGGTACCGCGTTTAGAAACATGACTCGGCAACCTTATGTTTTGCGCAGAGACTGTCAAGTTACCATAGTCTAGGAAAGGAACATCCAGTTTTTGTTCGTGTGAAGCCAAAGGTATATGATAGAGCATACCGTCAGGCAGAGGGGTTCTTTTATTGAAAACATATTTTCGACCGTCGATAGTACCTTGATGTTTTTCGATTTTACTTAAATACGAATGGCTTTTAACTGGTTCATAATCCATATATTTTGTCTGCATTGTAAGTTTTTCAAGCCGGCTAGTCGGATATTTAAGCTCAGTGCGGGATGTATAAATAAAAATGGTTGAGAATGTGACGGTAATCATCAATATCAGACTAACTATCTGCCAAGTTCGTTTATTTAATTGAGTGAGGTAGTCACTCAGACATCCTGCCATAAACAAATTGACAAAAATCAACAGTCGCCAAGGATGCTGAAGTATTCTAATTGGTGTATGATCGAATAACTTCCATGGGAAAAAAAATGTACAAAGGAAAAAAGCAAACATTCCGCAAACATACATTTTTTTTCCAAACTTACTCAAGCGTTTAAAGCAAATTGTGCAGATCAAAATAGATGCTAAAATAATAATTCCCAGGTTGACCCCATGAGTTGCTTCTTTTGGGTTAATAACGTTGCCGGTGCTTAAAACAAACGCTGAAAAACCAGACATAGCTTGCTTGCTTAGTGAACCTAGTTTGGGTGACGTTACATCGACTTTGGATGCAGTTGTAATAAGTGGTATAAGTAAAAAGAGCGTGTTGATTAAGATAAATAAAGAAGACTTGCATAGAGTCAGCAGACGTTGACGACGATGGTCCATTTTAAAAAAAGAACATAAAACAATTATTACTGTTATAAAAGCAATAATAACAGTTGAGAGCAAGTGACTGTAGGCAATGGTGGTTGCTGAAAAAACAAACCAATACCAGCGCTGCCAGTCTCCTAAAAGAATATCATACAGACCTACTGCAAAAATAGGTAGGATTATCATAACAAGACATTCGCCTAAATCAAAACGAACAATCAGGTTAAAAATATAATAGCCGCTTAGACCGTATGCAATTGCAAAAATAATCGGTCTGTTTACGGAATTATCCTGATATGCTAATTTTGTAAAACGTGTCATGGCAATATGTGCACAGACAAAATTGGTAAACAGCAGCGCTGTTAAGCCAAGATTGACACTCAGTGTAAGGTTGGGGATTATAAGATGCAGTATTGCAAAAGGTAACAATGTTAAATAAGGATAAAATGTATTCACGGCTAATCCAATTTGAGAAAAAGCAGTGGTATTGATAAAGGAGATAGGGTGTAAATGACGTAAGTTAGCTGTAAGATCTACAATCCTATTTAAATGAAAACTTTGATCCCATCCACCGAAAAAACCAGGTGTTGTTAGCAGAGGAAACGTAAGTAAAAAACTAAGTATTAGATAAAGAAGACTTAGTTTAAGCCACCGAAATTTTTCTTTTTTTAAAAATTGTACAAGCATATGCAAGATGACTTCTTTCATTCATTAAATTTATTTAGTGAGAGGTGCCGTATAGTTGAAATCAATTTGATGAACATTTTTGGTAAAGTTGTTGAATAACTGATCATTTTCACTAATTTGGCGTTTGACGGCTTTGTTTAGCTGCTCCAGGTTAGTTATTTTTTTAGAAGGGATATTTGAATTAACTTTGAAATTGTCCTGATAATTATTTTCACCTACAGCTAACATGGCATTTTTAAATTTATTGTTGATCCTGTTAGTTGTAACAATATCTTTGCGTAAAAAATGCCAACGAGCTTGAATTTCCTGTGGGAAAGATTCAGCTACCAGCTGCAGCAGACGATTTCCTTCTCCGCTCCTTAAATCGCCGCCGTTAGGATAATTATAGCGAACTTGTCTGGCGGATGGATAAAGTATTTTCCCATTTTCATAGAGGCCCCATGTCGCATCTAAATCATAGGCAATGGGGTACCAGTGTTGGTTATCATTTGTCAGATAAATCATATTTCGACCGGCACCGTCCTGATTATGAGTTAAATTAGTAAAAATATAATAGTTGATCAGCATTGGAATATTCAGATACCGATGGGCATTTTGTTTGAACTGTGCAACAGAAGAATTTGAAATGAAGCTGACAAATCGATTCACACTTTTTTGTTGTTGATCAGAAAGTTTAGATGGACTCAGTGACTGCCAATTTTTTTCATCAAATTTGGCCACTGATTGATAAAAAAGTGTGTTTCGGGAATAACCATTAGATCGTATTGCGATGTTTGATGAATCCTTTTTAGACATTCCCCAAAGTTTGCGGCCTTTAGCTGTTGTCAATGTGTATAGGCCATGGTAATCCCCGTTAATTTTAAGTGTCACAGGAAATCCCTGAACAGCGCCAAAATTATTTTTACTTTTCAATTGTGATGGATGATTCGAGTCGAAACGAACGAAGTCGGACCATAAATCGGCACTTACAAGGTTGCGGGCACTTGTCGAATCAGTATAGTTAGCTTTTAAAACATATTTCGAACTTTTTCTCCAGCCAGATTGCAGTTTTACAGAAAGTTTATGCTTGCACTTGGAACCAGAGTAAAGAGTTACAGCATAGTTTTTTTCTGGAAATTTTAAACTATGCTGGCCTTGAAGACGTATTTTTGCGTAAGCTTTGACTTTTTTGCCATTTGCCTTCTTTAAACGAAACTTGATAACTTTCTTTTGATGTGCTTCAAGGTTAGTGAGAGGACCAGTTAGTTTGACTGTTGGCAAATCGACAGTGCTGGAAGCAGATTGAGGCAACTGTCGATCTTGCTGAGAATAGAGACAGTAACAGATTACCAAAAGTGTAAGCGAAACAAGTGTAAAAATTAACCAGTGTGGTATGTGTTTATTTTTCATTACGTTATCCTCATTTTGAAATTTCTAAAGTGAAACATGACGATCGAAATTGTCATTTGTTAAAATAATTTCTAAGTTATCATTAAGTTGACGCAGTTCATCAAGAAAATATTTTTCATTAACTTCTTTTTTTAACTCAATACGGTAACGAGCTTCAAATAAAGTTCCTAAATTGACAGTTTTAACAGCATCAAGTTGGGTAGATTGCGTATATTTTTCGAAAACACTACTAAACGCACTTTGATAATCAAGTGACTCAGGAAATGTGATCCTTAGTAGACGCATATTTTGTTTCGCACTGCCGAAATTGATAAAAGTGTACAGTAGCATGCTTAAAGATACAACAATGGTGAAAAAAGTTGCGTATAGTAGGTATCCACGCCCTGTTGCTAAACCAACTGTCATTGCAAAGAAGATAGTTGCCATTTCTCTAGCATTGCCTGGCGCAGATCTAAAACGAACTAAACTAAATGCACCAGCAACAGTTATGCCGGCTCCAAGATTGCCATGGACAATCATAATGACTGATTGAACCATCGTAGGTAACAATGCAACTGTAAAAATAAAATTTTTTGAATAATCATTTTTGTACATGTGTACGAGAGCGATTAAAAGTCCCAAAAGAAGGGTTACTATTATAGTGACAACAATCTGTTGAAAAGTTACCAGATGGTGCTTTGTTCCTAAGTAGCTAATGAGCATATTGAGAGTCCTCCTTGATTAAACCATACTTGTATGCCATCCCATACTTTGAAAAGGGACGCGGACGTAATTCAAGTTGTGAAAAAATTTTGCTCCAGGGATAAGGAATTGCATTCATAACTTTGATTTCCATAACGACAGTTCCAGGTTCAAGTAAAAAATGATACTTATTGTCTGAGGTAACTTTTTTCCAACGGATATTTTCATCAAAAGTCACACGAATGGAGGGATCTAGTATTCCGAAGCATGCGGTTCGTTCATAAGCAATTTCAGTCTCGTTAACTAAAGGCCATTGTTCAACAAATGTTGTTATCTCAGAGAAACCGGGTTGATCTTGACAAACTTGCGGTAAATTTGTCTGCTGCTTCATGTAATTGACAGCGGACAATTTAGAACTACTGATGCGTCTCTTATAAGTTATGCCGCTTAACTTTTTTTTGAGCTCAATGTAAGCCGGAGATTCTAATGTTGCCTGTCCATAAGTCCGCAGGCGTAGCTTTTCTCGAAAGCTTTGTTTAGTCAGCTGTTTGCGGGCAAAAAAGTAGTCTTGTGTGTCGTAGTAAATCGAACGGATAGTTTGACTGCCGTATTGATCGACTTGAAGTGTTGTTTCTAGTTTTTCCATAAGTGATTGATACTGAGCAGATGTTAGAAGATATTTCTGCTCAACACGTTTAAATGTTGCTTGAAATCTACCATTCTGAGATAAAACATTGGTTGTAATCATTAAATCTCCCCCTTAGTTCTAGTTGTTTTTTATTTGTAAAAGTACTTCTGCTCATAGAACAAAAAAATGACGTACAGCAAAAGTCCAACGCATGAAAGAAAGAGTCCGCTGATGAGACCAGGTGAGTGGTAATGCAGTTCGACATAATTTCTTCCCTTATTAATTGGCAAAATAACAAACCCACGCAAACCTTTCTGAACTTTGACGGAATGATGATTGACTTTTGCATGCCATCCCTTTTCATACGGAATAGATAAGAAAAGATGTTGCTTGCTAGATGTACCGTCAATAGTTCCACACAAACAGTTTCCATTGATTTGATGCAGATGAAATCGTCGTTCATATGTTTTGTTCATGGCTTTGTCAAATTGCTTGGCATTTAAACTAAATAGCTGCTGTGCTTTATCCCAGTTCCTAGAGCTCGTAGCAAGTGAGAGGTGAATTATTTGACCTTTGGGATAGTTTCCGAGCGGGCAAATCATACGCTGTCCTTGGTTGTCAACAGTAGGTTTTTTTGAACGATTGTTGATTCGTAAAGTTCGCAATTCGGCAGATGCATCTTGAGAGTAATAATATAATGGTCCGGCAACTGTTGTGCGTAAAGTAATTCGATGAATAAACTTTCTAGAAGTATTTTTTTTGTGATTATGAACTTTTAGCAAGTCCACCTTTTTAAAATAATGTTTTTGAGCAGGTACAAGATGTTGCAGAATCGTTTCCTGGTTTTTAAGAGCTTGACGCTGTGGTAATTTGAGCCCAAGTATTTTCTGATCGATGGCGGCTCCCAAACCAAAATAACTTGTATTTATTTTCAATTGAGCATCATTTTTATTCAGATCCAGTTCATTTTGAACACCCAACAAACTCTGTGTTAGTTCAGTGCCGCCAACAAAGCTTATCCGACGCGGATTAACGCTCAGATATCCCAATGACTCCAAATCTTGGCGTGTTGCTTTATTCAAAGTCGAACTATACATACTAATGCCAAAATAACGGAAGAGAAGCGCATCGTTGTAACAGTTGTATTTCTCATTGTAGGCATTTTGAAAGGACGTATCTTTAACTACGGTCCGTCCCTGATGATGAAAATAACTATTATGTTTCAAATTTGTAATCTGTTTCTGTTTGAATTGATAATTTGAAGCATAATTTTTTTGGTTACCATAGGGAGTTCCAAACATACTCAATCCAAAGTTGATCATCAATTCTGCACACGTCAGAGCGATTAAAAGTAATTTCACATTTTTCGAGAGTGGTAGTTTGAAGAGTAAAAACCAGCTCATAGCATAGAAACAAATGCTTAATATAAAAGACATCCAAATTTTCACTGATGGCAGTCCGGCTTGTGAAAGCAACTTTGAGAATGACTGATTTGAATTGAATTTTAAAACATTCTTCCAAATGAAACCGATACAAAAACTTGCAAGTGGGATGAAAAGTGTCCAAAATTTTTGGGAAACAGTTAAGAAGTGCCAAGGTTTGTATTGGATTGAACGATAAGCTGTGCAGACTGCAAAAAAAGTGAAAAATAGGGCATTTCGAAAGGGAAATCCAGCTGGGTGCTGAAACAAATGCCATATAGTATTAAAGCAATTGATCCACATGCATAGAAATAAAACAAGCAGTGTCGCAGCGGTGCGCTTTTTTTCGTTGGAAGGGACATTTTGATTAAAGAAAAACGCAACTATCAATAAGAAAACACAACTGCCGGTAAAAAGGGCAGGTCCGTGATTTAAACGCGAAATATAATTGTTGGCGCCTAAGCCTAATTGATTCAAACTACCAAGCCCAAAAGCAGGGAGCAGGCTATAATTTGACCAATTAAGAGCGGCCTTGTCTGTCGCCAACATTCCTAAAGAAGCTGGCAGCAGGATTGACATGCTTGAAAGGACTGCCAAGAGCGAGATTAAAACAAAGTGGAAAATTAGTTTTGTTTCTTGTTTAATAAAAGTTAGAAAATGTTCGTTGTTTTCTTGAAGACCTGAAAATTGATAAAAGAAATAAATTACGGCGAAGAGGCATGTCATGTATCCCATATAGTAGTTAGTAACAATTGCTGCTAACAAGGAAATGAAATATAGTTTTGAGGTATGTTTATGAATTAAAAGGTCAAGTCCGACACAAACTATCGGCAACAAAAGAAGTGCGTCTAACCACATTAGTGTGTAGTATACGGATGCGACCCAACTAGAAACTGCATAAGCAGTCGAAAAAAGTAGAATTATTATGTTTTTTTTATTTCGAAAAGAGGTAGTCGAAAGAAAGATTGCCATTGTCAATCCGCTTAAACTGATCTTTAGAGTCACGATCCAGGTCAAAGCGGTCGGAATCTGAGATGCTGGGAAGAAGATTACGATCAGATTCAGAGGGCTCATTAGATAATAAGCATATGTTGGCAGCGTATTGCTACCTAAGCCCAAGTAATAAGAGTATTGACTAAAAGTATGGTGCAGTACATCATGACGCAAACTTGTCAGAAAAATATTGTACTGTGTACCAACGTCACTAAAAAGTAAATTGTGATTTCCCCAAGGTGTGACCTGCTGGGACATAAAAAGAACCATTATGATTAAAAATGGCAACAGGAAGGCTAGAAGAAATAATTGCTGTTGTTTATGTGAACGAAAATAACGTAGCATAACGATTCAAGTACTCCTCAGGAAAAATTATGATGGTTTAGAATACAAAATGTTATACATTTGAACAATGCATAACAAAACCATCATGGGATTAAAATAACATTATTAGCATACACGCTTGTCTCCATTAAAGCAAGTAAGTACTTGAATGCTTTTTGGAACCGGCGTATTTGAAAGCAAAAAATATAGAGCCAACTTATTATTTTTTAATATTGAAGAAAATTTACAATGTTTTAAAATACTTTTCGCAATTTTTACGATATATGAAAAAACCCAACTGTGCTGCTTCGCTAAGAGCAGGGATCTGATTTACATGAATTACATCATGAAAATAATAAATACCAATTAAATATTTTAAAAAAAAAAGCATGAGACTATGACCAACTCTTGTTGGAATATAGTTTCATACTTTTGCGTACTATATATAAAAAACATTTTTATTTGAGCTGTTGAATTTTTAAGAGGCCTAAATTACGTTTTATTTTTAAGATGCGGTAAACGGACGCATTAATTTGTTTTTCTTTGATACTGCCAGCGCGCACAGCTTGTTCGATTGCAGGTATTCCTTGCACATAGTTGTTGCTGAGCAAAGCATCATTTCCGGCCTTAACCGCAAGAACATCCGGTGTAACTTTATGTTCCTGACTGTATTTTGTAATAGCCCCCATACCTAAATCATCTGTAATGATTACACCTTTAAATTTAAGCTTTTTACGTAAAAGCTGATGAACTTTTGGAGACAAAGAAGCGGGCAATTGACTGTCAACGCTCTTCATAACGACATGTGCGACTAGCACAGTCGAAACATTTTTTTTGATACCTGCTTCAAAAGGAAGAAAATCATTTTTTTGAAAATCAGCAAGCGAACGGTCAGTACTGGCAAAACCAGTATGTGTGTCAGCAGCAGAACCATAACCAGGAAAGTGTTTCAAACTTGCTACAACATGCTGTTTCTGAATTGCAGGAACCACTTTTGAGATATAAGTAGCAGTTGTTTGATAATTTTGTCCTAACGTCCGCGGGTAAATAAAGCTTTTTGGATCATTTGAAACGTCTGCGACAGGAGCAAAGTTCCAATTGATTCCAAGGTTATGCATAATTTTGGCTGTTTTTGAGGCTTCAGCAATGGTTACGGCAAGTCCTTGTTGATTGTACGTTTCCTGAGGTGAAGGAAAGTATCTGCTGTTTGTCAGTTGAGGATCAGTACTTAAACGTGAAACTGTCCCACCTTCTTGATCCGTTGCGATAAACAAGGGAATTTTCGCAGAGCTTTGAAAAGAAGTAAGCTTTTGCTTGAGCTGAGCAGCATTCTGATTCTTGAAATCATTTCCGAATAAGACTAATCCACCCAGTTGATATTTGCTGATGTCATTGTTAGTTTTAGAAACGTCTACAGGACTGGGAGTTATGTACATCTGACCAATCTTTTTAGCAAGTGACATTTTTCTAACAGCTTGGTGGAGCTGATTATTAGTAGGCCTAACTTTTTGAGCATATGTCACTTGTTCAGATGAGAATAGTACTAACAATATTTCAAAAAATAAGGCATAAAAAATTTTTTTCTTCATTACAGTTTTTCCTTCTTTTATTAAATCATTTGAGACTACAAAGTTTATTATATATTTTTTTGAGGGAAGGCGATAGATATAAAAATATTTAAGTCAAAACAGATAATTAAGTGATAAGAAGTTGAGAACGTAATGTTTGTAGTAATTTATGTTTAACTTAAGGCATCCTTCACTAACGTATCTTCAGAATTTTGCTGACTATCGTGTTCAGGTTATTTATTTGCGGTTAAAGATAATTGAAATGTATTTTGAATATAAAATATTTGCAGCATTGATTTGTCAAAGCCATGAAGCGTATACTTATATGTGGTATTTTTTGTTACACAGCTTTGTCAAAGCAGGAAGGATTTATAATACATATATGAAAGAGAATAGGTTACAGAAGTTTAATGAGTTAAATAGTTGGCAACTCTTTGCGATGACGGCTTCTATGGTGATGACTGTTTATGGTTTTGCTCCATTTGCTAAAGAAGGACCAACAGCACTATTTTTCCTCTTTTTGGCAGGAATTTTTTGGTTCACACCTGTCACCAGAGCGGCTGGAGAAATGGCATCCATTAATGGATGGAGTAAAGGCGGTGTCTTCACATGGACAAGTAATATGCTGGGGGAAAAATCCGGATGGGCAGCCTTGTTTTATCAGTGGATTCATATTACTGTCGGAATGGATGCGATGATGTATTTTATCATCGGTTGTCTTTCGATGGTTTTTGATTTGCCGCTTTTAAATAATAATCCATTGGTAAGATTTGTTTTGATGATGATTATTTTATGGACAATTATTTTATGTCAGCAACATGGTACAAAACGTTCGGGTAAGATTGCACAGTGGTGCTTTTCTCTAGGGGTTATCTTGCCGGTAATTTTTTTACTGGTATTGTTTGTTGCATATTTAGTTCATGGTAATCCGGTGTATGTCCATGTTTCATGGAAAACTGTGATTCCGCACAGCTTCAACGGTACGGTCCTAGTAGGTTTTGTCCCGTTTATGCTGGCTTTTGCCGGTGCAGAAGGATCGGCTGCACATGTTAAAGATTTGAAAAAGACCAGCTCATATCCAACTGTGATGTTAGCATTGTCGATAGCAGCAATTGTTTCGGATATAGTGGGCAGTATGTCAATTGCAATGACAGTTCCAAATGATCGTATTCATCTTAGCACAGGAATTGTTTATGCATACGGAGAACTGGTTAAACATATTGGATTCACACCTGTTTACTTTGAAAAGATGATTGGACTCATGTTGGCTATCGGTGCTATTGGAGAAATCAGCAGCTGGGTTGTAGGACCAAATCAAGGAATGTTTGAGGCTGCAAAAAAAGGTTTCCTACCGGTCCGTTTTGGCAAGACAAATAAATTTGGTGTTCCAACAAAAGTGATGGTGCTTCAAGGCAGTATTGTTTCTATCACTGCAGCACTATTTACTTTTTCCGGTGGAAAGAATGCTGATTTGGCATTTGATATGGCAATGAGTTCAACAGTGGCCCAATACACACTTATGTATATGCTGCTTTTTGTGAGCTATTTGGTTTTACAGTTTAAGCATGCCGATCTGAATAGAACTTATTTTGCTTCAAAACATAAATTTATGCGGCTGCTATATGGCTTTTTTGGGTTAGGATTATCAGCGTTCGGTTTTGTTGTTACCTTTTTTCCAACTGCCGGAATGGATCAGCAGATGCGGCGTGTGTATACATGGCTGCTACTGGCGACCTGTTTCTTGGTCTTTGTAACTCCATTTATTTTATATAAATTTCATTATCGCTGGAGTCACAAAACTGATTGATTCTGATAGATTAGAATATTACGCAATGGAGAAAAATATGACAATGTTGTTGTGATAACTTTTTTTAATACCAATATAAAAATGAGACGGTGTGATATAAGTCGGTCGAAATTGAGGACTAGCATGAAATTACGAACATAGCGTATTATTTTCTATGGGTGGTTTGAAGTTAGGCGGATTGAAATTTGACTTGTGGAGCATGTTCATATGTATTAGGGAGCTTGATCAAAATTAAATTTTTGATCAAGCTCCCTTTTTTTAAAACATTTTGTTTGCCGTAGAACCTATAAATTTAAACGTTTAAATTAAAAGAATAAGCTTTTGTAACCTCATCTCGTGCAATTAACACTATAATAGTAGTGTAGTACTTTTTAATAACATAAAAATTTTAAATAGCTAATCAATTATCTTTCAATCGGCTAGCGATGAGATCGATTGGAAAATAGCTGGTTGAATTCGAAATGAATTGCGGGAGCTATTCAAGAAATGTTTTATGAGTGTTTTGAAAAGTAAACTGCTGGCAGGTTAAGAATCAAGTTTCAAAAGTTTATGATGAGGTGAATAAATATTATGTTGGAACATAAACGAATAGGGATAGAGGATTCGTTTTTAAGATATGCATCTTCGGTGATTGCATTGGGCGGTTTTCTATTTGGGTATGACACGGGTGTGATTAATGGCGCACTTTCATTTTTGAGCCAACCAAGTCAACTAGATTTGAATTCAGCTCAGCAAGGTATAGTCTCAAGTTCTTTAATTATTGGTTGTTGTTTTGGAGCGTTGCTAAGCGGTCGTTTGGCGGATAGGATCGGCAGAAAAGCCTCTCTGCAGTGGGTAGCGATAGTGTTCACTATAGCGACAATTGGCTGTTCTTTTTCAATTACAAGTAATATGCTGATTATTTTTCGGACTATCTTAGGTTTATCAGTTGGTTGTGCTTCTGATCTTGCGCCAATGTATTTAGCTGAAATTTCACCAAGTGAATGGCGGTCTCAGAATGTTAATAAAAATGCAATTGCGATTGTTATTGGACAGCTTGCTTCGTTTACAGTTAATGCTGTATTGGGTAATGTTTGGGAAAACTGGGCCCCAATTTGGCGTGTGATGATGGGAGTTGCAGCTTTACCGGCGTTCCTGCTATGGCTCTTGTCTTTTGATCTGCCGCAAAGTCCTAAATGGCAGTTGTTAAATAATTCATTAGCACAAGCAAAGAAAAATTTCAGTAAATTAGGATTTCCTAAAATTGATATTCAAAAGAATTTGGTTCGTGCTAAAAAAATAGTTGAAACCAAAAAAGATAAGATGGATGTTAAGAAAATATTCAGCAATAAACATTTGACGTATCTCTTGGCAGCAGGTGTCAGCATTGGTCTTATTCAGCAATTGTCTGGTGTCAATGCTGTTATGTATTATGGAACGATACTGTTGGAAAAGATCGGAATGAGTCGGGGCATGTCTCTTTACAGTAATATTTTGGTTGGTGTGATTTCAACAGTTGCAACACTTCTTGGAACACGATTAATAGTTAATCATAATCATCGGCGAATGCTGGGAATCGGACTTTTAGGTAATTCTGTGTTTTTAGGTTTGCTGACAGCTGTTTTACATCTTGGTCTTTTTTCAAGGACGAATACAAATATGGTTGTTTTAATACTGCTGGCCTTATTTTTAGCTACTCAGCAAGGAATTGTAAGCCCAGTCACTTGGTTGATGTTATCCGAGATTTTTCCGCAACAGCTTAAAGCACGTTTTATGGCTGTTTCAACAACTGTTATTTGGTTGACTAACTTTGTAATTAGTTTAGTTTGTCCCATCTTGCTCGGAAGTTTTGGCACAGCTAATGTTTTTCTGATGTTTACAGTCAGCAATGTTTTGTGTATAAGTTTAACTTTCTTTTTCATAAATCCGCGGGCATTGAAAGACGCATTTAAGCAAGTAAAATAGTGTGTTTCTACTTGTAAATGAGGATTATGCAAGTGTCGACTTGTGATATAGTGTATAATTGAAAAGGATAAAGTCAAAGGAGGTTTTATTAGTGAAAACAGTTGTTATAACGGGTGCAGCTTCTGGAATGGGGCTTAGTGCTACAAAGTTATTTTTAGCAAAAGGTTGGCAGGTCATGATGGCAGACTTTAACCAGGAAACTGGGGAGAAGACTGCTGATGAATTAGCCACGCGTTATTCGAAAAAGCAAGTGGCTTTTCATAAAACCAATGTTGCTGACGCATCTTCAGTTAAAGAATTGAAGAATGCTACAGCAAAGTTCTTTGGTGTAGCTGATTCAATTATAAATAATGCTGGCATATTTACCAAAGGGGCATTGCATGAGGTTTCAGAAGAAAACTGGGATCGAATCATGGCAGTTGATGTAAAGTCTATTTATTTAATGACCAAATATTTTGTGCCGGATATGATAAAACAAAAAGCAGGAACTATCGTTAATACAGCTTCTATTTCGGGCTTGACAGGCGACTATAATATGGCTGCTTATAATGCTGCTAAGGGAGCCGTTGTCAACTTGGTTCGTGCGATGGCACTAGATTATGGAAAATACAATATTCGTGTTAATAATGTTGCTCCCGGTCCTACAAATACACCGATGTTTCAAGCTAATCCGCAATCTGTGATTGACACATTTAAAAAAGCCAGTCCACTAGGCCGTTTGGTTGAACCTGATGAAATTGCTAAAGCAATTTACTTCTTAGCATCTGAAGATTCTAATTCGATAACGGGTGAGAATATTCCAGTTTCAACTGGTTATGAGATTTATAGCGGTCAACCTGTTCAATAAAAATTAATGATGTAACAACGAAAAGAGAAGAGCCTATGACAAAATGATTGTTTTGTCATAGGCTCTTCTTGCCCACTTGATAATTATTTTACAGTAATGAAAGGAGTGAAACCATGTAACTAGGGGAAGTTACGGGGATTTGAAGGATTATCATACTTGTAAAATAACTAACACATAGTTTAGTGTCATTGCGGACAAATCAGAGCTTTTTATCAGCTAGTAAAAGCAAATTCAAATAATAAAAAATTTGTTTGAACATCACATCCGAATCTGGAGTAACTTGTTTATCGGTTAGTTGAAAAAGGTACAAAGGTAAGGGCGTAAGTGAAATTGTTGGAATTTTATAAGCATTGGTTCTGCTTAAGTAAAAGCATTTTCTGGGAGATACAAGTATTTTTTTATTATTCAACTGGTTTGTCTTAGAAAAATGAATAATTAATTTTCGGGTAGTGCGTGTTGAAGCATAAAAAATGTTTTCTTTAGAAAATTTGAGTGAACCTAGATGTTCCATCGTTAAACATAAGAGGGCCTTTTGATGATCTTTCTTTCCATCCCAGTACTCTGGATAATGAGTCAACCAATTTGTTGTTGCTGAATGTTCTTTTTTACCGAGTTGGGATAGCTGTGAGTGCCCACTGATGAATAAAAAGTGCAGGTTCTTTTGTGGCACAATTTTTTGATCGTGAAAATATTTAAGGATTGCCAGCACCCCTAATGGACCGTTTCCTTCAATTGAATTTGGACCATCAGTATGTGAACTGATAATTATTGATTTGCTGTTTTGCAAAGTGCCTGGGATGGTTACAGCTAACGATTCAGTGCGCCATTTTTTATGATATGTTCCAGTAAGAGTTAGGCACACTTTTTTATTTTGTGCTGCGGCAGCAATCAGACATGCAGCATTTTTTTGGTTAATCCATAATGTTGGAATCCCTAAGTAGGTATCGGTAAAGGGCAAGATATTATTTTTCATTAATTTTTCTGGAAAATGGTGACAAATCAGAATAATTCCACTTGCCCCTAAATTTCTGATTTTTTTAATCAATGTTATTATATGCTGGCTTATAATTGCAGGCTGGATTAATTTAGATGGTAGATTGAATCCGTAGGGCAATTGACTGTAAACCTTATAAAGCATATGTCTATTTGCTTTATAAGGATAGACATCCAAAAGAACTAATTTATTTTTAATCTTTTTTTGATTAAACTTATTCCATCTAGTCAGTGTACCAGTTATTCCATTAGCGGATGTTAATCCTGAATATGGAACATAGCCAATAGGTTGAACTTCTTCGAAACTCCCGTCAGGCTTTTGCACTCTTAGCCGCCAATAATTTACTTCACAGTAATTAAAAAATTGGGTACAGTTTTTTAAATCATACTGCATATTCAGAAGTTCAGTTTTTAGCCATTCGATGAATGCAACATGTCCGTAACTTCCAGTTAGGTGTGACCCAAGCTGGTTGAGGTGCTCCTGCCATTTGGCTAGATTTCTTTTTAATTGGTCCTGTACCGGTTTATCCAATTAGACACACCTTCCAAGCAGTTTGATTAGTCAGCTGGTTGTTTTATTCCGAAGTTCTTATAGGTTTTGCACCCAACAATAATCAAATGTACAACAATTGCGGCTAAGCCAAGTAATATTAAAGCAAAAAGCAAATGATGATTGCCTGGTCCGCCGTATAAGAGATTAAAATCAGCTTGAATAGTGTAGAAACACGGTGAGAACTTACTCATCATTTTGAAAAATTGTGGAAGAATCATTTCTGGAATCAAGCCTGCACCAGAAACAACCTGAATCAGCATGAACGGCATGTTAATCAAAATTCCTAATTGACCTAAAATAAGTGTAAAAATAAAATTAACATTTAATGCAGCAAAAAGCTCAGTGCTATGAATCATCCAAAGATGGAAAAAGGTCTGATTGTCAAAACCATTTAGATGTTTTGCTAAACCAATAATCAGCGGTGGTGCGATAACAGCAAGCAAAATGATCGATAGTTCGGCAAGAGCATAGGATTTCCATTTACCAATAATTTTTACAAAGTCGTTGTAAGTCATGTATAGAATCATTGCACCTATCATTGATCCAATGTAGAAAGCAAGTGAAAGAAAGAAGGGGGCCATACTGTGATTCATACCTGATGGAATCCTGTTGACTTTCTTTATTTTATAATTAACAGTATTACCGGCTTTTTTATATAAAGCTGCAGATGTCTTAGCGATATCTTTTCCTTGCTGCTGAACCTTAGCTTGAATTGTTTTGGCTGCAGCAGGATTGCTTTTAATTTCCTGCTCGGCTTGTTTTTGCAAAGTTAACAATTGGCTCTTAGTAAATATTGCTTGACCTGAAGCTAAAGTTATCTTGTTTTTTATAGATGAGCCAATAAGTTTAGCGGTGTTTTCCATAGCCGTAACAGCAGTTGTAGGATTGGATTCATTTATCCAAAATTTTAAATTAGTATTCTGTTCTTGTTTGACAATTTTGCTGTGGAAATTTTTAGGTATCTGAATAATCATATAAATTTCTCTGTTTTTTAGTTTCTTTTGTGCTTGAGTTAAAGTGTATTGGGTTCGAACGTGATGAAAAGGTAGATCCTTTTTTAATTGCTTTTTTAGGTTTTGACTTTGTGTATCTTGATTGACGATGGCGACTGGTAATTCTTTAACCTTATGAGGAATCACCTTGTAACCCGAAAAATATGTTCCTACCATCACTAATCCATAAAATAAGATCATAAACAAGGCCCCAATGGTTCCTTTGCTTATCAAAAATTTGCGTACATTCATTAAATATTCCTCCCTATTTGCTATGGGGATAAGATAACACTTTTTAGTAAAGCGTGCAAGTGCACGCTTGCAATAAAAACGAACGGAAAAATGATTTTTAAATTTTTAAAGTTTTACAATCAAATGTTATATATATTTCTGCTAGATCAAATGAATTGTTTATCAGGATTTTCATGTATTTGGAAAATGTTTGTAACTTGAGTGCAAGCATATGCAGGCGGAAATAGCTAAAAAGATTATAATGAATGGCAAATGTGTGTTGAAGTATTGGCAATAAAATAGCTAGGTATTTTTAAAAGAGAAAAATAAAAAACTGCAAAGAAATAGAGATCTGCTTCGATTTCTATTTCTTTGCAGTTTTTTTAGGCCTAACTTGTTATTAACAATAATGATGTTTAGCAGTGTTTTAACAAAAATATGTTAATAATTTATTTTGTTTGACCAGAAAGGACTATAATTTTTCTGCTACTTTTTGATTAAGTATAACTAATTCAGCATTTAATTTATGATGCTGCGCAATTAATTCCTCAATTGACTGATCAGCTAATTCACTGAATAGTTTCTGCGTAACCCCAACTTGGCTTCGAATGTCTGTGAGCATCTTAAAAGAAGCTTTATTTAGAGAAATTTCTAGGCGCCGGTTGTCCTTAGGAGCCTTTTTTTTTAACTAGCCAATTTTTGTTTACCAGTTTTTGAATCACCGGAGTCAAAGTGTTATTCGCCAAATCTAATTTTGAGCAGATAGTCGATAGTGAAGTTTGTTTCTCATTTCTTACAACTATTAGTACCATATACTGTAAGTATGTTAATTCATATTGACTGAGTATCTTACTATATAGACGGTGAAAATAACGATTGGTTGTGTACACGGAGAAGCAAAGCTCATCATAAGGTTCATGTGTTGATTTAGTCATAATTAACGGACTTCTTCATAAATCATATATCGTGCACGATATATGATAACACATTAAAAAAAATGGTCAAGAAAATTATCTTTTTATTTTGTGTTTTATTTAAAAATAGACAATGTTTTAATAAAAATTCACATTTAACATTTGTGGTCTAGGTTTCTACTATATTTTACAGATAATTTTGACCATTTAAATGAAACTAAGGTGTAATAAGCAACTCCTGTGCACCGACATATTCATAAATATGTTGCAGTTTACTGATATAATTTTGAATATCAAACCTAAGTGCGGTTTTTTTGACTTGCTGACGGTCAAGTTCATCTCGCAGGTAATAAATTTTTGAACAAGCGGCAATAAAAGCAGATTGATCGTTCATAGGAGTTAAGATACCGTTCTTATCGTTAATAATATCAGATGGGCCTGTTGGACAGTCAGTTGCGATGACAGGCAAGCCATGAGAAACGGCTTCAATAACAACCATTGGAAAGCCTTCATATGTTGAGCATAAAAGCAGGCAATCAGCTTCTGAAATTTTATCCCAAGGATCAGGGACCCATCCGCGCCATGAGATATTTTTTTCAATTTTTAGTTGATGTGCTAACTGTTGGGCATCTTTGATATCTTTTCCTTGTCCAAAAATGTCAATCTGCCATTTAAATGGCAGTTTAGCTAAAACATGGAGCAGCATACGGACGTTTTTTTGATCGTCCAATAGAATGCGTCCAATAAAGACGGCGTGAAAGGGTGCTTTTGTTTTAGGACGGGCAATTATTTTATGTGAACCTGATTGAATCGGGTTAAAAATCAAGAAAACATTTTCCGGTGCAACGCCAAAGTCAATTAGTTGTTTTTGGATGCCTGAACTGATAGCTAAGTGATAGTCAGCGTAGTGAATATTTTCTTTTATAAAATTCTTCGAATCAGTGATTGATGTATGTCCCCATGAAATAATTTTAAAGTGAAGATGATACTGCTGCCTAATGTACGAAGCTAACTTATTGGCTTTTCCCTCCAGACAAAGAACAATATCAGGTTTTTGGGTCAAAATATTCTGAATTACAAAACAACGTTTTTTCTGTTCAGTGTTGTGATGGCAGATTTTGACAGAATATCCTTTTGGACGGGTAAACCATTGGAGCCATTCAGGTTTACCACTAGAAGGAACTAGAACCTGATAATCATTCTTTAGATCATGATTAATTAATTCTGTAATTACACGTTCTGTTCCTCCATGTCCTTCTAAAAATTGTGTTATTAATGTTATTTTCACGGTATTTCATCCTTTCAAGTATGAATCTAACATTGAGAAAACGCGGGCAGCCATGACACAAACTGCCTGAAATTGTTTTACCAAAATACATAAAACAATCATCTATAATGTAAACTGCACCTTAATTATAGTCCCAATCTAATTATATGTTAATTATACTGTTATGAATTAAGCCGTTTAGCAGCAATTTATACTTAAAAATGGCGTCAAAATATTGGATAAAAATAAAAATTGTTAGAAAAAATTAATTCTTTTTATACTCTTAAATACTCATCTATAAAGTTAACCAATATTGATTTTTAAGTTTACTAACAATATAATATGCTTAACAAAATAATAAGATAAAGGATGTGGGGAAATAGTAATGGTTGAATGTTTTGATTTTGAAGCAATAGCTGCGCGATATGGTGATCGAATAGCTATCATATCTCAAAAGCAAAAAGTGACCTATCGTGAGTTAGCCGAGCTTGCTCGCAAAAAATCGCAAAAATTTCATTGGAACTGTCCATATGTTGTACTAAAAGGTAGGCAGCAACTTGAATTTGTCGTAGAGTTTCTTGCTGTTCATTATGCAAAAAGAATTCCAATTGTTGTTAACGACTTTATGATGCAGCATTTGGAGAAAACGCTTGAAAAAATAAAAGGCAGATGGCAGCTTTTAGGGGAGAAAAAAGAAAATAGGGAGCAAACAACAGAAAATAATGTGTTGTTTTTAGGATTAACATCTGGCACAACAGGGCTTGCAAAGGTATATTGTCGAAATTGGATTTCATGGAAAAAAGGCTTTGTTCTATGCAATGAATGTTTTGGGCTAGAATCCTGCGAGAATATTGCGACTTTCAGTCCGATGGCAACATCACTTGGAATGCATACATTATTGCTGAGCTTATATTTAGGTAAAACGATGTATCTTATAAATAAAAAAAATATTTTTCCTGATACTGACACTTCAAAAACAGCAATTTTTGCCGTACCAGCCTTTTTTGAACAGAAGCTAAGTATGGTCGATTGGAGAAATGTCAATTGCTTAGTATTATGTGGTGGAATTCTGGCTGAAAATCTTTTAAATAAAATTCAACAACAAAGTGGTGGGACAGATGTTTTTGAAATGTATGGTTCATCAGAAACTAGTTTAATTTCTTGGCAGAAGCTGAACAAAGAGAAAAAGGAAAATTGTGTTGGAAAGCCATTTGCACAAGTACAGTTTGTATGTAACCAGTCTTCATTGATTGAGGTCAAAAGCCCATATTTGTTCTCAGGTTATTTAGGCTGTAAAGCCAAAGAGACGGTTGTAACTAGTGATATTGGCGAAGTGAAGAAAGGCAAAGTTTTTATTTATTCCCGGCAGAGTGAAGTAATCGATCATGGCGGCAATAAAATATTTCCAAGTGAAATTGAAAAATGTTTATTGCGTTTTGTTGATGAGGCTGTTGTTTTTGGAGTACCCGACAAAAAGTATGGAGAGCGGATAGTAGCCTTAGTTGTTTGCGAGATGACGCGTAAAAAAATTGAGCAAGAAGCAGATAAACTTTTGGAAAAGTACAAAAAGCCACAAGAATATATATATGTTTCTAAAATTCCGGTTGGTCCTAATCAAAAGATATCCCGGTTGTGGCTTGCTCAAAAATATGAAAGAGGGGACCTTGATGAAATTTAAAAACAAAGTGAGTATTGTCGATGCAAAAAGACTGCCGATTGGTAAAGTTAATGGTATTTTGCGAACCGCTATCCCTGAGGATTTATATGCTACATTAATTGCGAAACAGTTTGAAAAAGTGGAGTCAATTAAGCTCGCTGATATTGAACAGGTTTTTTTAGGAAATGTTATGAATCTTGGCGGAAATATAGCACGCAGATGTGCCTTAGCTGCACAAATTGCTCCTAAGATTCCAGCGCAGACGATTGATTGTCAATGTGCATCGGGACTAGCTGCAATAATAAGTGGGGCTGATAGTATTTTAGCGGGTAACGCTGAAACAGTGCTAGCAGGTGGGATAGAAAGCAATTCGAATGCTAATTTGATAATCGATCGAGTTACAAAAAAACAAAAATTTCGCTATCCAATGACTGCTGGGGATTTTCCAGATAGAGATGTCGGTTTTTTGACAGATAAGCTGGCGGCTAACTTTGGCTTGAAACGCTCGGAAGTCGATGAATATGCCTTTGAAAGCCAGAGAAAAGCTTACGTTGCTTTTTCAAAAGGGATGCTCAAAAACGAGTTGATTCCCTATAGGGGACTGATGAAGGATGAATGTCCACGTTTTGACACAAATATGGAAAGATTAGGTCAACTAAGAACTGTTTTTTCAGATTCAGGGATTTGTACAGCTGGGAACAGCTGCCCAATTAACGACGGTGCTTCATCTGTCATTTTGAGGAAATTCCGTAAAAATGACAAGGCAGCAGGCTATTTGCTAGGTTCTCAATTAGTTGGTTGCCGTCCAGAAGAATTTATTTTAGGTCCGATTTATGCAACCAGAAAATTATTGCATAAATTTAATTTAGATCTTGAACAAATTGATGCCTTTGAGATGAACGAAGCTTTTGCTGCCCAAGCACTTATCTGTCAAAGAAAACTTAAAATTCCAAAAGAAAAACTGAACAAATTGGGTGGAGCAATTGCCTACGGACATCCTTATGGTGCCACTGGCGGTATTCTTGTTACACATCTGTTGAATGTCTTGAATAGACTGCAGCGACCAGCTCTTGGAATTGCAACCTTATGTGTGGCAGGAGGCATGGGTGCAAGTATTTTAATTGGAAATGCATATTGGAGCCAAGAGAATGATTAAACTGTGCGAGCAGCGGATAGATGAGCAGGAGTTGGTTGAACCACATATTTTTAGCAGTGTAGGAGGAATGTGGCAACGACTAGTCTTACCTTCTAAATACAAAAATGGCAGAAATATTCTTTTGGAGGAGAATTTTTATCTACTAGAAGAAGGGGTTCTTAAGACGGACAGAATCGTTTTGAATTTTATTCGCAAATATCGGACCTCAAAAGGGAAAAAAATTATTGAACTGTCTTTAGACCTGTATTACAAAAATAAAATTACCGCAAGGTTGCAGCTAACGATGATGACAGAGGTTGAGTGGAATGAAGATCTATTTAAAAATTACAGACAAGATGGTTAAAAATTATATTCGACAATATAATGATCAGAACCTCCTTCATACAGGCTCAGACAAGATTATTCCAGGAAATTTACTTGTTGATCGGCTTGAAGAATATTGTACCAGCATTAAAAAAGATTCGCTGAGATATTTGAGGATTAAATTCAGTGAACCGCTGTACACAGATGAGAGAATACTGATTGAAATTACTACTAAAAATTTTACTATTAAAAGGATACAGTCTGACAAGACAGTATTGCTTGCATTTGGGAGCTGGAAATAAATGAGAAAGAAAATTTTGATAACTGGTGCTACACGTGGAATAGGATGGGCACTTGCTAAAAAAGCAGCTGTTACAGATTTGGACGTGTTTCTTCAGGGACGAAATCCGCAGCTTTTAGCGGAAAGAAAAAAATTTTTGGAGAAAGATAACATTGAAATACATACTATTTGCTTTGACATCCGAGATCGTTCAGCAGCCCAAAAAGAACTTGAAAAAATTAGTGATATCGATTACATTGTTAATAATGCAGGGATTGTGGCTGATAATTGGTGGGGTGAAATGAAGACCAAACAGTGGGATGATGTACTTGCAACAAACCTTACAGGTGCATTTAATATAACAAAAGTTTTGACCCCAAAACTGAATAAAAATGGTCAAATTATATTTTTGACATCACAGTCAGGTCTTCTAGGGAATGCTGGTCAGTCCAATTATAGTGCTGCAAAGGCTGGTTTAGTAGGCTTGACATATACTTTGGCTGAAGAATTACAGCGTTTTTCTATTCGCGTAAATGCTGTCTCACCTGGTGCAGTGACCGAAATGACTGCCCCTGTACTAAAAAAGTTAGCAGATAAATATGGGAGTTTGCCCTCTGAATGGCATTTAGGTTCAGCAGATGATGTCGCAGATTTTATCATTGATGAAATTTTACCAACAAAAAGAACAGGCACAGTTTTTGCAGTTAATGGAAATAAAAAAGGATATTGGAGTAAACCGCAATACAATTCCTTGTAGATAATTATCATGAAAGTAGGCGGTAAAAAATGTGGTATCAAGATATAGGTCTAAAATATCCTATTTTTCAAGGTGCGATGTCTTGGGTCTCAACACCAAAGCTTGTAGCTGCAGCGTCGAATGAAGGTGGGTTGGGTATTCTTGCCAGCGGCGGTCGGACTGCTTCTGAATTGCGCAATATGATCCGTCAAACTAAAAAAATGACTAAATGGCCCTTTGGTGTTAATTTGGTTTTATTTGAAAAAAATGCTGGGGCTTTGTGCAGAGTGATTTGCGAGGAAAAAGTTGCGGTCGTTACGACTGGGGCAGGGACTCCTCAAAGATTTATTAAACAGCTAAAAAATGCTCAAATAAAAATCTATCCTGTCATTCCAACTCTTAAGATTGCTAAAAAGATGCTGAAACTTGAAGTCGATGGACTTATTGTTGAGGGAATGGAGGCCGGCGGACATATTGGAACTGAAACATTGTTAACGATGTTGCCGCAAGTGACAGCGATTACTAATAAACCTGTGATTGCTGCTGGAGGAATCTATGATAAGCATTCAATTGAAGCAGTTAAATGTTTAGGAGCCCAAGGAGTTCAGGCTGGAACAATTTTTTTGGCAACAGAAGAAAGTGAAATATCTTCACAGTACAAGAAATTGATAGTTTCTGCAAGCAATCCAGGAACAACTATCAAAAGATCAAATGCAGGTTTTTCTGCTAGAGTCCTTGATCTCAGTGGTAACAATCAAGCATTATCATTAAGGGATGCAGTTATTGAGGGAGATGTTATTACAGGAGCTTTTATGGCAGGACAAGTTGCCGATCGTATAAAAAAAATCGAGCCATTAAAAAAGGTCTTCAAACGTTTGCTGTAGCTGGTTGAATGCTATGGAAGAGAAGCGGCGATTCAATATTAAATAGGGAAAAACTAGAAAGATATTTTGAGATGTGTTTCGCATAGTCAGCTGATAAGCATGTTTGAACAATTAGATATAGAATTAAAAAAAGAGGATTTCTGTCGCCAACGTGTTTTGCAGACAAAAATCTTCTTTTTGTGTTAGAGCGAGTAACTAAGCATTATAATCCATGCGAATAATAACGGGTGTCTTTGTAACATAGTCTCCAATATGGGCTAAAAATTTTTGGAAATGGGGTGTTTCGTTATGTTTTGCAACAGCTTGCTGATCCTTCCAATGTTCGATAATTTCATATTCAAAGTCAGCATTCAACTTTTTAAAATGACTATAGGAAAGATTGCCTTGTTCGGCGGCTGAGTGTTCCACTAATTCATTTGCGAATTTTTCATATTCGGCTTGCAGCTCAGGTTTAACAGTTAATTCAACATTGATGACTTTCATTGTTTCCTCCAACGTGTTTTTTTAGTATATGGCTGGTGCATTAAACGTATCTGACAGCTGTTCCATAGGCTGCAACAGATTGCATATCGGTGCCAATTGATCCAGAGTCAAAACGCATCATAACAACCGCATCGGCTCCCATTGCTTGAGCATTTTTTCTGAGACGTTCAAGTGATACCATTCTTGATTCTTCAAGCATTTTAGAATAATCTTTTATTTCGCCACCGACAACATTTTTTAGTGAAGCACCAATATTTCTAAGAATATTTTTTGATTGCGTGGTTAAGCCAAAAACTTCACCAATAGCTTCATATTTTTTGCCAGGGATGTTTTCGGTGGTAACAATTAAAATATCAGACATAAAAATTCCTCCTTCAGTACTATTGTACCTTAGTTGAAAAATATACCAAGGTACTAAATTAAGAGATGCAAGGCTATGCATGCTAAAAAAGATTAAAAGAGGTTAATAAAAGGTTAAAATAATAGTGAAACACAGAAAAGACATACCTGTTCAAGTTACACTTGGTTTGTGTCAAGCAAGGCACTGTTACCAGCACCTCATTGGAGATGAAAGTATGAATTTTTTTAAAGGTTTGTTCAATGGAGTATTTATGAGTATTTTTTTATGGGCGTTGGTTTTTTTAATAATAAAAATTGTATGAACGAACAGATAATGAGAAGTTTCTGAGGTGATGTTAGACCTTAGAAACTTTTTTCGTGTATGATAAGATTATAAAAAAGACTGAGGAGTGAAAGTTTTATGAAGATTGGGATCGATAAATTAGGCTTTTTCACCCCTAATTTGTACATTGATATGGCTAAGTTAGCCCATGCAAGGCAAGAGGATCCGAACAAGTATTTAATCGGAATCGGACAAGAAAGGATGGCTGTTATTCCTCCAACTCAGGATGTCGTGACGATGGCAGCTAATGCGGCAGATAAGATACTGACAGATGATGATAAAAAACAAATTGATTTTGTTATTTTCGCAACTGAATCAGGTATCGATAATTCAAAAGCAGCTGCTGTCTATTTAGCACGGTTGCTGGGCTTGGGTTCTGATATTCGTGCGATAGAGATAAAACAGGCGTGTTATGGAGCAACGGCAGGAATACAACTTGCAAAAGAGCATGTTGCGCTTTTTCCGGAACGCAAAGTATTGGTGATTGGAGCCGACATTGCGCGTTATGGTTTGCGAACACCAGGTGAACCGACACAAGGTGGGGGAGCAGTTGCAATGTTAATTGGTGCTAATCCTCGAATTTTGATGCTCAGCAAAGAAAGTACATATTATACGCAGGATATTATGGATTTTTGGCGGCCTCTGGGCAAAACTGAAGCCATGGTCGATGGTAAGTATTCCTCGAATATTTACCTTGAATTTCTTGAGCGGGTCTGGAACAGTTACCAAAACAAAACTGGTCTTGCACTTAAAGACTTTGATGCGTTATTGTTTCATTTACCGTATACAAAGTTGGGTTTAAAGGGCTTACGCCAGCTAATTGCTGGTGCGGATTCTGTTTTGACGGTACGTCTAACGCAGGAGTTTGAAAATGCCCGGATGTTTAATCGGATTGTCGGTAATTTGTATACCGGCTCGCTTTACCTAAGTCTTTTATCCTTATTGCACAATAGTGAGCGACTAACTGCTGGTTCAAGAATTGGTTTATTCAGCTATGGATCGGGAGCAGAAGCTGAATTTTATTCGGGTGTTTTGCAAGATACCTTTAGGGAAGGTTTGATGAAGATCGATTATGCGCGGGAGTTAAATCAGCGTAGGGAAGTTAGTATCACAGAATATGAGGAATTGTTCAATAATCAGCTGTATAATGTGGAAACACGAAAACTTGAGTATAAGAACGATCCAGCTAACTTTGTTTTGACGGGGATCAAAGGATATCAGAGACAATATCTAAAAAAATGATTATTATTGATGCGGTGTTTTGGACGGATAGCAGTTATTTGCTGATATGACAGTTATATTATTGAGTTGTTTTATTAGGGAATGTTATAATAGCGCTATACGTTAGTGCAATAATTTTAGAATTATAAATAACCTCTGCTGTTTTTTGAACACAAAAAGAGCCGCTTTTGCTCATTTTTGCATCAGGTAGGCTTTAAACAGGTAGTTGTTGATAAGGGGAGATAGATTTGGCGAATATACAGGATAGTGTAATACAACGAGAACATGTGCTTGCAACGACTGAATTGACAAAGGCAGTTGCGAATAAGGCAAGATATTTACAGACTTTGGCGGCGGCAATTCAGGCTCAAGATGATCGGTTGATTTATCAATTAATAGATGGTGAACGTTATTCTAAAGAAATTCAACAGGCTAAGCACGGCTCCTCAGATGAGAGGAATGAACAGCTTGTTATTGATATTTCAGATAAACTTAGTCAGTATCTTAGTGGTAACTTAATTGCATATCTCCATGAAACCTATCCCTTTTTTTATTTTGAACAGACTAGCCTCGGGCACTTTCAATTCTATTTTGGAAATTGGTGGGATCGCCGTCTTTTTGGAACCTTAGATGTTCTCAAAGTAAGATTTAACTTTGATCAAACTGAATATAAAAAGTTGGAGCTTGCTTTTAAGCTTGAGATACAAAAAAAGAGATTAAACAGCGATAAGATCGCGGCTATATCACAACAGACAGATCAATTACAATCTTTGATAGACTCACAGGATAGTCGAGATCAAGAGAAAGAAAAAGTTAGACTTCAATTAAAAAAATTGGCACAGGATAAAGTTTTGCCATGGGAGGCTTCTAAGGCTAAAGAGGCCAAGCAGAAGTTGGTAGAACGTTTATCTTTTCTAACTGATCAGGACGAAAAAGCGCAGCAAGCGTACAAACTTATTCGTGAGAGTGAAGAAAAAGTATTAGCTCTTTCAAAAGAAGACACACTGATTGGCTACGAGAAACAAAGTATTGTCGCCAAATTTGGCGGCTTTGAAAACTTTACCGCACGCAATGCATCGCTTTATCGCGATTACATCGCTGATTTAATCGCCACAAAAGGGCGGGTGAAGATCAATGAGTGAAAACTTTGAGCAGAAAACAGTCACTTTCAAACCAAAAGAAAAAAATATTTTAAAGACAGATGAAGAGGCAAGTGTCCGTGAAAGTGCTGCAACTTTAAGTACGACTGGTCGCTTAATTGCATATAACCAAGAGTTAAAAGACAGCCTGCATAATGGCATTCGGTTTACACAACTTCTAGAACAGCTAGTCCAAACGAAAGAACCACAAACATTATTTGAAGCAGCATTGAAACTTGTTAACTTCCAGCTAGATAATTCTTATCTTGTGTTTCCACAACAATACAGTCGAGCTGATTTTTATTTGATTTTCTTGAATCGTTTACTGGAATTACATAATAGCGAGAAGGTAATCTTACAGTCGTCGGATAGAAATCGCGAATTGTACCATGAATTTCCAGGAATAAATACACATGGCTATTTTGCATTTCAACTTGAAAAAGGAACAACTGATGGGGCCTATTATACGGAAAAAAATTCTGGTGAAATTCTCTTTTATTTGAATTTTCATAAAAATATTGTTCGTTTCAATAGCCGGTCCCTTGTTCAACTGCTGCTTGTAGATTATCCGGATAAAATTCTGCCTGAGGCTATTAAGAGTTTTGAAACTTATTTATTGAATATCGGTCGCTTTTTCAAGGAGGATTACGGTTTTGATGTTGACTTTAACTTGTTAGATCCGTCTAATAGTGCAGTCTATGAATTGTCGAATCCTCAGATTCAGCATAGTGTCATTGACCAATTGTTTGTGATGGCTGCTGAGGGTGGCAGGATGCTTAAAGTTGGTGCACATAATGAGGCTATCTTGAATCTGAATGAGGGAACTGTTGTTACTTTATTCGACAAGAGTATTCAGAATAATACAGGCGTGCCTGAATGGGCAATCAAGGTAAACGACGCTGAACATCAAGTTTCATGGTTTGATATTCTGCTTCAATATCAATTTGTCAGGAAATGGTATCTTGATAACTTGTCTGATTTGGAAGTAAGGTCTGATTCGTTATATTTTAACTAAGAATAAAGGAGAGATCTGAACTTGCAGATAAAAGAAATGATTGATACTGCGCGGCATTTTGAAGATGGATCGCTGGCTGGAAAGTTTACAGACGAAGAAAAAGCAGCGGTTTTGTATATTGAGTTAAACAGCGCACTGGCAGTTCTTTTTTCAAAAACAGCCAAGAAAATGGAAGGTACAGAGCTACTTGCAAGTTATTGTGATGTTCTATGTGCATTCTGCAGAGTGGGTAACCATCAAAAGTGGACATACTTGATGCTACTTTCGGATGAAGAAACTGACCGTATGAGACATAAATGGACGAGTCACTCATTTGCAAAGTTGTTCATGATTCTGCAACAGCAGTTGAATAAAAGCTTTTTTGAGCGGCAAAGTGAACCTTTTTTGCATGCTTGGCATATTTTGATCAAATTTGGTTTGGTTGAACTGGGGTATACACCCACACAGATTGAAGAGAAGTATTTTGAAAAATTTGGAAATTTGTCCAGCTAATAAAAAGCTTGAATTATGTAAGCGTGACTGACTTATGCAGCACGGTATTTAAAAGGGATACTATATCGAAGTTTAATTTACGGTAGAGTATCTTTTTTTGTGTCTTTTTTAACAAAAATTGAGCTGATTAGTGAAAAAATGCTTGCTGAGCATTGCTCTCTAAAATTAACTGTTAAACAAGTTAAGTTGAAATTAAATATTGTGACCAATATCCCAACGATGTAAAACTTGCTAATTCAAATTCTGGTGTAAATGGTAAGTGTACAGTTGTTAACTGTCCAAGTACTAAAATTTAATTGCTAAATCAACAGTTACAAAAAATCAAAAAAGCTGCAACCATCATACCGGTTGTAGCTTTTTCGCACAGCTATTTAGTTTATAAAAGCAGCTGACACTTTAAATTATTACTTATAATAATACACAATTAATCCAGAGTTAAGTGCCACAAGCCTCAGGAAAGCAATGCTATTTACCCAAAAGTTTGTCTTGTCGTACATCATTCTTGAAATGCTTATAGCCGCTGCGAGTTTTGCGCTGGTTGTCATAAAGCTGAATAATACCAGCGAGGAGCAAAATACCTATAAGTGCTAAAAATTGTATCATTCAAACCATCCCTTTTTTTATATTACATTTCATTTACAATATTATCACATGATTACATAAACATTTCAATTATAATGCTTATTTATAGATTGTTAATAAAATAAGAATATTTTCAAAAAAAGTTTTGACAACATAGGTGGAGTCATCCTATAATAGTTAGTGTTGTTTATGGCTCGGTAGCTCAGCTGGATAGAGCATCCGCCTTCTAAGCGGACGGTCGAGAGTTCGAATCTCTCCCGCGCCATTACGGCATTAATAGCTGAGGTGCCTCAGGGCATCTTGGCTTTTTTGACTGTAAGAATTATAGACTTTTGGAAACGGTAAATGAATTAGTAAAAAAGATTGACGATTCGCTTGTTTTTTGCTATCATTTGAGTGTTGTATTTGTGCATGCCACAACTGCAACCGCACGTTTTAAGTTTAAGAACCTGAGATTATTATCTTGGGTCACTACATTACGGCGAGTCTAAGAAATTATAAGGAGGTGCACAAATGTACGCAATTATTGAAACAGGTGGTAAACAATTAAAGGTAGAGGCTGGACAAGCTATCTATATTGAAAAACTTGCTGCCGACGCAGGTGAAAAGGTTACTTTTGATCATATTGTCTTAGTTGGTGGAGATAAGACTGTTATTGGTAAACCATTCGTTGATGGTGCCAGTGTTACAGGAACAGTTGAAAAGCAAGGCCGTGCTAAGAAAGTTGTTACTTTCAAGTACAAGGCAAAGAAACATTCACATACAAAGCAAGGACATCGTCAACCATACACAAAGGTTGTCATTGATGCTATCAACGCTTAGTTATTGATGAAAGTGAGGCCTTGGAGATGATAAAAGTCCGTTTCTTTGAAACCGGACAGAATAAGCGTGGCTTTGAGATCACAGGTCATGCAGATTCTGGTGTATATGGACAGGACATTGTCTGTGCAGCTGTTTCAGCATTGGCGATCAGTACGATCAATGGGCTGGAAAAGCTTGCACACACCGATCCCAAGGTTGATGCAAATGAGGAGGAAGGAGGCCATCTGAGAGTTGAACTGAACTCGCAAGAGTTGAACAATAGCGATGCTCAATTATTATTGGCCAACCTCAAACTTGGTTTGCAGGATATAGAAAAAAATTACGCTAATTACATTAAAATAACCGATTGAATACAGGGAGGTGCACTTAACTATGTTAATGAACTTACAATTCTTTGCTCATAAAAAGGGTGGTGGTTCCACAGCTAACGGTCGTGACTCAGAATCTAAGCGTTTAGGCGCAAAGAGTGCTGATGGACAAGTTGTTACAGGTGGTTCTATCCTTTATCGTCAACGCGGAACACGTATTTATCCAGGTGTGAACGTTGGTTTGGGTGGTGACGACACATTGTTTGCTAAAGTTAACGGCGTTGTTCGTTTCGAACGTAAAGGTCGCGACAAGAAACAAGTGTCAGTTTACCCAGTAGCTGAATAAGATAATTATGTTTCATTATAAGACCAATGCGAGACAAAACGTTTTGTGTTGGTCTTTTTTGTTTTTTCATAACTGTTTTATAGGAGATGATTCGGTGAATACTAAAAGAATCACGAAATTATTGGTTCGGCTGGAGCAGATGAGTCTCGATTCTTTTATGGTAACGGATCCGGTGAATATTTTTTACCTAAGCGGTTTTACTGGCGATGCAGGAGTTTTGTTGCTAACAAATGAGGAACAGTATCTAATAACGGACAGCCGCTTTGAACAGCAGGTCCAAAAAGAGTTGACGGGTTGGAAGATCATGATCAGCCGCGACTACATTGGAACAGCATGTGACTTGGCTGAGAAGTTGGGATTAGTCGCTATGGGGTTTGAAGATACGCTATCGTACCGACAGTACGATTACTTAGATGAAACTGCAGTTTGTGACATTATTCCGCTGGAAAATGTAATTGAAAATTTACGTTCAGTTAAAGAACCTGTCGAGATTCAAAGTATCAAAAAAGCAGCGGCATTAGCAGGCAGATGTTACCGCGCGTTTTTAGAGGTGGTAAAACCAGGCTGTACTGAACTTGAATTGGCGAATTGGATTGATAATTATATGAAACAAAATGGCGCCAGTGAAAGTTCTTTTCCAACGATAGTGGCAAGTGGAGAGAGGACGGCATGGCCACATGCTGTTGCATCTTTTCGCCGGATTACATTGGCTGATCTTCTGACCCTTGATTTCGGTTATTACTATCAAGGATATACTTCCGATGTGACACGGACTTTTGCGCTTGGTCCGCAATCTGCTGAGGTCAAAAAAATGTACGATGTTGTTTTACGAGCTCAACAAAAAACGATTTCGGCTGTTTGCGAAGGTATTTCAGGTCAGGAGTTGGATTTAATTGGGCGTACTTACATTGAAGAAAATGGTTTTGGCGCTTTTTTCAATCATGGGATGGGTCACGGAATTGGTTTGTCAATCCATGAATTGCCTAATATCGGTAAGAATTTTACGAATAAGCTTCAGGCAGGACAAGTTATTACGATCGAACCAGGTATCTATGTTCCTGGTACTGGTGGCATCAGAATTGAAGACGATATCTTAGTCACAGATAACGGTTATGAAATTTTAACGGATTTTGAACGCAACTATCTAGAGATTGAAGGATAGACTTGCATTTCAAGGGTTTTTATTGATATTATTAACTGTAATCAATTGAATCTGAGAATGCACTTAAATCTTTCTAATAGAGAGAATTTAAAAGAGTAAATGACTCAGAGATTTGTAGGAGGAACATTATGATTTCAGTAAACGAATTTAAAAATGGATTGACCATTGAAGTGAATGGTGAACTTTGGCGCGTTGTCGAATTTCAACATGTCAAACCGGGAAAGGGCAGTGCATTTGTACGTTCAAAGCTTAAAAACTTACGGACAGGAGCTGTTCAGGAAAAAACTTTCCGTGCGGGTGAAAAAGTTGAACGTGCACAGATTGATAACCGTAAGATGCAATATTTATATGCCGATGGTACAAGCTATGTTTTCATGGATACAGAGACATACGAGCAATTGGAACTTCCAGAAGAGAAAATCAAAAATGAATTGAACTACTTGAAGGAAAATATGCTTGTCAGCATTATTATGTACGGTAATGAAACATTAGGGGTAGATCTTCCTAATACGGTTGATTTAACAGTTAGTTCAACTGAACCAGGAATTAAAGGCGATACAGCTTCAGGCGGGTCAAAGCCTGCAACGTTGGAAACAGGACTGATTGTACAGGTTCCCTTTTTCGTCAACGAGGGTGATGTTTTAACGATCAACACGCAAGATGGAAGTTACATTTCCCGTGCCTAAAGTTTAAAGGAGGTACTATCGATGGCTGAGAGTAAGAGTATTGTTTTAGCAAGTCAAAAACCTGCACTGGGTCAGATAGAAGTTGCACCTGAAGTTATCGAGATTATAGTGGGAATTGCGGCCAAACAAGTCGAAGGTGTTTATTCGATGAGAGGCTCATTGGCAAGCAGCTTGAATGAGTTATTCGGCCGCAAGAGTCGTGGTAAAGGCATTAAGCTCGAGCAAGATGGTGATACATTAAGTGTAGAGATTTATGCTTTTCTTGATTATGGTGTTTCTGTTCCTAAAGTGGCGTTGGAAATCCAAGAAAAAGTTAAACAGCAGTTGCTGTTCATGACAGGATTGGAGCTCGAAACAGTCGATGTTTACGTTCAAGGTGTAGTTCCTGAAAAACAAACTCAGAGTGTGGATCCAGACGACTTGTTTGGTGAAGAAAATGGTGACAATAAGTGAGCATGACAAGACATACTATTCGACGCATTGTTTTTCAAATATTGTTTGCACTTGAAAGCAATCCGGAGACGAATATAGAAGAACTGTATACCCAAATTCAGAGTGAAAGTGAAGCTAATGACATTGGTGTAATTCCAGTATATTTAACTGAACTGGTGAATGGTGTAGTATCTAAAAAAGAGGAACTTAATCAGGTTATCACATCTCATTTAAGCAATAAATGGAGTATTTCACGTTTGAATAAAACAGACCTGCTTATTTTACGTATTGCAATCTATGAGGCCCAGTTTGAAGATGGAGTACCTAAAAAAGTTGCGATTAATGAAGCCTTGCAGTTATCAAAGGAATTCAGTGATGAAAAATCACGTCGTTTTATAAATGGTGTTCTCTCAAATTTGATAACAGAGAAACAAAATGATGCAGAATAATCTACTAAATTTGTGTATAGACTATTAATTTTTTTAATGAGCGGTTAAGACTACTGAAAATGTGAGTCTTGATCGCTTATTTCATTTGGTTTTTTTAAATGAACTGGATTGGTCTATAGAAAGAAAAGAAGATATGCTAGAATATACTTTAAGTAAATAATGATGAGGATGAATAAAATGGTCGCAAAACTGCTGGATGGAAAAGAATTATCCAAAGAAATTCGCAATAAGTTAAAACAGAGAGTTACGGTATTGAAGGAAAAGGGAATTACGCCTAAATTAGCAGTGATTTTAGTAGGTGAAGATGAAGCGAGCAAAGTGTATGTTCACAATAAACATCGTGCTGCGGAAAAAATTGGGATTGAGACAATTGATATAAAACTTGCGCAGGATATTACTGAAAAAGAACTGCTCCTGCAGGTAAGAAAATATAATGAAGATGATTCTATTCACGGAATACTTGTTCAACTACCTTTGCCTAAACAGATAAGTGAAGAAAAAGTAACATGTGCGATAGCGCCAGAAAAGGATGTCGATGGTTTTCATCCTGTAAATATTGGACATTTGTTTATGAATAATCCGCACTCACTACCATGTACTCCGCATGGAATTATGAAATTTTTTGAAAAATATGAACTGCCGATCGCAGGGAAAAATGTTGTGATAGTGGGTCGCAGTAATATTGTCGGCCGACCAATGGCTGCAATGATGCTGAATAATGACGCTACCGTGACGATAACACACAGTAAGACAAAGAATCTCTCTGAATTCACACGGCAAGCCGATATTTTGATCGCTGCTGTTGGACATGCTGCTTTTATAAAGAAAAATGATGTAAAACCAGGAGCAGTTGTAATTGATGTTGGAATGAATCGAAATGATAAAGGGAAACTAGTTGGTGATGTTGAGCAAAAAGGAGTATCCGAAGTAGCTTCTTATATAACGCCTGTCCCAGGAGGTGTTGGCCCAATGACAATCGCTATGTTGATGGAACAGACTGTTAAATTTGCAGAACGAGGTGTACAGATTGGCAACAGAAAAGTATCTAACGGTTAGTGCTTTAACAAAGTACTTAAAGCGCAAGTTTGATGCAGATCCTTATTTAGGACGTGTCTATCTTACGGGGGAAATCTCAAATTTTCGAATGCGTCCCAATGCCCACCAATATTTCAGTTTGAAGGATGAGCGCGCTAAGATTAGTGCTATTATGTTTCGTTCATCTTTTGAAAAAGTAAAGTTTCGGCCCGAAGAAGGAATGAAAGTTTTAGTTGTTGGACGAATTTCACTTTATGAAGCAACCGGAAATTACCAGATCTATGTTGAAAAAATGGAACCAGATGGTGTGGGAGCTTTGTACCAAGCTTATGAGCAGTTAAAAAAGAAACTTGCGGCCGAGGGACTTTTTTCCGCTCCCAAGCGAAAACTACCTCTTTTTCCGCAACGAATAGCTGTGATTACGAGTCGTTCTGGTGCGGTAATTAAAGACATTATGACAACTGTCAGAAGAAGATATCCTATTGCACAGCTGGTATTGTTTCCAGCGCTTGTTCAAGGAGAAAGTGCGGCAGCTGACATCGTGGAGAAAATTCATACTGTTGAACGTTCAAATAATTTTGATATCTTAATAATTGGACGTGGGGGTGGCTCGATTGAGGACCTGTGGCCTTTTAATGAGGAAATGGTGGCACGTGCTATTTATGATTGCGATATACCGGTTATCTCATCTGTCGGCCATGAAACAGATACGACAATTGCTGATTTGGTGGCAGATGTTAGAGCAGCCACCCCAACGGCTGCTGCTGAGTTAGCTGTTCCAGTGCTGAATGATGAACTTTTAAAAATAAATCAAGTCAAGATGAGGTTATATCAAGCTTTTAAAGCTGAATTAAAAATAAAAGAACAACAATTGTTGAAGTTGCGTTCTTCCTATGTTTTTCAACAGCCCGAACGATTATATGAAGGTTACTTGCAGAAGCTTGACTATTTTGATAAAAGAGCTGGACAAGCTGCTCAAGCAATAGTTTCGGTACATGAGCGGCGCTTTGCACGGGTGCTGTCCCGTTTGCGCGAGGCTGCGCCTATCGAAAGTGTACGGTTAAATGAGAAGCAGATTGAATATTTGCAAGAAAGACTCCGTAAAGCAGAAATGACATTTCTTGAACAGAAGGAACAGCGGGTTAAAGCCGCAATTGTCAGTCTGGATATGCTGAGCCCTTTAAAAATTATGACACGTGGTTACAGTTATGTTTCACAGGACAAGCATGTTATTAAATCGGTGAAACACTTAACGAAGAAACAGCAAATTGAAATTCATTTTGCAGATGGTAATGCTACAGCCGAAATAAAGGAAATCAAGGAGGAGCAGGATAATGACCGATAAACCAACTTTTGAAGAGAATTTAAATGAACTTGAAGAAATTGTGCAAAAATTAGAGCAAGGTGACATTCCTTTAGAGAAGTCACTTGAAAAATTTCAACGTGGAATGAAACTTAGCAAGGAATTACAAGCAAAACTTGAGAATGCAGAGAAAACACTGACTAAAGTAATGGATCAAAATGGAAATGAAGAAAAATTTGAACGGGATGATAACGATGAAGAGTGAGTTTGAACATTTTCAAGAACAGCACCTTACACATCTTAATAAATATCTCGAAATGTATCTATCACGTTTGAATGGCGAACAGACGCTTAAAGATGCTATGTTTTACTCGGTTTCTGCAGGAGGAAAAAGAATCAGACCGATGTTGATCCTCGCTATTTGCAACGAAACAAAGAGAAAGATAGATGAAGACGTTTATGCAGTTGCTGGCAGTCTGGAATTATTGCATACTTATTCATTGATACATGATGATCTTCCTGAAATGGATAATGATGATCTTCGACGAGGACAATTGACAAATCATAAAAAATTTGGTCAAGCGATTGCAGTTTTGGCAGGAGATGGTTTGTTGACGACAGCGTTTGAATGTATTGGGAATACTAAGCTGAATGACAGCATAAAAGCCAAATTGATGACGGCGCTGGCTAAAGCTGCAGGACCGCAAGGTATGGTTAGCGGACAGGTTGCAGATATTGAAGGTGAAAAAAAGCATCTTACACTTGCAGAGTTGCAATTACTTCACCAGCGTAAAACGGGTGCCCTAATTGCTTATGCTTGTGATGCCGGCAGTCTTTTAGGCGGCGTATCAACTGAGCAGCAGAAAGAAATACATCAGTTCGCTATGGCCTTTGGACTGGCTTTTCAGATTTATGATGACATCTTGGATGTTGTCTCGACTGAAAAACAGTTGGGGAAAGCTGTCCATAAAGATCAGTTTGAGCATAAAAATACATATCCGGAACTGATGGGACTTGATGGAGCATACCATCAACTAAATGAGGCCTTGTTCAAAGCTCAGTGCAGTTTAAAGTCTCTGGGACAGTTGGGCATGAAAACTGAATTGTTGAGTGGCTTTTTAGATTATTTTGCGAGAAGGAAAAATAAATGAAAAAAGAACGTGTTGATGTTTTATTAGTTAAGCAAGGATTATTTGCTACACGTGAACAAGCTAAAAGAGCAGTAATGGCAGGCGAAATATTAGGTAAGAATGAAGAACGGCTTGATAAGCCGGGAATGAAAATTGATGAAGCAACCAAACTTCATTTTAAGGGTGTTAAAATGCCTTTTGTCAGTCGAGGTGGTTTTAAACTTGATAAGGCATTGAAGGTGTTTGATTTAGATATCAAGGGTAAAACGGTGCTAGACATTGGTTCATCGACCGGTGGTTTTACGGATGTGGCTTTACAGAATAAGGCTAAAATGAGTTACGCATTGGATGTTGGGACAAATCAGTTAGCTTGGAAAATACGCCAAGATCCGCATGTTGTGGTCATGGAAAACACCAATTTTCGCTACAGCAAGTTAGAAGATTTTACGCATGGACAGCCGGATTTTGCAACAATTGATGTTTCTTTTATTTCGCTTGAGCTGATTTTACCGGCACTTCATGAAATACTGACGCCTGGTGGAGATGTTGTTGCATTGATTAAACCTCAATTTGAAGCTGGAAAAGAAAATGTTGGTAAACATGGTATAGTTCGTGATAAAAAGGTGCATAAAAACGTTTTGAATAAAATTCTGTCTTTTGCATCAGAGCATGGATATAATGTTTGTGGACTTGATTTTTCACCCATTACTGGTGGTGAAGGCAATATTGAATTTCTCGTTCATCTGCGTAGTGTGGTGCAGAATGTTCACCTTGACGAACAAATAGATATTGATGGGGTACTCGAATCGGCATATGCAACTCTGAAATGAAACAGCTTTAGTTATAAAATACAATTATTCTTTAATATTTATACAATATAGGCTATCATTAAGGATAAATGCGAATATTATTTTTAGAAGTTGGTGACTGTGATGCGAAAGCAAGATAGACAAAAAGCAATAAGAACGCTAATACAGCAAAATAGTATTGATCGGCAGGAAGATATTGTAAAACTTTTAAGAGAACAGGGAATTGAAGTAACACAAGCTACCATCTCACGTGATATTAAAGAAATGCAGCTAATTAAACTACCTTCACCTAAGGGAAATTATCAGTATAGTATGCCAACAGAAAAAAAGATGGATGCGGAAAAAAAATTAAGACACACACTACATGATTCATATGTTTCCTCCAGAATTCAGAATGAGTTTTTTTTGATTAAGGTTTTGCCAGGAAACGGACCTGCTGTAGCAAGTTTGATAGATCAGCTCAAAATGGAACAAATTTTTGGTACAATTGGGGATGATGATACAGTGCTGGTCATAGCTGCTACGACTGAAAAAACACATGAGGTACAAAAAATATTATTGGAAATGACAGAATAATATTTTGTTTGGTATTTAAAAGATTATGGTTACCCTTTAATTGGGGTAAAAGGGATGGTTCAATGTTACAGGAACTCACGATTAGGGATTTTGCGATTATTGAAAAGATGGATATTGATTTTCGAACAGGAATGACGGTTTTAACGGGTGAAACAGGAGCTGGTAAATCAATTGTAATTGATGCACTGGGGCTTTTAGCCGGGGGTCGCGGGTCACAAGAATTTATCCGTAAAGGTGCAAGTAAATCGATGTTGCAGGGGCTTTTTACCCTTTCAACGGATGATGCACTGAATACATTACTGGATGAAATAGGTATTGAGCACGAAAATGATGGTCTAATTTTGCAGCGCGACCTTTATCGCAATGGTCGAAGTGTTTGTCGAATCAATGGAATACTTGTTAACTTATCAGTGCTTAGACAAGTTGGTGAAAAGCTGATTGATATTCATGGACAAAATGAGCACCAAGAGTTGATGAAGACAGAGCGACATATATTTCTTCTTGATGAGTATATACCTTCTTTTGCTTCTTTAAAGAAACAGTATCTACAGGCTTTTCAAAAGTATGGTTCTTTGAAAACTGCTTTGGAGAAAAAAGAAACAAATGAAAAAGAATGGGTTCAGAGACTTGATATGTTAAAATTTCAAGTTAAGGAAATCGAAGATGCCGATCTAAAAATTGGCGAGGAGGAAAAATTAAGTACTGAAAAAAGTCAGCTGGAAAATTATCAGACGATCCGAAGTGCTTTGCTGAGAAGTTATCAATTGTTATCTGGTGAAACAACTGATACATTAGGGCAGATTGGGGGAGCAATGGAGGAATTAAACAATATTGCCTCTTATTCGGATAAATTGCAGGCAATCAGCGAAGGATTTGCAAATGCTTTTTATGCACTTCAAGATGCTGTACATGAAATCTCAGGTGAACTAGATATGATGGAATGGGATGAGGATCGTCTAAATGAGCTTGTTCAGCGATTGGAGTTGATTCACCAATTAGAGCACAAATATGGTGATTCAATTGAACAGGTCCTTAAATATCAGCAAAAAATTACTCACGAGTTATCTGAGATGCAAAAAACTGAAAATAACAGTGAACAACAAAAAGAAGCTGTGTTGTCTGCATTTGAAGCGGCTAAACAGCTTGCAAATAAGTTGTCAGTCAAAAGGCATGAAGCAGCTAAAAAATTGCAAAAGGATGTTCATCAGCAACTAAAAGAACTTTTTATGGATAAAGCGTTGTTTGAGGTGAAGTTTAAACGTTCGAAAAATGAACTTGGACGCGAAGGTATAGATGAGGTTGAATTTTATATACAAACTAATCCTGGTGAAACAATGGGCCCTCTAGCCAAAATTGCTTCAGGGGGTGAGTTGTCTCGAATTATGCTTGCATTGAAAACTATTTTTGCTCAGACTCAAGGGGTTACCAGTATTATTTTCGATGAAGTTGATACGGGAGTTAGTGGTCGTGTTGCGCAGGCGATAGCCGAAAAAATAAGTCAAATAGCATCTCATTCGCAAGTTTTATGTATTACACATCTGCCACAGGTGGCGGCAATTAGTGATCATCATTATTTCCTTGCTAAACATACTGTGGACGGAAGAACCGAGACAACTATCAAAAAGATGAGTATGCATGAACGTGTAAATGAGCTTGCACGTATGCTTGCAGGGACAACGATAACTAAATTAACACTTGAACATGCTGAAGAATTGTTGAAGATGTCGAATGAATTGAAAAAGAAACGTGCTGAAAAAATGCAAAAAAACTAGAATTATACGGATAATACTCAATTGGTTTGAATTCTTATTGAGTTTCACCCTATAATTCTAGTTTTTTAGAACAGGTTTTATATTATTACTAAAGAAAGTTACGATATAGACCAATTACTTTGCCAAGAATTAGTACGGAGTCCAAAATAATTGGATCCATTGTATCATTTTCAGGTTGTAACCGGATATGATCATCTTCTTTGAAGAAACGCTTGCATGTTGCTTCATTTTCCTCAGTCATTGCGATTACAACATCACCATTGTCGGCATAGCGCTGTTTTCTAACAATAACCTTATCACCATTTAAAATTCCAATGTTAATCATGCTTTTTCCGCGTATAGTTAACATGAAGAGATCATCTGCCGATTCCATATTTGGAGGTAATGGGAAATATTCTGTTGCTTCCTCAACGGCTAGAATGGGTGCACCCGCAGTTACGGTTCCTAAAACTGGAATGGAATCCGCATGTTCCTGAATTCCGAGTGCCTCCAGACCAGCCGCAGTTAATTCAATTGCACGCGGTTTGGTTGGATCTTTTTGAAGAAATCCTTTTTTCTCTAATCGTGCAAGGTGTCCATGGACAGTTGAAGTTGAAGAAAGATCAACTGCTTGACAGATCTCGCGAACTGTTGGTGGATACCCCTTTTCGTTGACTCGTTCATATATGAAGTGTAGAACAGCCATTTGCCTTTTTTCAGAAGCCTTTGTCATTTATGACACCCCAATTACTAAGTTAATATTTAAATTCTAGCACATAAATGTTACGGTTACAAACAAATGTTCGTATTGATTATTTGAAGATCAGCTCTTTTTCTTGTATGATGTTCTTTATCAAAACTAAAGCAGAACTAGGAGTGAATTAGTAATGGCAGAAAAAATACCACAAAAATTGATTGACCGTATTAATGAATTATCAAAAAAGAAAAAAGAAAGCGGTCTTTCGGAAGTAGAACTAGAAGAACAAAAAAGTCTTCGCGAAACATATCTGGCACTATTTCGCGAAACATTTAGAAGTAACATAGAAATGATGCAAATTTTCGATAAAAAAGGAAATGAGGTAACACCTGAAAAAGTAAAAAAAATTCAGCGCAAAAAAGGTTTGCGTGATAATTAGTTTTTTTATATTTTAAGATATGTCCTTTATTTTTTTGGGGTAGTTGTGTAGAATTAAGGAAGAGGTGACTTGAAAGGAGCAATTGTTGATGTCAACGACGATCTGGGTATTAATTGCAATTCTTGCATTGGTCGTGGGTTTTGCTGGCGGCTTTTTTGCGGCGCGCAAGTACATGGAAAACTACTTGAAGAAAAATCCTCCAATTGACGAGAATATGATGAAAGCAATGATGTTGCAAATGGGTCAAAAACCATCAGAAAAGAAGCTACATCAGATGATGAATGCAATGAAGGCACAAAATAAGAAAAAGAAATAAAAAAGAAGCTCCGTTACGGAGCTCTTTTTTTATTTCTTTATTGTTTTAGGATCAATGTACTGATATGTCGGATCAATTTCTTTATCTAACTCATCAAAAGTAGTGTGCAATTTTTTGAGAATTTTTTGCTGTCCTTCATCGGTCAGCCGTTCTTTACGACCAATATATACGGGATCGCCGAATGAAATTGTCACACGTTTGCGCAGAAAAAGCTGTTTGAAGGTCGGAGGACCTTGATAGACAGCCGGAACAAGTGGAACTCCAGCCAATTTGGCGATAAGGAGTGCACCGCCTTTTAATTTTTGCGAATGTCGTGTACCTGATGGAAACATAATCAATGAAAGGTCACGCTGCTTGAGCCATTTAACTGGTGTTTTGATTGCAGATGGACCAGGATGTTTGCGATCGACAGGAAAAGCATTGGCATGAACTAAAATAAAGCGTAGAATTGGATTCTTGAATAATTCTGATTTTGCCATAAAGGAAAATTTCTTGGGTGAGGCAGCAAGCGCAAAGTAAATCATGTCAAACCACGCGCGGTGCGGACCAACTAAAATATAGTTACCAGCCGGAAGTTTTTCCTTATTTTGGTAACGTACGTTACCATGAATTAAAAAAAGAAAACAGCGTGCAACAACACGAACAAATGAATAGAACATCACGATGACATTCCTTTCTGAATTAAGATATTTCAGTGATTAGTATTGCATAAGTTTCGAGCTGGTTGCAAGTCCAAATAAGGTTAGGTCAAAAAAATGTGTTTAAACAAAAATGAAAGAATTGATATGCTATATTCAAATGATGTCAAAATAATTCAAAGTGCGGAAGTCTTTTCCTTCTCATTAGATGCGGTTTTATTAGCAAACTTTGCAGAGCCGATCAAAAAAGGGAGTGGGCGGGTAGCGGATCTTTGCGCTGGAAATGGTGCAGTTGGACTTTTTTTAAGTTCTAAAACAAAAGCGCATATCGTTGAAATTGAGATTCAAGAGCGTTTGGCTGATATGGCCAAACGCAGCATTAAGCTGAATGAACATACTAATCAAATGGAAGTTCTGAATATTGATTTAGCGGATGCGTATAATTATTTGAGAAAAGATTCGTTCGATACAATTACTTGTAATCCGCCGTATTTTCCAAATTTGAATGATAGTAAAAAAAATGAAAATCCTTACTTTGCAATTGCGCGGCATGAAATCACGGTTAACTTGGAAAAAATTGTCGAAATTGCTAGTGGTTTATTGAAAATGAATGGAAAAGCATATTTTGTTCATCGTCCAGAACGTTCTTTAGAACTTTTGACACTTCTTCAGAAAAATAGGCTAGCACCTAAAAAAATTCAATTAGTTTATCCTAAAAAAGAGCGTGAAGCCAACATGATTTTGGTCGAAGCTATTAAGGATGGACATCGGCAAGGAATTCGCTTTTTGCCACCAATAACGGTATACAATGAAGATGACCAATATGGATCATTTGTACAGGAGATTTTGTATGGAGGAAAAAAAGCAGAATAAAAAGTATTTTTTTTATGTTCTATTGTGTGCTGATGGAACCTTGTATGGAGGATTTACAACAAACTTGAAAAAGCGTCTGATTGCACACAATACTGGACACGGTGCGAAATACACACGAGTTAAAAAAAGACATCCGGTTAAGATTATACATTATGAAATTTTTCAGGAAAAAACGCTGGCTCTGAAAGCAGAGTACGCTTTTAAGCATCAGACACGTGCTAAAAAAATTATTTATTTGGAAAATTGTGGTGTAAATGATGATATTCTTGCATCCTTAAGAAAGACGGGCATCAAACTTAAATAAGGAAGAGGACAAGCCTAAAGAGTTAATCAGGAATAAAGTTCATGTTACAATAACTACTGTGCAGTTACCGCTGATTTTTAGTGTGTTTGGTGGAAATTGTACCGCCGTGTATAGAGATATTATATAATTGGAGGTTCATGATGAAGTTTATTGCATTTAATGCTCGTGAGGATGAGCAACAGTATTTTGAGGCGTGGGAAAAGAAAAATGGTGTTCAAGTTGATATGGTCGAGGAAGCAATTGATTCAACTTCTATCAATCAGACCGTAGGGTACGACGGCGTCCTCGCATTGCAAACAGGCGTTTTTCCAGAGAAAATGTTTGATAAGTTGAGCAAAAATGGTGTAAAAGTTTTTGCTATTCGGAACGTTGGAGTTGACAACCTTGACTTGGAAGCAGCAAAAAAAAATGGTATCAAGGTTACAAATGTTCCAGCTTATTCGCCAAATGCAATTGCCGAATTTTCGGTCACACAGTTGATGCAACTTTTGCGCAATACAACTATTTTTAGACGCAAAGTTGCGGAACATGATTTCCGTTGGGCTCCGTTTGTTGGAAAAGAGCTGCGTTCTCTGACTGTCGGTGTTATTGGAACAGGTCGTATTGGGCGTGCTGCAATCGATATTTATCTCGGTTTTGGAGCAAAAGTCATCGCATATGATGTTTATCCGAATCCAGAATTAGTGCAGGAAGGCTTGTATGTTTCGTCCTACGATGAGCTGTTTGCACAGGCTGATGTAATTACAATGCATATGCCAGCGACCCCTAAAGATCATCATCTTATCAATGCTGATACCATTGCTAAGATGAAAAAGGGTGTCTATATTATCAACACAGCAAGAGGCTCATTGATTAATACACCTGATTTGATCAAAGCTATAAAGGACGGGCAAGTTGCTGGTGCAGCACTAGATACTTATGAGAATGAAAGCCCATTGTTTAATCATGATTTGCGAGGAAAAGAATTAGAAGATAAAACATTTAGTGAACTGTTAGAACTTGACAACGTTCTTGTAACACCGCATGTGGCCTTTTATACGGAAACAGCAGTTAAAAATATGGTCTTTATTGCGCTTGACAGTGCTAAATCGGTTTGCGAAAAAGGGCATGCCGATACGCTGGTTATTTAGAACTGTTGATTAAATTTTATTACTCAACTTAAAAAGTTGCATTTTAGATAACAATAGGGTAGACTATTAAAGGTTGCTGTGTAAGCAACAATTCACACTCTATGTGATGGCACGGAGGGTGCTCGTAACGGAGTCTTCTGTCAAATGAGCATAGGGGAGGAAAACAAAACAATATCGGAGGTAACAAATTATGGCAGTAATTACCATGAAACAATTGCTCGAAGCAGGTGTTCATTTTGGACATCAAACACGTCGCTGGAATCCTAAGATGAAGAAATATATCTTCACAGAACGTAACGGAATCTACATTATCGATTTGCAAAAAACAGTTAAATTAATTGATAGTGCATACAACTTCGTGAAAGATGCTGCTCAAGATGATGGCGTTATTTTGTTTGTTGGAACAAAAAAACAAGCACAAGATGCAATTGAAGAAGAAGCAAAACGCGCAGGTCAATATTTTGTCAACCATCGTTGGTTAGGCGGAACTTTGACAAACTGGGATACAATTCAAAAACGTATTAAACGTTTGAAAGAAATCAAGGCAATGGCCGAAGATGGTACATTTGATGTTCTGCCAAAGAAAGAAGTCGCTTTGCTTATCAAGCAGAGAGAACGTCTTGAAAAATTCCTTGGTGGTATTGAAGATATGCCACGTATTCCAGATGTGTTGTTTATTGTTGATCCTCGCAAAGAAAGAATTGCCGTTAAGGAAGCACGCAAGCTTAATATTCCTATCGTTGCGATGGTAGATACAAATGCTGATCCAGATGAAATTGATGTTAAAATTCCATCAAATGATGATGCAATCCGTGCGGTCCGCCTGATTACTTCTAAGATGGCAGATGCTGTCATCGAAGCACATCAAGGTGAAGATCAAGAAAAGATTACAGAAAAATCATTTGGCGAAACTAAAAAAGCTGATTCAATTGAAGACATCGTAGAAGCTGTTGAAGGCAAAAACGATACCAAAGATGCTGAATAGTTAAAACATAGGCTGTCTCAAACGTTAGGCACGTTAAGGGCCTTAGTGTTTGAGGCAGTTTTTATTAAAAAACTTTTAAGGAGGCCATTGATATGGCAAAAATTTCTGCTTCTCAGGTTAAAGAACTGCGTGATAAAACAGGTGTTGGAATGATGGCTGCTAAGAAAGCTCTTGTTGCGGTAGATGGTAAGATGGCTGAGGCTATTGATTATTTACGTGAAAAGGGAATTGCTAAGGCAGCTAAGAAAAGTGACCGTGTTGCAGCTGAGGGGTTAGCTGACGTTGAAGTTGTAGGAAATACGGCAGCAATTGTTGAAGTTAATGCGGAAACAGATTTTGTTGCTCAAAATGCACAGTTCAAAGAATTAGTTAAAAAAGTTGCAAACATAATTGCAAAAGAGAAACCTGCAACTGTGGAAGATGCATTGAAAGTTAAGACTGCTAACGGAACTGTGAACGATGAAATTATTGAAGCAACACAGGTTATTGGTGAAAAAATAACTCTGCGTCGTTTCACGGTTGTTGAAAAAAATGAAAGTCAAAACTTTGGCGCATATTTGCATATGGGTGGCAAAATTGCAACATTAGTTGCCGTTGAAGGTGCTGATGAAGCAACTGCGAAAGACGTTGCAATGCATGTCGCTGCAATAAATCCAAAATATGTTAACCGCGATCAAGTTCCAGCTGAAGAGTTGAACCATGAAAAAGAAGTCTTGACGCAAGAAGCTTTAAATGAAGGTAAGCCTGAAAAAATTGTTGAAAAAATGGTTGCAGGTCGTTTAAATAAGTTTTTAGCAGAAATTAGCTTGGATGATCAAGAATTTGTTAAAGATCCAGACCAAACTGTTGGAAAATATGTTGCTTCAAAGAATGGAAAAGTACTTTCGTTTATTCGTTACGAAGTCGGAGAAGGTATCGAAAAGAAGGAAGATAACTTCGTTGATGAGGTAATGAGCCAAATTAAAGACTAAACTTGATTTGAATAGAGATCAGTTTGGCAATATTGTTATTAAAACGAAAATTAAATGTAGATAATTTAAAATTTGATTCAGCTGGAAATTAACTAAAATTAATTTCTGGCTGTTTTTTTTATTCTCTTGAAAAATAGAAAAAGTTTTATAAAACTAAAGATCTTATGCTTGGATATGTAGTTTTTATGATATTCAAGCTAGCGAAAGTATGTTAAAATAAATAAGAATGTGTTCATAAAATATTGATTGTGAATTTACAATGAATGAGGAGGGCCATAATGGCAAACGTTAAGTATAAACGTGTGGTATTGAAATTGAGTGGTGAGGCGTTAGCAGGTGATTTAGGCACCGGAATCAACCCTCCAGAAATTCGGAAAGTTGCGGAAGAAATTAAAGAGGTACATAATTTAGGTGTCCAGATTACTATTGTTGTCGGCGGTGGCAATATGTGGCGTGGTGAAGCTGGAGAACAGATGGGGATGGAACGTTCACAGGCTGATTATATTGGAATGCTAGCGACAGTTATGAATGCACTAGCATTGCAGGATAATCTGGAATCAATTGGTGTTCCAACGCGTGTTCAAACATCTATTGAAATGCGACAGATTGCTGAACCATATATTCGCCGCAAAGCCATTCGGCATTTGGAAAAGGGACGTATCGTAATCTTTGCAGGTGGTACGGGATCACCATACTTTTCAACTGATACAACGGCTGCTCTGCGTGCTTCTGAAGTTAATGCTGATGTTATTTTGATGGCAAAAAATGGTGTTGATGGAATTTATTCTGCAGATCCAATGAAAGATGCAAGTGCAGTAAAATATGATAAGCTGACACATTTGGATATTATTAATAAAGGCTTGCAAGTGATGGATACGACCGCATCTTCCTTATCAATGGATAATGATATTCCGTTAGTTGTTTTTAACATGAATGAAAGAGGAAACATTAAACGTGTTGTGAAGGGTGAGACGATCGGAACAACAGTGAAAGGAAAATAATATTATGCAAATCAATGACCCAATAATAAAAAAAGCAAAAGATAGAATGACTAAGGCAGAAGACGCATTTAAACGTGAGTTAGGAAATATTCGTGCTGGTCGTGCCAATGCTAGTTTATTAAATCGTATTATGGTTGACTATTATGGTGTTTCAACTCCCTTGAACCAGATTGCCCAAATTTCGGTTCCGGAAGCTCGTGTTCTGTTGGTTACTCCATATGATAAATCGTCTTTAAAGGATATTGAACACGCAATTTTAGCTTCTGATTTGGGTATTTCACCTGCTAATGATGGTTCGGCTATTCGTCTGGTTATCCCACAGTTGACGGAAGAGAGACGTAAGGATCTTGCAAAAGAAGTAAAAGCTGAGTCTGAAAATGCTAAGATTGCAGTAAGAAATGTACGTCGAGATATGATGGATGAACTAAAAAAGGCTGAAAAAAATGGTGATCTTACTGAGGATGACCTGCATGCCTTAGAAGGACAAGGACAAAAAGTAACAGACAGCTCGATCAAGAATGTTGAAGCTATACAGGCAGAAAAGGAAAAAGAAATTCTTGATGTATAAAGTAAGCAGCCGTCTGTTGAGGATGGTTATGAACAACGGGTAGCATTGTTGGATCTTTTGATTGATTGAATCGACAGAGTCATTTTTAAGATTCTTTGTTGATAATGTTGATCAGCGGGTTCATCTTTGCCCCGTTGTTCATTTTTTGCTAAAATATATTTTGACTTTTAATGGGGGTGTATCTTTGTTCTCAAAACTAATTAAAAATGGATCTCATTCGGAAGAAGAGAAGTTGACACTTGATCCAGAAAGAATTCCTGCTCATATTGCAATAATCATGGACGGGAATGGGCGCTGGGCACAAAAAAGACATCTGCCGCGGATTGCTGGTCATAAGACAGCGTTAGAGACAGTTAAAGAAGTTACAAGAGAAGCAAACAGACTTGGTGTTAAAGTACTGACTTTATATACATTTTCAACTGAAAATTGGAAAAGGCCCAAAAAAGAAGTGGATTTTTTAATGGGGCTGCCAGTAACTTTTTTTGATACTTTTGTTCCAGAATTAGTCGAAAAGAATATTCGTGTTAATGCAATTGGATACATTGATGAATTACCTTCTAAGACCAAGGAAGCAGTTATGCGTGCCATTGAGCAGACGGCTGATAATGATGGAATGGTTCTGAACTTTGCGATTAATTATGGTGGAAGAGCGGAAATAAATACCATGGTCAAAGAAATTGCAAAGCAGGTAAAAGATAAACAGTTAGATATTGATGAAATAGATGATAAAAAAATTACTGAAACGCTTATGACAAATTCATTAAGACCATATAATGACCCTGATCTCTTAATTAGAACTAGCGGGGAAATAAGATTGTCAAATTTTCTGTTATGGCAGATTGCCTATAGCGAATTTGTATTTTCAGATGTTTTATGGCCAGATTATACGGCGGAAACTTTAAAAGAAAATATTTACGAATATCAAAGCCGTGATCGACGTTTTGGTGGCTTGAAGAAGGAGTAATTTATTATGAAACAACGTGTAATAACAGCGACTGTAGCCTTGCTGATTTTTGTTCCACTGGTTATCTATGGAAAATTGCCATTTGAGATATTATGTATCTTGCTTGGCTTGATTGGTTTGTCGGAGATATATATAATGCGGAAAAAGTTATTAGTCTCCCCTGAAGCCATGATCGGCTCTTTGGCAGGGTTAACGATTCTTGTCCCGCAGCAGTGGCTGACATTTTTACCTGATCCAGAAATGCGTTTTAGTATTTTTTATTTTTTCATTCTCATATATTTGTTATATACTGTTATGACACGCAATCGTTTTTCATTTGATGATGCGGGTTTTTTAACACTGGGTGTTATATATATATCAGTCGGTTTTCACTACTTGATAGTCGCGCGTCAAGCAGGCCTAGATGTTTTGTTTTTAATTTTGTTTGTAGTTTGGGCAACCGATAGCGGAGCTTACATGGTTGGCCGCAAGTTAGGTAAAAATAAACTCGCCCCACACATCAGTCCTAATAAAACTTGGGAAGGCACAATCGGTGGTTCACTGATAGCGTTAGTAGTCGGCGCAGTATTCACTTATTTTTTCCCTCAAGTGTACAGTTGGGGAACAATGCTCTTGGTGATACTTTTGGCATCTGTCGCAGGGCAATTGGGCGATCTTGTCGAATCTGCATTGAAACGATACTATGGTGTTAAAGATTCAGGGAAAATACTACCTGGGCATGGCGGTATTTTAGACCGCTTTGACTCATTGTTGGTTGTATTGCCAATTATGCACTTTGTAGGATTGATTTGATAATTTGACGTTTGTTTTCATAATGAAAGGAATACTATATGATTATAACTATCGTTACTTTTATTATCATTTTTGGAATTCTTGTACTTGTGCATGAGTTCGGACATTTTTACTTTGCTAAGCGCGCAAATATACTTGTGCGTGAGTTTTCAATAGGAATGGGTCCTAAAATTTTTTCCTACCACAAAAATGCTACGACTTATACGATTCGAATCCTTCCCTTAGGGGGATATGTCAGAATGGCTGGCTTAGAGGAAAATGATGAGTCGCTAAAAGCAGGTAAACTTATCACGCTTATTTTTGATCAGCAGGAAAAAGTCACTAAGATAAATGCAAGCCAAAAAAAATTATTATTGAACGGGATTCCGCTTCAAGTCGTAAAATGGGACTTAGAAAAAGATCTATGGATCGAAGGCTATGAGAATGGCGATGAGGACCAGTATCATCGCTATTCTGTTTCCCATGATGCATCAATTATTGAAGATGATGGTACTGAAGTTAGAATTGCTCCGCTTGATGTACAATTTCAGTCTGCGAGATTACCGCAAAGAATGTTAACTAATTTTGCTGGGCCGCTTAACAATTTTATTTTAGCAATTGTCGCCTTTACACTAATCGCTATTTTGCAAGGCGGTGTGCTCAATTCAACAAATACGATTGGAAAGATAGTAGCCGATTCACCAGCTGCTAAAGCTGGTTTGAAAGCAAATGATACAATTGTTAAAGTTGACAATGTAAAAACGGACACATGGGAGAAATTAGTTACTCAAATTAGTGACAAAGGCGGGAAAAAGACAAATTTAATAGTAGAAAGAAACGGTAAAGAAAAGAGAATTAAGATAACACCTAAAACAAAAAATAGTAACGGACAAAAGGTTGGTCAGATTGGAATTGAATCTAAAATAAACAGAGATAGCTCCCCTTGGGCAATTATCACATATGGTTTTGCTGAGACATGGGGAATGATTGTGGCTATTTTTAGTGCTCTCATAGGGATGTTTACAAAGGGATTCAGCTTGAATGATCTTGGAGGACCTGTAGCAATGTACTCTTACACCTCACAAGCGGCAAAATATGGAATTGTGAATGTTATTCGCTTATTAGCGTTCTTATCAGTTAACTTAGGTGTAGTTAATCTGTTACCGATTCCGGCATTGGATGGTGGAAAGCTGTTATTAAACGTTGTTGAGGGAATTAGACGAAAACCAATATCACCTGAAAAAGAGGGAATCATTACATTGATTGGTTTCGGATTTTTAATGCTTCTAATGATACTTGTTACATGGAATGATATCCAGCGTTACTTCTTTAATTAGTCAAAAAGTTTTTTATGGAATGCAAATAGGCAATTAAGATAGGTTTATAAAGGAGATTTTTTGTATGAAACAGTCGAAAATATTAATTCCAACAATCAAAGAGGTGCCAAGCGATGCTGAAGCACTCAGTCATAAAATGATGCTGCGTGCGGGGTATATCAAGCAAATTACGGCAGGCATGTATGCTTATTTACCATTGGCACATAAAGTGCTGCGGAAAATCGAACAGATAATACGTGAGGAAATGGATAAAATCGATGCAGTAGAGATGTTGGTTCCAGCTATCATTCCTGCTGAGTTATGGAAAGAATCTGGTCGTTATGACACCTACGGACCATCAATGTTTAAACTAAAGGATCGACATAAGCGTGATTTTATTATGGGTCCGACACATGAAGAGACCTTTACTGCAATCATGCGGGATGCTGTTAAGTCATATAAAAAATTGCCTTTAACACTTTATCAGATCCAAATGAAGTATCGTGATGAGAATCGACCACGATTTGGTTTATTGCGTGGCCGTGAATTTCTGATGTATGATGGGTACTCATTTCATGCTGATCAAGAAAGCCTTGATAAAGTCTATCGCCAAATTGAAACGGCTTATCGGAATGTTTTTGAGCGTTGCGGATTAGACTTCAGGGGAATTATCGGTGATGCTGGGGCAATGGGAGGGCATGACTCGAAAGAATTTATGGCCATTGCAGATATTGGTGAAGATACTGTTGTCTATTCGGATCAGAGTGATTATGCGGCCAACCTTGAGATGGCAACAAATAAAAGAACTTTGCAAACTAAGCATGAAACGTTGCTGGAATTGAAAAAAGTCTCGACTCAAGCAGCAAAGACGGTTGAAGAAGTTGCAAAATCACTAGATGTTGAACAAAATAAAATAATTAAGACACTCCTTGTTATTGCTGATGAAAAGCCTGTTGCGGTACTTCTTCGGGGGACAGATGAGCTTAATGAGGTCAAGCTCAAAAATTATTTGAGTGCAAACATTATGCGTATGGCAAGTGATGCCGAAGCTAAAAAATATTTAGGGGCAGACTTTGGTTCGTTGGGTCCGGTTGGAATTAGCTCGGACATTCAGGTTATTGCTGATTTGGATGTTGAAATGATGAGTAATAGTGTTGTTGGTGCTAATGAAGATGGTTATCATTTACTGAATGCTAATATTGATCGTGATTTTAAAGTAGATGACTATATTGATTTGCGCCTAGTTAAGGAAGGCGAAATTGCTCCTGATGGTAAAGGTAGTCTGCACTTTACAAGAGGAATTGAAATCGGGCATATTTTCAAGCTAGGGACTAGATATTCTGAAACGCTTGGTGCTAATGTGCTCGATGAAAATGGAAGACAAAAACCAATTATCATGGGTTGTTATGGGATTGGAATTTCGCGGTTACTTTCAGCAATTGTTGAACAACATTGTGATGAAAATGGAATTATCTGGCCTCAGAATATAGCTCCTTTTGATGTGCATGTTATTCCTATTAATTCTAAAAATAAGGAGCAGATGGCTCTGGCTGAAGAAGCTGCATCTATTTTAAAAGAAGCTGGTTACAGTGTTTTATTTGACGACCGCAAAGCTAGAGCAGGAGTCAAATTTGCTGACTCGGATCTTATGGGATTACCAGTGAGAATTACCATAGGCAAGAAAGCAGAAGACGGCATTGTGGAGATCAAACTCCGAAAAAACGGTGAAACATTGGAAGTTAGAACAGATGAGCTGCTCAACTCTGTTACTATTTTGCTAAACGAGGAAAAAAAAGCTCAATAGGTTAAAATCCAGCAGCTAATTTAATAATAATTAATTAGGCTGAAATGAATGACAAATTTATTCCAGCCTTTTATGAATCGTAAAGGAAGGATAATCACTTTGAAACTTGATAAACGATTGTTGTTCCGTAAATTACTTGATCAGATCAAGTGGGAACCTTCTCCAGAGCAGGAAAAATATTTATCCGAAACAGAGATAAAGAAAGTTGAAGTGCATCGCAAATCCAAGCGGTGGGATTTTGTAATTCACACCAATGAGATATGGCCGTTTGCAATATTTCTTGAGTTTTGGCAGCATCTTGCATTAGGATTCAAAAACATCGCGGAGACAGATGTTTTTATTCAAATTGATTCACCGCATTTGAGTGATAAAAACCTAGGAGAATATTGGGAGTGGGTTGTTAAAAATTGCGGAATTAATTCACCTCTTGTTCAAGAGTTGTGCAATAGTAATGTTCCGTACCTTGATGAACAGCGCGTGATGTTTATTGCCGACAATGAAATTGTTAAACAATTCTTAACAACGCAAGCGTTAGGCCCAATTGAACAAGAGTACCAAAAACTCGGGTTTCCGGCTTTTTCTGTTCAAACTTTGATTGATCAATCAAAATCACAGAAAAAGATTAATGAATTTAAAGAAAGAAAAGCCAAAACTGATGCTGAACTTGCAAAAAAAGCAGTTGAAGCAATTAAAAAACAGAATAAGCAGAAAAAAGAAAATGAGGGAGCTTTACCCGTAATTGAAGGCCCAGTAATTTTGGGCAAAAAAATTGATAATAGAGAGCAACCACAGCAAATGGTTGATATTATCGAAGAAGAACGATCAGTGGTTGTACAAGGTTATATTTTTGATAAAGAAGTTCGCAAGTTACGTTCATCACGCGAGTTATTGATTATTAAAATAACTGATTACAGTTCATCAATAATTGTAAAGAAGTTTTCTCGAACAGACGAAGACGAAGCTTGTTTTAATGCAATTCAAGAAGGTCAATGGGTCAAGGTTCGTGGAAGTGTTCAAGAAGATAATTTTATGCATGACCTAGTTATAAATGCCTACGACATTAATCAAATACCACATAGCTCAAGAAAAGATACGGCACCTAAGAATGAAAAGAGGGTGGAATTGCATCTCCATACTAATATGAGTATGATGGATGCCACCAATAATATTACAAGTTATGTCGAACAAGCGGCCAAATGGGGGCAAAAAGCAATTGCGGTTACAGATCATAGTACGTTGCAGGCTTTTCCAGAGGCTCATACTGCAGGTCAAAAAAACAATGTAAAAATTTTATACGGTGTTGAAGCTAATGTCGTTGATGACGGAACACCGATCGGATACAATAATGCACATATATTACTGAAAGATGCTACTTACGTTGTTTTTGATACCGAAACAACAGGACTCTCTGCCCGCTACGATAAAGTGATTGAGTTGTCTGCTGTTAAGATGAACAAAGGAAACGTGATTGATCAGTTTGAAGAATTTATTGATCCAGGACATCCACTTTCTCAGACGACGATTAATTTGACAAGTATCACGGATGACATGGTTCGTGGATCCAAAAGCGAAGAAGAAGTTTTTAAGTTATTTCAGGCATTTTGTAAGGATTCTATTATTGTAGGACATAATGCGACTTTTGATGTTGACTTTATGAACACGGGATACACGCGATATAATTTACCACTAATTCAGGAACCTTGGATCGATACATTGACGTTGGCTCGTTTGTTATACCCGCAATTGAAAAGCTTTCGTTTGAACAAATTGACAAAAATGTTGAATGTTAACTTGGAACATCATCATCGGGCTATTTATGATGCTGAAGCAACTGGTCATATCTATTTTGCAATGCTAAAAGAAGCCAATGAAAAATATCATATAGAGTATCATGATCAGCTGAATAATTATTTAGGTGATAGTGCAGCTTATAAGCATGAACATCCTTTCCATGCCATGATTATGGCAGTTAATCAGACTGGCTTAAAGAATCTTTTCAAACTAGCTTCAATATCGATGGTTAAATACTTTTATCGCATACCACGATTGCCACGATCTGAACTAACTAAGTATCGTGAAGGCTTAATAGTCGGATCTGCTTGTTCGAGCGGTGAAGTTTTTACTGCAATGATGCAAAAGGGATATAGTGAAGCAAAGAAAAAAGCAATGTTTTACGATTATCTGGAAATACAGCCTAAACCGCTGTATGCTCCGCTGTTAGAACAAGAGCTGATCAAGGATACACAGGATTTGGAAGAGATAATCAAAAATATGGTTGATCTCGGAAAAGAATTGAAAAAGCCAGTAGTTGCAACTGGAGATGTTCATTTTCTGAATAAAGAAGATGCTATTTACCGTAAAATTCTGATTCATTCACAGGGTGGAGCTAACCCGTTAAACAGAATTAAACAGTTACCGGATGCACATTTCAGAACAACCGATGAAATGTTAGACGAGTTTTCTTTCTTGGGAGAAGAGACAGCAAAAAAAGTTGTTATCGATGACCCTAATATAATCAAAGATATGACGGATGAAATAACTCCTGTTAAAGATAAATTATATACTCCAAAAATGGATGGGGCAGAAGATCAAATTAAAGAGTTGACAATGGACAAGGCACATGAGCTCTATGGTGAAAATCTTCCTGAAATTGTGCAAAAACGATTGGATAAAGAATTGAAAAGTGTTATAGGAAATGGTTTTTCGGTTATTTATCTGATTGCGCAGAAACTAGTTTTTAAGTCAAATAAAGATGGATATTTGGTTGGTTCGCGAGGGTCTGTCGGCTCAAGTTTAGTTGCGACGATGGCCGGAATTACAGAGGTCAACCCTCTGCCGCCTCATTATCGCTGCCCTAAATGCAAGTGGAGTCATTTTTACGAAAAAGGTGAATATGGATCTGGCTACGATTTACCTGAAAAGAAGTGTCCAAATTGCGAAACTGAATTGGTTAAAGATGGGCATGATATACCGTTTGAGACCTTTCTCGGATTCTATGGTAACAAAGTGCCTGATATTGATTTAAACTTTTCAGGGGATTATCAACCAATTGCGCATAACTACACTAAAGTTTTGTTCGGTGAAAAGAATGTTTACCGTGCGGGCACAATTGGAACAGTGGCTGATAAAACAGCTTATGGCTATGTAAAGGCGTACGAACGTGACACGGAACAAACACTGCGAAATGCGGAAATTGATCGTCTTGCAAAAGGTGCTACTGGCGTTAAAAGGACAACTGGTCAGCATCCGGCTGGAATTATTGTTGTACCTGACTACATGGATATTTATGATTTTACACCTATTCAATATCCAGCTGATGATCTGTCGGCTGCGTGGCAGACAACTCATTTTGATTTTCATTCAATTCATGATAATATTTTGAAACTAGACATTCTGGGACATGATGATCCAACAATGATTAGAATGCTACAGGATCTTTCTGGAATTGATCCTAAAACTATTCCACCGACTGATCCGGGTATAATGCAGCTGTTTTCAGGAACTGAAATTTTAAATGTGACACCTGAACAGATTAACTCAAATACAGGAACGTTAGGAATTCCAGAATTCGGGACACGCTTTGTTCGTGGGATGTTGGAAGAAACTGAACCCAAGACTTTTTCTGAATTATTGAAAATTTCAGGTTTGTCGCACGGGACTGATGTTTGGCTGGGTAACGCTGAAGAATTGATTAAAAATGGAACAGTTACAATGCCAGAAGTTATCGGATGTCGTGATGATATTATGATGGATTTAATTCATATGGGTGTTGAAGCCGATCGAGCTTTCAAGATAATGGAACATGTGAGAAAGGGACGTGGAATACCGGATGATTGGCAGCAGGATATGCGGGACGCCAAGGTTCCAGAATGGTATATTGATGCTTGTTTAAAGATTAAATATATGTTCCCTAAAGCTCATGCTGCGGCCTATGTTATGATGGCGCTGCGCATTGCGTACTTTAAAGTTTATTTTCCGCTTCTTTATTACTCTGCATACTTCAGTGTTCGTGCGGATGATTTTGATCTAGTAGCCATGTCGCGTGGTAAGGAGGCTGTCAAGGCTGCTATGAAGGAGATTACAGATAAAGGTATGGATGCCTCAACGAAAGAAAAAAATCTTTTGACTGTACTAGAACTGGCCAATGAGATGTTGGAACGTGGTTTTAAGTTCCAAATGGTTGAACTTAAAAAATCTGACGTTTCCGCTTGGAAGATTGATGGTAAAAGTTTGATTGCACCATTCAATGCGGTTCCTGGGTTAGGCACTAATGTTGCAAAACAAATAGTAGCTGCACGTGAAGAAAGACCATTTTTATCAAAAGAAGATCTTGCTAAAAGAGGAAAAGTTTCCAAAACATTAATTGATTTTATGACTGAAAATCATGTTTTAGATGATTTACCGGATGAAAACCAGTTAAGTTTATTTGATTCAATGTTTTAATCGCTGTCAAAAAGGTGTTTTTTTCAGTAGGCACAGTTGTTTAGGATGTTTTTTTATGGTAAAATTAACCTTGTGATTAAATAACTCGTTAAGAGTGAGCAGTGATGCTCGCTCTTTTTATTGCAACTACTGAAGTATTGGTAGAATCGGAAAAGTTATAAGGAGGTCAATGCGTGAGTACCGTAGTAAAGACAATTACTGAGCTAGTTACGCCTATTTTAGAAGCAAATAATTTCGAATTGGTCGACGTTGAATTTGTAAAGGAAGGTAAGAGCTGGTATCTGCGTGTTTTTATCGATAAAGAAAATGGGATTAACATTGAAGAATGTGCTTTGGTAAGTGATCAGCTAAGTGAAAAACTTGACTCTTGTGACCCTGATCCGATTCCCCAAGCATACTATCTTGAAGTTTCTTCTCCAGGAGCGGAACGTCCGCTAAAGAGACCGCGCGATTTTGAAAGAGCGCTGAATAAATATATTCATGTTTCACTGTATCAACAGCTTAATGGGTCAAAAGCATATGAGGGGACCTTGACTGGTTTGGACGATACAGAACTAACGCTTGAATATATGGACAAAACACGAAAAAAGACAGTTAAAATAAATCGTAAACAGATAGCCCAAGCGCGCTTGGCCATCAAATTCTAAATACCATTAAGGAGAAAAAGTAAGATGAGCAAGGAATTATTGAATGCCTTAGATGCATTAGAAAAGGAAAAAGGTATAAAAAAGCAAGTTGTCCTCGATGCGCTTGAAGCTGCTTTAGTATCGGCTTATAAACGCAATTACGGGCAAGCTCAGAATGTTGAAGTTGATTTCGATCAAAATGGCGGGGATATACATGTCTATGCTGTCAAAGAAGTTGTTGACGAAGTGTTCGATTCGCGTTTGGAGGTAGGAATTAAGGATGCTCTCCAAATCAACAAAGCGTATGAGGTTGGAGATACTATCCGCTTTGAAGTAACACCTAAGAACTTTGGAAGAATAGCTGCCCAAACTGCTAAACAAGTCATAATGCAAAGAGTGCGCGAAGCAGAACGCGGAATTGTCTATGATGAATATATTCAATATGAGAATGAGATTGTAACAGGTGAAGTAGAAAGGCATGATCATCGCTATGTTTACGTAAATCTAGGACGTGTTGAAGCTGTTCTATCACATCAAGATCAGATTCCAGGCGAAGAATATAAGCCGCATGATCGTATCAAAGTTTATATTTACAAGGTGGAGAACACTTCTAAAGGACCACAAGTTTTTGTTAGCCGCTCACATCCAGATCTTTTAAAACGTCTTTTTGAACAAGAAATCCCAGAAATCTTTGATGGAACAGTGGAAATTGTTTCAATCGCACGTGAGGCCGGTGATCGTGCTAAGGTAGCTGTGCGTTCGAACAGTGAAGGCGTTGATCCGGTTGGAACATGTGTAGGGCCTCGTGGTGAACGCGTTCAAGTCATTGTTAATGAATTGAAGGGCGAAAATATGGATATCGTTGAGTGGCGTGACGAACCTGCAGATTTTATAAGCAATGCATTAAATCCTGCTGAGGTTTTAAACGTTGTTTTTGATCCGCAAAATGAGCGTGCTTGCACAGTAGTAGTTCCAGATGATCAACTTTCACTTGCTATAGGCAAGAAAGGGCAAAATGCTCGGCTTGCAGCTAAATTGACTGGTTTTAAAATTGATATCAAATCTGAATCAGAATTTGGACAAAAGAGTAATTTTGATGGAAATGAAGAAGTTACAACGGATCAATCTATTGACAATAACTAAAGGGGGTATTTAAATGGCTCGTAAGCGAAAGATACCAATGCGCAAAGATATTGTTACTGGTGAAATGAAACCTAAAAAAGAACTTGTGCGTATAGTTAAAAATAAAGAAAATGAAGTCAGCCTTGATCCAACTGGAAAAAAAGCTGGGCGCGGTGCATATATCTGTTTAAATGTTGATGTTGCTAAAAAAGCTCAGACTGAACGAACATTTGATAAGGTCTTTGAAACTAAGATTCCCGATGAATTTTACGAGGAGTTAGTTAAATACGTTGACCATCAGGCGGCGCGGCGTGAGTTGTTTGGAAATGAAAAATAAACAGAAAGTACTTCAATTGTTAGGGCTCGCTCGACGTGCAGGCAAGCTTACAACTGGTGATGAAAATGTTTTAAAAAAAGTCCGTACACAAAAAACATACTTTGTTTTTGTGGCGAGTGATTGTTCCGAAGCTACACTCAAAAAATATACAGATAAATGCCAAAGTTATCACATCACGATGAACAGTAGTTTTACACAAGTTGAGCTTAGTAATGCTATTGGAATACAACGTAAGATTGTTTCGGTCGATGATAGTGGCTTTAGTCGGAAATTTACTTTATTATTAGAGTGAGAGTAATAATTTATAACCCTGGATTGTTATACTTGAACAATAGCTCTGTAAAAGATTTTATTTAATTAAGATAGGAGTGTGAATGTATGGGGAAAAAGCGAATTTATCAATTAGCCAAGGAATTAGATGTCAATAGTAAAGCAGTTATTGAAGCTGCGCGACAAAAAGGATTCTCAGTCAGCAATCATATGTCAACTATTGGTGATAATGAAGAACGGCAATTACGTGAAGCGTTAACAAAAAAAACAGTGAAAAATGTAAGTAAAACTAAATCTTCTGCTAAAAATGATCAGCAATCCAACCATCATAGCAGTTTACAGAAAAAAACAGCAAATATTCAGAAAAATAATCATAAAAATGAGGTAAAGTCTATTTCTAATAAAAGTGATCAATCTCTAAAAACAAAGAAACCAGCGTCAAACAGTAATAATCAACAGAACCGTAGCAGCAACAGTCAACAGAACCGTAGCAGCAATAGTCAACAGAACCGTAGCAGCAATAGTCAACAGAGTCGCAGTAACAATAGTCAACAGAACCGTAGCAGCAATAGTCAACAGAGTCGCAGTAACAATAGTCAACAGAACCGTAGCAGCAATAGTCAACAGAGTCGCAGTAGCAACAGTCAACAGAACCGTAGTAGCAACAGTCAACAGAGTCATAACAGCAATACCAGTGGTCAACGCCAGAGTCAGAGCTCTGGTAATCGTTCAAATAATAGTCGTTTTGGAAATAACCGTTACAACCAGTATGGGCAAAATAAATTCAGCAATAAAAAACGACGCAAGAATAAAAAAGGCAATCGACGCCAAGAAAATAAGAAACCTGCTGTTCCACCGCGCAAAGATCGTCCATTGCCAGAAACACTTGTTTATACGGTTGGCATGAATGTCGCAGATATTGCAAAAAAAATTCATCGTGAGCCAGCTGAAATAATTAAAAAGCTCTTTATGATGGGTGTTATGGTTAACCAAAATCAGTCATTAGATAAAGACACAATCGAGATTCTAGCTGCTGATTACGGAATCAAGGCCGAGGAAAAAGTTGAAGTTGATGTTGCTGATATCGACAAATTTTTTGAAGAAGAACAAGAGAATAAAAAGCATCTTGTACCTCGTCCACCTGTAGTTACTATCATGGGGCACGTTGATCATGGGAAGACAACACTATTGGACAAACTTCGTCACACTCATGTAACAGAAGGAGAGGCTGGCGGAATAACACAACATATTGGTGCTTATCAAGTAGAGCATGATAACAAGACAATTACTTTCCTTGATACACCTGGACATGCTGCATTTACGAATATGCGTGCACGTGGTGCAGATATTACAGATATTACAGTTTTAGTTGTCGCAGCTGACGATGGAGTTATGCCACAAACGATTGAGGCAATTAACCATGCGAAGGCAGCTGAGGTTCCAATTATCGTAGCGGTTAATAAGATTGATAAACCAGGTGCAAATCCTAACCATGTAATGGAACAGTTGGCAGAATATGAATTAATTCCTGAAAATTGGGGTGGAGACACAATTTTTGTTGAAATCTCAGCTAAATTTGGAAAAAATTTGGATGAATTGCTAGATATGATCCTTCTTGAAGCAGAAGTTCTTGAACTTAGAGCAAATTCAAAACAGCATGGTGCTGGATCTGTTATTGAAGCTCGTCTTGATAAAGGAAAAGGGACTGTTGCGTCACTTTTGGTTCAGCAAGGTACATTACATGTTGGTGACCCAATTGTTGTTGGAAATGCATTTGGGCGTGTTAGAACAATGATTAATGATAAAGGTCAGCAGATTGAAAAAGCGTTACCGGCGACCCCAGTTGAAATCACTGGCTTGAATGATGTTCCAGATTCCGGCGATCGTTTCATTGTTTTCGAAGATGAAAAAACAGCACGTGCGGCTGGTGAAGAACGAGCAAAACGTGCGTTAATGAAAGAACGCAGTAATACACATCACGTTACATTGGACAACCTATTTGATTCTCTCAAAGAAGGCGAATTGAAAGAGGTTAATGTGATTATCAAAGCGGATGTGCAGGGATCAGTTGAGGCTTTGGCAGGAAGTTTGAAAAAAATTGAAGTTGAAGGCGTAAGAGTAAACATTATTCATCAAGCTGCAGGTGCAATAAATGAAAGTGATGTTACTTTAGCTGAAGCATCAAATGCTATTATCATTGGATTTAACGTTCGTCCTACACCGCAGGCAAAATCTCAAGCAGATAGTGATAAAGTTGACATTCGGCTGCATCGCGTTATTTATCAAGCTATTGATGAGATTGAGACAGCTATGAAGGGAATGCTTGAACCTGTATATCAAGAAAAAGTTACGGGTCAAGTTGAAATACGTGAAATTTATAAGGTGTCAAAAATTGGTACAATTGGCGGTGGATATGTGACTGATGGTTATATTCAACGCGAAAGTGGTATTCGAATTATTCGTGAAGGAATTGTTATTTACGAGGGTAAACTTGCTAGCTTGAAACGCTTTAAAGATGATGTTAAACAGGTTAAGCAAGGGTTTGAATGTGGCTTGATGATTGAAAAATACAATGATATCAAAGTTGGCGATCAAATTGAAGCTTTCATTATGGAAGAAGTTCCCGCTGATTAGAATGAAAAATGATATGTGTGTAAGGGGGAAATCATAATGGCACAAAATTATCGTGTTGGGCGTTTGTCCCAAGAGATTCAAAAAGAAGTCAGTGATATTTTGATGAGAAGAGTTCGTGATCCGCGTGTTCAAGGTGTTACCGTCACGGGAGTTGAAGTAACAGGTGACTTGCAGCAGGCAACGATTTATTACAGTATTTTATCCGAGCTTGCATCTGATGGTGAAAAAACACAGATTGGGTTGGACAAGGCGACTGGACTAATCCGGCGTGAATTAGGAGCTAGGTTGAGTATCTATGTGACACCCGAGATAAAATTCGAACGTGATGAATCGGTTCAATATGGCGATAAAATCGACCGCCTTTTGAATAAGCTGCATCATTCAGAAGAATAATGTTGTTTGAATTGAGCAAAGTCCCGTGTTTTTGAATATTAAAAAGAAGGGGTGGAGTTGATTCCACTCTCTTTTTTGTAGTAAAGCAAAAAACATTAGTACGCATTACTGGGAGGAAAAATATGAACGGCATCTTGCCTTTGTATAAAGAACGTGGCATGACAAGTAACGATTGTGTCTTTAAGTGCCGTAAGATTTTTAAAACCAAACGTGTTGGTCATAGTGGCACATTGGATCCAAATGTTGATGGTGTTCTGCCTATCTGTGTTGGAAAAGCTACAAAAGTTGTCAATTATTTAATGGATTCAGGAAAGGTTTATATTGGTGAAATTACGTTGGGCTTTGCCACAACAACTGAAGATCTTGAAGGGAAAATTGTTGCTGAACAAAAGTTGACAAAAAAATTTTCAGTAGAAGAAATAGATGAAGCGATGCGAGCATTGACGGGAGAATTGATACAGATTCCACCAATGTATTCTGCAATCAAGGTTAATGGACGAAGGTTATACGAGTATGCCCGTGCTGGTGAAGAAGTTGAGCGACCACGCAGAAAGGTTTCAGTTGCTTATTTTAAACAAACTAACTCCTCAGAATTTGACAATGAAAGAGGACAGCAAAAAATTTATTTTGAAGTTGGTTGCGGAAAAGGAACTTATGTCAGAACACTGGCAGCCGATTTGGGTAAAAAGCTTGGAGTACCTGCTGTGATGTCGGATTTAACAAGATTATCAAGTGGTGGTTTTACAATTGGTCAGGCAGTTAAATTGGATGATCTGAAAGAGGAGGCAACAAAAGGCGGACTTGAAAAACAACTCTTTCCGATCGATCATGCTTTGAAAAAATTCCCGCACCATACTTTAACAGAGGTACAATGGGGAATCGTGAAAAATGGAGGTTTTCTAATCCCTAAGTATTTACACGATGAAAAGCGGCCGACAATTGTGTTGATGTATAAAAATCAGGCCAAAGCTCTCTATTGTTTTAACCAAGAGAAAGAACGTTATCAGCCTGAACAAATGATTGACTTGACTGAAGGAGAAATTTAATGTGCAAGTAATTTATTTAGATGAACCGTTTAATAAGAAAATTATATATTCAGCACCTACAGTTTTAGCATTAGGTTTTTTTGACGGTGTTCACCTAGGTCACCAACAGGTAATAAGAGTAGCAAAAAAGGAAGCAGAAAAAAGGGGTTTAAAATTAGCAGTAATGACTCTTGATAGACATCCTTCAATTGCTTTTCAGAATGTTCCGCAAAATAGTGTAAAGTATCTAACACCTTTAAAGCGCAAATTGGAATTGTTTGTCAAATTGGGTGCAGATATAACGTATGTTGTAGCTCTAAATGAAAAAATTGTACCAATGGGGCCGCAGGAATTTGTAGACAAGTATATGGTGGGTTTGAATGCTGCCGCAGTGGTTGCTGGTGAAGATTATACTTATGGTAAAAAAAATATCGCAAATATGCAGACACTTGCGGAATATAGCAAAAATAGATTTGAGATTATTACTGTCCCGTATTTAAAAAAGAATGGTAGTAAAGTAGGATCGACAGCCGTTCGCAAGTATATTGATACTGGAGATTTATCCAATGCGAATAAGCTGTTGGGTTATACTTATCAGACATCAGGTGTGGTAGTACATGGAAAACAGCGGGGGAGGAAACTTGGTTTCCCAACAATCAATCTGAATATCTCAAATAATGAGCGGATTCCAGGTGAAGGAATTTATGCTGTTAAGGTAACAATTGTTGGCAAAACGGTTCTTGGAATGGCTTCGATTGGTCGCAATGAGACTTTCGGTAAAGGCCAGGAACAAACAGTTGAAATAAATCTCTTTGATTTTTCCCAAACGGTATATAGTGAAGAAGCTGTTGTTCAATGGTATTGCAAATTGCGGGAACAGCAAAAGTTTCCTGATGCGAAAAGCCTGATCTTGCAGTTAAAGAAGGACAAGCAAAATACACTCAATCATTTTAAAGAAAAACAAATTGGTATTTATGACTGATATTTGTTGACTATTCTTGACTTATTAGAAAACTTCTTGTATATTAATAATTGACTTAGCACTCAACAAGGCCAAGTGCTAAGTGCCAAGTGAGGTGATTGTGATGCTAACAGAAAGGCAGTTATTGATTCTTGAAACGATTATTCAGGACTATACCGATGTTGGTCGACCAATAGGATCAAAAGCTTTAGAGCGTCAGTTACCGGTGCATGTCAGTTCAGCGACTATTCGAAATGAGATGTCAGTGTTAGAGCGGTTAGGACTTGTCAACAAGGAACATTCATCATCTGGGAGAGTTCCTTCGTTGAAGGGATATCGTTACTATGTTGATAACCTAGTCAAACCTGATGCAACCGATAAACAAACGCTAGAAAGCATTCGAACATCTTTTGGCAGTCAGTTTTTTAAGAGCGATGAAATTTTAGCTGAGTCAGCACAGATTTTATCGGAAATGACCAATTATACAGCGATTGCCTTCAAGCCAGAATCCAGTGATGTTTTCTTACAGGGATTTAGAGTTATGCCGATGGGAAAGCAACGCGTTATGGTTATTTTAGCCATGAGCGATGGAACAGTGGAGAGTCAAATCTTTAATCTCCCTAAACATATCAATGGTGAAGAACTTGAAGCGATGGTACGTGTCATTAATGATCAAGTTGTTGGGCTGCCAATTGCTCAAGTGGTTAATAAACTGCATGAGAGTATTCCATTGTTATTACATTATGTTCATCAACCAAGGGGTTTCTTGGATGTTTTTGGGAAAATTTTAGATAAAGCCGCACAAGACCAGTTTTTCATTGGTGGAAAATTGAACTTGTTGAACTTTGTTGAGAATGGTGATATTGATCAAATCAAAACCTTGTATTCATTGATTGATCGTTATGATGACATCAATGATTTGATTGGTAATTCTGGTGAAAATATTCAAGTCAAAATTGGCAATGAGCTGACTAATAGTTCGTTAGCAAATTACAGTTTGATCTCGGCAACCTACGATGTTGACCAACATGGCAAGGGACTAATTGCTCTGTTGGGGCCGACTAATATGCCTTATTCAAAAATGATTGGGTTATTAGGAACATTACGCGAAGAATTAGCAAGCAGGCTGTTGGATTACTATAATTTATATGATGAATAAGGAAAAGGGGTGTTCACTTGTCCGAAAAAAGTACACAAGATGGTGTAAAATTAAATAAAAAGAATTCTCCAAAAGAGCAGTCAGAAAAGAAAACAGTTCAGTTTGAAGATACAGATGAGCTGAAAGAGACTGTTTCTTCTCAAAAGCAAGATAGCAAGAGCGCGAAGGTTTCTGAAGAGAAATCCGAAGACAAACATGAAGAGTTACAAAAAGAATTAACCGAACTGAAACAAAAGTATGATAAGTTGGAAGATAAGTATCTTCGTGCCGAAGCGGAAATGGCTAATATGCACACTCGTTTTAAAAAAGAGCAGGAAAGATTGCTCAAATATGATGGACAGAGCCTTGCAAAGGATGTACTGCCAGTGATTGACAATCTAAATCGGGCTTTGAAGATTGAAGTTGAAGATGATGCTTCAAAACAAATTAAACGAGGTATTGAACTTGTCTTTAAGGATATGGAGAAGGCTTTAACTTCTAACCATATTGTTAAAATTGAAGCGCTTGGTCAACCTTTTGATCCGACAAAACATCAAGCTGTCAAGTCGGTTCAGGCTGAAGATGGTCAAAAGGCCGAAACTGTTGTTGAAGTGTTTCAAGATGGATATATGTTAAAAGATCGCGTGCTGAGACCTGCTATGGTCGCAGTCGCTCAATAAAAATAAATTAAAAGAGGTTGAGAGTATATGTCAAAGATTATTGGTATTGATTTAGGGACAACTAACTCTGCCGTTGCTGTTCTTGAAGGTAAAGAAGCCAAGATTATTACGAATCCGGAAGGAAATCGGACAACACCTTCTGTTGTTTCATTCAAAAATGGTGAAACACAAGTTGGGGAAGTTGCAAAGCGTCAGGCTATAACAAACCCTAATACAGTAGCATCGATCAAGCGTCACATGGGTGAGGCTGGGTACAAAGTAAAAGTTGAAAATAAGGAATATACACCACAAGAAATTTCAGCAATGATTCTTCAATACATTAAGGATTACGCTGAGTCTTACTTGGGTGAATCAGTTTCGCAAGCTGTTATTACTGTTCCAGCATACTTTAATGATGCACAACGTCAAGCAACCAAGGATGCCGGTAAGATTGCTGGTTTAAAAGTTGAAAGAATTGTTAACGAGCCAACAGCTGCAGCGTTAGCTTATGGTTTAGACAAGACTGACAAAGATGAGAAAATTTTGGTCTTTGACCTTGGTGGTGGAACTTTTGATGTTTCCATCCTTGAATTAGGTGACGGTGTTTTTGAAGTCCTTTCAACAAATGGTGATACACATCTTGGTGGGGATGATTTCGATAAGAAGATCATGGATTGGTTGACAGATGAATTTAAGAAAGAAAATGGTATCGATCTGTCAAATGACAAGATGGCAATGCAACGGTTGAAGGATGCAGCTGAAAAGGCAAAGAAAGATCTTTCTGGTATTTCAAGTGCTCAAATCAGCTTACCATTTATTACAGCAGGTGAGAATGGTCCTTTGCATTTAGAAAAAACATTGACTCGTGCGAAATTTGATGAGTTAACATCAGATTTGGTTGAGCGTACTAAGGTTCCAGTACGTAATGCTTTGAAGGATGCTGACTTAACAATGTCTGACATCGATGAAGTTATTTTGGTTGGTGGTTCAACACGTATACCAGCTGTTCAAGCTGCAGTTGAAGCTGAAACAAATCATAAACCAAATCAATCTGTTAATCCTGATGAAGCTGTTGCTTTAGGGGCAGCTGTTCAAGGAGGGGTTATCACAGGTGATGTTAAGGATGTTGTTCTGCTTGATGTAACGCCATTATCATTGGGTATCGAAACAATGGGCGGTGTATTTACCAAGTTGATTGATCGTAATACGACAATTCCTACAAGCAAATCTCAAGTATTTTCAACCGCTGCTGATAATCAACCAGCTGTTGATATTCATGTGCTACAAGGTGAACGTCCAATGGCTGCGGATAATAAAACTCTCGGTCGTTTCCAATTGACAGATATTCCGGCTGCTCCTCGTGGGGTTCCTCAGATTGAAGTTAAATTTGATATTGATAAAAACGGTATCGTTAATGTTTCAGCCAAAGATTTGGGCACGAACAAGGAACAAAAGATTACTATCAAGAGTTCATCCGGACTTTCTGATGAAGAAATCGAACGAATGGTTAAAGAAGCTAAAGAGAATGAAGATAACGATAAGAAACGTAAAGAAGAAGTTGATTTGAAAAATGAAGTTGATCAATTGCTCTTTACAACGGACAAGACGTTAAAAGATGTTAAGGGCAAGGTTTCTGACGAAGAAATCAAGAAAGCAGAAGAAGCACGTGATGCTTTGAAGAAAGCTCAAGAAGCCAATAATGTCGATGACATGAAAGCTAAAAAAGACGATTTGAACAAGATCATTCAAGACTTGTCGGTCAAACTTTATCAGCAGGCTCAACAAGCACAGCAAGCTCAGGCGGGTAAAGATGGCGATTCTGCAAAGAGCGATGACAATAAAGACGATGGTACGGTTGATGGTGACTTTAAAGAGGTCGACCCAGACGATAAAAAATAATCGCAGGGACAAGTAAATGAAAAGTCAAAGGCCGGTACGGACTTTGACTTTTTATTTAGCATTGCTTATGGTACGCTAGTCTTAGTTAGACTTCTTACTTACTATTATTGGAGGAAAAAAATGGCAGAAAACAGAGATCCATATGAGGTTTTAGGTGTTTCAAAAGATGCCTCTGCTGCTGAAATCAAAAAAGCATATCGGAAATTGTCGAAGAAATATCATCCTGATTTAAATAAAGAGCCAGGAGCAGAAGAAAAGTTCAAAGAGGTAAATGAAGCATATGAGATTCTGAGCGATCCTCAGAAGAAAGCACAGTATGATCAATATGGTTCTACTGGTGGACAACAAGGCTTTGGTGGCGGAGCTGGCGGCTTCGGCGGTTTTGGTGATTTTGGCGGTGGTGGAGCTGGCGGTTTTGAGGATATTTTCAGCTCATTTTTTGGTGGCGGTTCTTCATCACGGTCACGCAATGCTCCACGCCAAGGACGAGATCTTCAGTATGAAATGACCCTTACGTTTGAAGAAGCTATTTTTGGTAAGAAAACGAGTATAGAATATACGCGTAATGCGGTATGTAAAACTTGCGGCGGTAGCGGTGCTAAGAAGGGGACATCAGTTGACACGTGTTCTAAGTGTAATGGTACCGGTGTGATTCAGGCTGCTCGTCAAACACCGTTAGGTCGTGTGATGACACAGCAAGAGTGTGATGTTTGTCATGGTAAAGGAAAGATTATTAAAGAAAAATGTACTACTTGTGGCGGGGAAGGCATCACTCGTGAAAAACATAGGGTTGAGGTTAATATTCCAGCAGGTGTTGAAGATGGCAATCAGATGCGTCTTCAAGGGCAAGGTGAAGCTGGTGAAAATGATGGACCTTACGGTGATTTATATATTGTCTTTAACGTTAAACCAAGTAAGACATTTGAACGTGATGGTTCTGAAATTTTCTTCAATCTCCCAATCAGCTTTGTTCAAGCAACATTGGGTGATGAAGTTATGGTGAAAACTGTACACGGTGATGTCAAGATGAAAATTCCTGCCGGTACACAAACAGGGACGATTTTCCGTTTACGCGGCAAAGGAGCTCCTAAGTTGCGTAGCGATGGTAACGGTGATCAACATGTAACTGTACAGGTCCAAACGCCTAAAACTCTCAATCAGAAACAAAGAGAGGCTCTGAAGTCATTTGCAGAAGCTAGTGGCGAAAAAGTTACAGGTGAAGAATCTTTCTTTGAAAAATTAAAGAAACGCAAGAAACGTTAATTTTTAACTTAAAAAGGAGCCTTGAGGTGTCCCAATATTTGGGTATTTCAAGGCTTTTTGATAATTTAGAATAGAATAAAAAGTTAAAGAAAGAGCTTAATTGTATTTGATAGTTTGCGTTGGTATAATTGAGTTTAGATTACGAATTATGTCTGGTTGAAAGAAAGTAGGAAATACGAATGGATATCGAAGAAATGAAAGAGCGTCAAAAACACATTCGCAATTTTTCCATTGTTGCACATATAGATCATGGTAAATCAACTTTAGCAGATCGAATACTTGAAATGACTGATACGGTTTCCAAACGTGAAATGCAGAATCAGCTTTTAGACTCAATGGATCTTGAAAGAGAACGTGGAATAACAATTAAGTTAAATGCTGTTGAGCTGCATTATCATGCTAAAAATGGTGAAATGTATATTTTCCATTTAATTGACACGCCAGGTCATGTTGATTTCTCATATGAGGTTTCAAGAAGTTTGGCCGCTTGTGAAGGTGCTGTATTGGTTGTTGATGCGGCGCAAGGTGTTGAAGCTCAGACTTTGGCGAATGTTTATCTGGCTATTGATGATGATCTTGAAATTGTTCCAGTTATCAATAAAATTGATCTTCCATCCGCACGTCCAGAAGAAGTCCGTCAAGAAATTGAGGATGTAATCGGTTTGGATGCATCGGAGGCAGTTCTTGCTAGTGCCAAACAAGGCATCGGAATTGAAGAAATTTTGGAAAAGGTTGTTCATGAGGTTCCAGCTCCTGATGGTGATTTGAATGCTCCGTTGAAGGCATTGATTTTTGATTCGGTGTACGATGACTATCGTGGTGTTGTTTTAAGTATTCGGGTTTTTGAAGGAACTGTCGAACCAGGGGATCGTATTCGTTTGATGAATACCAACACTGAATATGAAGTTACTGAAGTCGGGGTTAACTCACCCAAACCTTTAAAACGGGATATTTTGATGGCTGGGGATGTTGGGTATTTAACAGCTAGCATTAAAGACATTCAAGATACACGTGTTGGGGATACTGTTACGAATGCTGACAATCCGGCTGAAAAAGCACTTGAAGGCTATCGTGAAATGGTTCCTATGGTTTATTCTGGACTGTATCCGACTGACAATGCCAAGTATAACGATTTGCGTGAGGCGCTTGAAAAATTACAATTGAATGATGCAGCCCTTGAGTTTGAACCAGAAACTTCGCAAGCATTGGGATTTGGTTTTAGGTGTGGCTTTTTAGGTTTATTGCATATGGATGTTGTTCAAGAAAGGCTTGAACGTGAGTTTAACATGGATTTGATTACAACTGCTCCTTCTGTTACTTATGATGTTGAGCTGACTGATGGAACGCATAAAAAAGTTGATAATCCAGCTGCGATGCCTGAAGCCTCGAGTATCAAACAAATTAATGAACCATTTGTTAAGGCAACTATCATGGTCCCTAATGATTATGTAGGGGCTGTAATGGAACTTTGTCAGCGGAAGCGCGGAAATTTCTTGACAATGGACTATTTGGACGAATATCGTGTAAACGTGCTTTATGAAATGCCGCTGTCAGAGATTATTTTTGATTTTTTTGATAAATTGAAATCGAGTACCCGCGGCTATGCATCGCTTGATTACGACTTAGATGGAACGAGACCGAGTGATCTTGTTAAAATTGATATTTTATTGAATGGAGATAAAGTTGATGCTCTAAGCTTTATTTCCCATCGTCAGTTTTCAGCAGAAAGGGGCCGAACGATAGCATCTCGGCTAAAAGAGATTATTCCACGTCAAAACTTTGAAGTTCCGATTCAAGCTGCAATCGGGGCAAAGATAGTTGCAAGAACTAACATTAAGGCTTATCGAAAGGATGTTACTGCTAAGATTCATACAGGTGATCCTGATCGGCGTGCTAAACTGCTAGAAAAGCAAAAACGTGGCAAGAAGAGGATGAAGTCGGTTGGCACCGTAGAGGTACCTCAGGAAGCCTTTATGGCCGTTTTGAAAACGGACGAAGAGTGATTTTTTCTTTCTTTCTTTTGCCTTGCTTTCTTTTACACTTGTGATTATAATGGCTGAATATTTTGCTTAACTGTTTCTGAAAATAACCTTTTTTAATTTCTAGTATTTTTTGACCATTTGCATTATGCGCAATAAATCTATACAATTTGGAATGTGTACTTAGATAATTGTTAAACCGAGGAGGTTCTTTTTTTGGAGCAAGAAACTAAATTTATCCGTATTTTAGGAAGAGTTGCGACAATTTTAGCAGTATTGATGTACGTATCTTATATCCCGCAGATTATGAGCAACTTACAAGGTAATTATGGCAATCCGATTCAACCTTTAGTTGCAGCGGTGAACTGCACATTTTGGTGTGTTTATGCGTATTTCAAAAGGAATCGTGATTGGCCGGTTTTTTGGGCTAATCTTCCTGGAATATTTTTTGGAATATTTGCTTTTATTACAGCTCTTCATTAAGGGATAAGTGGGGTTGACTATTGTTCAATAAAAAAATATATTTTTTAAAAGCCAGCGTTAAGCTGGTTTTTTTAGTAGACTGAAATGCGATAAAATTCTGGACATAATAAAAAGGCAATGAGCAACCCAACTCATAGCCTAGTGTTAGATAGCAACTAACTAACACCCAAAGTATAATATGTCGGTGTACGAAATACAATACCAAATGTAAAAACAATGGAGAAAAATTATCTTTAAGCAGTTATATTAATTAAATAAATATCTTTTTGCAAGAAAATGCAATATATTTAGCAGTTGTAGTTGTTCGGTTCTTTTCTTAAATAAACACTATAAAAGCCCCTTGTGAGGATACATTATTCCCGAATTCTTATTACTTTTGAGAAAATGTATTAAAAACACAAAAGGTTTTGAATTTTACAGTAATATATTAAAATAACAACGAGCAGAATTAGTCATCTTGGACTTTTGAAGCATGATGAACAGATTTATAAGGTCCCTCAAAATGAGTTTTTTGTCGATGATTGGTCCGCAAATACTCCAAATGATTATCATTTTTGTTTGCTTTAGCAATTGGAACTTGATTTTTGTATGAGCGGACATACAAAATCTCAGTAACATTTAGCGACAACAATACTGCACCAAGAACTATTAATGATTTAGCAATTTTCCAGTTCTTTAAGATGTGGTAATGTTTAGTGGCCCTTTGCAAGATCACAGCCAGCAACAAGATAAAAAGACTTAATAAAGTTGCTCTTAGAAGATGAGTCCGTGAAAGTATACAGAAAAAGGTAACTGCAAATGATGAAACAAACATCGTTATTGTTTTCTTGTAATGTCTATTTTTAGTTGAAAAAACAATCAAAAAAACTGCGCTAACCATAAATACCAGCATGGCTATCAGAAAAATCCACGTGGTACCACTGTCTATAAGACGCAATTTAATTTCCCCCTTAATTAATGAATCATTATCTAAACATGAATATCTGCAAGAATACCTGCCTGCCAATACACAAAATATACACGACAATACAAATAACGTGTATACAATTAGATTACCACTTTTAGGTGGAATTAGACAAATATATTTTATAATATTGGTCTAAAAATTTTTTTGAAATTTTAAAAAACGTTCCAAGTGTGAATTTGAAATAAGGAAAAAGGGAGTTTTTTTAAATAAAAGTATGGGATATGAGATAGATGATAGATGTTTTGTTTTTTTCAATAAAATAAGAAGGGACTTCTAAGAACTGACACGAGTTTCAGGAATCTTATAAAGTACAAGTATTAAGTACACTACAGTTGTGCTTTTAATGAAAGAAACTTTTCAATTTCTATTGTAATAATTGCTCAATATCTGGTGCAATTTTTAGAGGATCAGTAGTAGGTGCATAACGCTTAACGGGAATGCCTTTTTTATTAATTAGAAATTTTGTAAAATTCCATTTAATTGCTTTACTAAGTATGCCATTTTCTTTTGTAGTCAAATATTTGAATAAAGGTAAGGCTTTCTCGCCATTAACATCATTAATTTGATGCATTGGAAATGTAACACCATAGGTAATGCGGCACGTTTCGGCAGCTTCTTGACTATTTTTGACTTCTTGATGAAACTGATTTGAAGGAAAACCCAAAACAATAAGCCCTTTATCTTGATATTGTTTGTACAACTGCTCAAGCTTTTTAAATTGAGGAGCAAGCCCGCATTTTGTGGCTGTATTCACAATCAACAGTGGGTGACCAGCGTAGCGTTCTAACAAATATTTTTCACCGTTATCTGCAGTTACTTCAAAGCTATAAACTGACATTTTATTTTCTCCTTTAGCATATTTAGCATAATTTTTGATTTCTTTGCTGAAATTGCAAACATCTATTTGTTTTGATAACAAATTGAAAAATTTTAGAGAGCAAATCCCCTTGCTGCAATATAGCATTGCAAGCAAAGGGGACAAGGCCTAAAGTAAAATTTTATTATAATAGGTTTATCTTAATAAAATTTTTATTCTTTTGAATTATTTTCATCTTTTAGTTCAGCTTTTGTTTTTACATCGTTGATGTGTAACTCAAACTCTACTAAAGTTAGACCAGTCATTTCTTTTAAGGCTTGTTTAACCTTAGCCAATACTTCTTTAAAAATCTGGGTAGCATTCTTTCCGTATTCGATCGTGGCATCTAATTTTAAGGAAACCTGCTGTTCACCAACATCCGCATCGATACCTTTAGTGGTATCTGAACCTGGTGTAAAGCGATCAGTTAATTCACTAAAAACATTACCATCAAGTGAAATAACGCCCTCAACTTGATTTGCTGTAATACCTGCGATTTTTTTGATAACCTGATCATCGAAGGTTAATTTTGTTTTCAATTGTTCACTAGTAGTATTCATTGCCATTATTTTTTCCTCCTAATTAGTTAGCTTATCTAGCAGTTTGACGAGCAAGCTTTTAAAGGTCCAGCCTTGCAAGTCCAGCCAGGCACCAAATGATATGCCTATTCCGATAGAGATCACGATAACTATCATTTTCCAGAACCCAAAAGTAATCCATGTAACACTGACTAACAGACCGATAAGGGCCCCAACATATCTTAATTTCATTAGACCTCCCTCCCTCATATAACTGTCACTTTGTCGCCTTCACTGTAAGGTGAAAGTTTTAAAGTCAGATGTTTTACGCCAATATTCAAAATTTGTTCCAGATTGGTTTGGATTGTTTTTGAAATATCCTTCTCTAAACTGTCTAAATCAGTCTCATTGATCAACTTTCCTGTAATTTTGACTTTGGCCTGTCGCTTGTTCTTTAAAAGTTTGAGCTTGATATCAATATTTGCAATATCATATTCTTTAGAAAGTACAAGCCTTAGGTTTTGCTCAACAGCGGAACGATCAATCATGAGACGATTGGTGTGGTCTTGGAAGATTACAAGTTGATTTGAAGTTCGATGGCTGAACAAGCCAGTACCTAGAAAAATGAAGCCCACGAGAACAATAAAAACCTGACTAAAGAGCAACAAGAGCTGACCATCTTCAGTATCAGATAGCCATTGATTCAAGGAATAGAATTGACTTAAATCGAAATAATAAGTGTGTAGTATCACGAGAATACCAATGACGATCTGCAATAACCCAACCAATATTACGAAACTTTTTTTCCATGCCGGCAATTCATCACCTCCCATGCTGGAGTATATATTAGTGGATTATCTTCCTGAGCTTTTCGCCCAAGGAGTCAATTCGCTTAGCAGCAAAAATTGTTCCTCCAATTAAGACACCACCGACGATTAATGTACTAGCCAGCATGAACTTAAAGACTGATTTTAACGCATCCATTTTTTCACCTCCAAAGATAAAAAGACAAGCCCTAAAAAATAGGGATACAATAAGAACGCTATCATCTTTCAACCCAATGATAGGTTAAATTGAATCAAAAATGCAACTAAAGTGCTTTTGTATTTGTTGATTGAACTATTAAACTCTTTAGATGATACAAATATGAAGAGGTAACATTTGGAATCTAGTGTATAGTTTAAAAATTCATCAAATGGTATGCTTTTTGATTTTTTAAATTAAGAGAGTGGATCTTTTATTGATGAGGTTTAATTGGGTGATATTTTAAGCTAGCTTTCAAAACAAGCTGAAACATAAACTTTGTAAAATAAATTTAATCGAACTTTTAATAGATACGTATTTTTTTAAATTTTGCTACGCATGAAAATGATAATTATTAATGTGTAGCCTAATTAATAGTATTATTGCATAATACAACATTTTAATTTGTGATATGCAATTTTTAAAAAATGAACAAAAAAAGGCCAGCTGGCTTAAAGAGAGCTTGACCTAAAAGGAATATATAATGTTAAATATCATAGGTTAAAAACAAAAAAACAAGAGATTATAAAAATACCAAGTCCAAAAATAAATGTTGTCATCGTGGGCAAAAATCGTCCAATACGTAATCTTAAATTATTTATACACAACGCAAGAATAACAATACCAGTAATCAGAAATAGCAAGTAGAGTGATTTGATGGGTAAGTATAATTCGACTATGAAGAGGGCGGTAATTAAGATAAGGTTTCGTATGTTGCGGTACCAGGCCAGACTTCCAAAAAAAGTTCTGCTATATGAAAATGAAGTTTCTTTTGGTATGTTTGCGTAACGCAAAAGCAATAATAGGAGCCAAGTAGCATACAAGATAATTCCAACAAATTTCACTTTTTCACCCTCTCTATATTAGTGAGCAGCGAACAGAGGTGTCAAACGATTCATGAATTTGTCCAGAAATCTGATTTTATCAACATTGACTGCGACATCTGTGGTAACTTTTGAATCATTTAGACGTGTTTCATCACCGATCGTTCGACCCTCAAAAGGTGCTTTTGTTTCCACTTTAAGATTTAATTTGATTTTATTGACTAAGCTTGGGTCAATAGCGACACCAACTGCTAAGGGATCATGAAGTGCGCACCCATCAAGATGCGGATTAGTTGTTTTGTAGGCTTCAATATAGTAGTCTACTAAATCTGCATAAACAGTTCCGGCTTGAGTATTTAATTCACGCCAGCATTTTGTTTCTTTTCTTGTCAATAAAGTTCTTGTCGTAACATCAAGACCAACCATTGTCAAAGGAAGGTGGGTTTGAAAAACATCGTTTGCAGCCTCAGGATCTTGGTGGATATTAGCTTCAGCTGCTGGGCTGACATTTCCAGGAACGGTTAAAGCACCTCCCATTAGTGTAACATGGCCTATTAAATCAATAATTTCTGGATCTTTTTTGATAGCCTGAGCTAAATTAGTCAATGGACCAGTAGGCACAAAAAACAGCCGATCTTTATATTTATGGGTAGCTTCAATTAGAAAATCAATGCCGCTTTTTTGTTCGAATGTCCGTTGTGCTTTAGGGAGTTGAATATTAGCCACACCATTATCTCCATGAATTTGCGCGCTAACAGGCAAAACTTTGAAAGAATCAGTTTGAGAAGAATGCTTGGCCCCTAGATAAACTGGGACATTTTCCGCACCAAGCAGAGTTAAAAGATTAAGACTATTTTGAACACCTTGCTCAACATAGACGTTCCCGTAGGATCCGATAATTCCAATTAAATCACAATCAGGGTCAGCCAGTGCATAAGCGAGCGCAAGTGCATCATCGATCCCAGTATCTAAATCTAAGATCATCTTTTTTTTCGAAATTGACATTTATTCTCCTCCTTGTGTAGTATACATAAGTTAATTTTAGCAAAAAAAAGACTTAAAGACTAGTTAGAGCGTGTTTTGAGCTTATAAGAATTGCCGAGATTTAGCAAAATATGGTATATAATTATTATTAATACCCCAGCATGGCGAATATGAAGATAATAATAGTATAATCAATACTGTAGCAGTTAGAATGATGTTTAGAAAAGGCGGTAGTCGGGATGAAAAAAAATCTTTTGAGTTTCATAGGGAAAAATTTAGAAAAGCTTGATTTTGATGGGAATTTAGAAGTATCTTGGCAAAAAGAACAGCATACCTTTACTTTAGACTTAACATTTTATGCAGAAAATAAAGCCCAGGAAGTTATTTTGGATATGAAAGAAGTTGAATCTGATGAACCGATAATAACTTTTGTTGATTCGATCTTATTGTATGACCGTACTAAGTTTGATCCGAAAAAAGTCCAAAATGATTATTTGGTTTGTTTACCTTTTGAAGGTAAAAAAGGGTGGACACTTGCCCAAGGAAAAGCATTTTTTACCTATTTACAGATCGTTTTGGACAACGGGGAGTCAGATCTGCTTGATTTTTTGAACAATGAAGATGCGGATGTTTTTGAACTAGAGTGGTCAAATGAGGAATATGAAAAGATATTAAATAATATTGGGAATGAAAATGGGTATCGTCTTTTATATCCAAAGTACTAATATTTTTGTGAAACATCAGAGGGAGGAAGAAAGGTGCAGTGCGAAGAATTAACGATTATAAGTTCTAATGAAGTTCAAGCAGCAATTGAAAATATCTTCATTAATGAAGGGGCAGAAGGAATCAAAAACGATGACCAGCTTTTTCGACAAAAAGATTCAACTGAAATAAAATTAAGTGGATATTTTTTAAGTACTAAGAAAGTATCTGCAAGGATACCTGCAATAAAAGCAAAAATTATGAATTTGAAGAATTTTGGACTCAATCCAGGAAGTGTAGCCATTAAGCTTAAACCTTTGGAGGATTCACAATGGTCTGTGGAATGGGAAAAATACTATCATGCACGTAGAGTGACGCGTTATCTTACGATTGTTCCTTCTTGGGAACAGTATCAAAAAAAACAAGCTGATGAAAAAGTTATAAGTTTGGATCCTGGGAAAGCTTTTGGTACTGGAACACACCCAACAACTATCTTGGCGATGCGTGCTCTTGAAGAGACTATTAGAGGGAATGAGAAGGTAATTGATGTTGGAACAGGTTCAGGAGTTCTAAGTATTGCAGCTAAAGCTCTTGGGGCAGGCAAGATATATGCTTATGATATCGAAGAGGATGCGTTGGCATCCGCACGTAAAAATGTCAAACTTAATCCATTTGCAACAGACATTGAGATTAGGCTTAATAATTTATTGTCTGGAATATCGTACACGGCAGATTTAATTGTTGCGAATGTATTGCCAGAAGTCTTATTGGAACTTTTGCCGCACATACCAGCACATTTGAAAGCAGGTGGTTGTTTTATTGCCTCTGGAATAATTTTGGATAAGAAGGATACTTTGAAAAAAGCTGTCTTAGAGCAAGCTTTGCATATTGAACAGGTTGCCACAGATGAAAAATGGGTTTCAATTATTGCGCGGAAGCCATCAAGCAAGGAGTAAGTTAAAGCATGCAAAGATATTTTATAGAACAGTCGAAAATAGGTTCCAGGTTGGTGCTGCCAACTGAAATCTATCACCATGCTGTCATCGTGATGCGAATGAAACCTGGTGATTGCTTTGAAGTTGTTACGGCAGATAAAAAGGTCGCTGTTATGGAACTCGAGGAGATTGCGGAGCATTCAGCTACAGCAAGAGTATGCAAAGAAATTGAACATACAGTTGAATTGCCACTTCAGGTTACAATTGTTTGCGGATTGTCTAAAAAGGATAAGGCGGATTGGATAGTCCAAAAAGCAACTGAACTCGGAGCACAACATTTTATTTTTTTTTCAGGTGACTACTCGATAGTGAAATGGGACAAGAAAAAACAAGAGAAAAAGCTGGTTAGGCTGAGGAAAATTATTCGAGGAGCTTCAGAACAATCTCATCGAGTCATGGTACCAACAGTTTCGTATATCGAAAACATTAAAACACTTCAATTGGAAAAATATTCGGAAAAAATGGTTGCGTATGAGGAGGCTGCTAAAGAGGGTGAAACGGCATCTTTAGCAAAACTTGTCTCTAGGGTAAAAAAGCAACAGAGGAGTATAAAGGATTTGCATCTAGTTGCTGTTTTTGGGCCAGAAGGTGGTATTTCACCAGCCGAAATACAGTATCTTAAAAGTAATGATTTTTCCTTAACTGGGCTAGGTCCGCGCATTATGCGTGCTGAAACTGCACCCTTGTATCTGCTGTCAGCCCTATCTTATGCATTAGAGCTCAACTAAGAAAGTTCAAAAATGCTGAAAGCTGTATTGTCATTGTACAAACAGCTAAATTAGGTTAAAATGAATATAATTATTGACAAAGTGAGGACATTGATGGTTATTAAAAAAATTCTTTCTATTACAACATTGTGGTACTTAACAGTTGCTTTTGCTATTTCACTAGTGATTCCGATTATTTTAGCAGTATTGAATCTTAGTGACGTTCAAAAGATTGGTTTTGCACTTTTCGGTGTTAATGTTATTTACGCCGTCTTATCAGGGTTAATAGTTGGTTCCAAAAAAGAACCAGCTGTCTATCTTTTGTTTTTCCCAATTATTTACCTTCTCGGTGTTAAATTGTTTTTTGAGAACTATGCATACTACTTTTCACTGATTTATGTTGTGATTACTTATTTAGCATACGGAATTACGAAAGAATAATCGAGCAGAGTTTTCTAAGGCACGTTTGAGTTTTTGAACACGTGCTTTTATTTTACATATTTATTTTTAGGAGCTGATAAGATGGAGAAGGAGACTAATTGGAGTGCAGATGACGTCATTAATATGGTCGAAAGCTATATGAATGAGGAACATGTTGCCTTAGTACGCAAAGCATACGCGCTTGCAATGTATGTACACAAGGAACAATATCGCCAATCTGGTGAACCGTACATTATTCATCCAATACAAGTAGCAGGAATCTTGGCAGAATTAAAAATGGATCCTGCAACAGTATGTGCCGGTTTTTTACATGATGTTGTTGAAGATACACCGGTAACTCTTGGTGATGTCGGGGAATTGTTTGGTCGAGATGTTCAAATTATTGTTGATGGAGTTACTAAGCTGAGCAAGATTCGGTATAAATCACATCAGCAGCAGTTAGCAGAAAATCATCGTAAACTACTGCTGGCGATGTCAAAGGATTTGCGAGTTATCATCGTTAAACTTGCAGATCGTTTGCATAATATGCGGACTTTAAGTCATTTACGTCCAGATAAACAGCGAAGGATTGCTAACGAAACACTTGAAATATATGCTCCATTGGCAGATCGTCTAGGAATCAGCACAATAAAATGGGAACTTGAGGATATTTCTCTGCGTTATTTAAATCCACAGCAGTATTATCGTATTGTTCATTTGATGAATTCAAAACGAACGGAACGTGTTCATTATGTTGAGACAGCAATTACAGAAATCAAAGAAGCAATCACCGACTTGAATTTGAGCTGTGAAATATACGGCCGACCGAAACACATTTATTCGATTTATCGTAAAATGAAGGACCAGCATAAGCAGTTCAGCCAGATTTATGATTTGTTAGCCGTTCGTGTTATTGTGCGTTCGATCAAAGATTGTTATGCCGTTTTAGGTGCTATTCATACTAAATGGAAGCCAATGCCTGGCCGTTTTAAGGACTATATTGCAATGCCCAAGGCTAACATGTATCAATCCCTTCATACCACCGTCATTGGACCAAGCGGAAAACCATTTGAAGTTCAAATCAGAACAGATGAGATGCATCGTGTCGCTGAGTATGGTATTGCTGCTCACTGGGCCTACAAAGAAGGGAAAAAAGAAGGCGTTCATCAAGATAATACCGGCAATAAGCTCAATTGGTTTAAAGAAATTATCGAATTGCAGGATGAAACAAGTGATGCTGCAGAATTTGTCGAGAGTGTTAAGGGAGATCTTTTTGGTGATCGTGTTTATGTTTTCACGCCCAAAGGAGATGTTCTGGAGTTGCCAAAAGGAGCCGGACCGCTTGATATGGCGTATTCGATTCATACTGAAATTGGCAATAAAACGGTTGGTGCCAAGATTAACGGTAAGATTGTCCCTTTAGATTACCAAGTTAAGAATGGTGATATTGTTGATATTCTTACATCAACCAATTCTGCCGGGCCAAGTCGTGATTGGTTAAAATTGGTGCACACAAGTAAAGCGCGCAATAAAATCAAACGCTTTTTTAAACAGCAAGATCGTGTTGGAAACATAGATAAAGGCAAGGAAATTATTGATGAAAATTTACTAGAGATGGGGTTCGAACCTAAGAAGGTTTTAACGCAGGATAATATTAATAAGGTTTTACGTAAACGTAAGTTCTCATCAGTTAATGATTTATATGCTTCAATCGGTTTTGGAGAACTTGCCCCATTAGGTATCATTAATATACTGACTGAAAAAATCCGTGAAGAAAAAGAAGCTGATCGTAAGCTTCAGGAAGAAAAAGCTTTACTGGAAGAACATCAAGAAATTTCAAATGAGGCGGAACCTCCCAGCGAACATCGTAAAAGTGAAGAAGGCGTGACAATCGCGGGTGTCGATAATCTGCTTGTTCGCTTGAGTCATTGCTGCAACCCGGTACCAGGTGATGAAATTGTTGGTTACATTACAAAGGGGCGGGGTGTGTCGATTCATCGTGTTGATTGCCCGAATGTTAAAAGTGCAGAGAATTCAGGAACCCGTCTGATTGAAGTATCTTGGAATGTAATTCCTGATGACAAAACATATTATAATACTGACCTACAAATTCAAGGTTATAATCGTTCAGGACTATTGAATGATGTTTTGCAGGCTCTAAATAATAGTACACGACATTTGAACTCTGTAAATGGTCGTGTAGATAGCAATAAAATGGCAACAATGGATGTAACTGTAGGTATCCGAGATCGAATTCATCTACAAAGGGTGATTGATAATATTAAACGGGTTCCTGATGTTTACGTTGTTAAAAGAATAATTCATTAAAATTGGGAGAATAAAGGTATGCGTGTTATTTTGCAAAGAGTTGCGCAAGCATCTGTGAAAATAGATGAGAAAAAAATAAGTGAAATTAAAAACGGATTGTTGCTGTTGGTTGGTTTTAAAGATGGTGATGGTCAAAAAGAAATTGATCATTTAACCCATAAAGTGGCTAATGTACGTGTCTTTTCTGATGAAGATGGGAAGATGAACTTGAATATCAAACAGACTGGCGGAGCCATATTATCCGTTTCGCAGTTTACACTTTATGCTGCGACACGTAAGGGGAATCGACCAAGCTTCACGGAAGCTCAGGCTCCAGAATTGGCTGAAAAAAATTATCACCTTTTTGATATGGCGCTCAAATCTGAAGGATTGAAAGTTTCAGAAGGTGTTTTTGGGGCAAATATGCAAGTTGAGCTGGTGAATGATGGACCAGTAACGATTATTTATGACACAGAAAATGACTAATAGTTTGGTAGGGGGAATTTGATGCAATTAATATCGCTAGAGAGTGCGGCTCAGAAATTGTGTGAGCAGAGAAATAATGTGTTTGTGCCTACTACGATTGGAGTCAAAGTCATTCGTGAGCGCCTTGAACTGGAGCAAGGTTCCCCTGTATATCAGCATGATGTTATTGAAAAAGCAGAGCACCTTGTTCTGGATGGTGATTTAAGGGAAATATCTTTCAAAGTTCTGTATCCTGTAAATCTGCGGCCTGATGAAAAGGTACCTGTAGTTTTTTATGTCCATGGTGGTCAGTTTTTAACAGGAAACATTCAAACGCATAGTAAACTAATTCATGAATTAGTCAATCGCACGCATGTTGGTGTGGTTTTTCCAGAATATGCGTTGGCGCCTGAAAGCAAAGCACCAACTCAATTAAGACAAATGGAAGCACTTTTTGAACATCTGCCAAATATTTCAAAAAAATATCCTTTTGATCTATCAAGATTAATTATGGCGGGGGATGACGTTGGTGGAGGGATGGCTATTTCATTGGCGATTCTGATGCAGGAGAAACAAAATCTTCCTGTTTACAAGATGGTTCTATTTTGTCCTATTGTTAATGCAAATTTTGACACTCATTCTTACCATCAATATGCTGGTGGATATGATCTTACACGAGAACAGATGAAATGGTCCTGGCAGCAATATTTGGGTGAAGAAGAGAATCCACTGAGTTATCTTTTTTCACCCCTTCAAGCTTCACTGAAACAATTGGCAACACTTCCCGAAATATTGATTATGACGGCAGAGGCTGATGTCGTTCGTGATGAAGGGGAAGCAATTGCTCGAAAAATAAGGGATGCAGGCGGAGATGTTGTTCAAATAAGATTTCAGGGAATTACGCATGATTTTACTGTGAAGAACATGTTGGATCAAACAAATGCCTGCCGATTAGCAATGAATATTGCGGTTGATTGGATTAAAAGAAAGAAAAAAAGAAGCTGAAGGCAGGTTTTTTGAATGGCGGATTATTTTTGGGACTTTGATGGAACACTTTACGATACATATCGCGGAATGGTGAAGTCTTTTGTCGAAGCTTGCACGGCATATAACTTTAGTGTTGAACGTGATCAGATTTATAAATCGATGCGAAGAACATCACTGCATCAGACGTTTGATAAATTTCTGAAACAAGTTGATTCTAAAAAGAAAAAAATGATAGTAGACAAATATCAAATTATCGAAAAAAGTGAACAAGCTGACGATCTCCCTTTTGAAGGCGCAGTTGAGGTATGTAATTGGGTTATTAAACAAGGTGGAAGAAATTTTTTGGTGACTCATCGCAATAAAAGCGCACTTAGTCTAATTGAACGTGATCAGTTTAAAAATTTGTTTACGGGTTACGTAACTTCTGAGAATAATTTTCCCCGTAAGCCAGATCCAGCTTCTTTAAATTTTTTGTGCGAGCAGTATCAGGTCGACAAGAATAATGCATTTATGATAGGTGATAGGGCCTTGGATGTTAATGCGGCGCACCAAGCAGGTATAAAGGGTATTCTGTTTGATCCCGATGATATAATTGTTGCTAAAGTTGTACCAGACAGGCGAATTAAACGTCTGTTGGAAATTACCCTCTGATTAAAGCCGAAAGAAAAACAGGGTATATCAAAAGCATCAACAGGTAAACTGTTGGAAAAAAGGTTGGTCAAATATAATTTTTGACGCAACCTTTTTTGATTACTTATTTGAAAATTATTATTTTTCAAAGTACTTTTCTAACCCTGAAACAACATCAGCTGCTACTTTTTTTTGATAGGAAGGGGATTTTATTTGTTCAAAATCACGTTCAGAGTTGATGTAACCCATTTCCAATAAAACGGCTGGAAATTTATTGTTGCGTAATACATAGAAATCACCAAAGTCTATTCCACGGTTGCTAAGTGGCAGATTATCGAGTTGATTATTGACTTTTTTTGCAAGTCCATTTGATAAGCGCCGGTGATAGTAGTAGGTGGTAAAGCCTGAGGCACCGTTTTCCTGTGGTGATGAGTCAAAATGAAAGCTGATGAAAGCATCAGCATGTACAGTATTGGATAAATCAGAGCGTGATTTAAGAGTGGCGTAGACATCTTTTTGACGAGTCAGATAAACTTTTGCACCACGATCACGAAGTTCGCTTGCTACTTTTTTAGCAACAATCAGCGTGTACTTTTTTTCCATTTTGCCCCCACTAGAAAGTGCGCCGGAATCATTACCTCCATGGCCAGGATCAAGTACAATCGTTGCATTTGATAATGATTGTATTTTGTTGGCTTTCTGCGGATTGATCATCCAATCGGCAACCCATCCAAACTGATTACTGGATGTTTTGACGTATGACCAGTGATACTTTGTTCGGATAATTGTGAGTCGTGATTTTTCCTTGAGGTGCGTGATTGTTTTGTATTCTATTCCAGGGCCTTTTTTTAGTTCGGCCGTTGTTGTTTCGACAACGACTTGTTTGAAATAGCTTGTAGTGCGGTATACCAAAATCAATGCCAATAATAATATCAAAAAGCCTAAAATTAAATTGCTGCGTTTCCTTTTTTTGTGCATACATCAAGACCCCGTTTACTTTTACTGACTACTATTATAACAAAAAGAAAATAATAGCAAACAAAAAATGTGATAACAATTGATTTTATTTTCACTATAACAAGCATCTCTTGACTTTAGTTGCCAATTCTAGTATGTTTATAACAGTATAATTTGAGCCGTACGAGAGAAGAGTAACTTATTAAGTTTGCTGAGAGAGTGGAATTTTGGTGAAATTTCCATCTGACTGATTGAGTGAAGACACTTTCGAGGTGCATGCTAGTGCGTGCCGTTTGCAGCGTTATCCCATGAAGTATAAATAAAGGTGGTACCGTGCATAACTGCGCCCTTGTCAAGCATTAGTGGCAAGGGCTTTTTTTATTGGCACAATTATTTTAGAAAAGAGGAGGAAATAAAATGAAGTATCAACGCCCAAAAGGAACGACTGATATCATTCCAGGTGAATCAGCAAAATGGCAGTATATAGAAGGAATAGCACGACAGTTATTTAAAAAATACCGCTATAATGAAATAAGGACGCCGATTTTTGAGAACTTCGAAGTCTTTTCGCGAACATCAGGTGAGACATCTGATATTGTAACTAAAGAAATGTATGATTTTTTCGATAAGGGTGAACGTCATATCACTTTGCGACCAGAAGGAACTGCAGGTGTAGTACGTGCGTATGTTGAAAATAAATTGTACGGTCCAGAAATCCAGCGCCCGTTTAAAACATTTTATATGGGACCAATGTTCCGTTATGAACGTCCACAATCAGGACGACAAAGGCAGTTTCATCAAATCGGAGTAGAGGCTTTTGGTGTTGACAATCCGACTCTTGATGTTGAAGTGATGGCAATGGCAATCAATTTGTTACGTCAGTGTGGACTGCACGACCTTAAACTAGTAATTAATACTTTGGGAGATGCTGAATCGCGTGCGAAATACCATGCAGCGTTAATGGAATATCTTGAACCATTGGAAAGTAAGCTAAGTGATGATTCCAAGGAACGGTTACATAAAAATCCTTTACGTATTCTTGATAGCAAAGATCGGGAAGATCAAGAAATCGTTGCAAATGCACCCTCGATTTTGAACTATTTGACTGATGATGCAGCTGCTCACTTTGATACAGTTAAAAAACTGTTGAATGCTCTGGAGATTCCGTTTGAAATTGAAACAAACATGGTTCGTGGACTCGATTACTATAATCACACGATTTTCGAAATTATGAGCAATTCAAAAGCTTTTGGAGGAAATTGGACGACAGTTTGCGCTGGTGGTCGTTATAATGGTTTAGTTGAACAACTCGGAGGACCAGAAGTTCCAGGAATCGGTTTTGGACTAGGTGTCGAACGTTTGTTACTAGTTTTGGAAGCCGAGAAAGTTGACTTGCCTCTTGATGAAGATTTAGATGTCTATGTCGTGGGAATTGGAGAAGTTACGAATGAGGAGACTCTAAAGATGGTGCAAGCATTGCGCCAAGCAGGGTACAGCGCTGAACGTGATTATTTGGGACGCAAACCCAAAGGACAATTTAAATCAGCCAATCGAATGAATGCACATCTGACTTTAACGATTGGTGAAGAAGAACTTCAAGCTGGTAAAGCAAATTTGAAGAACATGCAAACTGGAAATGAAGTAGCAGTTTCATTAGCTGATGTTTATACTGGATTTGATAAAGTTTATCAAGATATAGTTGAAAGTGAAAAGGAGTAAAAAAAATGAACCGAACAATATATTGCGGACTAGTTGATGAATCATACTTTGACCAAGAAGTATGTTTAAAAGGATGGGTCCAAAAGCGGCGCGATTTGGGCAATTTGATTTTTATTGATTTACGTGATCGAGAAGGAATTGTGCAATTGGTATTCAGTCAAGAATTTGGACCTGAGGCATTGAAAGTTGCTGACAGTCTGAGAAGCGAATACGTAATTGAAGCCAAAGGAAAAGTTGTTCCGCGCGATGATGATGCAATTAATTCCAAAATGAAAACAGGTAAGGTAGAAGTTGAAATTCATGAAGTCAAACTTTTGAATAAAGCGAAAACACCGCCCTTTTATATTGAGAATGGTATCAATGTTTCGGATGATTTGCGTCTAAAATACCGGTATCTTGACTTGCGTCGGCCAGAAATGCAGAAAGCAATTATTACAAGAAGTAAAATCATGCAAGCAATTCATCGTTATCTCGATGAAAATAAGTTCATTGATATTGAGACACCATATTTGACTAAGTCTACTCCAGAAGGTGCAAGGGATTATTTGGTACCATCACGTGTTTATCCTGGACATTTTTATGCATTACCACAATCACCACAGTTGTTTAAGCAATTGTTAATGGGTGCAGGTTTTGACCGCTATTACCAAGTTGCTCGTTGCTTCCGTGATGAAGATCTTCGAGGAGATCGCCAACCTGAATTTACACAAATTGATATGGAAACGTCTTTTATGTCAGCTGAAGAAATTCAAGATATTACTGAGGGATTATTACAGCGTGTAATGAAAGAAACGCTGGGAGTTGAAATGACATTGCCACTTCCGCGGATGACTTGGAATGAGGCAATGGATCGGTATGGTTCGGACAAACCAGATATTCGTTTTGAGATGGAATTGACTGATATGGCTGATGCAGTTAGAAATGTTGATTTTAAGGTCTTTAAAACGATTCTTGAAAAAGGTGGCCAAGTTAAGGCAATTACTGTACCTAATGGCGCGGAAAAATATTCGCGTAAAGATATTGAGAGCAAACAAGAATATATCAAGCGTTTCGGTGCAATGGGGCTGGCATGGCTCAAGGTTACGGAAACTGGTTTTTCAGGTCCGATTGCGAAATTCTTTAAAAATGATGTTGAGAACATCAAAAAGGCAGCCAATGCGGGTGTGGGTGACTTGATCTTGTTTGTTGCCGACAAGCGCAAAGTTGTTGCGGATTCCTTAGGTTATCTGCGAACAAGTATTGCCAAAGAACTTGATATGATCGATAAAACAAAATTTGCATTTTTGTGGGTTGTTGATTGGCCATTATTCGAATACAGTGAAGATTTTCATCGATATATAGCTGCACATCATCCATTCACAATGCCGAATGAGGAAGATGTTGACTTATTGACTACGGATCCGCATAAGGCTCATGCACAAAGCTATGATATTGTTTTGAATGGTTATGAGCTTGGTGGCGGGTCAATCCGTATTCATCAACGTGATATTCAAGAAAAAATGTTCAAAGCACTCGGTTTTACTAAGGAAAAAGCTGAAGAGCAATTTGGATTCTTCATGGATGCATTGGATTACGGTTTCCCACCTCATGGTGGTTTGGCAATTGGGTTAGATCGTTTTGCAATGTTGCTTTCCGGAAAAGATAATATTCGCGAAGTCATTGCCTTTCCTAAAAATTCAAAAGCGTCAGAACCATTAACAGATGCTCCAAGTACGGTAGCCCAGAAACAGTTAGATGAGCTTCACCTCGATACGACTGAAGACTAGGCTTGTTTTTGAAGAGTGAGTCAGGAGCATGCAACGCGTTAATAATATATATTGAAACATGTTAATTCGTACAATAAAAAGTAAAAAAAGAGGGAACTGGTTCAAAAGTCAAATTTTGATCTAGCTCCCTTATTTTATCCCATCTGACTTTGAATTGGGCATAGGTTGGGACGCGATGTGGTTGTAATTTTGCGTTAGGGGTCAAAAGTTATGGACTTATTTACACCCCTCTTTTCAATAGTAAATGATAGCCTTTTGATGTCCATTTAGTGCTTTTAAACTGGGACCGAAATGTTGCCGAATATGTGAAATTAGTTTATCTTATAAAGTAATCACAAAAATGAATTTTGCGGAGGGTTGATTTTGAAAAATAAACAAGAGACGGCAATTTTTGCGGGGGGTTGTTTTTGGTGCATGGTCAAACCGTTTGATGAACAACCTGGAATCATAGAAGTTGTTTCTGGATATACAGGAGGACATGTTCCTAATCCAACTTATGAGGAAGTTTGTGCACATCGCACAGGACATACTGAAGCTGTTAAGATAGTTTTTGATCCTGAAGTTATTTCGTATGAGCAGCTTGTTCAAATTTATTGGCAACAGACTGATCCAACTGATGCAATGGGGCAATTTCAGGATCGAGGCGACAATTATCGACCAGTAATTTTCACGAGCAGCGAGAAACAGAAAAAAATTGCAGTTGCATCAAAAAAAGCATTAGAGAAGAGTGGTCGTTTCAGTGAACCAATTGTGACTCAGATTGAGGACGCAAAACCTTTTTATCCAGCTGAGGACTATCATCAAGAATTTTATAAAAAAGATCCTGCTCGCTTCGAGATGGAGGAAAAGTCGCGCCAGTTCTTTAAAAAAAATAATTGGTCAAATTAGACCTGTTCGATAGAATAAGGAGATAAAAAAGATTTATGGATGAGATTCAGCAGATTTTGAAAAGACACCAGTACGTGGCACGTGCTTCAACGTCTTTTATCTATGGCATTCTGGTTTCAGTGGCAATGAATTTTTTTTGGGTTCCTGGTAATATTTATTCATCTGGGATAACCGGACTAGCTCAGTTAATAGCAACGTTGGTAAAAAGATATGCTCCTTTTCAACTTTCAACAGCGGCATTGCTATTTATACTTAACGTACCACTGTTTTTTTTGGCATGGAAGCAGATTGGACATCGATTCACTTTTTTTACATTTTTAGCCGTTATTTTTTCAAGTATCATGATTAAGTCGATTTCGGTAGTTACATTAACAAAAGATCCGATTATTTGTGCTATTTTTGGAGCAGCGATAAATGGTTTTGGAACGGGTATGGCTTTAAAAAATGGAATCTCAACAGGTGGTTTAGATATCATTGGCTTGACTTTGCGCAGGCGTACAGGTAAGAGTATTGGGACAATTAACATTAGTTTTAATATTTTAATTATTTTTGCTGCTGGGGCAGTCTATGGCTGGCCATATGCTTTTTATTCAGCACTTGGAATATTTGTCAATGCACGTGTGATGGATATTGTGTATACACGGCAGCAAAAGATGCAGGTTATGATCGTAACAACCAAACCTAAAAGTGTCGTTGATTGCATTCAGACCCATATGCGTCGCGGGATTACTATTGTTCATGGAGCTGAAGGAGCATACCGGCATGATCAAAAGACAATTCTTTTTACCGTTATTTCGCGCTATGAACAACTTGATTTAAAAAATGCAATGGAGGAATCGGATCCATATGCATTTGTTAGTATTTCAGATAATGTTAAAATTATGGGGCATTTTTATGAACCTGAGCCATAAAGTAGCAGTCCTGCAAGGAGTGAAAATAGTTTTTAAGGAAGTATGTTGAGGTAATGAAAAAAATAATTTATATTTGGTTGGTACGCTTTTTCTCGTTTCTTTTTACCTCAAAGAAGCCAAAATTGGTAATTTACTTGATGAGTTTTGGAAATAATAATGACTTTATTCTAAGATTATCTAAAAAGTGTGCAAGCAAAAAAGAACGTTTAATTGTATTGTATTATCCGAATTGTAAAAGAGCTGCATTGGAACTGAATAGCGCTGGAGTAGAGACAGTGAGCTTCACAGAAGGGTTGCATTTTATTCTGGTAGAATTGCGGCTAGTTTTAAATGCTAAAATTTTATTTTGTGATAATTACTACGCTTTTTTAGCGGGTTGCCGCTTTGATCATCGGAAAACTAAAGTTGTGCAAGTCTGGCATGCAAATGGTGCTGTCAAATCATTTGGATGGCAAGAGCCAAAAACACTGATGAGAAGTTTGGCTGATAAAAAAAGATTCCAAGAAGTATATGATCAGTTTGATGATTATGTCGTTGGTTCAACTAAAATGGCTGCGATTTTTGTTAGAAGCTATCATGTAAAAAAAAATAAGATGTTAATCTTAGGATATCCGCGATCTGATAAATTTTCACATCCAGAATGGGCTTTACAAAAAAGAAAGCTTTTTTACCAGAGGTATCCTGATTTAAAAGACAAGGAAATTATTCTTTACGCACCAACTTATCGTGAAGGAAATAATGGAGTTTATATTGATTTGCCGCCGTCCTTTTTTGAAAGCATGAATCATTTAGATGAAAAACAAGTGTTGGTAATTAAACTTCATCCTCATTTAGGAGAAAGTGGACAAGCTATTCGTAAACACTTTGCTGCAAATAAAAAAGTTTTATGGTTGGACGATCTTTTAACTGAGGAAATTTTGCCGGTAACGGATCGATTGATTACGGACTATTCATCGGTTATTTTTGATTATTCATTGTTGGAGAATGCAAAGGAGATTTTATTTTATTGTTATGATTTTGATGAATATCAAGATAAAATCGGTATTCAATCTGATTTCGAACAATGGCTTCCTGGTCCGCTGTTAAAAACCACAAAAGAGCTGTTTGCAACTTTAAAGCAACCGTTAGGTCAAAATGATCTGAGTGAATTCAATAAGCTGTGGAATACAAAAAATGATGGTTATGCGGCAGAGCGTATTATAAAACATTATTTAAAGTAAAAATATCTCGTTACCACAATAAAAAAGTAAAAATAAGGCTATAAATTTTCTGATAATGGTTCGGGAAATCGTGCTTTTAGTCTAAATTAAGCAAAAAGGAGAATTGAAAATGCTACTTGGATCACATGTTGGAATGAAGGGAAGTAAGATGCTTCTGGGTTCCGCTGAAGAAGCAGTGGAATACGGTGCAACAACCTTTATGATATACACAGGAGCTCCTCAAAATACGCGACGTAAAAAAATAGCGGACATGAATATCGATGCTGGCCACGATTATATGAAGAGGCATAATATCAGTAATATTGTAGTTCATGCACCATACATTATTAATTTGGGCAATACTAAAAAGATTGAAAACTTTGATTTTGCGGTTGCTTTTCTAAAAGATGAGGTCAAACGTGCGGAAGCACTTGGAGCCAAGCAAATGACATTTCATCCGGGAGCACATGTCGGGGCAGGCGCCAAGGCTGCTATAGACAATATAGTTAAAGGGCTTAATGAAGTCATTGATCCTGAACAAACTTTGCAAATAGCAATTGAGACGATGGCAGGCAAGGGAACAGAAGTTGGTCGCACCTTTGAAGAAATTGCACAGGTTATAGACGGGGTGACACACAATGAGAAACTTTCGGTAACATTGGATACATGCCACACTAATGATGCTGGATATAACATCAAGGAGGATTTTGACGGTGTACTCAATGAATTCGATCATACTATCGGTTTGGAAAGATTGAAGGTCGTTCACATTAATGATTCTAAAAACAAATTGGGAAGTCATAAAGATCGGCATGCTAATATAGGTTTCGGTACGATTGGGTTTGATTCTCTGAACTATATTGCGCACCATCGTGACCTTAAAGAAATTCCTAAAATTATGGAGACACCTTATGTCGGACCTGATAAAAAGAATGCATTTCCGCCATATGCCTATGAGATTAGTATGTTTAAAAAACAGACTTTTGATCCAGAGATGCTGACTAAAATTGTTGCCAATAAAGGAAAAATCTGATTTTTTAGGTATAATTAGACGTAAGTATCGCAATGTAAATAATACAAGACCTAAATAAGGGATTAGATCAAAAAAATTAACTTTTTGATCTAATCCCTTATTTGCTTCATAATTCAAAATTTTCTGTGTAACTTCGAATTACTTCTAACAAAGAAGTATGCTATAATTTCGCATTAATACTCAAACCATACCAACTTATGCTATACGCCACATTTTATTAATATTATTTAGCCAAGCTTTCGGTAATTAGCGTAGCCGTTTCTTCGATTGACTTGTTTGAAACGTTAATAACAAGACATCCAAGCTTTTTATATAGATCGTTTGCATATTCTAACTCAGCTTCAATATTGTCTACATTGGAGTAATTAGTATCTGGATTCAAACCATAGGTTAGCATACGTTCGCGCCTGATATTATTAAGAATTTTAGGGTCATTTGTCAGGCCAATTATTTTTTGGCGATCGACTTTCCAGATTTCATCGGGAATTTTAGCTTTTGGAACAAGGGGAAGGTTGGCGACGAGAAGATTTTTGTTAGCAAGATACAATGATAGAGGTGTTTTTGAAGTACGCGAAACACCTAAGAGTACAATGTCTGCTTTCAAATAACCAGATGGATCTTTGCCATCATCATAAGTAACTGCAAATTCAAGTGCTTTGATACGATTAAAATAAGTCTCGTTGAGATTATGGTTTAAACCAGCTTTTCCCAGCGGATTAGAGCCTGTTTTTCCTTTAATCATATCAATCATGGGAGATAATGCATCTAGGACGCTGAGCTTGTTATTTTTGCAAAAAGAAGTAACGTATTCTGAAAGATGCGGATCAACAAATGTATGGATAATTAACGCATCAGCTCTTTTAGCTTGATTAAGAATGCCACCTAAGAGCGAAGTTGTTTTAGTTAGTGGAAAACGAGTCAATTTAAAATCGATACCAGGAAACTGCACGTATGCAGCCTGAGCAAGATTGTAGCCTGTTTCTCCCAAAGAATCGGAGATAATGAAAATTGATAGTTTCTTATTATTAGACATTTTTTCCCCCCGCTTAATAAATTTAAAAACGCTTTATTAACTACGTATATAGTATAATGAATTATCATTTAAAACAATCAGCATAAATTGCTTTTTACTAATTATTTTAGTGAATAGCGGTAAAGTTATATTGACGGCTGACAGAGGTTTGGGTATAATAATATAGAACTGTTAAAGTTTGTGTGTTTATGCAGAATATAACGGTTACATTTTAAGCTCGGAGGGAGGGAAACAAAATGTCAAAGACAGTCGTTCGTAAAAACGAATCTCTTGATGACGCTCTTCGTCGCTTCAAACGTACCGTTTCAAAAACAGGTACTTTACAAGAATATCGTAAACGTGAATTCTACGAGAAGCCTAGTGTGAAACGCAAGAAAAAATCTGAAGCAGCAAGAAAGCGTAAGAACAAACGTCGTTTCTAATTCCTAAGGAGGGATAGAACTGATGAGCTTACTTGATTCATTGAATAATGATTTGAAGACTGCTATGAAAGCTCACGATAAGGAAACTTTGAGTACTGTTCGTATGTTGAAGTCCGCTGCGACAAATGAACAGATTAAAGTGGGCCATACGTTAACTTCTGATGAAGAGATAGCTGTTTTATCGCGTGAACTGAAGCAACGTAAGGATTCTGTTGTTGAGTTTTCGGCTGCTGGGCGTGATGACTTGGTTCCCGGACTTGAAAACGAAATTAAAGTTGTTCAGCGTTACTTGCCGAAACAACTTGGCGAAGATGAGGTAAAGGCTATTGTTCAAGAAACGATGCAACGAGTTGGAGCATCATCAAAAGCTGATTTCGGCAAAGTGATGGGTGCAGTTATGCCTCAAGTGAAGGGACAGGCTGACGGGAAGTTAGTAAATTCAGTTGTAAAATCATTATTGAACTAATAATTTTCATTCAATAGTTGAGAATATGTTGGATTGTGAATGCGAAAGGCGAATTGTCTGTGATGGACAACCCGCCTTTTTGTTTTTGCTGAAAAATTTTATTAAAGCCTTAGCTTTTGTTAAACAGCCTTTTATGCTATGATTTAACCATATAATGCTTAGTTGAAGGAGCAAAATGGATTGACGGAAAAACAGCTGGTTGAAAAAGAGTTCAAATTAATTGATTCTCAACAAGGTGTGGCTTTGTTGGGAACACATGATAAATATATTGAATTACTTGAAGAAAATGAGAACATTGTTATTCGTCCTTTTGGAGATATGATAAAAATCACTGGGGAAGAAAAGGCAGTTACAAAAGCGCTGAATATTCTCCAGCAATTATCTAAGTTGCTTGCACAGAACATTACAATCGGCAGTGCAGATGTTCTGTCTGCAATAAAGATGGCGGACAAGGGAACTTTGGACTATTTTCAGGATTTATATACGGATGTACTGCTTAAAGATCAAAAGGGAAAGCCGATTCGTGTAAAAAACTTTGGACAGCGGCAGTATGTTCAGGCAATTAAGAATAGCGATCTTGTTTTTGGAATAGGGCCAGCCGGAACCGGTAAGACTTTTTTGGCTGTTGTAATGGCAATTGCAGCGTTGAAAAAGAATATGGTAGATCGAATAATCCTTACTAGACCTGCTGTAGAGGCTGGAGAATCATTGGGGTTTTTGCCAGGAGATCTAAAAGAAAAAGTGGATCCTTACCTACGGCCAGTGTATGATGCTTTGCATGCCGTCTTGGGGAAGGAACATACTGAACGTTTATTAGACCGTGGTGTGATTGAGATTGCACCGTTAGCGTATATGCGTGGGCGAACATTGGATAACGCTTTTGTTATATTAGATGAGGCTCAAAATACAACAAGAGCACAAATGAAGATGTTTTTAACACGTCTTGGTTTTGGTTCTAAGATGGTGGTTAATGGTGACAAGACCCAGATTGATCTTCCACGTGGACACAGGCAAAGCGGACTGGTAGATGCAGAGAATATTTTAAAAAACCTAACTCATGTAGAATTTGTTAATTTTGATGCAGCGGATGTTGTGCGTCATCCAGTTGTTGCTGAAATTATTCAAGCCTATGCGCATGAAACTGAAAAAGAGGGGCAAAAATAGTGGATTTAGAAATTTACGATGAAACTAAACAAGTGAGTGAAGAATGGATTAAGTTAATAACGAACTTACTGGACTATGCTGGAAATTATATCAAATTGCCTGAAGACACTGAAATGTCAGTGACATTAATGGACAATGAAAAAATACATGCAATTAATAAAAAATATCGTGGGGTTGACAAACCAACTGATGTCATTAGCTTCGCAATTGAAGAACAGACCGATGACGATACTCCTATTATTATGCCGGAAGATAGTACTTTTGAAGTACCAAAAAATATTGGTGATATTATGGTGTCTGTTGACAAAGTCAAGGAGCAGGCTGCATATTTAGGCCATTCAGAGGAAAGAGAACTTGGCTTTTTGGTAGTCCATGGCTTTTTACACCTCAATGGATATGATCATATGCGCCATGAAGATGAGACGGTTATGTTTAATTTACAACGTGAGATTTTGGATGCTTATGGACTTAAAAAATAAAAAGAATAGATGGAAACACACTAAATTTAAGCAATCTTTTTATCATGCCTGCCAAGGACTTAAAACGATGATGGGTGAAGAGCGCAATTTGCGCTTTCATTTGTTTGCAGCCACAATGGCTCTTATCCTAGGGTGGCTTTTGAAATTGTCTGCAGGAGAATGGTTATGGCTGTGTCTGAGTATTTCCTTGGTAATCATCAATGAGATTTGGAACACAGTTGCGGAGAACATTGTCGATTTGGTGACCGATTACCAATATAGTATCCTCGCAAAAAAAGCGAAAGATATGGCTGCAGGTGCAGTGTTGCTTTCAGCTTTTTTCGCGCTTATTGTCGCACTTGTTATTTTTGTTCCTAAACTGTGTAACTTATTTTAAATTAAGAGGGTAGAAAATGGAGATAAAAAAACATTCAGGTTTTGTTGCTATCATTGGTCGTCCTAATGTAGGCAAATCAACTTTTTTAAATCGTGCTGTTGGACAAAAAGTTGCTATTATGAGTGATAAAGCACAAACAACACGTAACAAAATTCAAGGGATCTATACGACTGAGTCAACTCAGATTGTATTTATTGATACTCCTGGAATTCACAAACCACATAGTCGGCTTGGAGATTTCATGGTTAAGGCAGCGTTATCGACTTTAAATGAAGTGGATGCTGTTTTGTTTATGGTCAATGCTACCCAAAAACGAGGACGCGGAGACGATTTTATTATTAAACGTTTGAAAGATGTCAAAAAGCCTATTTTTTTAGTGATTAACAAGATTGATCAGATACATCCCGATCATCTTTTGGAAATCGTTGATGATTACCGTAAAGAATTAGAGTTCAAAGAGGTTTATCCGATTTCTGCGCTCCAAGGAAATAATTGTGAAGAACTTATAACAGCAATTAGTGGTACCTTACCTGAGGGCCCACAGTTTTATCCAGAAGATCAGGTTACAGATCATCCGGAGCGCTTTATTGCGGGCGAGTTGATTCGTGAGAAGGTATTGGAGTTAACACGTGAAGAAGTTCCACACTCAGTGGCTGTAATTGTTGAACGTGTTAAAAGAGAAGATGAAGAAAAGATTCTTGTTCAAGCTACGATTATTGTTGAGCGATCTTCGCAGAAAGGCATTTTGATCGGAAAAGGTGGGAAAATGCTGAAAACGATCGGGACAAAGGCCCGCAAAGATATTGAGTTGCTTTTAGGTGATAAAGTATATTTAGAATTGTGGGTGAAAGTTCAAAATAACTGGCGGGATAAACAAACGGATTTAAAAGCTCTCGGCTACAGACAGGATGATTATTAAAGAGAGATAGTGCGAGAGATTATCAAATTTTTGATTTTTTGACTGTAAAAAGCTAGCAGGGGAGTGATAGTTTGGGAACAACGAAAATGGCAGAGTTTTCTGGAATCGTTGTATATCGCAAGGACTATCGTGAGCGGGACATGCTAGTTAAAATTCTAACTGATCGTTTCGGGTTTAAGATGTTCTTCATACGTGGTGCACGCAAGAAGGGGTTTCGTTTGAGTGCGGCAATTCTTCCATTTACAAAGGCAACTTATATTGGAACAATCAATGATGAAGGGCTGTCATTCATAAGTGCAGTCAAAGATTCCAGTCAGTACCAGACTATTTGCCAAGATATTATCTTGAATGCTTATTCAGCATATATTTTGGGACTTGCAGAAGCGGCTTTTAATGATAATCGGCCTTTGAATGAATGGTATATCAAAATTGAAAAAGCAATCTCATTAATTAATGATGGTCTGGACCCTGCAATTGTGACAAATATTATTGAAATTCAATTGTTAGGAAGATTTGGGGTTAAACCTAATTTAAGAGATTGTGTTATTTGTCATAAAAGTGTTGGAATTTATGATTTTTCAGAGAGTTATGGCGGTTTATTATGTCAAAATCATTGGCATCTAGATTCTCATCGTCTTCAACTAGACCGAAGGACGATTTACTTCTTGCGCTTTTTTTCGCAAGTGGATATTATGCGACTCGGATCAATAAGGGTCAAAAAAGATACCAAGGATAAGCTTCGATTGACTTTAAATCAGATTTATAATAACGATGTTGGAGTCAATATCAAAGCAAAAAAGTTTTTAGATGATATAAAAAAATGGCCGCATATTGTTTTAAATGATGATAGGTAATTGACAAACAGCATTATCTCGCTTATCCTTAATTTGATAAGATTGGCGTTGATGAAGAAGGGTGCACTTTTTTACGGTTACAGCGAGTCTGGATAGTTGGTGGAAGCAGACACGGATAGCGTGCATTGGCGTTTTCGGAGCCTAATTTAATTGAGCAGCTAGTATATATACTAGAAGTAGGGTGGAACCGCGGTTATATTAAAAATCGTCCCTATGTGACTATTCTATTTGTGGTCGCATAGGTTTTTTTATGTTTTCATAAATGGGGTAGTCATTCGCTAATTATTAAGGAGGAAAACAATGTCGGAAAAATTGTCTTTGCAAGATATTATCTTGACACTTCAGCATTTTTGGTCAAAACAAGGCTGTATGCTGATGCAAGCTTATGATACTGAAAAAGGTGCAGGAACGATGAGCCCCTATACGTTTTTGCGTGCAATCGGCCCTGAGCCTTGGAACGCTGCCTACGTAGAACCTTCAAGACGACCAGCAGATGGACGTTACGGTGAAAATCCTAACCGTCTTTACCAACATCATCAATTTCAAGTTATCATGAAACCATCTCCCGCAAATATTCAGGACTTGTATTTAGATAGTCTACGTGCGTTGGGAATTGATCCTAATGAGCATGATATTAGGTTTGTTGAAGATAACTGGGAAAATCCATCTATGGGCTGTGCTGGTGTTGGCTGGGAAGTCTGGTTAGATGGAATGGAGATTACACAGTTTACATATTTTCAGCAAGTTGGAGGACTTGAGGTAAGGCCGGTCGCTTCAGAGGTTACTTATGGATTGGAACGTCTGTCATCTTACATTCAAGATGTTAATTCAGTTTTTGATTTAGAATGGGCTGCGGGAGTCAAGTATGGTGATATTTTTGGCGAACCGGAGTATGAGCATTCAAAATATTCATTTGAAGAAAGTAATCAAGAGATGCTGTTCAATTTATTTGACACCTATGAAAAAGAGGCAAAAAAGCAGATAAAAAATGGTTTGGTTCATCCGGCATACGACTATGTTTTGAAATGCAGTCATACATTTAACTTGTTGGATGCGCGCGGAGCAGTTTCTGTTACCGAAAGAGCTGGTTATTTAGCTAGGATTCGAAATATGGCCAAGTCTGTAGCTAAGGTTTTTGTAGCCGAACGAAAGAAATTAGGCTTCCCTTTATTAAAAGATGAAACATTGCGGAATAAGTTATTAAAGGAGGACAAATAAGCATGAGTCATACATTCTTACTTGAAGTAGGGTTGGAAGAGATCCCTGCACATGTCGTAACTCCGAGTGCACAGCAATTAAAAGAACGTATTAGTTCTTTTCTGAAAGAGCAGCGTTTGTTTTTTGATAAGATAGCAGTCTTTTCGACTCCACGCAGATTAGCTGTTAAGATCAGTGGTTTAGCTGATAAACAAAGTGATATCGAAGAGGAAGCTAAAGGGCCTGCAAAAAAAATAGCTGTTGATAAGGATGGAAATTGGTCTAAAGCTGCGATCGGTTTTTCCCGTGGTCAAGGAATGACACCAGATGATATTTTTTTCAAGGAACTCAAGGGTACAGAATACGCATACGTTAAGAAATTTATTGCTGGTAAAACGGCTGCTGAAATTTTTATAGAAATCAAGGAGACAGTTACTTCAATGGTTTTTCCAACCATGATGCGTTGGGGAAATAATGATTTTAAGTATGTACGGCCTATCCGTTGGTTAGTAGCACTTTTAGATAAGCAAGTTATTCCGTTCAGTATTTTAAATGTTCAGACAGACCGTATTACGCAAGGACATCGCTTTTTAGGAACTGATGTTGTACTAGAAAGTGCAGAGGACTACCCACAGGCCTTAGTCGCACAAAAGGTTATCGCTGATGCACGTGAACGTAAACAAATGATCAAAGACCAGATAGAACAATTAGCCAAGCAAAATAATTGGAAAATTATTGTCGATCCGGAATTACTTGAAGAAGTCAATAATCTAGTTGAGTTTCCAACTGTCTTCGCGGGAAGTTTTGATGAAAAGTATTTAGATATTCCAGATGAAGTTCTAATAACTTCAATGAAAGATCACCAGCGTTTCTTCTACGTTTTGGATCAATCAGGAAACTTGCTTCCAAATTTTGTTTCGGTGCGAAACGGGAATAAGGAACATTTAGAAAATGTCGTAGCCGGAAATGAAAAAGTTTTAACTGCAAGGCTTGAGGATGCGGCGTTCTTCTACCACGAAGATCAGCAAAAAACAATTGAAAACTATGTTGATCGACTTAAGAAAGTTATGTTCCACGATAAAATTGGTACGATATATGAAAAAATGGAACGCGTAAGACTCTTATGCAAGCTGTTAGTCGCAAACTTAGATAAAGGAAATGGTTTAAGCGATTCTGAAGTAGAAGCACTTGACCGTGCTGCACAAATTTACAAATTTGATCTGGTTACAGGAATGGTCGGAGAATTTGCCGAACTTCAAGGTGTTATGGGTGAAAAATATGCTTTGTTGAAGGGCGAACAGCCAGCAGTTGCGACTGCAATTCGTGAACATTATCTTCCCAATTCCTCAGACGGTAAACTGCCAGAGTCAAAAGTCGGGGCTATGTTAGCTATTGCTGACAAAATTGATAGTATTGGAGCTTTTTTTGCATCTGGAATGATACCGACTGGTTCAAACGATCCATATGCTTTAAGGAGACAAGCTCTGGGTATCGTTCGAATAACACTCGCTCGAAATTGGAAATTGTCGGTTGATTCTTTGCAAGAAATGATAAGGCAGAATTATCAAAATGTACCATCATTGTATGCCAATATCAAACCTACAAAAAATTCTGAAGAAATGAGTGCTTTTGTAGTTGAACGTATTAAAAAATTACTTAGTGAGAACAAATTTAGTTTTGATATAATTGAGACTGTTTCTGGAGTTTCAGCTAACTCATTTGTTGAAATGAAAGAAGCTGCAATGATATTGAAGGACCATCAAAAAGATGGTGATTTTAAAGGGAATATCGAAGCACTCACACGTGTCTTACGTTTAGCTGAAAAGGCGCCAAAGGATAAAGAGCGCAAAATTGATACATCATTGTTTGAAAATATAGCAGAGAAAGAATTGTTTGCAGCCGTTTCAAAAATTGAAAACAAAATAAATTCTTATTCGCTTGATGAGCTGTATAATGCTTTATGCTCGTTGCGTCCTTTAATTGATAACTATTTTGAAAAAACGATGATTATGGTTGATGATGAGAAAATACGTGCTAATCGTTTAAATCAGCTTTTGACACTTTCAAAATTGACACACAAATTTGGGACATTAGATAAATTGAATGTTAAATAAGTTTGAAAATTTTGATTGAAATCGCTCAGAATGTGTAAGTGGTTCAGGCTTGTTGTCACTAGTGAGATTCTAGTTAGCGACAAAGCCTTTTTTGATTGAAAATTAAGGGTTACGTGATAGACTTACAGTGACAGGTGCAAAGCAAAATTTAATTGGTTGCTTTTTGAAAAACGATATTGTATCATAAATATGATTGTAATTTTTCTGAAAAGTCGCACGTTAACGTGCGACTTTTGTAAACATAACAACTATTAGACTAGACGGGGTGATATAGTATGAGTCGGCGAATTCCAGAAGAAGTTATCGAGACTGTACGCTCTAGTGTCAATATTGTTGATATAGTTGGACAATATGTTCAACTAAGAAAATCAGGAAAAAATTATTTTGGACTTTGCCCTTTTCATGAGGAAAAAACACCATCGTTTTCGGTTACTGAAGAAAAACAGATTTTTCATTGTTTCTCATGTCATCGTGGGGGCAATGTTTTTAAATTTATTATGGAAATTGAAAACATGTCATTTCCAGACGCAGTCATACGTGTCGCTGAGATAGGCAATGTTCAGTTAGCGCAAGAGTTTACACAATCTTTATCTAATGACAATGTTTCTGAATCATCTGAAACAACAAAGCTAAAGGCGATGTACAATGACGCTGCCCATCTGTTTAACCATATTCTTGTAAATACATCAATGGGTGAACAGGCATTAAAATATTTGCATGCACGTGGCTTAGATGATGGAATGATTGAAGAATTTAATTTAGGATATGCACCTACTAAAGAACTATTAGAGGCTTTTTTTAAGGAAAAAGGATTGGACCACCAGCTTTTACGTAAATCCGGACTCTTCGTTGAGCTGCAAGATGGTTCCTTGAAAGAACGTTTTAGAGATAGAGTTCTTTTTCCAATTCGTGATCCTCGTGGTGAGACGATTGCTTTTTCTGGGAGACTTTTGCTCAAAAATGAAAAAAAACCTAAGTATTTGAATAGTCCTGAAACAGCTATTTTTAATAAACGCAAAGTGCTTTTTAATTTCGACAAGGCCAAGAGTAAGATCCGCCAAGAAAAATCGGCTATTTTATTTGAAGGTTTTATGGATGTTTTGGCTGCCTATCGGGCCGGAGTAAAGAATGGATTAGCTTCAATGGGGACAAGTCTTACAAATGAACAGGTCTATCTGCTTGAACGAATAACTGACCATTTAGACATTTGTTATGATGGTGATGATCCTGGACAGCATGCGACAGCGCGAGCGCTAAGTCTCTTGGAGCCATTGACTAAAATGGAACTCGGAGTTGTGCATATTCCTGAAAAAATGGATCCAGACGAATATGTAAAAAAGTACGGTGGAGAGAAATTCGATCAATTAGCACAAAGCTCACATGAAACTGTTGTCGCTTTTTATATGCGCTATTACGAACAGGATCGCAACTTGTCAAATGAAGCAGATCAGTTAGCTTATCTAGCTGATGTTTTACAGCAACTGGCAAAGGTGCAGTCTCCAGTCGAAAGGGATATTTATTTAAATCAGCTTGCTAAACGTTTCGGGATTGAGAAAGTAAATCTTGAAAGTCAATTGCAGGCCTATGTGAATAAATCTAAACAAGATACTAACCAGCAGAATAAACAGAATGAGGTATTGCGAAAAGATCGAATTGTTAAATCCAAAAATGATCAGAGACATCTAGATCGTGTTGAAAAAGCAGAGCGCTTATTATTGTATCGTTTGCTGCATGATCATAGTGTTTGGTTAAAGTTAAGAGAAATAAAAGATTTTTCTTTTGTGCATGATATGTACCAAACAATCTATATTATAGCTGAAGGTTATTTTAACGCTTATAATGAGTATGACACAGCACGTTTTCTTGATTATTTAGAAGATGAGGCATTACGCCAAATATTGATAGAACTAGCATTGGGTGCTTATGCAAAAGATGCAAGCGAAGAGGAGGTAGATGACTGCATTGACTTGATCATGCATCAATCTCCACTTGAAAACAAAATAAAAGATATTAAAAAACAGCTTTCCGATGCTAAAAGGATGAACAACAATGATTTGGTGACGAGCTTGACAGTCAATTTAGTCAATCTATTACGTCAGCAACAGGTAGAAAAGTCGACATCATTATAAGGAGGACCTCCCATGGCAGAAAACAAAAAGAGCAACGCATTGAATGAGGTAGCATATACTAAGGCTTTACGTGAACTTATTAGAAAGTATAAAGCAAAAAAACAGATTAATTATGATGATTTGACAAAAAAATTAGTAACACCTTTTAGCTTAGATGCGAAACGAATGGAAACAATGATTCAAAAGGTTGAAGATTCAGGAATCTCAGTTGTTGATGAAAAAGGTGAACCGAGTGAGCACAGTTTAAAAGCCGCTTCGAGTGAAGCAGAAAAAGCAACCAAGGACAGGGATGTCTCAGCACCTGCGGGCGTTAAAATTAATGATCCAGTTAGGATGTATCTTAAAGAAATCGGTCGTGTGAATTTACTGACTGCCGATGAAGAAGTTGCTTTAGCCTTGAGGATTGAAGAAGGCGATGACGAAGCAAAACAAAGACTTGCTGAAGCCAATTTGAGATTGGTTGTTTCAATTGCTAAGCGCTATGTTGGACGTGGAATGTCATTCCTTGATCTAATTCAAGAGGGCAATATGGGCTTGATGAAAGCAGTTGAAAAATTTGATTACCGAAAAGGTTTTAAGTTTTCCACTTATGCAACTTGGTGGATTAGGCAAGCAATTACGCGTGCAATTGCTGACCAAGCAAGGACGATCAGAATTCCCGTCCATATGGTGGAAACGATTAATAAATTAATCAGGATTCAACGCCAGATGTTGCAAGATCTGGGTAGGGAACCAATGCCAGAAGAAATTGGCGCAGAAATGGATATGCCAACAGATAAAGTGCGTGAGATCTTGAAAATAGCACAGGAACCAGTTTCGCTTGAAACACCGATTGGTGAAGAGGATGATTCACATTTAGGCGATTTTATCGAAGATCATGATGCGACTAGCCCAGCTGATCATGCAGCTTATGAATTGCTTAAAGAGCAGTTGGAGAGTGTACTTGATACTTTAACTGATCGCGAGGAAAATGTGTTGCGGTTACGTTTTGGGCTTGATGATGGACGGACTAGGACCTTAGAAGAAGTCGGTAAAGTCTTTGGTGTCACTCGTGAACGAATTCGACAGATTGAAGCAAAAGCTCTTCGAAAGTTACGACATCCATCACGTTCAAAACAACTTAAAGATTTCTTAGAATAAAGCGCAGAGAGATAAGTTCGAAATTTTTTTGGAATAGTCACTTGATTTCTTTAGTCGACTAGAGTATTCTAAATGAAAAGAAGAAAAGGGGAAGAAAAATGGCTGATTTTAACATGAAAACTGCATATAACCCATGTTGTTGTCGTATTTCGCGTTTTGGCGTTGGAAATACGGCTGCTTTGGGATATGCTGATTTCATGTTGTAGTTCTTACTGAACGTGAAATTGTTTGGAGACAGCTAATTACTTTCCTACGCGTAGGGCGCGAATCTTAAAAGATTCGTGCCCTTTTTTTCTTTTTTCTAAGGGGAGGTTAACAAATGATATACAAAGCAGTTGAAGAGATGGTTGGCGATACACCGCTGATGCAATTGAAAATTTCAGCTCCAAAGGGCTCACATATATTTGCTAAGCTGGAAATGTTTAATCCTGGTGGTAGTATCAAAGACCGTTTAGGTAAATATATGCTGCATCAAGCTCAGACCGAAGGCTTAGTCAAGGAAGGTACGACAATAATCGAGCCAACAGCAGGAAATACAGGAATAGGGATTGCATTAGCGGCGGGACAATTGGGACTAAAATCAATCCTAGTTGTTCCTGAAAAATTTAGCCAAGAAAAACAGACCCTGATGCAAGCTTTAGGGGCACAATTAGTTCACACACCCAGTGAAAAAGGTATAGTTGGGGCGATAGAGAAAGCACGTGAATTGGCAGCTGAGATACAAAATAGTTACGTTCCGATGCAGTTTGATAATTTGGATAATCCAGATGCTTATTATCATTCAATTGCTCCTGAAATTGAACATGAGATGCAAACCAATAATATATCAATCGATGGTTTTGTAGCCGGTGTTGGCAGTGGTGGAACTTTTGTTGGGATGGCACGTTATTTTAAAGAACATGTGTCGCAGATTAAAACAGCAGTTGTTGAACCAGAAGGTTCTATTCTTAATGGTGGAACAGAACATTCTCATCGAATTGAGGGGATTGGTGTTGAATTTGTCCCTCCTTTCTTAGAAAGAAAAAACGTTGATCGAATTTATACGATTAGTGATGATGCTGCATTTTCTTTGGTCAAACAAATGGCACAAGAAGAGGGACTAATGATTGGTAGTTCCAGTGGGGCGGCTTTAGCGGCAAGTTTAAAATTAGCTGAGGAATTAAAACCTAACAGTAATATTGTTACTGTCTTTCCAGATAGCAGTGAGCGTTATTTAAGTCAGAATATTTATTCATAAAAGGGGAAATTCATAATGAAATTTAATACAAAATTGATTCACGCAGGAATTAGTAGAGACAAAGCAACTGGCGCCGTAAATGTACCTATCTATCAAACATCAACCTATGCACAGAGCGAACTTGGCGGCAAAGTCGAGTATGAATATTCAAGAACTGGAAATCCAACACGTAGGGCAGTTGAAGATCTGATCAAAGATCTTGAAAATGGAGTTGCTGGTTTTGCTTTTGCTTCGGGTTCAGCAGCTATCCACAATGTCTTTTCTCTTTTTTCTGCTGGTGATCATATTATTGTAGGTAATGATGTTTATGGTGGAACATTCCGTTTGATTAATACGGTCTTGAAACGTCAAGGCCTTGAATTTACAGTAGTTGATACTCGTGATCTAGCGGCAGTTAAGAGTGCTATTAGAGACAATACTAAGGCTATTTATCTTGAAACTCCCACTAATCCTTTGATGCGGATAACAGATATTGCAGCAATAGCTGAAATTGGTCATGAAAACGATCTGTTAACGATTGTTGATAATACATTTGCAACGCCTTACATTCAACAACCACTTAATCTGGGAGCAGATATCGTGTTGCATAGTGCATCGAAATATCTGGGTGGACATAGTGATTTGGTTGCTGGTTTGGTCGTAGTCAAAGATTCCGAATTGGGCAAAAAAATTGGATATCTTCAAAACGCAATCGGAGGTATTTTAGGACCACAAGACAGCTGGTTGCTGCAACGCGGTATTAAAACATTAGCAGTTAGAATGCAAGCACATGAAAAGAATGCACGCGAAATTTTTGCTTTCTTAAATGAAAATAAAAATGTTGCCAAAATTTATTATCCAGGCGATCCAAATTCAAAGGATTTTGAGATCGTAAAAAAACAGATGAATGGTTTTGGTGGGATGCTGTCATTTGAACTCAAGAAAGGCCGCTCAGTTAAAAAATTTATCGAAGCTCTGAAAGTTATTACTTTAGCTGAAAGTTTAGGAGCAGTTGAGAGTCTGGTTGAAGTTCCAGCTATTATGACACACGGCTCTATTCCAGAAAAAATTAGGCTAAAGAACGGTATTTCAAATGAATTGATTCGTTTATCGGTTGGGATTGAACAGGGTGAGGATTTGATCGAAGATCTAGAAGAGGCTCTGGCTAAAGCGTAGAAAAAATTAAAAATAGGTTGAAAATTTAATGAATTACTTAATAAAAGTAAAAATTAAGTTGGATAAAAATACATCCGAATATTAAAGCCATAATAATTTAAGCTGAGATAGCCTATGATCTTATCTCAGCTTTTTTTGTGTTTTATTTTAAGGAGCAATGGCGGTGTTATAAAAATTGGAATTATTGATACATTCGGACTTAATAGCAAAATTTTACGACCTGTTTTTAATGCCTTAGCCTTTTTTTGTTATTCAGAGTTAGTTATACTTAAATATGTCCTATATTGATAAGGAGTTGTTGTACTTTAATGGATGCCAAACATTTATCGACACGTTTATTAACCGTAGCTAAGTATGTTCCGGTAGGAGCACGCCTCGCGGATATTGGTTCGGATCATGCGTACTTGCCTGCATATCTGGGATTGAACGATAAAATCAGCTATGCAGTTGCTGGTGAAGTAGTGGAAGGACCATATCTGAACGCTCTTCATGAAATAAAAAAAGAAGGTCTTGCTAAAAAAATCATGGTCCGTTTAGCTGATGGACTAGAAGCAGTGAGCGAAAAGGATGCAATTGATACGATAACAATTTGCGGTATGGGGGGACCACTAATATGCCACATTTTGACTGAAGGTAAATCTAAATTGGAAAACAAGCCTAACTTAATTCTGCAGCCGAATGTTGGGGAATGGCAAGTCAGAAAATGGTTGAATGAGAATAATTACCAGATTTTAACTGAAGAAATTATCGATGAAGATAAACATATTTATGAAATAATTGTTGCTACATGGAAAGAAGAAAGGGATAGGCTGACTGCTGAGGATTATCTGTTTGGGCCTGTTTTGAGAAAAGAGAAGAATTCAGTTTTTATAAGAAAATGGGAGCAAGAACAGAAAAAACTGCAGCATATTTTAAGTGAAATTCAAAAAGCTCACCAAGTCCCTTTAAAACAAAAAAAAGCATTGAAAAACAAAATTAGAAAGATTGGCGATGTTCTAAATGGTTAAAGTAAAAGATATTGTGAGCCGCTTTGCGGAGTTTGCTCCTCCTTTTATGGCAGAAAAAGGTGATCCGATTGGTTTGCAGCTCGGAAGTCTTGAGGCTGAGGTTCACAAACTTATGGTAACTCTAGATGTGCGTCCGGAAGTTGTTCAAGAGGCAATAAAAAATAAAGTTGATTTTATTTTTGCGCATCATCCTGCAATGTTTAAACCGATCAAGCAATTTGACTTGGCTGATCCGCAAAATAGAATGTATGCTGAACTGTTAAAACATAATATTACTGTTTTTGCTGCACATACAAATTTAGACAATGCGAATGGTGGTATGAATGACTGGCTTGCCGAAAAAATGAATCTTAAAAAAACATCTATTCTGTTGCCTGCTAAACATGAACAGATGTTCAAACTAGCTGTTTTTGTTCCTCAAAAAGATGCTCCTAAAATGCGAGCTGCATTGGGTGCTGTAGATGCAGGGAAGGTTGGAAACTATAATAACTGTTCTTATTCACTTGAGGGTGTTGGACGCTTTCAACCAAATAATCAAGCACATCCTACAATTGGCAAGAAAGGCAGCTTAACAGAAGTTGAGGAAGAAAAAATTGAAGTTGTTTTACCAGCTCGCAAAAAAAGCGCGGTACTCAAAGCTATGTTTACAGCCCATCCATACGAAGAACCCGTTTTTGATCTGTTTAAGATTGAAGAATTCGGTCAAAAGTATGGAATGGGACGTATTGGCTTCTTAGAAGAACCGCAAACTGTTAGACAATATGCCGAATTTTGCAAGAAAATTTTCAAACTTCAATCTTTACGGGTGGTTTCAAAAGAACCAAATAAAAAGATTGAGCGTGTTGCAGTTTTAGGGGGAAGCGGCGGCAAGTTTTACCCAGAGGCTCAGCAACAGGGAGCACAATTGTATGTAACTGGGGATATTTCATATCATACAGGGCATGACATATTGGCTAGTGGCTTGTCAGCGCTTGATCCAGGACATCATATTGAAAGTATTTGCAAGGAAAAACTGTTGGAGTTGTTTACAAAATGGAACGTTGAAAATGATTGGAAGTTACGCTTAATTGCATCAAAACTTAATACAGATCCATTTATGTTTATCTAATTTTGATCAAGGGAGCTCTTATGATGACAAAATATGTGAAATTAATACCTCGTTTTATCAATTATGTAAAAAAGGATACACGCTCTGATGAAAATACATCCACAATTCCTTCAACTAAAACACAAACTGAATTTGCTGCCACTTTGGTCGAAGAACTCAGAAAAATAGGTTTGCAGGATGTACACATTGCTTCAAAAAGTGGTTATGTTTTCGCAACATTGCCGGGAAATTTGCCGGAAGGCAAAGAGGTAAAAAAAGTCGGTTTGATAGCACATATGGATACAGCTGATTTCAATGCTCAAAATATTAAACCGCAAATTATAAAAAACTATGATGGAAAATCCGATATCGCATTGGGGGAGGGCAAGTACAAACTGTCACCAAATGAATTTGAAAGTTTGAAGAAATATACAGGTCAGGACCTTATTACGACTGATGGAACTACTCTTTTAGGGGCAGATGACAAAGCAGGAATTTCCGAAATCATTACAGCTATTGAATATTTAATTGAACACCCAGAAATAAAACACGGTGAGATAAAAATTGGTATTGGTCCGGACGAGGAGATAGGAACCGGTGCCGATAATTTTGAGGTTGCAGATTTTGGAGCAGACATAGCTTATACGGTTGACGGTGGACCGTTAGGCGAATTGGAGTATGAAACTTTTAACGCTGCTCAAGCAAAGATAGAGTTGATTGGGAAAAATGTTCATCCTGCTACAGCTAAAGATGTGATGATTAATGCTCTTCAGCTTGCTTTTGATTTTCATGCCCAACTTCCAAACAGAGAGGTACCTGAAAAAACATCCGGACGCGAAGGATTTTTTCATTTACTGGAAATGAACGGGACTGTCGACAAGGCTAAAATGACATACATTATTCGCGATCATGACCGACAAAAATTTGAAGCACGCAAGCGACTCTTTAAAGAAATTGTAGCTCAATTGAATGCCAGTTATGATAATAAGCGAGTAATACTTGATATGAAAGATCAGTATTACAATATGCGCGAAGTAATTGAAAAAGATATGACAGTTGTTGATATAGCTAAAAAGGCGATGGAAAATCTTGAAATCAAGCCAGTTATTTATCCGGTCCGTGGGGGGACAGATGGTTCCAAAATTTCATTCATGGGTCTACCAACACCAAATTTGTTTGCTGGTGGTGAGAACATGCACTCACGTTTTGAATATGTTTCAGTGCAAGTAATGGAACAGGCTACATCTGTAATTTTAGAAATTATCGCGGAAGTTGCACGAACAAAATAATTAACACAAACATATGTTCATATTATAATGGAATCGTTGAGTGAAAATTTCACCGTTGCTTAAGCGGATGAAAGTCGCTTAGCGGTTTTTAGCTAGAGATATTTTTGAGCTTTTTGAGGAATTATCAGGTTTTTTAGCGGTACTGTTTTTGATTTTTATTGTCAAGTATTGCGGCTTAAGCTACGTAAAACACAATATGAACAAGCGGTGTTATTCTTTAATTGCATTTAGTGAAAAACTGAACTAATTAAATAATGAAGGAGATAAAAATGGAGGAAGACAAATTGACGAGTGCGGTCCAAGAAGCCCTTGCGGAAGCACAACAAATTGCAGTAACAAGACACCAACAAGAGATAGATATTCCACAATTATTTAAATTTCTGCTTCAGCCAGGGGAATTTGGAGCCGAAATTTTTAAAAGAGCAGGGATGAATGTTTCAGAGATCGAAAGAGAGGTTGATAAGGAGCTTGACCAATTAGCAGTCATAGAAGGTCAAGTGAATTATGGTCAGACATTGAGCCAGAACCTTTTCAAACTGCTGCAGGAAGCGGATAAACTGCGTGAAGGTTTCGGGGATGATTATGTAGCGGTTGAGACACTATTTTTAGCATTGTTTAAATTAAAGTATCATCCTCTGACCAGTTATTTAAAATCTAAGGGGCTTACAGAGAAAAAAATGACAAAGATCATTGAAGATCTTCGCGGAGGTGAGCGTGTGACATCGAAAAATCAAGAGAAACAATATAAAGCTTTGGAAAAGTACGGTATTGACCTGATCAAGCAGGTTCGCAGCGGTAAGCAGGATCCCGTGATCGGACGTGATGAAGAAATTCGTGATGTGATTCGGATTCTTTCACGCAAGACTAAGAACAATCCTGTTTTAATAGGTGAACCAGGGGTTGGGAAAACGGCAATAGTTGAGGGCTTGGCCCAACGAATAGTACGTAAGGATGTTCCCGATAACCTGAAAGATAAAACGCTGTTCTCATTGGATATGGGATCATTAATTGCAGGCGCAAAGTACCGTGGTGAATTTGAGGAACGCCTTAAAGCTGTTTTAAAAGAGATTACAAAAAGTGAAGGCAAAATCATTCTCTTTATTGATGAGATTCATAATATTGTTGGAGCAGGGAAAACTGAAGGCAGCATGGATGCTGGAAATATTCTGAAACCAATGCTTGCACGTGGTGAACTACATTTAATTGGGGCAACAACTTTAGATGAATATCGCGAATATATGGAAAAAGATAAAGCTCTTGAGCGGCGATTTCAGAGAGTTCTTGTTCAAGAACCGAGTGTTGAGGATACAATTTCAATTTTGCGTGGTCTTAAAGAACGTTTTGAGATTCATCATGGAGTTAGAATCCACGATAATGCAATTGTTGCGGCGGCAACACTTTCTAATCGCTATATTACTGATCGCTTTTTGCCGGATAAAGCGATTGATCTGATCGATGAAGCGTGTGCGACAATCAGGGTTGAGATGAATTCAATGCCAACTGAACTTGATCAGATCACCCGGCAGCTCATGCGTCAAGAAGTTGAGGAGGCAGCACTGAAGAAGGAAAACGATCCAGCGTCTAAAAAAAGGCTTAGCGAACTTCAATCCGAACTAGCTGAATCGCGTCAAAAAACCAATGCTCTCAAAATGCGTTGGGAGAATGAAAAAGCTGATATTCAGAAACTAAGTTCTAAAAAAGCTGAACTTGACCAGGCAAAACATGATCTGGAAGAGGCGGAAAACAATTATAATCTTGAGAAAGCAGCTAAATTGCAACACGCAACAATACCGGCATTAGAAAATGAGTTGGCTCAGCTCGAACATGCTGAACGTCCTGACAATTGGCTGGTGGAGGAATCAGTAACTGAAAATGAGATTGCACAGGTTGTCAGTCGTTCTACTGGTATTCCAGTGGCAAAATTAGTGCAGGGTGAACGTGAAAAGCTTCTACATTTGCCGGAAATTCTGCATAAACGTGTCATTGGACAGGAGGAGGCGGTAGATGCTGTTGCGAACGCAGTTATTCGTGCGCGGGCAGGGTTACAGGATCCTGACCAGCCTTTGGGAACTTTTTTGTTTCTTGGTCCTACTGGGGTTGGGAAAACCGAGTTGGCCAAAGCACTTGCTGAAAATCTTTTTGACTCGGAAAAACACATGGTTCGAATTGATATGAGTGAGTATATGGAAAAACAATCAGTATCGCGTTTGGTTGGTGCGGCTCCAGGCTATGTTGGGTATGAAGAAGGAGGCCAGCTGACGGAAGCGGTAAGGCGTAATCCATATACAATTGTTTTATTGGATGAGGTGGAAAAAGCACATCCCGATGTCTTTAATATTTTGCTGCAGGTTTTCGATGATGGCCGCCTAACAGACGGACAGGGGCGAACTGTTGACTTTAAAAATACGATTATCATCATGACTTCAAACTTAGGATCAAGTATCTTATTAGATAAGGTCGCAGATAGTGGCAAGATCACGTCTGAAACGCGTGATCAAGTTATGAAATTGGCGCAAACACATTTTAAGCCGGAATTTTTGAATCGGATTGACGATATCATTATGTTTGCACCACTAAATATTCAAGCAATAACAAAAATTGTCGATAAGTTTATTGAGTTGTTATCTAATCGCTTGTCTGAACAAGAAATTAAATTGGAAATAACAATGACAGCGAAAAAGTGGATTGCGCATGAGGGATATGATCCAGCATACGGTGCGCGGGCATTACAGCGATTTATTACGAATCATGTTGAAACACCGTTAGCCAAGCAGATTATTGCGGGTAAAATTATGCCGCATTCTGTCGTAACAATCGATTTGGGAACCCATAACGAACTTATTTTTAAAGCTGAAGAGAAAAATGAATCAGTTTAGTAAACAGCAAACAAAAAGCGGCTAGTTTTTGACCAGCCGCTTTTTGTTATTTATTTGTTTTGGGTGTTTTTACGAAAAAATTAAGGGCATTTATAGCGATAAAACCAATGATCATTGCAGTAAGACCACTAGATAATGCGGAAAATTCCGTGCCTGACAAAGCCGAACTTATATAACCGATAACTTCACCGTAAATAAATCCCCAAAACAATATGGTCAATTGTTTTGACATATGAACAACACCTCGCAATACAACAGTAGTTTAGCATATTTTTAACTGCTTTTGAACAATTTTTAAAAGTGATTGAACAGATTATTATTTTTTTAGCAGAAAAGTGTTGCTATAATAAGGTATATATAGACAGAAGGGTGGGGTCAGCAGTGTTTGGAGCTTTGCAAGTTATTAGCAGTTTTAGTTTGCTTCAAAGTACGATTAAAATCCCACAATTAGTGAACGAAGCAAAAAAAAGAGGGTATGCGGCATTAGCTCTGACGGATATAAATGTTATGTACGGGGCAATTGATTTTTATCATGAATGTTTAGCTGCGGATATTAAACCGATAATAGGACTGACTCTAGAACTTGGACCTGAGGATAGCCTTTTACTGCTTGCTAAAAATGAGCAAGGCTATCGAAATTTAATGCGCATTTCAACTAGAAAGATGCTGGCTCTATCTAAAGGTGATGAAATATTTAAATTAGATAACAAGCAGGAATTGAGGGATCTGGCAGTAATAGTGCCGCCTCAAAAAAGCTATGTTGTTGCGGCGGTTTCTAATGGAAGACTTGCGAGTGCAAAAAAATATCTTGAAAGACTAAGTGAAGCAGTTGGAAGCACAAAAAATGTTTTTGTAGGTATTGATTTAGAAATGGAGCATGCCCTGTATGCAACACTGAATAAATTAGCTGAAAATGTACAGTTGGCGACAATCGCTGTTGAACCAGTAAATTATTTGAATCAGAATGATTTTTTTGAATTGCAAGTGCTCGATGCAATAAAGAAGGGCAATCAATTGAGCACCGAGCAGTTGAGTGCAGCTAGCAAAATAAAAGGGAAAGCTTGGCTGCAGCCTGTGCAGGAAATCAGTTCCGCATATAAACAGCTTAATTTGCAAGATCCATTAAATGCAATGCAGAAGCTTTGTCAGGAAATTAATTTAAAACTGCATTTTTCTGCTCCACAACTACCGCATTTTAAAATACCTGAGAATATAGGCGCACAACAATTTTTACGTACATTGTGTGAAGATGGTTTAGCAAAAAGGTTAAAAGAAAATGCAGATGGAAATATAACTGTCTATCGAAAAAGATTAGAATATGAGCTTAATGTCATTCATCGAATGGGCTTTGATGATTATTTTTTAATTGTATGGGATGTAACTAATTATGCACATCAAGCCCAAATTATTACTGGACCAGGACGAGGATCAGCAGCGGGGTCGCTTGTAGCTTATACTCTTTTTATTACTGATGTTGATCCGCTCCGCTATGATTTACTTTTTGAACGGTTTTTAAATGAAGAACGAGCTCAAATGCCTGATATTGACTTAGATATACCTGATAATCGACGCCAGCAAATTATTCAATATGTATACCATAAATATGGATCGGACCATATGGCCCAAATTATAACTTTTGGAACCTTGGGTGCAAAACAGGTTTTGCGTGATGTTGGACGTGTCCTTGGAATACCGCAGTTTGAAATGAATGTTTGGAGCAAAGCTATTCCAGCAACTTTGCACATAACGTTGGAGGAGGCCTATAAGAACTCCCCTCGTCTGCGTGATTTGGTAGCGGATAATGAGAAGAATAAGCTTCTTTTCAAAACAGCACTTAGTCTTGAGGGTTTACCACGACATTTTTCTATCCATGCAGCCGGTATTATTCTAAGTGATAAAAATTTAGTAGACGTCGTTCCACTACAGGTGGGTAATGATGAGATATTGTTAACGCAATTTACTAAAGATACGGTTGAAGAATTAGGGTTACTGAAAATTGATTTTCTAGGGTTACGCAACCTGAGTATTTTAGATAATGCTACTAAATTGGTTAAGATCGGCTATCAACATGAACTTGATGTACATCAAATTTTGTTAAATGATACAGAAACATTGAGACTTTTTCAAGAAGCTGATACGACTGGTGTTTTTCAATTTGAATCAGCCGGAATAAAAAATGTATTAAGGCGTTTGCATCCCAGCTCATTTGAAGATATTGCGGCCGTTAACGCTTTGTATCGGCCTGGACCAATGGAAAATATTGATCATTTTATTCAACGAAGACATGGTGTAGAAAAGAGCACGTATCCAGCTGAATCTTTAAAACCGATTTTAAAAAAAACGTATGGTATTCTTGTATACCAAGAACAGGTTATGCAAGTTGCCTCGACAATGGGCGGATTCACGCTTGGCCAAGCTGATTTACTGCGCCGAGCAATGAGCAAGAAAAAGGGTGCTGTAATTGAACAGATGAAAGCACGTTTTGTTTCGGGAGCTGAAAAAAGAGGGTTTGCGCCCAAGGTAGCAGAACAAGTTTACGAATACATCGAAAAATTCGCCGGTTACGGATTTAATCGTTCGCATGCTGTTGCATATACTAAGATGGCTTTTCAACTTGCATATATCAAACGGCATTATCCAGCTGCTTTTTTTGCAGCATTACTCAACACAGTAATCGGAAACAGCGATAAGATGAAAGATTATTTGCTTGAAGCAAAACAGCACAGTGTAGAGATTCATGCACCAGACGTCAACGAGAGCCAACTTTTGTTTATTTTGCACAAGCAAAAAATATATTTTGGATTGCAAAATATTAAAACAATTAGGAGTGATTTTGCAAAACACATTATTTCTGAGAGACGTTTGCGTGGAAAATTTAGCAGTTTTCAAGCTTTTTTGCAGCGGATAGACAATCGTTACTTGAAAAAGGAATACTTAGAGGCACTGATTTATGCAGGTGCATTTGATGGGATGGCACATAATCGAGCGACATTGTTAAAAAATTTGCCTAAAATGCTGAGTAACATTGAATTGAGCGGTAATAATGTTGAACTGCTCGAAGCATTAGCTCCAAAATATGATACTTTTACAGATATTAGTTTAGAAGAACGTTTGAAAAATGAAGAGAAATATCTTGGAGTCTATCTTTCAGCACATCCGGTTGAGCAGTTCAACAATTTGATAATCCCTCAAAAAATTACTGCTATTTCAAGGATACAGGAACAAAAGGAACACTTACATCTGCTGGTTTATATTAAGAAAATAAAGGTTATTCGGACAAAAAAGGGACAGCAGATGGCTTTTGTAACGGGGGAAGACCAAACTGGTCAAGTAGACATTACTGTTTTTTCGGATCTTTTTAAAAAAGTAATGCCTGTACTCAAGGAAAAGATGGTTATGCTGCTCACCGGAAAAGCAGAGCAGACGAAAAGAGGGCTGCAAGTAATAGCTCGCGAAATGATGCCTGCAAGTGAGATTGAAGAGAAATTGAGCGACATCTATTATGTAAGATTGACTAAAGAAACTGATCAGCAGATTCAGCAAAAGCTGCTGAAGGTAATGCATCAATATCATGGTGAAACGCCGGTTATTTTGTTCGAGGAAAAGACTGCCAAAAAAATGATGCTTAGTCAACGATATTGGTTGCAGAATGATTCAAAAGTTATTGTAGCGTTATCAAATTTGCTGGGGCAAGAGAATGTGGTTTTAAGGAATGAAAACAAATGAAAACATATTGTGATAAAGTGAATTAATTTCTGTTTTTGCAAGACATACACTTATAAAAGTGATAAGATAGGCAATGGAGAATGTGTTGTTCCATAATATTTACTTGAGGTGAAAAAATGAAACGCATAGGTATTTTAACAAGTGGTGGCGATGCAGCAGGAATGAATGCATCAGTTCGTGCAATTGCACGCTCTGCAATGTCAGCAGGACTTGAGGCTTACGGTATTAACTACGGTTTTGCTGGTTTAGTTGCTGGAGATATCCATAAATTAGAGTCTATTGATATGGATGGGATCATTTCACGTGGTGGTACTGTATTGTACTCTGCACGTTTCCCAGAATTTGCGGAAGAAAAAACACAGCTCAAAGGTATTGAACAACTCAAAAAATTTGGAATTGATGCTTTAGTTGTTATTGGCGGAGATGGCTCGTATCACGGAGCTGAACGCTTGACACAACATGGCTTCAATTCTATTGGTATGCCTGGGACTATTGATAATGATATTCCAGGAACTGATTTCACTGTTGGTTTTGATACAGCCGTCAGTGTTGCGCTTGATGCGCTTGATCGTGTAAACGATACGGCAACATCTCATCAAAGAACCTTCATTGTCGAAGTGATGGGGCGCGGCGCTGGAGATATCGCTTTATGGGCGGGCATAGCTGCAGACGCAGATGCAATTGTCATTCCTGAAAGGGATTATGACATTCAGGCTATTGCAAGCAAAATTAAGCAGAATCGAGCAAACGGCAAGGATCATAATTTAGTCGTTTTAGCTGAAGGAGTAATGTCTGCTGCCGAATTTAAAGAAAAGTTGGACAAATTTGGGGTGTTGCATACACGTGCTATTACTTTAGGACATGTTCAGCGCGGGGGCAGTCCAACTGCAAGAGATCGTGTTCTAGCTAGTCGTTTTGGTGATTTTGCGGTTAAACTTTTGCTTGAAGGCAAAGGTGGTTTAGCAATTGGTATTAAGGATAACAAACTAGTTGCTTCGGATATCATTGACACATTGGAGAATCATAAACATGTAACAGATGTTTCGCTGCAGGATCTAAACGATCGCCTGCGTTTTTAAGAGCGTTGAATTTAAGCAGAAAACATTGTGCATTAATTAATTAGGTAAAGATTAGACATTAAAGTCATCTTTAAAATTATTCAAAGGGGAGATTTTACTCATGAAGAAAACCAAGATTGTGAGCACACTTGGTCCAGCCAGTACAGATCTAGATACAATTGTAAAATTAATCGAGGCAGGAGCTAACGTATTTCGCTTTAACTTTTCTCATGGCGATCATGAAGAACATTTAGGACGTCTGAATGTTGTCCATGAAGCAGAAAAAGTTACCGGCAAGATGGTTGGTATCATGTTAGATACTAAAGGTGCCGAAATCCGTACTACGGTTCAAAAGGAAGGCAAGATCCAATATGAAATTGGCGATGAAGTTCGCATTTCTATGGATGCTTCACTTGAGGGGACTCATGATAAAATTGCCGTTACCTATCCTGGATTGATTGATGATGTCCATGAAGGTGGCCACGTTTTATTTGATGATGGTTTGATTGACATGCAGATTGAAAAAATCGATCGCGAAAATAATGAATTGGCATGTAAAGTATTGAATGCCGGAGTTCTTGGTTCACGTAAAGGTGTTAATGCACCCGGTGTTTCAATCAACTTACCAGGAATCACTGAAAAAGATTCTGATGATATTCGTTTCGGATTAGATCATGAAATCAACTTCATTGCTGCAAGTTTTGTACGTAAACCAGAAGATGTTTTGGATATCCGTGAACTTCTTGAAGAAAAACATATGGAGCATGTTCAAATTTTTCCTAAGATCGAATCACAAGAAGGTATTGACAACTTCGACGAAATTATCAAAGTTTCAGATGGTTTGATGGTTGCCCGTGGTGATATGGGTGTTGAAATTCCAGCTGAAAATGTTCCATTGGTTCAAAAGACTTTGATTAAGAAATGTAATGCTTTGGGCAAACCTGTTATTACAGCTACTCAAATGCTTGATTCAATGCAAGAGAATCCACGTCCTACACGTGCTGAAGCTTCTGATGTTGCTAATGCTGTTTTTGATGGAACAGATGCAACAATGCTTTCAGGTGAAAGTGCTAATGGCGATTACCCAGTTGAATCAGTTGCAACAATGGCTCGTATTGATGTTAAGGCTGAAAATGCTTTGCGTCAGCATAAGACATTCTCAATTAATGACTTCGATAAGACTGATGTTACAGAAGCAATTGGCCGTGCTGTTGCTGAAACAGCAGATAACTTGGGGATTAAGACAATCGTTGCTGCAACGAAATCTGGTCATACTGCTCGTATGATTTCGAAGTACCGTCCAGATGCAGATATTTTGGCTGTTACATTTGATGATCGTACTCGTCGTGGTTTGGCTGTTAACTGGGGTGTTTATCCTGTTATGGCTGAAGCACCTGCTTCAACAGATGATATGTTCACACTTGCAACAGAAAAAGCTAAAGAAGCTGGTTTTGCTAAAGAGGGCGATTTGATCTTAATTACAGCTGGTGTTCCTGTTGGCGAAAAAGGAACAACTAATGTTATGAAGATCCAACTTATTGGTTCAAAGCTGGTTTCTGGTCAGGGCGTTGGCGATGAAACAGTAATCGGTAAAGCAACTGTTGCAACATCAGCTGAAGAAGCAAATAAGAAGGCTGTTGAAGGTGGAATTTTAGTTACAAAAACAACGGACAAAGAATACTTACCTGCTATTGAGAAGTCAAGCGCATTGATTGTTGAAAATGGCGGTTTGACATCACATGCAGCAGTAGTTGGCATTTCAATGGGCATTCCTGTTATTGTTGGAGCACAAGATGCAACAGCTTCAATTTCTGACGGTGAAGTCGTAACTGTTGATTCACGTCGTGGTATTGTTTATCGCGGTGCTTCAAACGCACTTTAATATTTAGAGCTTAAGAAAAGAATCATCTTAATAGTTAGGAAGTGTGTTATACTTCCTAAAATAAGAGTAGAAAAGTTTGTGACGACAAGCTTTTCTACTTTTTTTTATTGGTTCAAAAATGAAAAAAATTGTCAGTTGTGTAGATATTTAGGAAAAAATAATAAGCACTTTTATGCAAATTAAAATCTATATGTAACAAACAGCATAGTTGTATTAGAATAGGACCTTCATGGGCCTTTTAGAGATTAGTTCGCATTTTGAACTTCTTTCAGTTAAAATAAAGAAGTATACAGAGTAATGTAATGGGGTGGAGTAATATGGAAAGTTGGCTTTTTTTAGGTTTGGTATTATTGATTGCACTGATAGTTAAAAATGCCTCGTTATCATTTGCAGCTGCTGTGGTTTTGATAATAAAAGCAATTCCGTACACTAGCAAGTGGTTACCTGTTATTCAAAGTCGCGGCATAAACTGGGGTGTGACCGTGATCTCGGTTGCAATTCTAGTTCCAATTGCCACGGGGGAAATTGGTTTTCGCGACTTAATAACAGTTTTTAAGTCACCAGTAGGTATAATCGCAGTTGCTTGTGGAATTTTAGTGGCCGTCTTATCTCGTAATGGAGTCTCTTTGTTAGCGAGTTCGCCACAAGTGACAGTAGCATTGGTTATTGGTACAATTGTAGGTGTTGTTTTTCTTCATGGTGTTGCTGCAGGGCCTGTGATAGCTTCAGGAATCGCATATTGTATTATGAGTGTGTTACATATCAGTTTTAATTAATTATAGGGGAGAAACAACATGGAGAATGAATTAAAAAAATTAATCGGTAAAATAGTAACAGTTGTTATTACAGATGAGAATGATGATTTTTATTTTGCACAGCAAAATGGCCTAACTTTTAGAGTTGCTAAAGATGAATTTAAAGAACCAATTACTAAAGGAACAGAGGTAAAAGGTTTTGCTTACGAAAATGCCGAACATGAACTGCAACTTACAAAAAAAATACCTGAGAGCGGTTTTGATCAGTATGCTTTTGGAGAGGTAGTAGAGGTACGCCGGACCTTGGGCGTTTTCGTTGATATTGGTTTGCCTAATAAGGATATTGTTGTATCCATTGATGATCTCCCTGAAATTACTAAGATATGGCCTAAAAAGGGTGATCGTTTAATGATAGGTTTAAAGATCGATAATAAAGGTCGTCTCTGGGGAGAATTGGCTTCAGAAGATGTTTTTCGAGGATTGGCTGTAAAAGCAGATGCTCAGATGCAGAACAAAAATGTTGTTGCAACGACTTATCGTATGAAGATGGCTGGAACACATGTACTAACAGATGATTATTTCTTAGGTTTCATCCATCCGAGTGAACGTGACGAAGAACCACGTCTGGGACAGCGCCTTGAGGCTCGTGTTATAGGAGTCAGACCGGATGGTGTTTTAAACTTATCATTGCGACCAAGGGCATATGAAGCTATCAGTGATGATGCACAAATGATTCTAGCGGCACTGGAACATCAAAAAGGCGAGCTAGATTATACTGATAAGAGTTCTCCAGATGAAATTAAAGCTTTTTTTGGCATTAGCAAAGGACAATTCAAACGTGCTATTGGTCATTTGATGAAGGCTGGACTGGTCAGACAGGAAAATGGAAAACTTATTTTGAATAAGCAACAATAAGTTTTAGAATATTAAAAAAAGAGGTAACGCTGCAATGGTTTTTCAAGAGGAACGCATTACTGAAATTGGTAAAAAACTACATCAAGCAGGAATGAAACTAACACCACAACGAAGAGCAACGGTTAGTACACTTTTGGAATATCAAACAAAGCATCTTTCGGCTGAAGAATTGTTTACACTGATTAAACAAAAGGAACCAGAAATTGGGCTTGCAACTGTTTATCGGACACTTGACTTGCTAACAGAATTGCGAATTGCTGATCGTGTAACCTTTGAGGATGGTGTTGCTCGCTATGATTTGCGTTGTGAAGATCACCAACATTTTCACCATCATCTTCTGTGCAGTGTTTGCGGTAAGGTTGAGGAGATACATGAAGATCTGCTCGTTGAAGTTGAACAGGAGGTTTTACATAAATATGGTTTCAAGGTTCGCGATCATCGACTAACTTTTCATGGTATCTGTGCCGCATGCAGTAAAAATATAAAGCAATCAAATTAAATTTAGTGCGGACAGATACGGACTTTTCGGGGGTGGGTATCATAGACAATCTCATTGAGGACTATCTGCATTATTTAACGGTTGAGCGCGGTTTGGCTAAAAATACAGTAATGAGCTACCGTAATGATTTGCTGCAATTTGCTGTATTTCTAAAAAAAAGGGAAATCAACAGCTTGGACAACATCGAACGCCAAGTTGTTATTGATTTTATGCAGCAAGAAACGGATCAAAAAAAAGCTACTAGTTCAATTGTCCGTTCAGTCACTAGTTTGCGCAAGTTCTTTCAATATCTGATGGAAGAAGAGAAAATTAAGAAGGATCCGATGCAGCTTATTGACGCTCCTAAGCGAAAAGAGCATTTACCAGAAGTGCTTTCAACAAAAGAAGTTGAAAAATTGCTTAATTCACCGGATACGGGGAAAAAATTAGGTTTGCGTGATCGGGCAATTTTAGAAGTTATGTATGCAACTGGTTTGCGCGTCAGCGAAATAGTAAATTTGCAACTTTCAAATCTCCATTTGGGTATGGGATTGATTCAAACAATTGGAAAGGGCAGTAAGGAAAGAATTGTGCCTATCGGTGATCAGGCGGTTAAGTGGGTAGACCAATATCTACAGAAAGTCAGGCCAGAGCTTTTAGGTAGGAAGAATAGCTCTTACCTTTTTTTAAACAACCATGGGCGCGAGTTAACGCGGCAAGGTATTTGGAAAAATTTAAAAGCAGAGGTTAGAAAAGCCGGCATCAAAAAAAATGTGACTCCGCATACTCTGCGTCATTCGTTTGCAACGCATATTTTGGAAAATGGAGCTGACCTACGAGTTGTTCAAGAGTTGTTGGGGCATGCTGATATCGCAACTACTCAGATTTACACTCATCTATCAAAAAAGAGACTGGCAGATATTTACAACCGCTATCATCCTCGAGCGTAGACTGTTTGTGTAATAGTTAAAATTATGGTAAAGTAAATTCAAGTTTATCATACGATAATTTGTTGGGACCACAGGAGGTCGAACATGCTTTACAAGTATAAAAATGATTACGAAAAAATCACCATGGGATTGTTGTCTTTTATACCTGATTTAAAGGAAATTTCTCATCTGAAAGCTGAATTGAAATGGTATGCCAGTGAAGAAGAGAGAAGTTTATTTTTATGGAAAAATGACGAAGGTGATTTTATTGGTGTTATTGGTATTGAAGTCAACGATGATATCTTGATGGTTAGACATATATCTGTAACACCAACTGAAAGAAATGAAGGAGTCAGCTTTCAAATGCTAGACGCACTTGCAGAGTTATTTAAAAGCTGCAAGATAATGGGAAGTTTTGATACTTCAAAGATAATAGCTAAATGGGAGCGGAAGAATGACAAATGAAACATGAAGATCGGCAGCTAGAATCTTCTTCAAAATTAACGTTTAAACTGGATGCATTTGAGGGCCCGCTGGACTTACTACTTCATCTCATCAAACAAAATAAAATGGATATTTATGATATCCCAATGGTTGAAATTACTTCTCAGTATATTGAGTATCTGCATAGAATGCGTGTTCTATCACTTGACATTGCTGGGGAGTATTTAGTTATGGCCGCAACTTTAATAAATATAAAGAGTAAAATGCTTCTACCGCAACATCCTGTTGTTATTGAAACTGAACAGCAAGAAGATCCACGTGCAGAACTTGTCCAGCAATTATTAACACATCAATGTTTTCAAGCTGTTTCTAAGCAACTGACCAAGTTAGCGTTTATACGTGCGAAGCATTACACACGGGAACAAGAAGATATTCCATTAGAGATGCAAGCAGATCATTTGAGTGGACATGGCGATGTGGAAAAAATGCAACAAGCATTGGTGCATTTGTTCAGCAAACGACATTTTCGCCAAGCAGCTTTTCGGCGTGTCGGTAAAGAAAAATATACGCTAAAAGAAGAAGTAGCCAAATTAAAGAAACAATTACAAAAAGCAAAGGGGCCGGTTAACTTTGAACAGCTGTTTGATGGTCAAATTGAACTTGAACATGTTGTGACAACTTTTTTGGCTCTATTAGAATTGATGAAACGTGGTTCAGCAGCTGTCGTTCAAACAGAAGTGTTGGGTCCAATCTGGGTAAGAGGTGTTGCATGAGATGTTATCAAATTTGGCCAAAGTTGAGAGCTTATTATTTGTAAGCGGTAGTGAAGGTATTTCACTGCAGCAGTTAGCTGAGTGTACAGGTATGCTGAAACCAGCTGTTAAGGATCAATTGTCATGTTTGCAGAACAAGTACCATAATGATGCTGACTGCAGTATTGAGGTGATTTCGACAGAGGATCGTTATCGAATTGCAACGAAGAAAGACTTCGCATTTCTTTTAAAACGTTATTTCGAGGAGCCTAGCATGACTGCATTATCACGTGCTTCACTTGAAACACTGGCAATTGTGGCCTACAAGCAGCCAGTTACGCGGGTTCAGATTGAGGAAATCAGAGGTGTTCAATCTAGTGGCACTTTACGCAAGTTGTTGACATATAATCTAATTAGTGAAAAAGGGCGTCTTGATGCTCCAGGCAAACCAATTTTATATATTACGACCGAGTCTTTTTTGGATTATTTCAATTTAAAAAAACTAGCAGATTTACCACCATTGCCGGAAAAGGATGGAATGCAGCTCGGTGATGATGGGCAGGATTTAATGGAACTTTTTGATCAAACCTTGCAGGATGAAAAGCAAAGAAAAGAGAGTGTCTAGAAATGGAAACCGAACGTTTACAAAAAGTGATGGCTAACGCAGGCGTTGCTTCACGACGAGCTTCTGAAAAATTGATTGCAGACGGAAAAGTTAAAGTCAACGGAAAAGTCGTAAAAGAGCAAGGAACTAAGGTGAGCATGGAAGATGTTATCACGGTTGCAGGTCGGGCGCTTGAACGTGAAAGAAAAGTTTATTATTTATTTTATAAACCGCGTGGGGTTATCTCTGCAGTGACTGATGATAAAGGTCGCAAAGTTGTCACGGATTATTTTAGTGAGATTCCTGAACGCGTATATCCGGTTGGTCGTTTGGACTATGATACTTCGGGGTTACTAATCATGACTAATGACGGAGATTTAGCAAACAAATTGATGCATCCACGTTATAAAATTAACAAAACATATCTGGCTAAAGTGAGCGGAATTCCTGATAATGAAGCGCTGAAAAAATTACGCTTAGGTGTTAAAATCGATAAATATAAATCGGCACCTGCAAAAAGCAAAATAATTTCCAGTGATCCAAAGAAGAAAAAAGCATTGGTCTCCCTAACAATTCATGAAGGGCACTATCATCAAGTGAAAAAAATGCTTGCAGCTATCGGCTATCCAGTTGAAAAATTGCGGCGCGAGTCATATGGTTTCTTAACTTTGCAAGGCTTGACCTCTGGTGAATATCGTTCGTTAACACGTGAAGAAATTGATCGCTTGAAAAACTGATTGTACTGAGGCAGAGTTATAACTTGCAATAGAAAAGCTAGTATGTTAAATTTAATTGGAAAAAATAATAGTTTGTCTTCAGGGGCAGGGTGAGAATCCCGACCGGCGGTAATAGGCCGCGACCTACAGCAATGTAGTTGAACTGGTGTGATTCCAGTGCCGACAGTATAGTCTGGATAAAGAAGATAGGGCTTATTTGACGATATTGTGCAAGTAGACTCTGTTGATCCTCTGATCAGCAGGGTCCTTTTATTTTCAATAAGTGCCGTGAAGATAGACATCAATGGAGGTTTTTTTGATGTTATATTCTGGTTCTCGCAAGTATATTATTGCTGCTTGTTTAGCAGGAATTTCGTATTTGTTAATGTTCATTTCATTTGCTGTTATTCCAATTGTGCCATATATGAAGATCGATTTTTCCGATTTGCCAATTCTTTTTGGGATGTTGATTCTTGGTCCACTTGGAGGAATAGAAGTTGCATTGCTGCGTTCGGTGCTGTATTTTCTTATTTCGGGGCCTTCAATTGCCAATTTGATTGGAGTTTCTACGAATCTTGTTGCTTCGTTGGCATTTACGCTGCCATTGTTCTACATTTTGAAAAAAAATCAAAGTGTAACCTCGTTAAATATCTTCAAATCAATAGCTTTAGCTACAATAAGTTTAACCTTATTGCTTTCAATTGCTAATTGGCTAGTAATAACACCTCTTTATATGTCAGTTTTAGGGATGAAATTATCATTGCCATTGGCAGAAATTGTTCTATTTGGAGTAGTTCCTTTCAATTTGATCAAGGGCGTTTTAGTTGGTGGGGTTTTCTGGATAGCTTTTGCCAAAATGCGCGTATGGTTGAAAAAAAGATCGGTAATTCTCCACTAGTTATTTAAAACTATTATGCTGATAAAGTATTAATTAGGGCTGTTGCGGGGCATTTTCCAAGTGTGAATTAAACTTTGGAATTGTTTGTGCAAGAGCTCTTTTTTGTTTAGAAATATACTTAATGTTTAGACGATTTTAATATTTTTAAGTTAAAATGCATTTATAACGTTGATAGGGGGATTATTAGCAGAAATGGATGAGTTACTCTGTTTTTTTTCAAAAAATCAGCCCAGAAGACCTGCGGTTATTCGACAAGTGCTGTCAAACAAACGAACGGTTTCGAATCTTTTCTGGGGCCTAAGATATAAAATTCTTGATTGGCTTGCAATTTGTCCACAACTTGAAAGGGAAAAGTTTGATAATTTAATTGCGGCGATGGTTCAAAATAAATTATTAGCTGAAATCAATGGACAGGGACTTTGTCTGACGGAATTAGGGGCAAGACGTAGAGATAATTTTGCGGAAATTCACTATCATATGAAAAGCCCATATTTATTTAGTAGGTTCAAAGTTCAATTATGGCAGGACATACTGCGGCTTTTGGTTCAAATAGTGTCTGAAGCAAGCTACGGTAATACGCATTATTATGTTGTAGCCTCGTCTTTTCAAGCTCGTGATTCTATAAAAAAATGGTATCAAGATTATCATGAATGTGAGCTAGGTCAGCTTTTAAGTGAGCAGTTACTTTTATTTTTAAAGAATGAAAGTGCTGATGATGCAACTATTTTTATGCAACTTTTTTACGGTCATGAGTATGTTGCAAAGACAGCAGAACAGATTGCTGTGAATACTGGTTGGTCAACACGCGACATCGAAGTTTTGTGGAATGATTTATCTGTAAAATTTGCAGATTTTTTGTGTGAAGGAACAAGTATCTTTAAAGTGTTAGTAATACCATTAAAAAAAACAGGGTTACTTTCCAAAAGTGCTACTGAAACATATCGTTTGTATGCTAGTGGAATGACAGTTGCAAAAATAAAAAGTGTTCGCGGGTTAAAGGAAAGTACTGTTGCTGAACACTTACTGGAGGCTGCAATTTTTGTACCCAATTTCAATTTTAAACGTTTGATATCACCGCTGGAATATAGCATATTTAGCAAACTTTTTAAGGGCAACATCGATAATTGGCACTATGAAAAGCTGCAAGAAACTGAGCCAAAAATATCTTTTACTAAATTCAGGTTATATCAAATTGAGCAAAGCAAGCTGGAAATGGTTGAATAATTTGTTGAGAAGTTGATTTAGAAGACGTAAGTTTTAAGGTGAAATTAAGTTTTCAATATTGATGTATTCCAAAGACCGATTTTCTCCAACTGATTATGAATAGCTGCTAAAAAATTTCTGTCACACCTTCATTAAAAATGAACTAGAGGAGGAAAAGTCTGATGATTTCTGATAAGAAGCTGGAAACTGCTTTAAAACAGTATTTTGGATTTTCAAAGTTTAGAAGTGGTCAAAAAGAAGTTATTCGTAATTTACTGAGTCGTGAATCAACGTTGGCAATTCTACCGACAGGAACTGGAAAGTCATTATGCTATCAATTAGTGGGGAAAATTTACAAAAAGCCCGTAGTTATCGTTTCACCATTGATATCTTTAATGCAAGATCAAGTAGAACAATTGCGGTTTGCGGGTGAAAAAAAAGTGATTGCTCTAACATCAGTTCTTTCATTTAAGCGTAAAGAGTATGCTGTTTCTCACCTTTCACAATTTGACTTTATTTATCTTGCACCTGAAATGCTCAATAAAAAAGAAGTGGTCGAAAACTTATTCCAGCTTGACTTGGCTTTGTTTGTTGTGGATGAAGCACACTGTATTTCAAAGTGGGGACCTGATTTTCGACCTGATTATCTTGGACTAGGTGAATTACGAAGAGAGTTGAACTTTCCAACTACTTTAGCTTTGACTGCCACGGCCACTAAGAGGGTTGAAGAAGATATTATTGGGAATCTGTTTGGGACACAAAAGGTTAAAGTTATCAGGCATTCAGTTGATCGGCCAAATATTTTTTTAGCTGTTGAAAAAGTTGCAAATCAGAAAGAAAAAAATAAAAAGGTGATTAAGTTAGTTGAACGTTTAAAGGCACCTGGGCTAATATATTTTTCAAGCAAGAAGAAAGCTGATGAAATAGCCCAAATGATTAGACAAAAAACAAAGCTGAATGTAAGTTCATACCATGCAGGTCGCAGTGCAATCGACCGTTATACTGTTCAACAACAGTTTATGCTTGGAAAGTTAGATGTGATCTGTGCTACTAGTGCTTTTGGAATGGGGGTCAACAAGAAAAACATTCGTTATGTAATTCATTATCATCTTCCGGCAGACCTCGAAAGTTATCTTCAGGAGATCGGTCGTGCTGGTCGGGATGGTCAGCAAAGCATAGCTATTCTCTTGTATCAGGAAAGTGATGTTGGTTTACAAAGGCGTTTGATAGATATGACGTTGCCCGAAGATGAGATGATTCAATATTACATGGATAATGCCCAAAAGCTGACTGGTCATGCCGGAGAACAAGGAGAATTGTTAGATTACTATCGCAAACAAGGCTTGTCTAGTGAACGGGTCAAAGAGATATTTTCAAGGCGCAGAAGCGACAAGATCAAAAACTTGAATGAGATTCTAGCATATACTAACACTCATCATTGTCGCCGTGCTTACATAAAAAAGTATTTCGGAGAAAAGGACAATCAGATTCATGACAGATCTTGCTGCCAATTATCGGGAGAAGAACTCCCCCTTAAAGAACTGAAGATGATAAAAACAGAAAAAGAGAATATTAAAAATTTTGATGACAACAGTTATCAAAGGGTTATTAGAAAACTTTTTAATTTATAGGTAATATAAAACGAATTAATAGTTATCGGCAACTCAAGTACCTGGATGATTGTTCTTATGGTAAAATAAACTATAATAGTTCGGGGAGGGATAGGCATGAGTCGTAAAAGTGAAGAGCAAAAAGGTGAACAGCCTTGGGCCAAAACATTCGAAGATGAGCGCGATGATAGCGGAAATTACTCACGGATTGCAAACCGTAAGAAAACACGCACTAATACAGTTTTGACAACATCTTTATTGATAATTTTTATTGCAATCATAATTGGGACTGTAGCAGCGTATTTTTTATCACAGAGAAGTTCGATGCAACCATCTTCTGAAGGAGATAATGTTAATGTGGTTGCTTCAACTTCTAAAAAGAAAACCAAAAAAAGCAGTTCAAGTTCGGTTTCGGATAAGAAAAAAGGAAGTTCAACTTCTTCTAAAGCGAGTACGGGAGCATCGAGTACTGCTAGCAGTTCCAGTACAGAAGTTAGTGAGTCAGAGTCGCAAATTGAGGCCAGCTCCATTTCAAGTTCGCAGGTTGAATCATCTAGCAGTTCTGAAGATGAAGCTTCATCTTCAGAAAGCTCCAGCAGCTCCAGTTCAGCAAGTTATGTAACAGTTGGTGCTGGTCAAGGAATGTATCGGGTTGCAGTTAATAATGGGTTGACCGTTGAAGAATTATTACAATTAAATCCAAGCTTAAGCAGTGGATCAACGTTGTCTCCTGGTCAATCAGTACGTGTTAAGTAAAAAATCTTATTCATATGTTGTTAGGGGAGTTTTGTTATGAGTGATCTATTGCAAATTGCCATTGATGGTCCTGCTTCAGCGGGGAAAAGTACGGTTGCTAAACTTGTTGCACATCAGCTAGGTTATGTTTATTGTGACACCGGGGCGATGTATCGCGCTGTTACATGGGCGGCTATTCGAAAAAATATTAGGCTTGATGACAATTCAGCACTGGAGAAAATGGTCGCTGAAATCAAAATCAGCTTTAAACCATCTGCTGATGGTCAAAGAGTATATGTCGATCAAGATGAAGTTACTGCTGATATTAGGTTGCCTAAGATAGCAAATAATGTTTCGACTGTAGCAGCGCAGCTCAGTGTTAGAGAGGCGCTGACCAAACGTCAGCAAGAAATTGCTTTTAGGGGCGGAATCGTGATGGATGGGCGCGATATTGGAACAACGGTTTTGCCGGATGCTCAGGTTAAGATTTTCTTGGTAGCCAGCGTTAAGGAGAGGGCTTTGCGTCGTTTTAAAGAAAATCAAGCTAAAGGGTTAGAAATGAATTTGGAACAGTTGGAGCAAGAGATAGCAGAGCGTGACCATAAAGATTCAACGAGAGCTGTCTCACCACTTATTCAAGCGTCCGATGCGGTTAAAGTTGATACAACGATGTTATCAATCGATCAAGTTGTTGCAAAAATTATGGAAATAATACAAAAAAAGGCAAAAAATAGCTAAAAGTGCATTTTGACTGGAATTTATTGTTAATTTCGGCTAGAATAGTAGTTAGAGTTATAGTCGTTAAGGAGGACATAGTCCATGAGTGAAGCAGATGCAAATAAGGATTTATTAGAAGCGCTAGATAGCGTCAGTGAGGTTAAAATTGGCAATGTTGTCAAAGGAGAAGTTTTGGCAATTGATGATTCCAAGCAAGTTATTGTTGGAATTGAAGGTACTGGTGTTGAAGGTGTTGTGCCTTTTAAAGAACTTGTTACTAAGCCTGATGCAGAAATTGAAGATACGGTTAAAGTTGGTGACGTTTTTGATCTTGTTGTTATCTCAAAAATTGGTTCTGACAAAGAAGGCGGCAGTTATCTTCTGTCACAACGTCGTTTAGAAGCAAGAAAAGTTTGGGATGAGATTGAAAAAGAGTTTGAAGCTGGTGAAACAATTAAAGCTCCTGTAACACAAGTTGTTAAGGGTGGTTTGGTTGTAGATGCTGGTGTTAGAGGCTTTATCCCTGCTTCAATGGTTGATGACCGTTTTGTTGAGGATTTAAGCCAATATAAAGGGCAAACTTTAGAATTGAAAATTATTGAAATTGAACCAAGTGAAAATCGTTTAATTTTATCACATAAAGAAATTGTTAAAGAAGAACGTGAAGCTAAAAAAGCAGAGACCATGGCTAAGTTAGTTGTCGGAGATGTTATTGAGGGTAAGATTGCTCGTTTGACAAGCTTCGGTGCTTTCATTGATTTGGGCGGGGTTGATGGATTGGTCCATGTTTCAGAAATTGCGTACGAACGTGTTGAGAAACCATCAGATGTGTTGAAAGTTGGCGAAACAGTTAAAGTTAAAGTTTTGGCTGTTGATCCTGAAAAAGAAAGAATTTCACTTTCAATCAAACAAACTTTACCTCAACCATGGGATGATCTTGATGAAAAGGTTGCCGAAGGTGATATTTTGGAAGGTACTGTCAAACGTTTGACAAGTTTTGGTGCTTTCGTTGAAGTCTTCCCTGGTGTTGAAGGTTTAGTTCATATTTCGCAAATTTCACATAAGCATATTGCAACGCCGAATGAAGTGTTGACTTCAGGTGAAACAGTTAAAGTTAAGGTACTTAATGTTCATCCTGAAGAACATCGTTTAGCTTTGTCAATTAAGGCACTAGAGGAAAAGCCAAGTGCTGCTTCAAGCGAACCTAAGAAGAAACAAGTTGAAAATGATACCAAAGCAGAGGCTCCTGAAGAGAATACGGGTTTTACACTCGGCGATCTTGTGGGTGATCTCAAAGATGACGAAGAAGATAAATAATTTTTGATTGAAACTATTCTGGCTGGCTCAAAAGAATTAACTTTTGGGTCAGTTTTTTGCTGAAATATTTCTCTAAAATTATTCAATTTTTGAAAGCGAGGTGTTTTAATTGTCCAATCCTGTAGTTGCAATTGTAGGGCGTCCTAATGTTGGGAAATCAACAGTCTTTAATAGAATTGCTGGTGAACGGATCTCTATTGTTGAGGATGTTTCTGGAGTAACGCGTGATCGTATTTATACGCATAGTGAATGGTTAGGCCAAAAATTTAATTTGATTGATACTGGTGGTATCGATATTGGCGAAGAGCCCTTTTTAAATCAAATTGCAGAACAAGCGGAAATTGCTATTAATGAAGCTGATGTGATTGTTTTTGTAGTTAGTGTTAAAGAAGGTGTTACCGATGCGGATGAAAAAGTAGCGCATATTTTGTATCGTTCCGATAAGCCAGTGATAGTTGCTGTGAATAAAGTTGATAATCCAGAACTAAAGGGAGATATATATGATTTTTATTCTTTAGGTTTTGGAGAACCAATCGCAATTTCGAGTACTCACGGAATTGGAATTGGTGATCTTTTAGATCAAGTTTGCCGCTCTTTTCCTGAGATGGGTGAACAAGAAGAAGACGATTCAATTAAATTCAGTCTAATTGGTCGACCGAATGTAGGTAAATCATCATTAGTGAATGCTATTTTAGGTGAAAATCGTGTGATTGTTTCTAATATCGAGGGAACTACACGTGATGCAATTGATACACCCTTTCTTACGGATACCGGTGAAAAATTTAGTGTAATTGATACTGCTGGTATTCGCAAAAAGGGAAAAGTATATGAAAATACTGAAAAGTATGCTGTTCTGCGTGCTATGAGAGCAATCGATCGTTCGGATGTTGTGCTTGTAGTTTTGAATGCTGAAGAAGGTATCCGGGAACAGGATAAAAAAGTTGCTGGTTACGCACATGAAGCAGGACGCGGGATAATCATTCTTGTTAACAAGTGGGACACAGTCAAAAAAGACAATCGAACCATGCAAGAGTTTGAAGAGTTAATTCGGCGTGAGTTTCAGTATTTAAGCTATGCACCAATTATTTTTGTTTCTGCTGTAACAAAGCAGCGATTAGATAAGCTGCCTGAATTAATTAAGAGAATCAATGAGAATCATAAACGCAGGATTAGTTCATCTGTTTTGAATGATGTTATTATGGATGCAATTGCGCGCAATCCCACACCAACTGATAATGGAAAACGATTAAGAATCTATTATACAACCCAAGTTGCTGTTAAACCGCCGACATTTATTATTTTCGTAAATGATACTGAATTAATGCATTTTTCTTATGAGAGATTTATCGAAAATCAAATAAGAGAAGCTTTTGATTTTGTTGGAACTCCTATACACATTATCGAAAGAAGACGTAAATAGTATCCAATTTAAGGTGTGAACGAGCAATCTTTTTTGGAGTTTAAAATCCAATTAGAGGACAGTAATTTTTGAGGTTTTCTGGTCTAAAAAAAGCGAAAAACCTTGTTATATTGGGCTTTATATGCTATCTTAGTAGGAGAGATAATGATTTGTTAGTCATTGTTTCATCATTTTGATGCATTCAAAATGGAAGCTCGCAGATTAAATATCTGCGTATATATCTTCGTATGAGGAGGTGAAACACATGGCAAACAAAGCACAATTGATCGAAACAGTTGCAACAAAAACTGGTTTGACTAAAAAAGATGCAACTTCAGCTGTTGATGCTGTTTTTGAAACTATTCAAGATACATTGGCAGAAGGCGAAAAGGTTCAATTAATCGGGTTTGGCAACTTTGAAGTACGCCAACGAGCAGCTCGTAAGGGACGTAATCCGCAAACAGGTAAAGAAATTCAAATTCCTGCAAGTAAAGTACCTGCTTTCAAACCAGGTAAGGCTTTAAAGGATTCTGTTAAATAGATAGTGAATTACTATTCGTCTAAATGAAGTCGGGACTTGGGTCCTGACTTTTTTGTTGTAGGTGCAAAGTTTATGCCATGTGTTTTATTAATAAAATATGTATTTTATATCGATGATTAACAAAAAAGGATGATTTTATGAGCTATTCGGCTAAAGTAATTTCGATGATTGAAATGGGAAAATTTGATGATGTCGAAACAGAATTTGAAAAAGCTTTGCAAAATGATAATGCAGATCTAGTGTATAGTTTGGCGGAAGAACTCTATTCCATGGGTTTTTCAGAATTGGCTCAAAAGGCGTATCAATTTCTTTTAGATGAATATCCAGAAGAAGATCAGTTGCGGACAGCGTTAGCAGATATTGCGATAAGCGAAGGAAACAATGATGAAGCGCTTGATTATTTAGCTGCAGTGAAACCAACCTCAGGTGCATATCTAAATTCACTCCTAGTTGCGGCAGACTTGTATCAGACACAGGGGTTATTTGAGGTTAGCGAACAAAAATTATTGAGTGCGTTAGCAATTGCACCCGAAGAACCAATTCTTATTTTTGCTCTTGCTGAATTTTACTTTGACATAAAAAAATACCACCATGCGCTTCCACTCTATCTAAAATTGATTAAGTCCGGTCATACTGAACTTTCGCAGGTAAATCTTACGCAAAGGCTTGGTTTTTCATATGCGGTTATCGGTAAATTTGAGCAAGCACTCGGTTACTTGGACCAGGTCCATGAAGATGATATTGATTTTGATACGCGTTTTCAGTTGGCTTTTACTGAATTACAGCTTAAACAGTATGATGAGGCAATAAAAAACTTTACAAAGTTAAAGAAAAGCAGCACGGATTACACAACTGTTTATCCATATCTTGCTGAAGCATACGAGCAACAAGGACTGCTTCAGAAGGCATTAGAGGTTCTTCAGGAAGGGCTACGTGTCGATCAATACAATATTAAACTATATCAGTTGGCTAGTTCAGTGGCACTGAAGCTACAGCAGCCTAAATTAGCAGAAAAACATCTTCGTTCTGCATTGGCTTTAGAACCTGATAATATGACTGTAGTCATTCAACTTAGTAATCTGTTAGTTGAGCTGAAAAAGTATCACGAAAACATTGAATTGCTAACTGACTATTTGCAAAAAGATGAAACTGATCCGCAATTGTATTGGAATTTAGGTAAATCATATGCGGAAATTGAAGATGACAAGCATGCGCTTGAAAACTATCAAGTTGCTGCGCGTGCATTCGATAATCAACCAGATTTTTTACGCGAAGCGAGTTTCTTCTATCGCAAAGTTGGTAGATTGGAAGATGCTAAAAAATTTATAGGTGAATATCTTGAACTTGTTCCAGAAGATTTAGAAATGCTAGATTTACAAGACGAATTGCAGGATTTATAAAATTAATCAAAAAATATTCTTTAAAAAATTTTTAGTAGTTTTCGGTAATAGGGTGCTAATTAGCATTTTAATACCGAAGACTTTTTTATTGGAAATCAAAGATCATAAAGAGATGTTTTTTTCCAATAAATTTGACGATAATAATTAAGTGATACAGGTGACAAACGTAGTTTTTGCAGAATCTCATTATCACTAGAATGTTGGTGGTTTGCAAGATAGTGAAAAATTGCACTCTGGTACAATTTTTGTGGAATTAGAGAAAAAGCGCATTTCTTTTCATCATATTTTAAATATTTATGAAGGGCTGGCAGAGTTAATTGCGGTGTTATCGGGTCAAAACGCTGTTTAATAAAAAAATCAGATGTATTTTGCTTTTGTTGCAGGGGTTCAATAAAAAAATAGAATTGTTTCATAAAGGCTAATTCAAACTTGTCTAAGTTTTCTTTTCTAAAAGCTATATAAAAATTAGATTGCAGAAATTCACTAACAGGATAAAAATGTGCGCAAAAAAGCAGTGTCAAACGAGTATAAAAACTCAGTTCTTTATTTTCAAGCAAGGATTCAAGTTCGTCTGTCCAATTTGGAAAATTTCCGTTTATTTCCGCAATTTTTTTTCCACTCAAGGCAAGCGTTGGGAGTGTTTGAATTAAGTTAGCATGAAAGAGGTATTTAAAATAACATTTAAGATGCGATAGAACTTTATTGTAAGTTGTATATTTGTTTAAACGTTTTACAAGCAGCATCGAACAATAATCTCGGACATCGCTTTCTTGTAAGCACTTGACATTAGGATTTTCTTGGTAACTAGTATTAAAATGACGAAGATAGTTAAAAAAATCAGCTAGATCATGACGATAACTTTCAATAGTGGCAGCCGATAGCATTTTTTTGGTTAGATTTTTTTCAAAAAGCTGTTGATACGGATAGTCCATACTTGGTTCCTCCATTAGTTAGATGTAAATTCTTACTTTAACTTATTATAAACAAAAAAAGAACGCTGCACAAATCGCAGCGTTAGAACCAGAAAACTAAAAACGATGTTTAAAAAATGATCTTTGAGGTTGAGCATACGTAAATCCTTCACCAATTGCTTCATTTACAGTCAGAATTGATACAAATGCATGTTTATCAACGGCTTCAACTATCCGCTTAAGCGAAGTTAATTCACTTGGACTGACAACACAATAGATAGCTTGTCCTTGTTCTTTTGAAAAAGCACCTGTTGTTTGAATTTGACTCACGCCGCGGCCTAATTTAGTAATTATTTGCTGGGTTATTTCCGGGTATGAATTACTGAAAATAATAACACCGCGTGCTGCATATGCACCTTCTTGAGTAAAACTGATGATCCTTGAAAATACGTAAGAAGCTAAGAGAGTGTACATCATCTGACGAATACTGATATAGCTTAATGAAAGCCCGAGTACAACGCAATCAAGTGATAGTAATGTTTTTCCCATGGCAACACCTTGTTTTTTCTCAAAAATTCGAGCAACAATGTCGGTTCCGCCTGTTGTTCCACCAAAACGGTATATAATTCCAGAACCAACACCTCCGAAGAAACCAGCCAACAATCCGGCAATAAACATATCATGACTAATATTGATGCTTACAGGGACACGTTGCCACAACCAAATAAAAAATGACAATGAAATGGTTCCATGTATAGTGTAAATAAGTGCATTTTTTCCTAAATAACGAAAAGCAATGATAATTAATGGAATATTTATGATAAGTGTGGAATAAGCTGGATCAATGTGCAACCAGAATCTGACGATAAGTGTAATCCCAGTGATTCCACCTTCAGCTAAACTGTTGGCAATATTGACTTTGACTAGTCCAAATGCATAAAAAGCACATCCTAGCGCAATCATGATAAGATCAACTAGACGTACCTGTAACTTATCTTTAGTTTGATACATGTTTTCATCTCCTATTCAATTAAGAAGTAGTCAAGTCTGCTATAAAAACAGAGAATTGCGCTCTATTCGAAAATTTTGTTTGTAACGTGTAATTTTTAGTGTTCAAAAAACACAGATTTATGATACCTATGAACTGTTGATGCAATGCTTGTTTGAAATTTGTGGCGGATCCTTAGAAATAATAACATAGTTTTGAGCTTAACGTCAGTAATTGATATTTTGATAATCAAGGCTACATTCGTGGATAGAAGCCACTGAGCTTGTTACGGAGAGGTGCAAGAAAACAAACAATCTGTTAAAATAGACAGGTATAGACTCAAAAGAAAAGGAATGATATAAAATGGTAAAGGTTATAGTAGCTGGATTTAAGGGGCGTATGGGAAACACAACGTCACATATGATAATTGATCACGATGATTTTGAATTAACTTGCGTGTTTGATCCAAGAGCAACTGAAAAGAATCTTAGCGAAGAAAGCGAGTTTAAGGATTTGAATGTTCCAGTCTACAATAAACTTGAGGACATTAATACTAGCGATATTGATGTATGGGTTGACTTTACAGCTCCATCATCAGTTTATGCTAATGTTAAATTTGCCATTGAACATGGGATCTCACCTGTTGTGGGAACAACTGGGATGAGTGATGATCAAGTTGTCGAACTCCAAAAAATTTCAAAGGAGAAAAAATTAGGAGGGTTGATTGCTCCTAATTTTGGTATTTCAGCAGTCCTTTTAATGCAATTTGCACAACAGGCAGCTAAATATTTCCCAGATGTCGAAATAATTGAAATGCATCATGACAATAAATTAGACGCCCCTAGCGGAACGGCAATTAACACTGCCAAGCTGATTGCTGAGGTTCGTGCTCCGAAGAAACAAGGAAATCCGGAAGAAAAAGAGACACTGGCTGGAGCACGTGGTGCTAATTACGAAGGAATGCATATTCACAGTGTTCGTTTGCCGGGGTATGTTGCGCATGAACAGGTTTTATTCGGCAGTAAGGGCGAGGCATTGACTATTCGACAAGATTCATTTGACCGTGTTTCCTTCATGTCAGGTGTTGCAGTGGCAGTTGAGAAGATTCAGGGTTATGATGAATTACTGGTTGGTCTTGAACATATTCTATGATAGTTACCAATTTACCTGCTGAATTTGAGGAAGCGAAAGAAGTTTTAGGTGCTATTCAACAAGCGGGTTTTGAAGCCTATTTTGTTGGCGGAAGTGTACGAGATACAGTTTTGAAATTCAAAATTCACGATGTTGATATTGCAACGAGTGCCTATCCATCAGAAGTTAAAAAAATCTTTAAAAAGACTGTGGATACAGGAATTGAACATGGTACAGTAACAGTTCTTGATCATGGTCGTGCATATGAAATAACAACATTTAGAACTGAGTCGACATATCAGGATTTTCGCCGTCCGGATCATGTCGAGTTTGTGCGCTCACTCAAGGAAGATCTGAAACGTCGAGACTTGACAATAAATGCGCTCGCAATGAGACCAGATGGTGAAATTATTGACTTATTTAACGGGCTGCGTGATTTGAAAGAAGGTAACATACGTGCAGTGGGCATTGCAGAGAAACGCTTTCATGAAGACGCTCTGCGAATGATGCGTGCTGTTCGCTTTGCAAGCCAACTTGATTTTGCAATCGAAAAAAATACACTTGAAGCAATACGTCACAACGCTCGTTTGTTACAAAATGTAGCAGTTGAACGAATCCATGTTGAGTGGATAAAATTGCTATTAGGTAAAAATCCTAAAACAGCGTTAAAGGATTTTTTGGTAACTGATTTATATCGCTATTGTCCATTATTCGCAGATAAAAAAGCAATTTTTGAGAAAATGTTGACTTTTGAAAATTTGCAAATTGGTTCAGAAGATGCTGCTTGGACGTTGCTTTGTTATCTAAGTAATTTTTCCTCATCTGCTGTCAAAAAAATGCTACGCGCTTGGAAAAGTTCAAACGATTTAATCGACAATGTTACAATTGCGACTGGAGTAGTTGACCTGATAGAGCAGCAAAAGATGAATACATGGATATATTATAAAAGTGGCTTTCATCGTCTAGAGATTGCAAATGAGGTTGCTACCATTTTAGGTTTTGGGATCGACCATGCTGTTCTGAAAGAAAACTATGCGGCTTTGCCAATAAAAAATAAGCATGAAATGAAGATTAATGGTGGAACCCTGATAAAAAATCTGCGGATTAAGCCAGGACCGCAATTAGGCAGAGTTTTAACCGAAATTGAGCACATGGTTGTAACGGGAAAGCTTGAGAATCAGACGGCAGTGTTGTTAAAGGCTGCTAAAAAGCAATTTGAAATGGAAGAGTGAATTTATGCAAACCTTACGCGTTGAGAGTTTATCTAAAACATATGGTGAAAAGACTTTGTTTGAAGATATTGATTTTATGATCAACGAAAATGATCGAATTGGTTTAATTGGAACAAATGGTTCTGGTAAAACATCTCTACTGAATGTTTTGGCGGATTTGGATTCAGCTGATGCTGGAAAAATAATTAAACCTAACCAATATCGTATTAGCTACTTAAAACAAATACCGGAATTAGATCCGGATGCGACGATCATGAACGCTGTTTTTGAGGGTTCAGCACCAATTTTTCAAACAATTCGGAAATATGAAGAAGAACTCATGGCATATGGACAAGATCCAGAGAATAAAAAACATCAGCAACGTTATGTTGATGTGGAAAACAGAATGAATCAGGAAGATGCATGGAGTGCTGAAAGTGATGTAAAAACAATTTTAACACAGCTGCACATCGATGATTTGAATCAAAAAATTGGCAACTTGTCTGGAGGTCAAAAGAAGCGTGTAGGTTTGGCACAAGTCCTTATCCAAGCCCCAGATCTGTTAGTATTAGATGAACCAACTAATCATCTTGATTTTGACTCAATTAAATGGCTTGAAAAATATCTGGCAAACTACAAGGGCGCATTACTTATCGTGACACATGATCGCTATTTTTTGGATCAAGTTGCGACAACGATTATGGAATTGTCATTTGGTAAAATATACTTGTATCAGGGTAATTATCAGGACTTTGTCAGACAAAAAGCTGAGAGAGTTGAGCAAGAAGTTAACTCGGAGCATAAGCAACAGCAGCTTTATAAAAAGGAACTGGCTTGGATGCGGACTGGAGCTAAAGCTCGAACTACAAAGCAGCAAGCACGGATTAATAAGTTCACCGATCTCAAGAAAAATTTGAATAAACTGCAAGTTGATGATGATATTGACATTTCGCTGGGGCAACAACGTTTAGGAAAAAAAGTTATCGAAATTAAAAATGGGTCACTGAATATTGAAAATCATCATATACTCAGAGAATTTAATCTTTTAGTCCAAGCACATGACAGAATCGGAATAACTGGCATAAATGGTGCTGGAAAATCAAGTTTGCTGAATGTTCTAGCAGGCGAACTGCCTTTGACTCAGGGAACTATCGACATTGGGGAAACTGTTCGACTAGCCTATTATCGGCAACAAACAGAAGTTATTCCAGAGAACGAGCGTATGATCAGCTATCTTAATGAGGTTGGACAGAATGTTGTGGATAAGAATGGGCAGCATATAAGTACTACTCAATTGTTAGAACAATTCTTATTCCCACGGTCGATGCACGGAGTTCTTATTCGAAAACTGTCCGGCGGGGAGAAGCGCAGATTGTATTTGTTGAAACTGCTGATGTCCCAACCGAATGTTTTGCTGCTTGATGAACCGACTAATGATTTAGATATTGGAACTTTAACTGTGCTTGAAGATTACTTGGACAACTTTTCGGGTACCGTTATTACAGTTTCACATGATCGATACTTCTTAGATAAGGTTGCTAATAAACTGTTTATTTTTAATGGGAATGCTCAAATAAAAAAATATGCAGGTGTTTTTACAGAGTACCTTAAAGAAGAAGAAAAACAGCATAATCAAAAAATAACTAAGAAACCCAAGCTTCAGGTTGAAGCCAAGGACAAAGAGATTTCAAAAAAAGAAAAAACAAAATTAACCTATGCTGAAAAAATTGAGTTTAACAAACTTGAAACAAAAATTGATCAACTTGAGAGCAATAAAACATCTTTTCAAGAAGACCTTATGCAAGTTAGTGGCTCAGATTATGAAAAACTAGCTGAGATACAAATGAAAATAGATAAGATAGATCAGAAAATTGAAGAAAATATGAAACGTTGGGAATATCTAAGTCAATATGATCAATAATTCTATAATGGAGTAGTGATAGCCGTGACAATTTTAGAGCAACCATATCTGCAGCTGATAAAGAATATTTTGGAAAAGGGACATTTGAAGGAAGATCGGACAGGAACAGGAACTCATAGCTTGTTTGGCTATCAGATGCGTTTTGATTTGAGCGAAGGTTTTCCGCTACTAACAACTAAAAAGGTTGCATTCGGACTGATAAAGAGTGAGTTATTGTGGTTTTTACGTGGAGATACAAATATTCGCTTTTTATTGCAGCATAAAAATCACATTTGGGATGAATGGGCTTTTAAGAACTGGATTGAAAGTTCAGAGTATACTGGACCTGACATGACTGATTTTGGACATAGATCTTTAAAAGATCCAGCATTCAAGGCTTTGTATTTAAGCGAAAAGAAAACATTCTGTCAAAAAATATTAAATGATAATATTTTTGCACAAAAATACGGTGATTTGGGTGATGTCTATGGCGCACAGTGGAGACATTGGAAAACGCGTGATGGACAAGTGATTGATCAAATTCAAAACGTGATAGATGACATAAAAAATAAACCTGATTCAAGACGTTTGATCGTTACAGCTTGGAATCCAGAAGATGTTCCTCAAAGTGCATTACCTCCTTGTCATACTATGTTTCAATTCTATGTAGTTGACGGTAAGTTAAGCTGCCAGCTATATCAAAGAAGTGCGGATGTTTTCTTAGGCGTTCCATTTAATATTGCCAGTTACGCTTTGTTAACACATCTCATCGCGCGTGAAACAAATTTGGGAGTAGGAGAATTTGTTCATACTTTAGGTGATGCTCATATTTATAATAATCATATAGAGCAAGTCAAAACACAATTGGCACGTACACCGAAAGATGCACCAACAATATGGCTCAATCCTAAAAAGAAGAGTGTCTTTGATTTTGAAATGGAAGACATAAAGATAGAAGGGTATGATCCAGCACCAGCAATTAAAGCACCAGTAGCAGTTTGATCTTCTTAATAAAAGATAAGGAAGTGTTGGTAAGTGCTTGCATATATATGGGCTGAAGATGAAAAGCATCACATTGGATACGAGGGACATCTTCCTTGGAAACTGCCTGCAGATTTAGCTTATTTTAAGGAAAAAACGTTGGATCATACTATCATAATGGGTAGAAAAACGTTTGAAAGCTTTAAAGGTTTTCTGCCGCGTCGCCATCACATCGTATTAACAACATCAAAAGAATTTGAAAAAAAATACAATTTTGATGAACGTTTAACAGTTGTTCATTCGATTTCCGAACTTCGCAGGTTGACTTGCGATAAAGATGAGTTGTTATTTGTTATTGGTGGTGCTTCATTGTTTGAGAAACTAGTGGATGATGTTGATTTCTTGTACGTTACGAAAATCAAGGCTGTTTTTAAAGCTGACACGAGTATGCCCGAGATTGATTATAAAGAATTTGAATTGATTGCAACGACTGATGGAATTAAGGATCAAAAAAATTTGTACGATCATCAGTTTAAAGTTTATCAGCGCAAATAGCATTAAAAACAACAGTCCTGACGATTTATTTAAGCAACGGTCGTTTAGGACTGTTTTATTTTATTTTTGAAGCGGTTCTCAGATTACCAGAAAAGAAATAATAATGTAAAATTAGTTTATAAAACAATTATTCACTAAATTATGGTTAAGTAAGGATCAAACGAATGAATAAAAAAAGAAAATTTGCTATACTGGTATCGTTTATAGTTATTTTTTAAGTATCATATTTTCATTCGGTATAATTAATTGTTATTTTATTGACTTATTTCAAAGCAGAGGGGAAGATAAATTGCTATTTTTTAAAAAGCTTTTAACTCTTGTAGCAGTTTTTGCTGGATTAACTGGTCTTTTTTATATCGGATTGGATAAATTAGCCAACAAAAAACTTCCGGTATCTAATAATGAAACCTCCAAAAAGATTAAAAATGAAAAAAAACAAAAAAAGCCTAAAGTAAATCTGGTTGCATTGGGAGATTCGCTCACCCAAGGTGTCGGAGATACCACCCAAAATGGAGGATATGTTTATCTGATCAAGCAAGTACTGGAAAAGCGGTTAGATGCTACGGTTGTGACCAAAAACTATGGTAAGGCTGGTGATCGAAGTGATCAAATTATGGAAAGACTGCAGCAACAAAAAAAACAGCAAGCTGCTCTAAAAAAGGCTAATGTGATAACAATGACGGTTGGTGGAAATGATTTAATGCAAACATTGCAAAAAAATTTCAATTCATTATCATCAACTCAGTTGGCTAGTGTCATGCCGACAGCACAAAAATCCTATTCTCAGAAATTGGATGAATTGCTGCAGACAGTTCGGTCCTATAATTCACACGCACCGATTTTTTTATATACGGTCTATAACCCGTTTTACGTTTATTTTCCAGCCTTAACACAGCTGCAGAAGTATACAGCCCAATGGAATCTAGTTGCACAGCAAAAAACAGTAAAAAATAAGAATGTCTATGTTGTTAATATTGAAAAACGACTTTCAGAAGGTCAATATTATGAGCATAGCAGCAATCTGAAAGAAACCACGGTAACAGATTATAACAATTTTTCTGGTCAAAAGTTATCAAAGATATTAAATAATCAAAAAGAAAAAAACAACTATTTGTCACCAGCAGATCATTTTCATCCTAATGTAAAAGGGTATAAGTATATGGCTGCAAAGTTGTATCAAGTGATGATAAAGCATAAGGGGACATGGTTAAAGGAAGGGGGATAATTTATGAAGCGTTCGGTTAACGATAAACAAAGGAAAAAAGTAAATGTTTGGAAATGGGCTTTCATTGTTTTGGCAGCTTTTCTAGTAGGGTTTACACTCTTTATATTTAAACAGGCAACGACACAAAGCGCCGTCCAAAAAGATGTCAGCAGCACTGCAAAAAGCAATTCTAGTAATCATACTTCAGTTAATGTAAGTATGGATAAGAAACAATTGAATGGAACAATTAATTATTATTTAAAACAGCAGCAAAAGGGACAGAAGATAAAATACAGATTTTACGTCGGTAATGCCGCAATTTTGATGGGGACAACTAAAATTTTAGGTCAAAATGTTTCTTTCTCGTTATATACAACTCCTACGGTGACAAAGGATGGTAACATCCGGTTGTATGCAAAATCTGTTGCGATTGGCTCACTGAATGCACCTACTTCTTTCATTTTAAGTTATGTTAAAAATAACTATAGTTTGGGTAATGGGATTACTATTAACAGCAAGAAAGAAACCATAACTTTGAATTTAAGCAAAATGACTAATAAGCAGAAAATAACTGTTAAAGCTCAAAAGATAGATTTAAAGAATGATGATTTTCGATTTAAAGTTGATATACCATTGGAATAATAACATTAGTATATAAGAGGTGAGGTAGATGTATCGTAAGAGTTTTTATCAATATCTAATGACTGAAAGAAATCCGGATAATACAGATGAGGTTGCACAGTTTGCAAATAATGCATTTTATGATCAAAGTTTTCCAAAGCATTCACAAAATTATGAGAAAATCTCTCAGTACCTAGAATTAAGTGGGGAGTACCTGCCAAGCATGACAATTTTTGATCAAGCTTGGCAGATGTATTTGGAAAAAATGAATTAGAAAAAATAAAAAATAGTTAGAAGGATAAGGACGATGTTTAAAAAGAAGGAAAGAGAAGATAAAGTATCCGAAGAACAAAAAGTTGGGAAACCAAAAAAAAGATATAGTTTATTAACTGTTGTAATTGTTGGTTTGCTGACCTTATTAATAGGTGGCGGTTCAGTTTTCTTTGTCATGGATAAAAAATTGACAGCTGCACAGCAGACTAGCAGCTCAATGGCTAAAATTCAGGCTGTTTATTCGACATTGTACAATAACTACTATCGTCATGTAAGCCGCAAAAAGCTGGAAAACGGTGCATTAAATGGTATGGTGAATGCCTTAGGAGACCCGTTCTCTGAATACATGTCAAAATCAGAGACACAATCTCTAAATGATACCATTTCTAGCAGTTTTACTGGAATCGGAGCAGAAGTTAGGAAAAATGGTGATGAAATCCAAATTGTATCACCTATTGATGGAACACCTGCCGCAAAGGCTGGTTTGAAGGCTAATGATGTAATTCAAAAGATTAATGGGAAATCAATGTCAGGTGTTTCCTTGAGTAAGGCTGTTTCTTATATCAGAGGAAAAAAGGGAACAAAAGTTACCTTAACGATTAAGCGGGATTCTGAAACCTTTACAAAGACATTAGTACGAGATACAATACCCGTCAAAACTGTTACTGGCAAATTAGACAGTGATCATAAAAATGTTGGATATATTCGAGTTTCAACTTTTTCTGAGAAGACATCGACGGAATTTAAAAATGAAATCAAAGCTTTGCGCAAAAAAGGTGCAAAGTCGTTTGTAATTGATATGCGGGATAACCCAGGTGGCTTGATGGATCAAGCCTTGGCAATGTCATCAATGTTTCTTAAAGATGGCAAAACAATTATGCAAGTTCAAACCAGAGATCAATCACCAGAAGTCTTTAAGGCTGGTAAAAAATATGATAATGGGTTTAAAGTAAAAGAAAAAACAGTTGTTTTAATCAATGGTGGAAGTGCCAGTGCAGCTGAAATCTTTTCTGGCGCTTTGCATCAGTCAGCTAATATTAAGTTGATTGGTACAAAATCATATGGTAAAGGAACTGTTCAGAATACTGTGCCATTCAATGATAAAACTGAACTTAAAGTTACGATCGCAAAATGGTTAACACCTAATGGATCATGGATTCATCACAAGGGTTTGCAACCGACTATTAAGAAAGATTTCCCTAGCTACGCGTATCAAACGGCAATTAACACAAAGAAGACTTATCAAAAGGGCGATGTTTCTGATCAAGTTAAAAAGATTCAGACACTTTTAAAGGCTTTAGGTTATGGACCAGCCAAAGCTAATGGGTATTTTGATACGGATACACAGGAAGGTATCAAGAAATTCCAAGCTGATAATAAGTTGCAAGAGACGGGAACTGCTGATAAAACAACGATTGAAAAAATTGAAGCAAAAGCGGCTGAAAAGGCCGCAAATAGTGATAATGCTTATCAAACAGCTGTTGATGAGGTAAAGTAACGAGTTGATATTTTAGGTATTTTGGTTTTGCATGCATCAAACAGCGTCTTTAAACATTAGAAATAGTTTTGCCAAGATAAAAATCAAAAATTGATTTTTATCTTGGCTTTTTTATTTAATAAAGTAACAAAAATTTGTTTATTAATTTTTAGGTTAAACGATATTTTTTAAATAGTTATGTAAAAATCAAATTAAATAATGTGTTATAATTAGCATAATTTTAAGTTAAAAAATGAAAGAGGGATTGATTTTTGGAGAAGTTGAAAACACTTTGTCGAGTTTACACAATTGATGCATTTGATAATAAAGTTGTATTTATTTATACTTTGCTATTTCCAACACTTTATTTCGTGTATATGAATTTCAAGCAAATACTTCATGCAAGTCGTTACTCAGTTGATGAAATTTCAAATATATTTTTGCCATATTGGGCATATATTATTTTTATTGCATTGCTGAATACAGTGATTGTTGCTACCATTTTTCAACGTGAATCTGGCTATTATAAAGAGTTTTACTTTATTGTTGGTTCTAAATGGCTTATTTTTATTGCAAATTTCATTGTGCAAGTTGCCTTTATTCTAGCGGAGTTGTTGTTGTTTACTATTTTGGGAATGTTTCTATTACACAGCTGGTATTTTAGTATTTTGCTCAACAGTTTGTTGGCAGGTGTTTTAGCCGTTATTCCTGTTACCATGGGGTTAAGTATTCTTTTTACATTTCGAATTAAAGCACAGTCGTTTTCTGTAATCGGGACATTTAGCGTCTTTGTACTTTTTTATTTAGCAACGCTCACAAGTGGAATGTGGCTTGTCAATCTCATTTCGCTATTGAATCCTTATAAATATATTTTGGCTTTGACGAATTGTTTAAGCATTCTTATTGAAAAGGGAAATATTAATTTTGGTAATTTAATGCAATTGCTGATCGTCACAATTGCTTTTTGCTTAATTGGTTTGCGAGGCTTTTCTAAATTCGATATTCGTCCGATATTAGACAGGAGCTAGGTTTCGAGGGGGAATTTGTATGGAGATCAAAAATTTGTCTTTTTCATATCAAGAACGGTTGATTTACGATAGACTGAACGTTAAGTTCCAAGATGAAGTTCCAAACATCATTATTGGTCCTAATGGAGTTGGTAAGACGACTCTTCTAGATACGCTCGCACGTTTGAATTCATCTGATACATATGATGCTTTAGTTGATGTTCCCAGTGTTAAAGAAATTGGGTATCAGCTTCAGAAAACAATTTTTTATACTACACTGACTGTGGGGCAAACCTTAAAGATGTACCAAAAAATAGATCATGCAGGAGGGGCGGCACCGACTGCATTAATGAACAAAATTTATGCAACGGTGTTAAAGCCACTTGAATCAATTAAAATGGGGCAGCTATCTGGAGGCGAGAGACGGATAGTGTTGACCTATGGGACATGTTTATTAGATCGAAAGCTTTATTTGTTTGATGAGCCTTTGAGCGGTGTCGATCCTAGCAACGCTACTTTGATAATGGAAATGATCTGTTCACTTGCTAAAAAAAGTACAGTAGTCATGACTACACATCAATTAGGGCAATTAAAAAATAAAGGGGCGAAAATAATCGGTCTTAATCAGGGACATTGCATTTTTAATGGAACGTATACAGAATTACTGAAACTGGAAAACACTCAGGACGTTGATGAAGCATATAGTAAACTAATAAATAGTAGTAGGAGCAAGATCAAGTTATAATGCTAACAATATAGTGGATATTACAGCTTGGCAACAGCATAGAGAATACTTTAAGAAAGATTGAACGGCTTTTGTCTTTTAGGATGATGGTTTAAATTTATTTAAAACTTACAGAAATGGTATAATGGACTCATCATATTGTAGGGAGGACAGTTATGGGCGGTGAAGAACATAGCAATAGGACGGATATTGTACAACAGATCAAAATGCTGCAGAAAGATATACAAATACAACAGACCGAACTCGTTCAAAAGTATGATGAAGTAAATGAATTATATCAATTGTTGGAAAAACGAGGATCAGTTTCAAGCGTGCAAAAGCATTTCAGTGAAAAAGTTGAAAATGAAGATGGTTTTGAAATAAAGCTTCAAAATAACGATAAGAAGATCCCTGCTGGCCCTTCAAAAAGAGCGTTGCGAGAGTTGCAGAAATATAAAACTCCTGAACGCATAAAGTGGTGGAAAATTTTTTGGAAGTAATCTTAGAGTAGTGTTGTATGCAAATGCGTGGTAATTTTAATTAAGCTTCTTCAAACACTGACCGAAAAAAACTTGTTGGATTTAGTTAATACATGCAGATGCTGAAAAGGATTTTTTTATAGAGGAGATTGAAATTTTGTTTTTAATAGTGAATATTTTAGGCTTTTTTGTTTTCTTAGGTATAGCATTCTTATGTTCTAATGATCGCAGATCCATTAGATGGAAATCAGTTCTGATTGTTGTATTTTTAGAAATATTTCTAGCCTGGTTCTTTATGAAGTTCAGTGTAGGTCGCGAAGTGGTGCGTGCAGCTGCTGATGGTTTTAATTGGCTAGTCGCTGTAGCAAATAAAGGAATTGCATTTGCATTGCCTGACTGGTTGAAGCCAACAACGGGGTCTCCTAATTTTGTGACGAGTGCTCTTTTACCTATTCTTTTAGTGGTACCATTGTTTGATATTTTAACGTACATAGGTTTACTCCCATGGCTTGTAAAATGGATTGGACGTGGTTTGTCATTCATTACCCACCAGCCACGGTTTGAGGCTTTTTTTTCAGTTGAGATGATGTTTTTGGGGAATACAGAAGTATTGGCCGTTTCAAAGGAACAGCTACAGCAAATGAGTGCTAGGCGCAACTTTACATTGGCAATGATGTCAATGAGCTGTGTTACTTCGGCAATTATTGGTTCTTATATAAAAATGGTTCCAGGTCAATATGTTTTAACCGCTATACCATTAAATATTTTGGGTTCAATTGCTATTGCTGCGATTTTAAATCCAGTAACAGTTTCAGATGATGAGGATATTATTGTTTCGGTCAGCAAGAATGAAAATCAAAAACGTGAACCATTCTTTTCATTTCTAGGTGATTCGATCTTAAATGCTGGAAAGTTGATTTTAATTATAACCGCAACTGTAATCGCATATGTTTCATTGGCTGCATTAATAAATCAATTGTTAAGTTTGACAGGTTGGAATTGGCTGACACTTGAAAATATTTTTGGTATCATTTTGTTTCCGTTTGCATGGTTATTAGGATTCGATGTCAATCAAGCTTTTCAAATAGCCCAATATATGGGAACTAAATTGGTTACTAACGAATTTGTTGTTATGGGTGAAATAACCAAAAATATTATGGCACAAAAGGGGCTTTTTGCTAATGAACATGCACGTGTTGTCTTAACGGTCTTTCTCACTAGTTTTGCTAATTTTGGTACTTTGGGAATGATTATTGGAGCGTTCAAGAGCTTAGTTTCAAAAGAAAAAACTGACTACATTTCAAGTAGAGTTCCGCAAATGTTATTGGCTGGTGTTTTAGTTTCGTTATTGTCAGCAGCTAGTGCAGGATTGTTTGCATGGTAGGTTTCATCAAGGAAAAAAAGTAAAGGAGTTTTTTTTATGCCACGTTCAGTTATATTAGATATGGACCCGGGAATAGACGATGCAGCAGCTATTGCTGTCGCACTTAATAATCCTGGACTCGATGTTAGATTGATTACCACTGTAGCTGGGAATGTTAGTGTTGACAAAACAACTACTAATGCATTAAAGTTAGTGGATTTTTTCAATAAGCAAATTCCTGTTGCAAAAGGCGCGTCCGCACCATTGAAGAAAAAGTTTGAAGATGCTGCTGCAATTCATGGTGAAACCGGATTACCAGGATATGATTTTCCTGAACCCAAGAGTGTGGTTAGCAAGCTTCCAGCGACAGAAGCCATTGCCCATGAGTTAAACCAAAGTAAGCAGCAACTAACGTTAATTGCAACGGGAGCTTATACCAATATCGCACATTTTATTTTAAAATATCCCGAATTACTTTCGAAGATCGATGAGCTGATTTTGATGGGGGGATCTATTTCAGGGGGTAATGTTAGTTCTGTAGCTGAATTTAATGTTTTTACTGATCCAGATGCAGCTAAGATTGTTTTTGAAAGTGGTTTAAATATCACGATGATTGGTCTTGATGTTACACTTAAGGCTTTGATAAGTAAACAATCATCAGATAAACTTGCTGAATTAGGAGAGGCAGGCAAAATGCTTCATGGTATCATTAATGCATATGGAGATGTTCATGAAGGCGGTAAACCGATGCATGATGTTATCACAATTTTATATGCATTGCATCCAGAAGTTATTAAACTTCAAAATGAATATATCGAAGTTGCAACTGAAGGACCGGCTATTGGCGCAACGGTGGCGGATATTTTGCATCGTTGGCATGATAAGGGCACGTATAACGCTCAAGTTGGAATTGATATTGATGCTGTCTTTTTCAATAATTGGTTTCTGAAACAGGTTAGATTGATGAATATGGAATAGCTGCAGACAAAAAAATTAAGGTCTTCAAATATTTAAGGCATTATCTCAATTAAAGAATTTACTTTAATTTGAGATAATGCCTTAAATTTTTTGTCAGGAAGAGTTGAGCAAGCGATGTGTTTGAAAATAGGAATGTCTTTCGAATACGATAATAATTTTTAGATACCATCATGGTCGGTGTGCCATTTTTTGATATATGCTAGCCGTTTTTTGAAACGATCTTCGTTGCCTTGTTCACTGGGAAAATAGTATTCATGGTCTTCAAGTGATGGTGGCATTGTTTTCATAGTTGTCAGTTTGTCCTTTTTCTTATGTGCATATTGATAATTATTACCATAGCCCAAATCATCCATCAATTTGGTTGGTGCATTTCTAATTTGAAGAGGAACTGGTTCATTACGAGAATTTTTGACATCTTTACTGGCTTTAAGCCGAGCTTTATAAACAGCGTTCGATTTGGGCGCTAGTGATAAATAAATAACCGCTTCTGTCAGATGAACATCACATTCAGGCATTCCTAAATAACGGCATGCCTGAAAAACATCAATTGTTAGATTCAAAGCTTTTGTATCTGCCAGTCCAATGTCTTCGCTAGCGAAGCGGACTAACCGCCGGGCAATGTATACTGGATCCTCACCGCTGTCAAGCATGCGGCTGAGCCAATAAATTGCTGCATTTACATCGCTATTGCGCATTGATTTGTGCAGTGCAGAAATAATGTTGTAATGCTCTTCACCTCTTTTATCGTATAGGAGGGAAGTGCGATTGATTAGTTGTTTTAAATCGTTGGGGTCAATGATTATTTTAGTATCCTTTTTGGTACTATTTAAAACAGCCATTTCAAGAGTATTAAGTGCAATTCTGGCATCACCATTTGAAAATGCTGCGATAGTTTCTAAGTCCTTACCTGAAATTGAAATTGTTTTTTTACCAAAACCTTCAGGACTTTTAAGTGCATATTTTAAAAGTAAGATGATATCGTCATTTGTTAGTGGTTTCAGCACAAAAACTTTACATCTTGATAATAAAGCTGAATTGATTTCAAAAGACGGATTCTCTGTAGTTGCACCAATAAGAATGATGCTTCCATGCTCAACATAAGGTAAGAAAACATCTTGTTGAGCCTTGTTGAAGCGATGAATTTCGTCAATGAAAACAATTGTTTTCTGACCGATTTCTTGATCTGAATCTGCTTGTTTCATAATTTCACGTATTTTACGAATACTGCTGGAAACAGCGCTGAATTGTACAAAATATGCTTTTGATTGATGAGCAATAATTTCAGCGAGCGTTGTTTTACCGACCCCAGGAGGTCCCCAGAAAATAAACGATGTTAGTTGATCTTGTTCGATTAATTCCCGTAAAATTTGGCCTTTTCCTAGAAGATGTTTCTGCCCAACGAAATTTTCTAAAGTTTTAGGACGCATTCTGCTGGCAAGCGGTTGATTGTTCTTTTTATCATCTGCGAATAAGGAACCTTGTTTCATTTTTTTCCTCCTTACATCATTAATTTTATGTTATTTGTATTTGTCTATGCAGCACTAATGGTATAGCATTTGCGGTAAGAAATCAGTATAACTGCTTATTAGACATATTTTAACGGTTGTGCAGCCTATCTGTAATACTGTATAGTAAAGAATAAGTTGTTATGAATTTGTTAAATTTAAAATGAAGAATATATTGAAAAAGGTGTCTATTATGAACCAGAGTAAACCTAAAATTGTTTTACCAATACAAGTTGTGGAAAAACTTAATCTAAAAAAGGGCGATAAAGTAGAAGTTGTTTTTTCAGATAAAGCAGCAAAACAGGTCGTAGTTCAACCACTGAACCAAGCTGCAAATAGGCGGCCTGTTTCGATTCTACGTTTCTTTATGCCCTCTGTGTTATCTACAATTGTTTTTTTTATTTATTTTTTTTACCAGAGAGAGTATCAAATTTCGTTGGCGGGGAATGAATCCATTGCAAGTCTGACGATTATTTTGGGATTGTTGAGTGGATCACTGTCTTTTGCTTTTTTTTATCTTAAAGATCGAAAACACATTCAAGGGTGGTTTGGGAAGAAACTATATTGGCGTAGTTTTTTAACTATTTTATTATCATTTACAACTATACTAGCAATCAGTTTGCTATGCTTTTTTTGGTTGATTGAAATTCTTTTCAAAGGTTCATCATTTGATTTGTTTACATCTACTTATATGTTTCTTTTGTTCAGCAACGTTATCAATTACCTTATGATTTATGCTGCTATCAATATATCTTCATCTGTGATTTTCAAAATTCTAATTTTGGTGATCGTTGGAGGAGCATTGGCCGCGATGATTACAAATAGCAATAAAAGATGGTGGGAGCATAACATAAGTTTCCTAGGTACTGATCAAGCTAGCAATAGTTGGCAGTTTAACCTAACACTTGTTGTTTCAGCGCTATTGTTGCTGGCGCTAGTGGACTTTATTTTTGCATCTCTGAAAGAGCAATTTCATAATAACAGACGGCTGGCTGCACTTAAAAGTCTGCTTATTCTGTTTTCTGTTTTTTTGGCAGGTGTAGGTGTTTTTGCAAACAATGGAACAGGGTTATCGCATAAACTGCATACAAATTCCGCAACGTTATTAGTTTATCTGCTGATTATTACTATATCTTCTATCCATTTCTTGTTGCCTTCTATTACTAAAGAGTTTAGAATTATTTCCTATACAATCGGGGGCGGTTTGCTGATTGATTCGATTCTATTTCAACCCATCGGCTATTTTTCATTAACAGCCTTTGAACTGATTGCCTTTATTCTGGCATTTAGTTGGATCTTGCTGCTATTGCAAATCCTTCAAGAAATGACACAAATTGAAAAAAATGTTTTTGAAATCACTATACAGTAAACTGAAATTTCAGGGAAGAGTACTTGTTTAAAAAATACAAGCAGTAATTTTAATTTAAAGGAAAAGGGGAAAGGTACAATGACTATCAAGTTTATCAGAAAAGCTGTGAAAGATGATGTTAGCAAAATTATGGAAATCATTCAAAAAGCAAAAAAAATTCTGGCTGATGAGAATATTCCACAGTGGCAAAGCGGTTATCCAGATCTTAAAGTGATAGAGGATGACATCAATAAAGGTTATGCGTATGTTCTTATTGTTGGAACTTCAATAGCTGGTGTAGCGACCTTACTCCAAGAGGAGGAGCCAAACTATTGTAGAATATATGCGGGGAAATGGGCGCATAAAGAAAAGGCAGAAAAATACGTGTCCATCCATCGAATTGCAATTGATGCTGATTATAGCGGTGAACATTTGAGTGACTTTTTTTTCAGCAACATCTTAACGATTGCTTACCAGCTTGGATTTAGACAGATCAGAATTGATACGCATGCCGCAAACAAAAGAATGCAACATATTGTTGGTAAAATAGGATTTAGCTATAGCGGTGTTGTGTACATGCATGGCAATTCTAAAGACAAAAGAAATGCTTACCAGCTTTTTTTAACGGATTAGATAAAGCAATTAGCTTTTTGGCGAAAATTATTTTGTGATATTATGCAATTTGGGAGTTTTCAAAAACAGGTTTTTTACTTGTTACAACATCTTTTACGGAGGATAGAATTTATGAGAATTAGGAAAATCGAGAGTAAAGATGATCAAAAGATCAAAAATATAATTCAGCAGACGTTAAGTGAATTTGGAGATGCAAAACCCGGTTCTGCATACTTTGATCCACAATTAAACTATTTAGCTGAATATTATGCATCGCAATCAAAGAATTCGTTTTATTGGGTCATTGAAGATGAGAAAAAAAATAGTGTATTGGGCGGTGGAGGTATCGGCCCTTTTACTGATAAAATAGCTGAACTTCAAAAAGTGTACTTTTTACCTGAAAGTCGAGGATTAGGCTTGGGTAAAAAAATAATTTCCTTAGCTGAAGAGAAAGCTAAAGAGTTCGGATATAAAAAACTTTATATTGAAACTTTTGCAAATTTAGATCGTGCAGTTCGGCTATATCAATATATGGGTTTTAAACAGTTGTCGAAGCCAATGGCACAAACCGAACATAGTGCGTGTGATCTTTGGTTTGAGAAAGATTTGCTTAACTGAATCGATATATAATTGGTTAGTGTATCATTAGTAGCTGGTTTTTAAGTATGTACTGTGAATTACGTAAAAGTTTGATTATTGAAACAGTTATATACGAAATTAAAAAGAGGCTGTGACATAAGTCTCCATAATAAAGGCCGGTTTGGAAAAATCTTTGG
>NZ_AZEG01000039.1 GCF_001434935.1 Liquorilactobacillus uvarum DSM 19971 | reverse complement strand
ACCAAAGATTTTTCCAAACCGGCCTTTATTATGGAGACTTATGTCACAGCCTCTTATGTTTAGATAACAAATAAATTCACATTATTTTTTTGCTTTTGTTGCTATGCAAAGATTACATACACTTACAATGTTACTTTCTTATATTTCTACTATCACATTGTCTCATAAAGCTGTACACGAAAAAATACATTATGCTACCTTGTATTGATAGTACCTCTTTGCCTACATTATAGGAAGCTTATGGTTCTTTTTTAAAGCTTTCCTAATTAGTGATATAGATTTGTTTTTCGATCCGAAAAAACAGGTATCTCACCCCGAATCTTTTCAATTGAAGCCAAGTTTAAATCAACATTAAAACAACCTTCTTTATCATCAGGAACCCTAAGCAACAGATTTCCCAATGGATCGATCACAAGTGAATGTCCGCTAAAATGCTCTCCCGCTGGCCCTTCACCAATTCGATTGACGGCCACCACAAAAGCTTGGTTCTCAATGGCACGCGCGCGCAACATAACTTCCCATTGTTCTATTCTTTCCACTGGCCATTGGGCACTAACAAATAAAATCTCTGCTCCTTCGCTCATTAAAGTCCTCTCCCATTCAGGAAAGCGAATATCATAACAAATAACGCCTGCTGCCAGAATACCATCCAAAGCAAACTTATTTTGTTTTGTGCCTGCGGTTATCCATTTATCTTCGTGCATTAACCCAAAAAGATGAACTTTATCATACTCGCTGCAAATTTCACCATCGCGATTAAAAACGTAACTGGTATTATAATATGAACTTTCTTTAGCAGTTGCAACTGATCCGCCTACGATATTCACATGAAAGCGCCGAGCAAGATCAGCCAGAAAAGCTTTGGTCCTAATGCCGCCTTTATCAGCTAAAACATCCAACTTATCCAGTGCATATCCGACATTCCACATCTCGGGGAGAACAATCACATCAGTTTTTGCAGCAACTGCCATTTCAACCAATTGCGTTACTCTTTCATAATTAGCATCTGCTTGCGCATATTTTACATCCATTTGTATCAAACTTACTTTTAAAGCCATTCATTGATCATCCCTTCTTTTGTTAGCATTAACTTTATTTAAAATTGGTCTATTAAAATTATCAATTTGCTGGATTAAAGCTCTTAAATAAATCATTCTAACCTAAAACTAATCTTAACAAAAAAACACTTGTTTTTAAAAGTAATTTACAAGTAAAAAGCTCATGTCTATAGTTGACTTTATGCACAGAACATTTAAAATTGACATTATAATAAATTTAGATTCTTTTAATGGAGGCTTTTTTGACATGAGAAAAATTGGTGTGATTGGTCTAGGTCATGTGGGTGCAACCGTTGCCTATACACTTGTAACAAAGGGAATTGCTGATGAACTTGTTTTAATTGATTCAAATGCAGAAAAAGCAGTCGCCGAGGAGTATGATCTTCGTGACACAATCTCACGCTTGGATACTTTCACAAAAATTATTCCTCAAAGTTATGCTGCACTACAAAATGCAGACGTCATTATAACGGCTTTTGGAAATATTTCCTCCATTAGAATGGATGGAGATCGCTTTGGTGAATTAAATTACAATGCCAAAGTTGTTTCAGAAGTGGCACAAAAGATTAAGGACTCAGGATTCAATGGCGTTTTAATTAACATAAGCAACCCGTGTGATGTTATTACTACTCTTTTGCAACATAAAACTGGTCTCAGTAAAAAACAAGTATTCGGTACAGGTACATTTCTAGACACTGCAAGGATGCAACGTGCAGTCGGTCAAGCCATACATGAAGATCCTAAAAATATAAGCGGTTATGTTCTTGGAGAACATGGTGAATCACAATTCACAGCTTGGTCAACAGTCGAAATTAAGGGACATGCAATTACAGAGGTTGCCGCTGCAAGAGGACTTGATCTTAATGAGTTAGACCAGCGTGCTAGACGTGGCGGCTGGTTAGTCTTTTCAGGCAAACATTATACTTGCTACGCAATTGCAACATGTGCTATCAAACTGACACTCGCAGTTCTTTCAGATGCACATCTTGCTTGTCCGACTTCAGTTTATCTAGAAAACTATGATCATTATATTGGTTATCCTTCTGTTATAGGACGACAGGGAGTAATTGAAGTGAACAAAATCAATCTCACTATTGAAGAACAAGCAAAATTAGATAATTCCGCAAAAATAATTTCTGAAAAATTAGCAGTTTTAGATTAACAATCGCACCTTTTTAGATCGCTAAAAACACAAAAATTATATTTTTACAAAATATGTTAAAAGGGATGGATCAAAAATTATATTTTGATCCATCTCTTATTTGATCTTTTATTGTGTGAATTTAGTGCGTTTCGATAGTCATTTTTTCTTGAATAACCATGATTATTCTTAGCGGCTTATGCTTTTTGTACCCGTAACTTACTGGTAATGCACAAAGACTAATGTCTATTTGGTGCACTATATTTTAAATTTTCACATCTTACAGAACTCATAAAATTTTCTTTTATTGAGACAATCCAGCAATTATTTTATCTAGATTCCATTTCATCATCGCATAATAACTGTCTCCAGCTTGCCCCTTTTCTGCAACTGAATCTGTAAACAGCTCAGAATAAATTGGAATTCCGCTGTCTTTAGACACTGTCTTCATTGATCTGGGATCAACGCTACTCTCTACAAAAAGTGCTGGTATCGATGAACCCTTAAGCCTGTAAATCAACTTTCTTAATTGTCTCGGTGTTCCCTCTTGCTCAGTATTTATCTCCCAAATGTAGATTGAAGGAATATTATAAGCCCTTGAGAAATACTTGAAACATCCTTCGCTTGTAACAATTATTTTTTTATCAGCGGGTATATTCTCAAATTCACGTTTTGCTTTACTATGAAGTACATTTAATTTCTTTACATAGGCTCTTCTATTTTTTCTGTAAAAACTTTTATTTTTTGGATCTTTAGCTGAAAGCTGTTTTTCGATATTCTTAGCATAAATAATACCATTCTTAAGATCCAACCAAGCATGCGGGTCCTCCTTGCCCTTTTTGGATTGGCCATTTAAATAAATTGTTTTTACACCGTCGCTAACTGCAAAGTAATCTTTTCCTGCCTTTTTCTTTGTGTTTTTAACTAGTTTCTCAAACCATGCGTTACCACCAGTTTCTAAATTAAGACCATTATAAAATATTACATCTGCTTCTGCTGTTTTCTTTATATCCTTCGGCAATGGTTCATATTCATGCGGATTTTTTCCAACCGGAACAATACTATGCAACGTAATTCGGTCTTTTCCGATGTTTTTAGTAATGTCGGCTATAATAGAATTAGTTGCCACGACTTTCAAAGTTCCCGTATCACTTGCTGTTTTACTTTTATTTTTATTTAAAGAACATCCGACAAGAATTAAGCTTACAAAAGCAATTGGTACCAGATATTTGAGCAACAAATGTACCTTTCTCATCCGTCATGTCCCCTCCTTTTAATATATTTCTGTTTTGGAGAGACGAAAAAACTAACCAGGAAGACCACTGTAGCAGTTAAAACAATACTCGAACCCACAGCAACATTATAACTATACCCTATAAAGAGACCAACAACTGAAACCGCTGCCCCAATCCCTGCTGACAAAAAAATCATCGTCTTCAAAGTTTTAGTAAATAAGTATGCTGTCGCTGCAGGTGTGATCAACAGCGCAACGATTAAGATCGTTCCAACACTTTGCATCGCTGTGACAGCAACTAGAGTCAATAACGTCATTAACATGTAATGATAAAAATTAACACGAGTCCCCAGTGCTTTCGCCATTTGAGGATCAAAAGTTGTTAGCAAAAGTTCCTTAAAATAAAGTACAATTGCTAGGACTACAAAAATAGCTACTGCAATCGTTATCCACTTATCACTATCTTGAACCGCTAGAATATTGCCAAAAAGAATATGAAACAAGTCTGTTGAAGTCCGTGCAAAGCCAATTAGAATAATACCAAGTGCTAAAAAGGAGCTGAACGTTATCCCAATAGCCGTATCACTTTTAATAACACTATTTTCCTTGATGTAAGTAATGATTACCGCAGACAGAATTCCAAAAGCAATAGCCCCAATAAAAAAATTAATGTTTAAAATATAGGCAATTGCCACACCTGGAAGCACAGCATGTGAGATCGCATCCCCCATCAATGACATACCTCGTAAGATAATGAAGCATCCCACAACTCCGGAAACGGTTCCAACAACAATTGCAGTTATCAAAGCATTCTGTAAAAAATGAAACTCCATTAATCCTTGAATAAACTCTGCAAGCATCTTATTCACTCCTGTCTATAAAAATATTTTCTCCATAGGCACGTTTCAAATTCTGCATGTTAAAAACATTGCTTGTAGCTCCAACTGCAATTATCTTATTATTCAACATTACCAGTTGATCAAAATAATCTTCAACCTTGCTCAAATCGTGATGTACAATTAGAATCGTTTTTCCTCTTTTTTTCAAGTCTTTCAAAATTTTTATTATAATGTTCTCACTCACCATATCAATACCTACAAAAGGCTCATCTAAAAAAAGATAGTCTGCATCTTGAACTAAACAGCGAGCAATCAGAACACGTTGAAATTGCCCCCCTGACAATGCACCAATCTGCCGTTCCTGTTCTTTCCTTAAACCAATGACTTCCAAGGCTCTTTCTACCCTTCTCCAGTCTTCTTTCCTTACTGATTTAAAGAGACCCAAATTGGGTAATGTGCCTAACGCTACACATTCTCTAACTGTAATTGGAAATGAAAGGTCGATCAGATTCTTCTGCGCAACATAAGCTATTTTTTTCAGCATTTTTTTTGAAGAAACTCCATTTATACTAATCTTTCCTGTTGAACGGGTCATTCCTAATATTGCTTTCAAAAGTGTTGATTTTCCAGATCCATTCGGCCCAATTATACCTGTAATCGTTGGACCCATAATTGTTAAACTTACCTTTTTCAATGCTTCTACTTCATTATTGTACATAACACTGACATTTTGACACTCAATCATTTCCATCACCTCTCGTCTAAGATAAATCATTCAGAACTCCACATTTTTAGGGTACCCTAAACAATAGACTGCGTCAATTTTTTTAACTGGTCTTACAAATTTTATTTCCTAGGAAATAGCACTTTATGTGTGCTCTAGAAATAGATGGTCGTAAAATATTTTTAGATGCAACACCTTCTCACTATTAATTTTGTTGCACCCGTTCTTTTTCAAATTTAAGTACTGCAAGTTTATTGATATGATGCGCACTTTGATTGTTATTTGCGTATATCGGATGATTTTTAAGATTATAATTTGTTAAGGAAGGTGCCTTGTATTTTTTGATAACTTTTGTGCGAAATTCAGGCTCTAATTTTTTAGGAATATTAATATCTAATTTATAATGCTTAGAATTTTTAGTATTCCATTTTTTACTTTTTCTTCCCCTATAGTCATTCGAATCCGCGTAATTAAAACTTGCTCCGTTGACTATTCCGTTCTCATTTTCATTGGGTTCTTTTAACATATCGATTTCATTTACAAATATATCATTCCCATTCAGAATAAATTCAGAATGGAAGTTGACCACCACTTTAATATTCGTTTCAACGTACCCTTTAGGTGCTTGTCCGGTTTTAATCTTATGTTTTTGATGAAGACGTGCTGACTCTTTTAAAGAGTACTTCTTTTTGTCCAACCTATTCAGATAGCTTCCCAATGCAGTTCCATCTTTCATGCATGGCTGTAAGTAGTTATCCCTTATAAATTGTATTTGCTGAGCAGAAATAACATAACGAAACTGATTTATTTTTTTGGCCAACGCCTGATTTGACGTTAGAGCTAATCCTTCCGGAAAGGCTATCTGAACTGTTTTAGCCAACTCATTCCAAAAAGGGTCATCTGGTGCAAGCCTTCTAAAATGACGCACTAATTCCTGCGTTTGCCTTATACTCCCATCCAGTGTTCGCATTTCGACCATGGACATTAACAAAGCAAGTTTATTTTGTGCATTTTCCTTGCAGTTGCCAACTAAGTAGGCATGCCACATCCGTGTAAAAAATTCTGAATCTATTTGCCCGCTAAGAATTTCACAGTCTTCAACACTTTGGCGGTTATTCAGACACTGTTCTACCAAAACTCTGATACTCTCAGAGGGCCAATACATTATATTTTTATTGCGAACTTCCTGCATAAGTTTTTTTTGCCAAGATATAGATTTTACGAAAGTTTTATCCAATTTGCTCATACTTTTTTTAATCATTAACGACAGATATAAAGCTTGCAGACTTTCAATCCATGTTTGATTGAGAATATCAATTTTTCCACACCTATATTCCTCTAAATTATGCATCCCTCTTTCAATATTCGACCATATTTTTTCTAATCGTTCACTTTCCAGTTTCAAAGATGAAATATTTTTTTTGAATTTTTTTATTTCATTTTTCTTTCGAAAAATAGTTTTTTTTAAAATTTGATCGTTTTTTACCTCAACTGCCTTCCAACATCTTTTGAGCAACGGAAGATGCTTTTTTGTTCCAGACAATAATTTTTTTAAGAAAAGAAAAAACATTGCATATTTGCTGTTTCTTTTTTGCTGTCTCACACTTTCAACAATTTTCAAATAGAGTGCATTAAGTAAAAAAGTCTGGTCAGTAAAAACAAATAATCCCTTAAGCAGAACCAATTTGCCCTTATAGTAGTTCTGGTCGTTCTTATTCGCTTCATTTTCAGCCATATTCAAAGCATAAAGTACCGCTGCGCTTTTTATTTCTAGCTTTTTTTTTATTCTTCTCTCCCTCAAAACTCTTTTCTTTGATAGGTACTTAGCAAACATTGTTTCAACCTCTCTCTCAGCCGAATTGACTCAATCAGCTTTACAAACTAACTCTATTAAAAGCTTCTCTCGAGTGCAACTAAAAACCACTTCTCTTTTAAAAACACAAAAAGAGCAGAAAATTAATTAAAACAAAATAACAATTTGCTTCAATTAAGTTCCTGCTCTTTGCAATCAAACATCTAAAATTGTCACACGCATTTTAAATTATATGGCAAAGAAAAATTTTACGGTTAGCTTTGCTGCTTAACATTTCTTAATTATCTTACCAAGTTTTTGTTAGCAGTCGCCAACATTAACCTTATTCGGTTAAGCTGATTTACAAAAGAAACACTCGGATCATAGTCGATCATTGTAATATTAGCATGCGGATATTGACTGCGTAGTTCCTTAACGACACCTTTGCCTACAATATGGTTAGGCAAGCATCCAAAAGGCTGCATACAAACAATATTATTGATACCTGCTTTCAGACACTCGATCATCTCTCCAGTCAAGAACCATCCCTCACCTGTTTGATTACCCAATGATAAAATAGCACTCGCATCTTCTGCCAATTGTTCGATTGCCTCGATACCTGTAAATCTGTCAGAATTTTTCAGTACCTCATTCATTGGCTTTTCACACCATTTGATTACTTTAAGAGCTAATTCAGCAAATAGCTTGCTTTTGTTTGAAAAGCCTAAATGATCATGTCGATAAATTTGATTATATAAAGAATAATTCATAAAACCGACAATATCGGGACAAACGACTTCTGCTCCCTCTTTTTCAAGCAATCGCACAATATTATTATTTGCAATTGGTGAATATTTAACAAGTATCTCTCCTACAATACCAACCCTCGGTTTTTTTAACTTTTTAAGCGGCAAATTATCAAAATCGTTTACAATGTTTTGCACATTTCGTTTAAATTCTCTGAATTTTCCGTTAATCACATTTTTTCTAACACGCTGCAGCCATTCAGCATGCAGTTTATCAACCGCTCCCTTTTGTATCTCATATGGCCTCGTTCGATAGACTACCCGTTCAAACAGGTCTCCATACAGAAACGCTAAGGCAGTTCTTTTTGCGAGCGGAATAGTCAATCTGAAACCTGGGGTTTCTTCGACACCCTTATTTCCAAGTGAAATAGAAATGACCGGTACTTGTCCGAAGCCAGCATCCCTCAAAGCTTTTCGAATTAATGGGATATAATTTGTAGCTCGGCAGCCCCCACCTGTTTGACTCATCATTACTGATGTATTATTGACATCATACTTTCCGCTCTTTAAAGCTTCAAGCATCTGACCAATCGTTATGACTGCCGGATAACATGCATCATTGTTGACGTACTTAGTTCCAATATCAACAGCATCATGATCTTTTATTGGTAAATTAACAACATTATAGCCAGAAGCCTGCAGTGCAACATCTACCAACTGTGATTGATGGATTGGCGACAACATCGGCATCAGCAATGTATGCTTTTTCTTCATTTCTTTAGTAAACTTGACTGGTTTCGGAAGATCATATAATTTTTTTGGTTCAACATGCTGTACATGCCGCTCGTTAACAGCGGCCTTCAAAGAACGCAATCTGATTCTAATAGCACCAATATTAGTCCCCTCGTCAATTTTCAGGACAGTATACAGCCTATTATGCTGGGTAAGTATCTCCTCGACCTGGTCTGTTGTTATTGCATCAATCCCACAACCAAACGAGTTTAGCTGTACAAATTCCAACTCTGGTGTTTTAGCGGCAACTTTAGCTGCTGCAAACAAACGCGCATGGTATGTCCATTGATTAACTACTCTCAGACCCGCAACATCTTCCATGTGCGAAATGCTGTCTTCTGTCAAAACGTTAAAACCCTCTGCGGCAATAATCTGTGAGATTCCATGATTTATCTGTGGATCCAAATGATAAGGACGACCAGCTAAAACTATTCCTTTTTGGTGGTTCTGTCTCATTAGACGCAAAGTTTCTTCACCGCGATTTTGAATCCATTGTTTGAATCTCTTCAGTTCTTTATAGCCTTCTTCAAGCGCTTCTCCTACCTCTGTTAACGTTACACCCTTATCTTTAAAGGTTTCATATAAATTCCGTGCAGTTGATCTATGGTCATTAAGATTTAAGTACGGATTACGGTAGTCAATTTCTCCGCTACGGATCTGATCGACATTGTTACGGATAACATCTGGATAAGATTGTACAATAGGACAATTATAATGGTTGTCTGCATTTTTACTTTCCCTCCGCTCAAAAACAACGCTTGGATAAAAAATTGTTTTAATGCCGCGATCAATCAGCCATTGAACATGACCATGAACCATTTTAGCAGGATAGCAAACCGTATCACTAGGAATCGTCTCGATTCCTTTTTCATACATCTGCTCACTCGATCTAGTTGAAAGCTGAGCCCGAATACCTAATTTTTTAAAAAAAACAGCCCATAAAGGATAGTTTTCATAGATGTTTAGCACACGAGGTATCCCAATAACTCCACGAGTCGCTAATCTTTTACGCAGTGGCCGATAATCAAAAAGATGATGGTATTTTTCTTTGACTAAATTAACACGTTGATCTTGTGGTTGTAATTTGATTCGAAGTCCCTTTTCACACCTGTTGCCTGTAATAAATTTGCGACCATCATTAAAAACAGTGATTGTAAGCAAACAATTGTTTTCACATCGTCCACAATGGTCAAATTGCTTTGTAGATGAGAGTCCCTCCATTTCTTCTGTTGTTAAGAGACTAGAAATATCCCCCGCTTGAGAACATTCCTGAGCAATTAACGCTGCTCCATATGCTCCCATCAAACCTGCGATGTTCGGCCGAACTACATTTTGGTCGCTTAATTTTTCAAATGCACGAAGTACGGCTTCATTGTAGAAAGTTCCACCTTGGCAAACAATATGTTTTCCCAAATCTTTAGCACTACGCGCTTTGATGACTTTAAATAATGCATTTTTAATGACTGAGAGCGATAAACCCGCAGAAATATCCCCTACAGATGCCCCCTCTTTTTGTGCTTGTTTTACTTTTGACTGCATAAAAACTGTACAACGTGAACCCAAATCAGCTGGATTTTTAGTTAGTAAAGCTATCTGTGCAAATTTTTTCACATCATACTTCAAAGATTTCGCAAAAGTTTCAATAAAAGATCCACAACCAGAAGAACATGCTTCATTCAACTGAATAGTCGACAGTGCACCATTTTTGACATGCATTGCTTTCATGTCCTGACCGCCGATATCCAAAATAAAATCAACATCCGGCATAAAGTAATGTGCGGCTTTGTAATGTGCAACGGTTTCAACCTCACCCAAATCAGCCTTTAAAGCACTTTTGATTAATTTTTCTCCATAACCGGTCGTACAAGTTTTGGCAATTTTCACTTTTTCAGGTAAATGAAGATACATTTCTTTTAAAATATTGATTGTCTTTTTTAATGGATCACCATCATTATTTCCATACCAAGTGTATAATAATTTATGATTTTCACCCATAAGTACAATTTTTGTTGTGGTAGAACCAGCATCTATTCCTAAAAAAGCATTTCCTTGATAAGTTGCAAGATCTCCCTTTTCAACCCTTGCTTTTTGATGCCTCTCTCTGAACTCCTGTAATTCCTTTTCATTGTTAAATAATGGTGGTAGCGTTTTTGTAGGCTTTAGAGCCTGGCTGTCCGCTTTATCCAAATATGCTATTAATTGAGCAATCGTCGTTGAAGAGTTGCTTTTCGCATAAAGAGCCGCTCCCTTGGCCACAAAAAGCTGTGGATTCTTTGGAAAAATCACATTTTCAGCGGATAAATTCAATGTTTCAATAAAACGCTGTCTCAACTCACTCATAAAATAAAGTGGGCCCCCCAAAAAAGCTACTTTACCAGTTATCTTATGCCCCGAAGCCAATCCGGCAATCGTCTGATTAACAACTGCTTGAAAAATGCTGGCGGCTAGATCTTCTTTGCGCGCACCATCATTAACTAGAGGTTGGACATCTGTCTTGGCAAAAACACCACACCTTGAAGCAATTGGGTAAATCGTTTCATACCCCCTCGCCAACTTATTCAGTCCTGCTGCATCTGTCTTCAGTAAACTGGCCATTTGATCGATAAAAGCACCTGTTCCCCCAGCGCAGCTACCATTCATTCTTTGTTCCAAAGAAGAACCAAAAAAAGTAATTTTGGCGTCCTCACCGCCCAGTTCAATTGCGACATCAGTTTCCGGAATTACTGTCTCAACCGTTTTAGTACAGGCAATAACTTCCTGAACAAATTCTAACTTGAGCGTTTCTGCCAAACCCATTCCACCAGAACCGGTAATCGTGAAGGAAATTGGTTGCTGTTTTCCAATCACTTGAGCTGCTTCGCACAGAACTTTCCGACTTGCTTTTTTTACATCAGAAAAATGACGTTGATAGGTCTCATAAAGAGAGTTATTCTGTTCATCTAAAATTACGACTTTAACAGTTGTCGAACCGACATCTATTCCGCCTCGTAACTTCTGTTTAATCATCATTTGCCCCCTAAGATCACTTTTTTAAACTTTTCGATATCCGCCACAGTGTTGAATATCCAACACTGTGTTGCTATACTTACTTATATTGTAAGCAATTTAGAACAACATTCAATCATCAATCTTTTGCATTCTGCTCGTTATGCAACAGATGTTAAAGATATGTCGGTTTTTATCGGAGGTGTTTTATGAGTAAACAGGATTTACGTATTACACGCACAAAAACAATGATCTTTAACGCCTTTATTGATTTAATCGAAAAAAAGGGATTCGATAGTATCACGATTCAAGATATTGCTGACCAAGCAATGATTAATCGTTCCACTTTTTACGCCCACTTTAAAGATAAACAGGATGTCTATGAACACATTTTTTCTTTCATATTAAACCCACTTTTTAAAAAGCTTGAACAAGATATACTTGAGGATGGTAGCATTATTCAGGAACAGAAGTTGGTTGAATTATTAACAACTGCCTTTCTTATGATCAAAGAAAATAAAAAATTCTATCTAATTGCTACCGAAGGAAGAAACAATCTCATTCTGACCGATGCATTTTCAGATTTTTTGCGGAATCATTATACTAAAATATTTGCAAAATTACGTGTTGAAGAAGATGATATCGTTATGCCAACTGATTTCATTATTTCCTACATGGTTTCAACCTTTATGGGAACAATTCACTGGTGGCTGCATTCTGATTTTGAGCTTCCACCTGAACATATGGCTCATCTCATTATCAAACTACTCCACAATGGCAACTTGACGGTTCTAGGAATCAAAGTAAAAAAATAACATCACAACTGCGTTCACATAAAAAAGGGCTCTACAATATTGAGGCTGTGACATAACTAGCCTCTGTATAAGCAAATAGGACGAGAAACCGAATTTT
>NZ_AZEG01000038.1 GCF_001434935.1 Liquorilactobacillus uvarum DSM 19971 | reverse complement strand
ATTAATTATGGCACAACTGTTCAGAAATTTATGTACCAAATACTAGGATAGGAGCACTACTTGGTACTATATTTCTATTAAGCGCAAGTTATTTCATTGGACAAGTATTAACTGTATTTTTACCAGAATGGATTCTTGGTGTCCTAGGAATTTTACCCATTTATATGGCTTTTCATGACAATGACGATGATGATGATGGTGGTGTTAGGAAAAATAAATCACAAGTACTCAGTGTGCTTATTACGTATCTGTCAGTATGTGCAGGCTGTAATTTATCAATCTTTTTACCTGTTTTAGCCGGAGAAAACTTCGTGCATTTTTTGATAAGTTTGTTGTTTATAGGCTCTCTAACCGTATTAGTTGTTTTTTTGATTAAACTTGTTTCTGAAATAAACATAGTTTCGACAATTATGAAAAAACATGGAGAAAAATTAATGAAGGTCTGTTATATTGTCATAGGATTTTATGTTTTTTGGGATAGTAGTCTAATTAAACATTTAATAGCGCTATTTTGGTGAATACGCAGCTTAAATTGATACTTTCGGCATCAAATCTTCTCTTATCAGATTTCTGTTTTATTTGTTATAAAAGTTTGGAAAATTATAATATTCTTTGAATTAAAAAAATAGGCTAGAATCATTGGTATGTATCAATTTAAATACCGCTGCGTAGATTTGAAATACTTATCTCCTTTCGTGTTAATGTTGTCGACATGTATTTTCACGTGAGGCAACTGTCTCTCTAACAGTCGTTCATGCTGTTCTAATCCAAATCAGTGTATTATTTTTGAATTTATAACATAAAAAATAACAAAGGAAGGTATTGAAATCTGAAAAATAAAGATGCTTTTCAACAAGTAGATGTTTTTACAACAGAACCTTATAGAGGCAATCCCGTGGCTGTAGTTATGGATGGAGATCAGCTGACGACTAAGCAAATGCATGCTCCTATGATGATAATATAGGCCATTTCTATGGTATACCTTTCAGGTATAATAATTATTAAAGGAGTCTTTTTATGCCAAAATCATATTCAAAAGAATTTAGAGGATCAATTGTTCTTGACACTTCCACAACTTCAAAAAGAAGTTGTATCTCCTGAATTATTAAAAGATATTTTTAAGTATATTGGTTTTAGTGATAAAGAAATTAAACTTAGTGAAATAATAGATGTTGGTGCTGTTTGGGATACTCTGCAGCTAACAAACGATCAGCAAGTTTTAAATCTGAATCTTAATTTCAGTGAATTAGGGAAAGTACTTACTTGCTGGCATTGCTGAAGTAACTGTGTTTGGATAAAAGTCGGCCAAAGAAAATACCGATTTTGAAGTTAGCTTATTTGTTCCAAATGAAGGAGTTACTGAAGACCCGGTCTGTGGTAGTGGCAATGGATGTGTAGTTATTATGGTTAAAGATAATAATTTATTAAGCAAAAATGGCTGCATGTCAGTCAATCTCAAAAGCTAGGACGAGTGAGAGTCTATTTAGACAAAAATGGCGAAATTTTAGTTGGTGTTCAAGCTCTTAGTTGTATTTCGGGTGATACTTTACTATCTTTATCAAAATAACAATAAGCAAGTTTAAGTTTGTTTTATTATTCTAACCTTCTGTAAAATAGTTAGTGGCAAGAATATTTAAAAGCAGGAATTATTTGAGGTAAGACCGAAAAATATAAAACTTTACATGCAATGATCATTTTTCATTTGATTTATTCAACTATACTCCACTGTTTTAGGAGCGATTTGCGCGAGAATCCTTGTTTTGAGAGCAAGGCTTCTTTTTTTATTTGTGATTTTTGTATTTGGCTATTAGTTTAGCGTAATGCTGTTTTTTATTTTGCAAAAAATCTATATGTGCTTGTATTTTTTGCTGTTCAGCGTACAAGATTCGTTCTTGTTGTTCAAGAATATCTATTCTTTCTTTAATTGTCTCATTACCTTGCTCTCGCAAGCTGGAATATTCGATAATTTTCGAGAGCGGCATTCCGGTAGCTTTTGCTCGATTAATAAACTCAATCCAACCCAAATCTTTATCTGTAAATATTCGATAGTTATTTGAACTGCGTTTGGGGTTAAGAAGTCCTAATTTTTCGTAATAACGTAAGGTTGGAATTGAAAGCCTAGTCATATTTGAAATCTCTGATATTTTATATGTCTTAGTCATCTTATAACGTCCTTTTAAAAAAATATAAATATTCCTTGCTGTAAAGTTTACTTGATAGTTTATAGTAACCTTATCACATAAGAGGAGGAGATATTTTGAATAAATATGAAAATGGATTAAAAATACGTGAAGCAGTTATCGGAAAAGAAGCGAGTAAGTTGGTTTCAGATAGTTTAGCAGATATTGCGCCTATTTTGGATCAAAAGACACTTTTGGAATTCGATGAAGCAAAAACACGAAATATTTTAGACATGAAACAAAGAGAAATGATCACAATTACTACTTTATTAACACAAGGAGATACGTCCAACCAACTTAATATTCATATTCAGGGTGCTCTAAATGTAGGAATAACTCGTGATGAAATAATCGAAACTTTTGTCCACTGTTTACCTTACGTCGGTTTTCCGAGGGTTTTAAATGCAGTTTCAGTTGCAAAGACCGTATTTGGTAAAAATAAACATTGTGAGTAGGTAAACTCACGATGTTTTTGCGGGATAAGGTTTTATAGATGTTAAATTACATTTTTCTTTGCGGCTTTTTGAATAAAATAAACTTTTAATGCATAATCGCAATTTAATATTCCAAAGTTAACATCAAAAAACCGCTCCTTTTTAGGGCGGTTTTTATATTTAATCAATCGGATTGATATAAATCATTGAAGCTAACTATTACTAATTTGGTACTCGGACGTATAAAGATAATCATTTTACAACCATACCCATCACTTTTACCAAGAATACAATTACACGGAAGCAATAAGGAAGCTAGAGCAAAGGTTAACTTTTGGTCCAGCCCTCCTGTGTAATACGTCTACTTGTCTAATTAGAAGCTTAGGACAAAATTTTTTAATCTAAATAACTTCTGTGAGTTAATATAGATCCTCTATTTGTTCCAAGAGGTGCAATTTTATTCAAAATGGGTTCTAATATATGGTAAAAATCTGAAGCCGAGGATGTCAATCCATTTTTCATTGCTTCTTGTTGCAAACTGACAATAACTGATTAACAACTGCAACAGTATATTTTCCCCTTTCTAAATCCAATTTTGCCATTAGTCCTATTTTTCTTTCACGTTCTGAAATATCAGGTGTAAGCACAAAGTTATACATTTCACTCAATATTTCTTGATTCTCAATTTTATTTTTCTTTTCTTAAACATTATCAATACCTCTAATTTTAATTTTAAATCCGTAACTCAAGCTATTAAAAACTAAACAGATTTGCATATCTGATTTTTTATCATACGTAAGAAAATTGTTTGTGCCAATAGTTATTTATAAGTTTGTAACAATTGAGTATATAATATATTATTAATGATTTATCCTTTTTTTAATAAACTAGAAATTACTGACAAGTTGTTAAAAAACTATTATTTTGCGCTCAGTACCTTTTTGAACAAGTTGCTTTTTAGTAATTTGAATAGTTTTAATGGTAGTATCGAGCATTCATTTTAATCTTAAAGTAAGTCGATATTGATATTAGTAAAATATTGGCGGCTGCTAGGTTATCAGTATATAAAAATATTTATACTAACTCATCCATAACAGATTTAAATCGTTTTTCCAATTCTAATTCATTAGCAGCAGATATATGTGTAAAACTAAGACGAACATGATTGGATTGTACTCCAAATAAAAAGTCTGGCAACACAAGTAATCTATGGTCTAAAAATAGATTGTAATCAGCATTAGTTAATTTTCTACCAACATTCAACTGAAGCCAAATGTTACTGCCATATGTCGGTAAGTTATAAGAAATAGCTTTTTGCATAACTAGAGGTTCTAGTGCTCTTAGCAGGTACTTTTTTTGTTTTTCAAGATTGTGCAATTGAGCTTGGACCAATCGAGACAATTGTGGCTGCTGTAAAAGTTGTGTAGCTACTGACTGAGATAGGACACTAATGCCAGACTCCATCTGTTGGCGAATTTCGGCCAGTCGCTCTACAATTGCCGGCGGTGCAATTAACCAGCCAATTCGCGTCCCAGTTCCACTTAGTGATGAAAGAGAGCCAACGTAGAGGACATTACTTGGATCTAGTCGTTTCAGTGGGGACACCCGTTGTTTAGTAATGGCATTGCTAAGACCTAATGAATCATCTTCTACGATTGGCAGATTCAACTGACGACAGCATTCAACTAATTTTTTGCGTTCCATTAACGACATACTGCAAGTTGTTGGATTCTGACCGGTGGGATTAACAAACAGAAAACGCAAATGATGTTTATAGTAAAGCTGTTGTAACACGTCTAGCTCTAAGCTGCCATCTTCTTTGAGCGGGGCCCCAAACACTCGAATACCGGCTGCCTGAAAAAGTGATAACTGATAAAAATATGATGGTGATTCAACTGCGATAGCATCTCCATAAGACAATAATCCTTGAGTAATTAAATAAAAAGCCTGTTGCGCACCCGACGTGATCAAAATCTGTGATAATGAAATCTCTTGTTTTAAAAAGGGTTCAAGTTGCATAATAAGCTGTTGTTTCAAGTCTATCGTGCCACTGATATCATCTGCATTTTCCTGTACAATCAAGTCATTGACAGTCATGGATGGAAAAGTGAGTGGTAAATCAGGGATGCTAATACTAGAATAAGACAAATTAATAACATCTGGCTGTTTTTGTAGTTTACGTAATCGAGTCGTAAAATTTTCTGGGTCCCCTAATCGACTGGTAGTCATATATCTCTGCCAATTGATTCCTTGTGTCAACACTCCCCATTTGCCAGAATTAATCCAAGTTCCACTGCCTAATTTGCGGATTAAAATACCACGGCTGACCAATTCACTAAATGCTCGTTGGATCGTGGAACGATTAATTTTTAATTTTTTGGCTAAATCACGTTCTACGGGTAGTCGATCTCCCGGTAGTAATTCCCCATTTTCAATTCCTGTAGTAATCAGGTTAATCAGTTTGATATATATAGCTTGATCGCCATCTGGTAATTTCCAAAGCAATGATATTCCTCCTCAAAATTAATTGGTTGGTATAAATATATCCCAATTGGCTGTTTAAGTCACGACTACAATACAATAAGATAGAGTAAATTCTCAGTAAAAGATGGAGGAAATATATATGGCAAAGACAGGAACAACACTCGTTAAACGTGGGATGGCACAAATGCAAAAAGGCGGCGTAATCATGGATGTCGTAAATGTTGAACAGGCAAAGATTGCTGAAGAAGCAGGAGCTGTGGCAGTTATGGCACTTGAACGCGTTCCTTCTGATATTCGAGCTGCTGGTGGTGTTGCACGGATGTCAGATCCAGCTATGGTTGAAGCAATTATGGATGCAGTAACTATTCCCGTGATGGCAAAAGCACGAATTGGACACATTGCTGAAGCTCGTATCCTAGAAACAATTGGAGTTGACTACATCGATGAAAGTGAGGTCTTGACACCTGCTGATGATAACTATCACATTGACAAGAACAAATACCAAGTACCTTTTGTCTGTGGTTGCCGCGATTTAGGTGAGGCATTGCGTCGAATTAACGAAGGTGCTGCAATGTTGAGAACAAAAGGCGAACCTGGTACAGGAAATATTGTTGAGGCGGTTCGTCACATGGAAAAAGTGAATGAACAGATTGCACAGGTCCAAGCTGCAAGTGATAACCAATTAGTGATGCTTGCACGAAATTTACAAGCACCTTATGAATTAGTTAAGCAGGTCCATGATGACGGAAAGCTCCCAGTAGTTAATTTTGCTGCCGGAGGAGTGTCAACCCCTGCTGATGCGGCATTGATGATGAATCTTGGTGCAGATGGAATCTTCGTTGGTTCAGGAATATTTCATTCTGAAAATCCAGCAAAATTTGCCAAAGCAATCGTCACGGCCACCGCTCATCCGACAGATTATTCATTAATTGCAGATGTGTCCAAAAATCTAGGTTCAGCGATGAAAGGAATTGAAATTTCAACACTTTCTGATGAACAAAAAATGGCCAATCGTGGTATTTAGGAGGAAAAAAGATGGTAATTGGAATATTAGCGCTTCAAGGTGCTGTTAGTGAGCACGTAAACATGCTGAAGCGATGCAATGTTCAAACTAAGTTGATTAACAAACCATCTGATCTGCATGGTATTAAAGGAATCGTGATACCTGGTGGAGAAAGCACAACCATTCATAAATTATTAGTTCGCGAAAAGTTATTTGAGCCATTAAAAAAATTAGTTCAGCACAATTTTCCAGTGTTTGGAACTTGTGCTGGTCTAGTCTTATTGGCCCAATCGGATGCTCTGAATGGTTTAGACGGAGAGGTAAAACGAAATGGGTTTGGACGGCAGCGTGAAAGTTTCGAATCTTTAATTGAAGTTGCAGATTTTACAAAACCATTTCCTGGTGTCTTCATTCGTGCTCCATACCTCGAAAAGGTAGGAACAGATGTAAAGACTTTAGCAACACTTGCTGATGGACGAATTGTTGCAGCTAAGCAAAATAATGTTCTGGTAACTGCATTTCATCCAGAATTGACTAAAGATATCCGATTTCACAAATTGTTTGTTAAACAAATAGTGTCAAACAGCAACATTGTTAGCAAATAGCGGTTAATAAAAAGGAAGGTTACTAGTGTTGTACTCTAGTAGCCTTTTTACATGTTTCGATGCTTTATAATGAACCAGTAAATTATTTTTAAATTTTTTTATTTACTCGTCATTTCGAATGATTTTTATAAACTTGCTCCAACTGTTGCTCTTTAGATTACTTCGATGTCAAAATAAGTTGTCATCTTGCTCTACTCTAGTGAAAGAACATGCTTCCCCTTTCGGTAGCAAAATTGATGAAATAGGAGCACCTCATTACTATGGTACCGCGTATTTTTTTTAGACACTTAAAAATATTATGTTTACTTAATTTATCTATGTAATATTTCATTTATTTTTTGTGTTATAAAACTGAGCATCATTGTTTCTTAGAGCAATTTTTCTTTAAAATCCAAAGCAGTAAAAAATTATTGAATAATAAATACAATCTAATCTAATCTAATCCTTTTTGATTAAGTGTTCCAGCATCTTGTATGCTTCATCAAGAGGGACGTTATTTACTACATGCTTTTTGATGAATTCATTTATATAAGGATAATTGCTGGTTTGAATATCTTTAATGGCCTTGTCTTTATTAATCAAAGTTCTTTTAAAATCGAATTTTTGATTCTCTATCCAGAGCCACTGTGCACCCTCTTGGTCAGAAAATGGCATACCGACACTGCCAGCATTAATTATTTTTTGCTTATCAATATTAATTTCAAATTACAAATGAGTGTGCCCACAAATGATGAATGGAGATTTGACACCTTGAAATAAAGATTTGATTATTGTTTTTTTGGAATGCTTTGTAAAAATAGTCATGTTGTCACTGGCTACCGCATGGCAAAAAAAATAATTGCCAACTGTGGCATTAATGGGTAATTTCTTCAATTCTAAAATGTGTTTAGCGGTTAAGCGCTCAGCGATCCATTCAATCTGTTCTTGGCTGCGCTCTGATAAGGTAAGCGTTTTGCCACTATAAGCATCAATAGTGTCTTGGTCATTATTACCTAAGATCCCAATAGTTTTAAATTTACTTTTCAGCTTACTTATTAAGCCTAGGGTTTCCAATGGCATTGGTCCACTGACAATATCACCGCCTAGAACTATTAAATCAGGTTTCATAAAAACTAACTGTTCTGAAATAGCTTTTAAGGCCGGATAATTTCCATGAATGTCATAAAGTGCAGCAATTTTCATTTTCAACCTCCCAAGTTTTTACAATACCTGTTTAATGTCATAAATGTTTTCTCAGCTTTTTCAATTAGCATGTTTTTTGAATCAAGGTGCTTACATTAAAAATGTTTATCACACCTATGCTTAAAATAATTCCATTATCTAACTTAGCCTTTGACATAGTAATTATTTGAGGACTAACTGACGAAATACCGTACATATCGTCTTATGTCTACGACTAATTTTAGAAGCTGACAATTTCATTGTCTGCTTTAGCATTTAGAACTTTTTTCTCTTTTCAAAAGGCAAAAAAATTAGGTTCAATTAACGAGTTATCATTTCTGGCACAGTCTAGTTCAATTAGTTTTAGACTCCATAACCTATATAGTCCCTGATAAAATTAGTTATTTATTTGAATTGTAATTTCTTTTAACCCTTCTGTTAAAGAGTCACTAATTTGCTGAGGATTTTGAGGTAAGCTTTCTTTAAAAATAGTATCTAAAAGTACACAAAAGCCTCCGACTGAATAGGTGATCGTATAGTAATATTGTAACTTGTTTGAACTCTTTTTTTGCCTCCAAGGAACGTTAATGGTTAGAAGCATATTTACGATTGTTGTAATATGTCGTGTTAACAGCGGGATAAGCAAATTACGTTTAGCTAGCAGACTAAATTCCTGACGATGAGGCCAGAGAAAACCGATAAATAAATTTGGAATATCTTCAGGGACAACTGTTAACTTCAGTAAGTAATCATGATAACTTATTTAAATATTGAAAAAGCATTTCATCTAGAATGGCCGATTTACTACTAAAATAACGATAATAGGTTCTGCGTGAATATCCAGATTCCAAAGTTAATTGCTTAATTGTAATTTTTTCAAAAGACTCACTTCCAAGTAAGCAAAATAAAGCATCGATAAAGGCCCTTCTTGACTGATTGATAATTTTCTCTCGTGACATGACACATCTCCCCTCTTTTTGTGGTACATACACCAATTCTATTTATTATACTTTAAAACAACAATATATTATTGGTATAAGGAGATTGTTAAAAAATGGCAGATTGGTCTTCATATTGGTTGATGTCTTTATTATTCATATTCCATGATTTTGAAGAATTAGTCTTAGTTCCGCACTGGTTAGAAAAGCATAATTCTAACATTCATGGACGCATATTATTTGGAGGTGTTAATCGTTCAGATGTATTAGCTATCGGTATTTGGGAAGAGTTAGGAAAGAAGGATAAGAGCGAAGGTACTGCAATTTTTCAAACAACACAGCAATTTGCAGGAGCTATGAGGACTGCTGTCGTTTCGCCAATTTCTACCTCAGGTTCTAATATTAAAGATGGTATGCATAATACAGTTTTTTTGTTTTAATATGATACTAATAATAAAGACTATAACATTTATTGAGACACCAGTATTACTATATTCTTTGTTTTTTGAAGCTGTATTCTTTTTTAAAATAAAAAATCAATATCTTTTTTAGAATCAGTAGTATGCATTTTTCTCAGATATTGACTGCAAGATGTTTAATAATGATGTAGTGCTTTTTTTGCATTTTCTGTTGTTGCCACTATTTTTACGGCATTAACTTTAACGGATGTAAATATGAGTGATTAAATTTTTAAATTAAAAAAGCATGTAAAATTATTGCTATATCGTAACAAGCGAAGACTAAAAAAAGTCCTCCTATGGTAACCAAAACGTAACCTAGGATCCTTGGCTGTTTTTTGATTTTGATCTTACCATAATCTAGTAAGACTGTCCCAATAACTATCGTAAATAATAATATATAAATTCCCATAAATATTAATCCTCCACATTTTTTGAACTTTATTTTCAAAATTCTTCTTGCTTTTAAGATTTTTTTGTTTCAGATATAAAGTGATTACTATGATAATACATTAAAAATGCCAATTTAAGTTTTAAAAACTAAACAAACTTAAGTTGGCGAAATTAATTAAATTAAAAATTCTTTATCGAATATCTTATCTTGTGACGTTAGGATCTTTGGCCCGTCATTTGTTATTGCTAAAGTATGTTCAAATTGTGCCGATAAACTATTATCGCCAGAAACATAGTATTCCCAATCTATGCGCGGCATAAACTTAGTTTGGATATGACTTGAGCCACCTAAATTGACCATAGGTTCAATTGTGATGACCATGCCTTCTTTTAAGCGAAGACCACGATGTGGTTTTCCATAATGAAAAATATCAGGTTCTTCGTGCACCGATGGACCAATACCATGGCCGATCAATTCACGAACGTCTCCCATATGCTCTTCATTTTCAACATAATTTTGAATTGCATATCCGATATCGCCTACTCTACTTCCAACTTGTGCTTGCTCAATTCCCAAATAAAGAGCTTTATGCGTGACTGATAGCAAATGTTCAATCTCAGGTGTTGATTCTCCGATCACGTATGTCCATGCGGAATCACTTTGATAGCCTTGCCAGTTGACACAAAAATCCACTGTAACTACATCATGATTTTTAAGTTTTAATCCTTTGCGTGGAATTGCATGTGCTACCTCATCGTTAATACTAATACAAGTAGCATACTTATAACCGTCTACCCCTTTTTCAGAGGCAGTTGCATTGTGACTTTGAATAAAATCATCAACCAATTTTTCAATTTCCCACGTATCCATCCCTACATAAAGTTTATTTTTTAGCATTAAGTGAGTCGCTGCAAGAATTGCACCTGACTTGTTCATGCCTTCGATTTCTCGTTTTGATTTTAAGGTTATCACGTCAATACCAAACCTTTCTATATTTTTTAATAAACGATCAAGTTCCATACTATCACTTTTTCAAAATGAAGCAGTTAATTTTTATATCGAAATGTACCTTTGCTTTTTTTATGAAGGAACAAAATATTAATTCAATTAACATTCTAGTTTAAATTTTAGCAGTTCTTGCTGAAAATAATGAGATTAATTTTGTAATTTCAACAGACGATTTACTAACTTTAAAATAAAAATATTATTTTGAAAGCTTCTTAAATTTGTTTGTCCCAAAAATATCTGATTTTTTTAATCGGTATCCACTAACAATTACACAAATGCGTTAATTGGTTATATTTAATTTTTTCAGTGACCAGCGTAGTAGCAGTGGTGCCAACAATGTTGCGATAACGATCACAAAGATAATGTCCACATACAAATTCTTATCAAGCAAATCTGCTTTGAATCCAATTTGTGCCGTAATCAATGCCATCTCTCCACGTGCAATCATTCCTGTTCCGACTACTCGGCTACTTTTTCTATCAAATCCAGCTAATACTGCTCCTGACTCGCCTCCAAACCATTTAGTTACAACTGCAAAAAATGTCATTACGATAATAAATGGTAATGAAACGAAAAAATTATTGAACGAAACATTTAATCCTATACTGACGAAGAAAACTGGGACGAAAAGAGCATTGCTGATTGGTTCAATATTACTATCAACAATCTTTTTAGTTGGTGTTTGACCAATAGCAATTCCTGCAAAAAAAGCGCCGATTGCACCAGATAAGCCGATTATTTCAGCTAGATAGGCCATCGACAAACAGATGATCATAGCTGAAATAGTTCTGCCAGTTGGAATCAATAATTTGTTGCTTAGATACATGATCCCTGGCGCGATCCATCGGACAAGTAAAAAAACGCCTATGAAGAAAAGTCCTTGAAAAATTAATTGAATTAAAATATTAGTCGAACTGCCAAATTCATTGGCATCACCAGTGCCAGTGCTGCCAATGATTGCAATCATCAAACTGAGAAGTGAGACTCCTAGAATGTCGTCAACAACTGCTGCGCCAAGGACTGTCGCCCCTTCTTTTCTATTCAGAGCCTTAAATTCACGTAACACTGCTACAGAAATGCTAACAGATGTAGCTGAGAAAACCACACCGATAAATAAAGCTTCTTGAAAATGGTAACCAAATAAAAGACTAGCTAAACCCATGGTAATTACGGGGAATAGTACTCCAGCCAGCGCAACTGATAAAGCCGGTTTGAAGTATTTTTTTAATTGTTGCATATCACTCTCAATACCTGCCATAAACATCAATAAAATCACACCAATTTCAGCAAACTGATCTATTAGTTCCGTTGGGTGAATTAAATTTAGAACTCCAGGACCAATTATTATGCCAATCAAGAGTTGCCCTAAAACTGCGGGAATTCTAGCCCTTGCAGTTAAGTGTCCAGCAAGAGTGGTAGATAACAAGATAATGATCAGTGAACCAATAAAAGACATCAAATACAACTCCATTCGAAAAAATAAAGGCAATTAAGTAGGTGTACAATATATAAGTCTACCATTTTATTTTTTAATCACTAAATGAATGATCTTATTAAAATTAGAATATATAAAAAATAGAATGTTAGTATTATTTTTGTAAGATGATGCTGCTGAATTCTAAGAGTGATAATTTATCTCGATATTTAGCACTTAAAAGTTCCAATCGTTTAGAGAAGCAGTGCAGCTAGATCTTTTGATAAAACATTCAAAGGTATAATTTCACGTGTCCTCTATGTACAGTCATAGCTATTTTTGAAGATAACTTTAAGTTATTCATAACTAGTCTTGTTGTATCATCTGTGGATCATACCCTATGTGCTTTATTATTTTAATAAGGTCTTCGTAAGAAATAATAATGGTCGCGGTATTAACATTGGGATGTGCAGAAATTGCCGGCAATTTCTTTAAATCAGCGTCTAATAATACCTGTACTTTATGTTGAGTGTCATTGGGTAATGCCAAGGGTGTTACCATTCCTGAGACAACGTGCAGTATTTCCTCTAATTCGTTTTCACTTGCAAATCTTAATTTATTGCGACTAGTCTTCAATTGTGATGCTAATAACTTAAAGTCAACGGGTTTGTTAGTAGTTAAAAATAGGTAGTACTGGTCACTTTTTTTCTTTTTTATCAAAAGATTTTTAATTTCCGGTAATCCTTTAGGAGCATGTGGATCATTCATTGTTCACAATGGTGGATGATCAACCCTTTGATAATTAATCTGCAGATTTTCTAATAATGTGATGGCCTCTTCTTCAGTAGCATAAGTCATAATGCTCCTATGTCAATAAATGGCACATCTTTTTCTAAACACTCGTTCTAATTCTGT
>NZ_AZEG01000037.1 GCF_001434935.1 Liquorilactobacillus uvarum DSM 19971 | reverse complement strand
TAGAGCCGATTTTTCCAGACCGGCCTTTGTTATGGAGACTTATGTCACAGCCTCTTTTTAATTGTAGTAGAAACCAAATTCAACACTACTTCCTAAATCTAAAATTTGATTACACAATAAAATTCGGTGTTGCATCAAAAGTTAAATTTTTATCGTTTTATATCACATTCCCGCAATCAAATTCGTTATTGCTACAATAAAAAACTCACAGGTGAATGATTTATTGTATAATGTGCTATGTGAATAGACGCAGTTTTTCATTTTAAAATTGCGCTTAGATTCTTAATTATTAAATAACAAAGGGGCGTTCTTTTTGAAAATAGTTTTAGCAAGTGATCACGCAGGTGTGGAATTGAAGAAAGAAATTATTGATTCTTTAAAATCTATGGGACACGAAGTCAAGGATCTTGGACCATATTCCGCTGACCCTGTAGATTTATCCGATTATGTTTATCCAGCAGCCTTAACCGTCGCAAAAAAAGAAGCTGACAGAGGCATTTTTATTGATGGCGTCGGCTATGGCAGTGCAATGATCGCTAATCGTGTCTATGGAATCGATGCAGTTGTATGCCAAGATCCATTTTGTGCAAAACTTGCACGCCAGCATAACGACAGCAATGTTTTGTGTTTAGGTGGTAAAATAATTGGCCCAGCAATCGCATTAGAAATTGTCAGAGTTTGGATGACAACCGACTTTTTAGCTCAAGAAAAATATATCCGCCGTGTCAAAAAAGTTAAAGCGATCACCGATAAACATCTCAAAAAGCTAGATGAACTTAACTAATAGATTGTTTGAACCACAAACCAATACTATTTCGTATTAAAAATTATTTTGCGGTATGAATTAACTGCTTTTTTCATTAAATAGCGCATAAAATAAGGGGAAGGATCAAAAGTTATCTTTTGATCCTTCCCCTTATTTTGTGTTGCATTTATGTTTTATCAAATTTAAATGTTACCAGTTTAAAGGAAACTTTTCCTACCCACAAACCTAATTATACTTGATGCAAACAAATATCGATTTCACAGCCATGGGGTCTCTTGTGCTCTTACTTACCAGTATATTTAAATTTGGATATATCCAGCAAAATACTCCCATAAGCCAGTCCAGCTCCAAAACCTGTGAGTAAAACTAGTTTTTTCTTTTGTCCTTGCTTAAGTACCTCGTCCAAACTTATTGGTATTCCAGCTGAAGATGTGTTTCCATTAGTTTCAATGTTAGTTGCAAATCTCTTTAATGGAAGTTGCAGCTGTACAGCAATTTTTTCAATCAATCGCAAATTTGCCTGATGAGGGATAACTAGATCCAAATCTTGTGGCACTAGAGAATTGTCCTTTAACAGATTTTGGATATGTCTTGGAATAACTGCATTAACAAAATCAAAGACTGCATGACCATTTTGATAGAATGCATCTAACCTTGGATAATTTTCAGCGTCAATTCGACTTAGCGGAGGAATTTGCCCACTGTGAATTACCTCGGCATCAGCCTGTGTTTTTAAATTTTCTGCTATAAACATCTCATCTTCAGAATTCTCAGTTCCTTCAATAATTACTCCACCTGCACCATCACCAAAAAAAACAGCTGAAGTTCGGTCCTTGAAATCCATCATTTTTGAATTGGTTTCAGCCGCAATCACTAACGCCCTTTTGTAATTACCATTACGTATAAATTTTTCAGCTGTGCTTAATGCAAAAATAAAGCCTGCACATGCTGCACTGATATCAAATGAAAAAGCTTTATTAGCACCAATTTTTTGTTGTACCCTAGCTGCAGTAGAGGGAGTCAATGAATCAGGTGTAATCGTCGCCACAATAATCAAATCAAGTTCTGACGAAGTTAAATCAGCCTCTTTTAAAGTTTTTTCGGCAACTTTAACACACATATCTGACGTATTCTCATCAATTGCAAAATGACGAGTTCTAATACCTGTATGCGCCTGAATCCATTTATCTGAAGTTTCCATAATTTGACTCAAATCGTTATTCGTAACAATACGTTCCGGAACATAATGCGCACTTGCTGTTATTTTTACCGCTTTACCCACTAACTAACCCACCTTTGACCTTCACAGGAAATGAATTTTCTATTAATAGAGATTCTTTTGGATTTCCAAACAATACTCTGTGTACATATACAATAAGAGGATGGAACAAAACAAAAGTTTTGTCCCACCCCCTTATTTTAATTACTCAATGCGGGTAAATGGATTCGAACCATCACGGGCTGTAACGCCCACCAGATCCTTAGTCTGACGCGTCTGCCAATTCCGCCATACCCGCAACAACAGAATTTATTATACCAAAACATAATATAGCAAGCAAGAGTTTATTTATTTTTTCTAATCAAAATCAAATGTCCAAAACAATTTGAACAGATATAGCGTTTTGTATTGATTTTTCGACACCGAAAATATTGCTGTCCGCATTTTGAACAACAATAGCACAATTTTTTCTTTGTACCTTTTGGATACGGTGCATAACGTGAACCACCGACCTGCTGTAGTAATTTTTTAAACTCAAAATCTCTATGCAGATATCCTTGTCCACTTAAATGCAAGAAGTAATGGCACAGTTCATGTTTTATGACCCCAACCAGCGTATCAAAATCGTGTTCTGTTAACATTTTAGGATTAATCTCAATATTATGATCAGTCAACAGATAACGTCCTCCAGTCGTCCTTAAACGCCGATTAAAAAAAGCATGGTGCTTGAAATCACACTTAAAGTCGCTATGTGCAATTTTGCTTACCAAATCCTGGAGCTGTTCATCATTCATTTTTTTAACCTTCTTCAGGATCAAGCATTGTCAACTGAATGCGTTGACGATCAAGTTCAACATTCTCAATCCAGACCGTAACAATATTTCCGATAGAAACCACTTCATGCGGATTGCTTATAAACTTGTTTGTTAATTTTGAAATATGAACTAAACCATCTTGTTTAACACCAATATCTACAAAGGCCCCAAAATCGACTACATTGCGAACAGTTCCTTGCAATTTCATACCTTTATTCAAATCTTCAATTTTCAAAACATCTTGCCGTAAGAGCGGCGCTGGTAATTCTTCACGGACATCTCTGCCTGGTTTTTGCAAACTTTTTAAAATATCGGCTACTGTCTCTCGACCAGCTTGCAATTTTTCAGCTAAAACAACACTATCTTGTTCTGAAATTTTTTTCAAAATTTCTTTTTTCCCAATATCCGTTATTTTTATTCCTAAATAGTTTAATAATTCGCGTGTCAGATCATAACTTTCAGGATGGATATCTGTATTATCCAAAATGCTGCTACCACCAACAATCCGAAGAAAACCTGCAGCTTGTTTATAAGCTTTCGGTCCTAAACGTTCAATCTTCTTCAATTCAGCTCTCTTTGTAAACATACCATTTTGGTTTCGATATCTCACAATATTGGCAGCAGTCACTGCATTTAATCCAGCAATATGTTGCATTAACTGAACACTTGCTGTATTAAGGTCCACTCCAACTTGGTTAACAGCAGTTTCAATCACATCAATCAGTCGTTTTTTTAGCTTATTTTGTGGTAGATCGTGCTGATATTGTCCCACACCAATTGCTTGCGGATCAATTTTAATTAATTCTGCTAAAGGATCTTGCAAACGTCTTGCTATGCTGACAGCTGAACGTTCCTCAACATTAAAATCAGGAAATTCCGTACGTGCAACTTCACTTGCCGAGTAAACAGAAGCACCTGCTTCATTTACAATTACATAATAAATCTGTCGGGGAAAGTTCTTGATTATTTCAGAAACAAACTGCTCTGATTCGCGGCTAGCAGTTCCATTGCCAATAGCAATGACTTCAACTTGATATTTCTCCAATAAGTCTTTAAATTCAGAAACAGCTTTGTTTCTTTGGGCAATTGATGCTTCTTCACCTTTTTTTCGTGAATGTGGATAAATGACTTGCTTCGCAATAAATTTCCCAGTTTGATCAACAATCGCTAATTTGCACCCTGTGCGATATGCAGGATCAAAACCCATTGTAATTTTGCCCTTAAGCGGTGACTGCATCAGAAGATGGTATAAATTATTTCCAAAAACCTCAATAGCATGCTCATGCGCTTTTTCGGTTAAAGAAGTACGAACTTCACGTTCAATAGCTGGTTTTAACAATCGCTTAAAACCATCGGTGTAGGCTTCCGTTACTAAGTCAACTGCCGGTCCTTTGTGCTGCATAATAATTTGTGAATGCAGATAACGTAAAATATATTCTTCATTGATTTCAAATTTGACAGATAAAATACCCATTTTTTCGCCACGATTAAGTGCTAGAATACGGAAGCTCGGTATTTTGACCAACGCTTCCTCAAAATGGTAATAATTTTGAAAAACCTTACTAGGATCTTTTTCAGCATCTTTTACTTTTGCCAACAAAGAACCATTTCTTTTAATTATTTTTCGAATATATGCTCTAAAAGATGCATTCTCACTGACTGCTTCTGCAATGATATCTTGGGTGCCTGAAATGACATCCTCAATATTTAAGACACCATGTTCTGGTGCTACAAATTTCATTGCTTTTTCTTGTAATCCAGTTTTTGGAAAGGTCAAAATCCAGTCAGCAAAAGCCGTCAATCCTGCTTCTTTTGCTGAGGTTGCTCTTGTTTTCCGTTTCTTTTTAAAGGGAAGATACAAATCTTCGACTGTTTGCAAAACAGTCGCTTTTTCTATTTGTTCTTGCAATTCACTCGTCATTTTACCTTGTTCAGAAATAGTGCTTATAACTTTCTTTTTGTAATCCTCTAATCTTTCATTAAGTTGATATATACTCTGTATGTTGCGAAGCACGACTTCGTCCATACTTCCAGTACGCTCTTTGCGGTAGCGTGCAATAAAGGGCACTGTGTCACCTGCCTGTAAAAGTTCCAATGCTGCATGGACATTTTTATAAGGAAGACTGACCTTTTGAGCAACTTTTTTTTCAATTTGAATATTCATTATGTGATTTATCTCCTGTTTGAACTTTAGAATGTCTTGATTAAACAATACAACATATACTAAAAAATACCCGCCCAATTATAACATACCTCTAGGCGGGTATTAACTTAAATCACACTTCTAAAGAGTGAACTCAAAACTATTATTATTTCCAAAAATCATCAAAGACAGTAATTGGCAAGTGACGTTTGTGCTGTGTACGTAAATACCAAGACTCAATCTTAATTGCTGACTTTTCATCAACAGTACGTCCTTCCAGATAGTCGTCAATATCATCATAAGTAACACCTAAAGCAAGCTCATCTGGCAAAGCCGGCCGATTATCTTCTAAATCAGCAGTGGGTGTCTTCTTATACAAATGCTCGGGAGCATTGAGGAGTTCCAACATCGCACGACCCTGACGTTTATTTAAGCGCCAAATAGGTGTAATATCAGCACCCCCATCCCCAAACTTCGTGTAAAATCCTGTTACCGCTTCAGCCGCATGATCCGTACCAACGACCGCCCCCTTCACAGCACTGGCAATCCCATATTGCGCGATCATTCTTTGACGGGCTTTGATGTTTCCCTTATTAAAATCACTGACTTTAACGTTATTTTCTTCAACACTGGAAACTATTGCATCTGTTGCCGCTTTGATGTTGACCCTTGCAGTTTCATCAGCCTGCATAAATTTAATTGCGTCCATTGCATCTTGTTCGTCTTCCTGATTACCGTAAGGCAAACGGACAGCAACAAATTTATAGGCTTCATTTTTCGTTTCATTTCGCAATTCACTAATTGCCATTTGACATAATTTTCCTGTGAGTGTTGAATCTTGACCACCTGAGATCCCTAAAACAAGGGCTTCAAGAAAAGAATTCTTTTTTAGATAATTCTTTAGAAAATCAACGCTGCGTCTAATTTCCTGCTGCGGATCGATCGTTGGGCTTACCCTTAAATCTGCAATAATTTTTTGTTGTAACTGTCGCATCTCACTCACTCCTCATTAAAATAGATGTAATATCATCTGTCATCAATCTATTTTACGCTTTTTTACCAATGTTTTCACGAATTTCTTTTATGATTTCCATTTTATTGTCATAACATTCTTGTGATAAGTCGACCGGGTAGTCTTGCGGGTTAAGATCGCGTTTATACTCTTCCCACAAACTTTCTAACCGTTCGTGAGCATACTGCTTAATTTTAGCTAAAGTTGGCATTTGATATAATAACTTGCCATCTTTGAAAATATCCTGTAGTAATGGTCGAGCATCAAAATCAGTTACATTTTTGTTGATATAAACATAATGAGGATGAAACATATACAAAGATTCCTCTTCACGAGGATTTTCATCCCATAAAGCGATATAATCACCTTCTGATTTTCCATCTTCTTTTTTGGTAATGCGCCAAACTTGTTTTTTCCCAGGGGTCGAAACCTTCTCCGCATTACTTGAAAGCTTAATAGTATCTTCCAACTCACCAGCTTTGTTTTCGATCGCAACCATTTTGTACACGGCACCCAAAGCTGGTTGATCAAAAGCTGTGATAAGCTTTGTTCCTACACCCCACACATCAATCTTCGCTCCCTGCATTTTTAGGTTAGTAATTGTCTTTTCATCAAGGTCATTTGAAGCATAGATTTTCGCATCAGGGAAACCCGCTTCATCCAATTGTTCACGTACCCTTTTAGAAATATAGGCCATATCTCCTGAATCAATTCTCACACCCAAAAAGTTTATCCGCTCTCCAAATTCACGAGCAATCTTAATTGCATTCGGTACTCCACTGCGTAATGTGTCATATGTATCGACTAGAAAAACACAGTCCTTATGCGTCGCTGCATATGCCTTAAATGCAGCATAATCACTGCGATATGCCTGTACAAGTGCATGGGCATGAGTTCCACTTGTCGGAATACCAAATATTTTACTTGCGCGCACATTACTCGTTGCATCAAAACCACCAATGTATGCTGCTCTTGTTCCCCAAATTGCAGCATCAAATTCTTGTGCACGTCTTGTGCCAAATTCCATGATTGCATCATTATGAACAACAGAACGAATTCTCGCAGCCTTCGTTGCAATCAACGTTTGATAATTAATAATATTTAAAATTGCAGTTTCAACTAATTGACAATCTGCTAAAGGTCCATCAACTTGCAGAATTGGTTCATTATTGAAAACAACCTCTCCTTCAATCGCTGAGCGCACAGTTGCAGTAAATTTAAAATTACGTAAATAGTTGAGAAATTCTTTAGAAAAATTCCCTGTGCTTTCCAAATAGTCTAAGTCAGATTCAGAGAAACGTAAATTCGAAATATATTCGATCACTCGCTCAAGACCGGCAAAAATAGCATAACCGTTTTGAAATGGAATTTTTCTAAAATACACTTCAAAAACTGCTTTTTTCTGATCAATTCCCTGCAGCCAGTATGTTTGTATCATATTCAACTGATACTCATCTGTATGTAATGCATAGCTATCATCTGGGTAATTCGTAAACATTTTTATTCTCCTTCGCAACAGTCGGCTGAGTTACTTATTATGTGTGCAATACATGTATCGTCCGACTTTGCACCATTGCACCATTTTATCACTTTTTCATAATATCGTCATTTTTTCTGTTATACTGTATATAATATTTTGAAAGCGGGTTAGATTGTTATGTCGCAATTATTTTCACATATCAATATTCTTGGTACTAACTTTACAAAAATAACCAATCAGGAACTGCTGAACCAACTAAAAAAAGACAGTATGCTACACGAAAACCGTTTTGTCGTAACTGCAAATCCAGAAATTGTTTTATTTGCTCGTCAGAACAAAAAATACGCTTCTATTCTGAATACTGCTGACTACACTACGGCAGACGGTATCGGAATAATCAAAGGTGCCAAGATTTTAGGGCGCCCTCTTCCAGAACGTGTGACAGGCTATGACACACTTCTTTCGCTTTTAAAATTTGCTAATGAACAAAAAAAACGGGTCTTTTTTTTAGGTGCTAAACCATCAGTGATCAACAAACTGATTGACAGAATTAAGCAAAACTACCCTAATTTGATCATTGCCGGCCACCATGACGGTTATTTCAAAGACGAGGCCAGTATCGTTCAAAAAATTAAACAAACTTCCCCAGATTTCGTTTTTGTTGCACTGGGTTTCCCAAAGCAAGAATTTTTTATCAATCAATACCGCCAGAGTTCACAAGCAATCTGGATGGGTGTTGGCGGCAGCTTTGATGTTTTAGCAGGTATCACAAAACGTGCACCACTTTTCTGGCAGAAACATCATATAGAGTGGCTTTATCGCCTTTTGCAAGAACCAAGCCGTTTTGGCCGGATGCTTGCTTTGCCCAAGTATTTATTATTGATCTTCCGTGCCAAAATTATGCACAATTAAAAATAAGAGCTTAAGATACAGATGTTTCCCTTTCAAACTGTGTCTTAAGCTTTTTTATTTTATAACAACATTTTTATTTTTCCAAATAAAATTCAAAACGTTCTCCAACATACTGTGTTCTAACATATTCAAACGGTTGCCCATTAGATAGGTTTGTTATTTGACGTAATCGTAAAATAGCATCACCTCGTCTAATTTCCAGATAATCTGCTATCTTTTCCGAAGCAAGCATTGCCGATACAGTCTGTTCAGCATGACCAATCGCATATCCACTCTCTTCCAGAACACGATATAAAGAACTTGTGACTTGCTCTTTACTATACTCTTTTACCAATGCTTGAGGGACGGTAGCAACTTCAAAACAGATAGGCGTCTGATCGGCATAACGAATTCGCTCCATCCGCAATACAGGCTCCCTTTCACCTAATTTAAGTTTCTCCATCTCACTTAAAGAGGGGGTGGCTATATGGTAAGAAATCGTTTTACTTGAAGGAACTTTTCCCTGTGCTTTGGTTAGTTCAGTAAAGCTAGTTACACCTGACATCTTTTCTTGAACCTTTTGGCGGGCGACATAAGTTCCTGAACCGACATGCCGCTCTAATATGCCTTCGTCAACAAGAGTTTGAACCGCTTGACGCAAGGTCATTCGACTCACACCAAAATTAACAGCCAGTTCACGCTCAGAAGGTATTCGATCACCAATTTGCCATTTTCCGGACTCAATTGAACGTTTAATATCGTTATGAATTTGAATATATATAGGTGAGGCCACTTTCTTTCCTCCATCTTTAAAATTAATCTTGATAGCTTTTTCCCATGCTGTAAGTTTTAATCAGTTGCATTTCATCATCAAAAAGATTTAAATCAGCATCCTTGCCAACAGAGAGAATACCTTTATCCTTCAAACAAAATTCACGTGCCTGATTAACTGATGACATCAGCACAGCTTCTTCTATTCCACATCCAGTAAATTTCATAATGTTTCTAAAGGCATCCTGATACTTCAACACAGATCCTGCCAAATTTCCAGTTTCCAAACGAGCTTGTTTATCTTTGACAATTACTTTTTGTCCCCCTAATTCGGATACTCCTTCAGGCATACCTTTAGCTCTCATCGAATCAGTTATCAGTTCTAGTTTTTCTGGTCCCTTTAGCTTATAAGCTAAACGGATCATATCAGGACTCACGTGAAAACCATCGGCAATTATTTCACAGTAAATATTGTCCTCTAACAATGCATGCCCAGTTACACCTGGTTGTCGATGTTTAAACTCACGCTGTGCATTATACAAATGGGTTACATGGCTTGCTTTAGAAGTACGCAATTCTTCACGTTTTGCATTACTATGCCCAATAGAAGGAACAATACTATGTTTTAAACAATAGTTTTCAAAAGCTGAAGCTGTTTTATATTCAGGGGCATAAGTCACGAGCTTTATAAGATGACCTGCCAACTCGTTCCATTCATTAAACAATTCAATATCTGGAGCCTGGATATATTCTTCTGGCTGAGCACCCTTAAATACAGGTGAAATAAATGGTCCTTCTAAATGAATTCCTTGAATAATTGGATTATGTTCCGCAACTTTTTTAATTCCACGCATTGCTTTAGCAATTGCTGTGGGCGATTGTGTCATAGTCGTTGCAAAATAGCTAGTTATTCCTTCGTGAACCATATCATTGACCATTTTTTCAATTTGAGCAGGCTCACCATCCATTGAATCAAAGCCGTATCCCCCGTGGCTATGAATATCAATAAAACCCGGTATAATTATTTTATTTGTTGCATCAAAAACAACATCATCAGGAGCAGCTTTATACTCGTTTAGTGGACCAACTGCTTCAATTTTTTTACCGAAGCGAAGATAACCATCAACTATTTTTTCATTACCAGTATATATTGTGCCATGTTTCAAAACAGTTTTCATTTTAGTCTGACCTCTACTCCCAAAATCTTTATTTTCCTTGATCTTTTGCAACAGTTGCATCTACTGCCTTAATAATCGATGTCATAAAGCCAGCTTCTTCCATCGCCAACAAACCAGCAACTGTAGTACCACCTGGTGATGAGACATCATCGACTAATTCCCATGGTGTTCGTGAATCAGTTAACACTTTTTTGGCACTCCCCATTACTGCTTGAGCCGCTATTTCAGTTGCTTGCTTTTTTGATAGACCGTACTTTACACCTGCTCTGGACAAAGCATCAATAAAGAAATAAACAAACGCCGGTGAACTACCACTCAATGCTACAAATGTACTAAAATCTTTTTCAGATATTACACTTATTTTTCCTAGTGCACTAAAAAGTTTTGCACAGACATCATAATGCTCTGCAGTCATACATGCATTTTTAGCTAATGCGGTCATTCCTTCATTAATTTCAACATTAACGTTCGGCATTATTCGTAACAACTCTATATTATTATTACCTAATATTTGTTGTATTTCAGCAATCGAAACACCACTGACCATCGAAACAATAATTTTTTTCTGTGTATTTATTTTTTCTTTTATTTCTGTAAGTACACTACTTAAAACCAATGGTTTGACTGCCAGAAAAATAAGATCTGCCTTTTCAACTACCTCATTATTGCTATCCATTGGTACAAGATTTTTTTCTTGTGCATAACCAGCATAGCTTTCTCGATGTGCGCTATGAATAAAAATATCAGAACTTTTGACCTGTTTTAACTTCAACCAACCATTAATAATTGCTTGTGCCATATGTCCAGCACCAATAAATCCAATTTTCACTAATATATCCTCCATACTCAATTAAATTTAAAATGATATATACCAATATATTGAATGTACCTGTTGTTCAAAAAAAAGTCAATTTAAAACATTTATTTGTAAAAAAAAACGCCACTCAAAAGTGACGTTCAACGACCAGTATCTCCGTAATATTGGGCTAGCTGGATTCGAACCAGCGCATCACGGGATCAAAACCCGATGCCTTACCGCTTGGCTATAGCCCAATTATGGTGGAAGGGAGTGGATTCGAACCACCGAACCCGAAGGAGCGGATTTACAGTCCGCCGCGTTTAGCCAGACTTCGCTACCCTTCCAAAAAGTCAAACCTCTCAAATACCTGACTCAATAATAATACACGATTAGGTAAAGATATGCAAGACTTTTTTATTCCAAAATACAATATCTTTATTAGTTCCGCATTGATTTACTAGCGAACCCCTATCATCAATTTTTTGATTCTGGGTACCATCAGCAGCAAAATAATTCCAAAGGCAATCGTCATGGTACCTACAAGCCCGTAATACATAACTTCTGTTTCTTTTGAGTAAAAACGTACTAATTGAGAATTAAAGGCCTGTGCTACTGCATCACTTAAGAACCACATACTCATCATTTGTGATTGAAAAGCTTTTGGAGACAATTTAGTGGTCGCAGACAAGCCAATTGGAGATATAAGCATCTCACCAACAATGACCAATGCCCAGCTAGTTATCAACCATAACGGGCTCACCCTCGTGTCCGTCCCAGAAAGAAGTCCTGGAAGCATCATCCAAATAAAAGAAAGGCCTGCAAAGAACAAACCGTACGCAAATTTTGCAGGAGATGAAGGCTGTTTATTTCCCAATTTCGTCCAAAGTAATACGAAAAGAGGGACGTAAATCATAATAAACAAAGGATTCATACTTTGAAAAACACTGGCAGGATAATGCAACCAACCTATACTGAGCTTAGTCTGTTCCTCCGCAAAGAAAGCCAAAACCACAGAGCCTTGTTCCTCAATCGACCAAAACAATATGCTTGCAATAAACAAAGGAATGTACGCCCAAACACGAGATCGTTCCTTTTTTGTTATTTTAGAACTTGACAACATTATAACAAAATAGTAAATGGGAATCATAACAGCCAAAACGGTAATCACTAAAATAATATTTGTAAGGTTCATAAGATTGAACAAACTCATTATTATAAATATCAGAGATAGACCAATAACAAATATTAGTATTTTTTGTAAAAGGCCTTTTAACTCCTCTGGATCAATTGGATCATTTGGGTACAGACTGTCTTTTGACAAGTACTTTTTACCATCTATGTAATATTGTAGCAATCCAAAAAACATACCGATTGCCGCCATTGAAAAGCCCAGATGAAAATTAATTTTCTGTCCCAAATATCCAACTACAATTGGTGAAATAACAGCCCCCGTATTGATACCAAAAACAAAAATTGTAAATCCTGTATCACGACGCGGATCAGTTTCACCATATAAATCTCCTACCATTTCAGAAACATTTGGTTTCAATAATCCTGTTCCAATAACTATCAAACCGATTGAAATAAACAAGGCAGTCCTTCCAAAAGGAGTTGATAAAGCAATATGTCCCAGCATAATCAAAATTCCACCGAAGAAAACAGTCCGTCGACTCCCCCAGATTCGATCACTAACGAATCCACCAATCGCACTCGATAAGTAAACAAGCGCTCCATAAATCGACATGATAGAAGCAGCAGTAACCTTGTCGAAACCTAACCCACCGCTTGCAACGGAATAATACATATAAAAGAGCAGAATGGCCCGCATACCATAATAACTAAATCTTTCCCACATTTCAGTAAAAAAAAGTGTGGATAAACCACGTGGATGTCCTAAAAAAGCAACGTCCATTGTTTTTTTATCCATTAAAAATTCCTCCAAATTTGTAACATGTAATCTATTAAATTATCATATTTACCTTTTCTAAAAATGCAACAGGTTAATTATAGAAGTCTCATTAGTTGACGTCAATAGATTTAAAATCATCATCATCTCTTCCGTTGAACTACGCTATTGTTTAAGAAGCAAAGCGCTTACGCGTAAAACAATAAAAAAAGAATGCTCTACATACCAGCATTCTAAAATATTTTGTAAGCCTCTCAGACTAAGCATGCCGGCTGCAGGATTTGAACCTGTGACCCTCGGTTTACGATACCGATGCTCTACCAACTGAGCTAAGCCGGCCTTCTAATTTCATGACCCGTACGGGATTTGAACCCATGTTACCGCCGTGAAAGGGCGGTGTCTTAACCACTTGACCAACGGGTCAAAAGTGAAAGTAAAACACTTTCACCTGAAATAAAACAAGCACTCAGAAAATCGTAAGCAATCATGCATGCTATGATTATTAATCCTGAGTACAAGCCTTATCTCTATTTTGCACGGCAACGACCTACCCTCGCAGGGGGCGATCCCCCAACTACTATCGGC
>NZ_AZEG01000036.1 GCF_001434935.1 Liquorilactobacillus uvarum DSM 19971 | reverse complement strand
ACCAAAGATTTTTCCAAACCGGCCTTTATTATGGAGACTTATGTCACAGCCTCTTATTTTAGCTTATTTAAATTTAAAAAACAATTAAATGAGCACAGAGGCGGTTTTTCGGTATTAGTTTTACTTGCTATGATCAAAAGTATTTTCGAATCTCCGTGCAAATTACAGATTCTAAAATTTAAATTGATAATATTTCTTAGAAACCAGAATCATAGTTTAATAAGGGATTTGCTGTTTTTAAGTTCGATAATTAACAATTTCTTGCAAAAATATATTGCACGATAATGTTTTTTTAATTTTGCATATTACTTGCTCTTTAAATAAAATTTTTATATAGTTTCTTGTAAGGTATATCGTATTGAAACCGAATTCAAAGTCCTTATTGCTGTTTGTTTTATTATCTTATTTTTCAAGAATTGAAAAGAGGTAAATTATGATATCAATATCCGACATTTTGCAACAACAATATAACTCAATTCAAGTAGAACTGATCCGCTGCCGTAGTAATCCTTATGATGCTGTTCGTATCCATGATCTGAGAGTAGCTATTCGGACGTTGCGCGGACTAATCAAATTTTTGAAAAAAAAGTTACCGCAAACTGCTTGTGAAGATATCGATAAAAATCTAAGTAAAGCTGCAAAAATTTTGGGCCCTCTAAGGGAACTTGATGTGTTGATTGCTAAATCTGGTGAATTTGCCTATAATCACCCTGAAGAAAACACTAATTATCGTCAAATTTTTAAAAATTTTCATATCAAACGTGACGAAGAATTGCAAAAATTTTTAGTAAGTTCAATACAGCAATCCCTGATCACATATCTTATTCACGTTAAAACTCAACTAGATGCTTTAGACTTCAACAAAAAAATAGATTGGTCCAAATATCTTTCACGAGAATTGGACCGCCGAAAAGTAAAACTGATGAGACTTTATGCTGATTTAGATTTCAAAAATTACACTCTAGTTCATCAAATACGAAAAAAGGCCAAAACTTTACGCTATTCAACAACCTATTTTGCAAAGTTCCTTTCTAAAAATGATAAGAAAGTCAGTAAAAAAGCTAGAAAGATCCAAAGTATCTGTGGAAAAATTACGGATGCGCATGTTAACTATGACTTACTGCATCACCTTGCAGAGCAAGCCGAGAATAAGCATGCAAAAGAAACTTTATTACGCATTGCTCAAGCTCAACGGAAAATATACATTTCAGAAGAAACTAATTGACTTAGAAGCTTAAACCTTGTGCTGATTCAAGTGATAAAAAAGGGTTCTACCTTCCAAAAGATAGAACCCTTTTTGCTATTTATTCTAAACAACTCTCGCAATTTAATGATACTGTGAATTTTTCAGCTCCTACCATTCAAAGATATTACAACTCAGCAATATATAGTACTTAGGCTTTTTGATGATAGTAAGAAAATTTTTGTATAATCCAATTAAGAGGCTTATCCAGCAGCATCTACTATTTCTTTTTCGTTACTATGAGAAATATTACGTAAGAAAGCAGTGAAAAACAGCCAAATAGAATAAATGGCAGCTGGGAATTCAATTGATATAACCATGACCCTAACAATGGTGAAACAATTCCTGCAATTCCTTGTATCATTGCAACTGTACCAGCAACGGCTCCCTGTTGATCTTCGGAAACTGCTAACGAACACCCAGCAGAAAGTGAACTAATACCCAATCCAGCTCCAGCTCCAATCAGAATATAGCTAACAAAAATTAAATAATACAAATTGGTCAAAGCTGTCAGTAGCATACCAACAATAATCAATGGTATTCCGACAACCATCATTTTTTTTGCAGTCCATTGCAGTACTTTCATCTGTAAAACTTGAACAGCCATTAGTGCAATTCCTAAAATAAAAAACAATAACGAAGCAGTTTGAGCGCTTTGAGTGACAGTCTGCCCAAAATTATCATGTAAAAACAAGGAGGTTATCAATTGCAGAACAACCACTATAAACATAACCGAACAGCCAGCTAGCAGCCAGCCAAACAATTCAATTGAAAAGAAACCACTAGTTTTGTTTTTAGGCAATTCCTCAAACTTATTTTTATTCTCCGCTACACTTGCTGCCTGACGACGCGGTAAAATAACTACCATTATAACTGAAAAGGCCAATAAAACAACAATTGTCAAATAAAAAGGTGTATATAAATTCCCAATTGTCGAAACAGCTCCTCCAATCATCGGCCCTAAAACCATTGCTAATCCGGTAGCAAAGCCTAATGATGCCATGTCTTTTGCACGATCCTGCGGTGCAGATATATCTGCCATATAAGCACTTGCTGCTGTTGGTGTTGTAGTCATGAATATCCCCAGCAAAAATCTTGTGCCTATCAACCCGTAAATCAATAAACTAACCGACTTATTTGTCGAAATGGATAACTGAAAGAGAAAAATGTAGAGTATAAAGAATAATCCCATTCCTAACATTCCGGTAACAATTACTCTCCGGCGCCCCCATCGATCACTAATTTTACCCCATAGTGGGGCAAATAATAACATTGCAAATGCTCCACAAGAAATCATAATACCGATTTGACTTGGTATTAAATGGGCTTTGGTTGATATTGCTGATAAAACAGGCATAGTAATGTATATTCCTAAATATGATACCAGCGTCGAAACAAAAAGTTTGTTCTTCATCGTTAATTCCTCTCATGTTGAAATTTTTAGCATAAGTTCAGATTACATAGCGTTTCGCGTTCTCACCACTCCAAATAAACAAATAGACTCCAAAGAGATATATCAACTGCACATAATACCTATTTCCAACATACAGATCTGCTTTAGTACGGACACCAAATTTTAAATTAGTTTACCTTTTAAATAGTTTCGTTGCATTTTACCCAGTTTTTTTATGCCTTACTCCATAAAAAAACAGAAAATATCACATAATGCGCCAAAATTTAAACACTACCACCAAGTTAAGAACACAGCATGTTTCAATGCTATGCGCAATTCAGAATGAGACAGAATCAATAAAGGAACCAAGCCAAAATTAACTTTTGACCTAGTTCCTTTTTAGCCTTGTATTATGCTAATTAGTGTATTTCATCAAATTATACTAGACTTAATTTTCAATGTAATACTAATGATGATGTCGATAATATTTTCTAAAATCGGTTGGCGTCAGTTTTTTTTCTTTTTTAAACATGACACTAAATTTACTGGGATTAGTATAACCTACTTCATTGGCAATTCTTGAAACATAAAAATTTGTATTTTTCAACATCTGGCAGGCGGCCTTTACCCTTTGTTTTTTTATATAAGCATGGATCGACATTCCATAAAAATCACGATATTCATTTTTCATCGCAGTCGCAGAAATTTCGAACATTTTTGTTAATGTCTCTAAAGTGATGTTCTTTGCAAAGTTCTCATCTATATACTGCCTTATCCGCCGAATCTTATTTATCATGCTTATAGAGAAAATTTCTTTGGGCAAAGTTTTTTCTGCAACTTTTTCTGAGGATAAATATAGTAATAGTTCAGCAATCTTAAGTCTAAGATACGGGAGTGAACTTTTTAATTCTTCTGAACGTAGATCTTCAAAAAAGCGTTCAAGAAAAATAGTTTTCAAAAAAACATACTTTTTATTACCACAATAATTTTTGATAATTGCAGCAACATCGAATGTTCCACCAGTCATATATTCGAGATCATTTCTTTCTTTGATATCTGAATCAATCAGAATAGTGATTCCACAATATCGCTGAGATGGAAATGAATATTTTTTGTTCTGTACTTCCCTACGGTCGATTTTTAAAAAACCGGGTTCAAAAAAAACATTTTTTTTATGCATAACATCATAATCTACCTGACCACTATAGCAATAATCTAATCTCAGACTGTCCTTGGCAGTTCTTAAAGGAGATGTAAATTTTTCAAAATTATATTGATGAAAGAAAACCGAAACACCTTCAAAAACTTCGATATAGTTTGTTTTAATCATATCGTCCTTGCTGATAATTTCTAATGTTTTCATTTTTTCATGATCGTTTTTCTTCCAACCAATCTTAGATCGCATTTGTTTTCCTTCTCCCTCTAATGCCTAAGTTTCTCATAGCTGCCAATTTTTTGCCTTTTCTTTGATATTGACAAAATCACGATAAATGCCAGGTTCTGCCATCAATTCACGATGGTTGCCCTTTTGAACAATCCTTCCTGCATCCATTACAAGAATTTGATCAGCATTTTGAATCGTAGATAAGCGATGGGCAATCGTTATAATAGTCTTGTTAAAAACGAGTGATGCAATCGCTTGCTGTAAAATCCATTCATTTTCAGGATCAACACTTGCCATTGCCTCATCCAAAATAATAATAGGAGCATCCTTTAAGATAGCTCTAGCAATTGATAACCTTTGTTTCTGCCCTCCTGACAATGAATTTCCACCTTCATCCAAAACGGTGTCATACTTTTGAGGAAGCTGCATAATAAAATCATGACAGCAAGCTTTTTTACTAGCACGCAAAACTTCTGCCATATCTGCATCAGTTTTGCCAAAAAGAATATTATTCTTAATGGTGTCATGAAATAAGTATGGTTTTTGAAAAACAATACTGATGTTCTTTATCAAACTGCTATAGGAAAATTCTCTTACATCATGACCACCGACTAAAACTTCCCCTTCATCACAATCATAAAAACGTGCAATCAACTTGCAAAGAGTACTTTTGCCACTCCCAGAAGGCCCAATAATTGCAGTTGTCTTATTTTCAGGAATAACAACCGAGACATCATGCAAAACTTTTTCTTTTTCATATCCAAAGCCAACTTTTTTGAATTCTACTCCGTATTGATTGATCTTTAGATCAGCTCCAGCCATATCTATTAATGGCATTTTATCCAATTGTTTCAAATGATGCAAATTATCATCTATTGCTCCTAAAATATGTGTAGCATCTGGCATTTCTTTAATACTGTTAAATAAAACATACGAAAAAAATACCAGCGTCACAAAAAAGTTCAAGCTTAATTGATTATCTTGCTGGTTGCAAACACATATCAGTATAGTAACAACTGTTGCTGAATCCAAGAGAAGCAGAAGCACACTGTTAATTGAAACAAACTTAGCTTGAATTTTCAGGCGAATGCGTTTGCTTTGCCCGAAAACTGACCTTAGTCCATCTAAAACTGTACTCTCTAGACCATATGTTTTGGCAACATTAATTCCCCTAATAAATTCAACAACATTATTGGCCATCTTCGTTTGAATATGATTGGCTATATCAGAATTCTGCCTACTCTTTTTATTTATCTGTTCTATGATTAATGTACCCAATAAACCTACAATAAAGATCACTACCCCAGCTCGCCAATCAATAGCCAGCATAAAAAGACATAAAACAACAAAATTGATATATCCATTGATGATTACATCGATCATTTTCGTGCTTTGCAATTCCAACATTGACAGCTCAGTTGTAACTGCATTCAAAAGACTGCCAACATTGTTCTCACTAAAATACCCCATAGATGTCTTCTTTAACTTCTCAGCTATTTCTAACCGCATATCCGCCGCAATCTGGAATCCTATGCTTTCCTGAGATTTTGCTTTCAAATACAGGAATAAAAACCGTAGTCCACAGCAAAGAGCTAGAGCAATAAATAGGATAAAAACTGGTTTGAAATGTGCAAAATTGTTATTATTTATATTTTTATAAGCAAAAATAACAGCTTTAGAGGCTAACCAAAAGGGCAGTGCTGCGAGCATAGAAGCAACAAATGAGTAAAAGAAACCCACGTATATTTGCCTTTTGTACCCTTTACTCCACTGCATAATATCTTTGATAGTGCTAAACATACTCTTTCCCTCCTAATTCGAAATATGCCATTCCTCTGTCCGAGTATATGAATCCCACAATCGTTGATACACTGGACAATTTTTCAGCAAGTCTGCATGTTCTCCGGTATCTACGACACTACCGTTATCTAAAACTACTATTTGATCAGCCTTCATGACCGTACTCAACCGATGTGCAACCATGATAACCGTTTTATTCTTGGCCAACTGCCGCAGTGATTCTTGAATCCGTTGTTCATTTTCTGGATCAATACTGGCTGTTGGTTCATCAAGGATAATAATAGGTGCATCTTTTAAAATTGCCCGGGCAATAGAAATTCGTTGCTGCTGTCCTCCCGATAACTGTCCATTTCCAAAAGATATGTCAGTTTTCATACCTTGTGGCAATTCTTCAATAAAATCTAGACAGCTGGCAGTTCTTGCCGCATTGATCACTTCTTGTGGGGTCGCATCTGGTTTCCCCATTTTTATATTCTCTTCTATCGTACCTTTAAATAGGAAACTGTCCTGCGTAACATAACTAATTGTCTGGTTCAATTGCAATTGTGTCAAATCTTTTAATGCAACCCCACCCAACATGATTTTGCCGCTCTGAACATCCCAAAATCTATTCAGCAACTGCAAAAGCGTTGACTTTCCACTTCCAGAAGCACCAACAATTGCACAAAAAGTGTTGCTTGGGATTTCTATATTGATGTTAGAAAGAACTCGTTCATTTTTTTTATAACCAAAATTAACATCGATAACATTCAAACTGCTATCAGTAAGTTCTCGAATCTCTTTTTCTTCAAAATCAAGAATTGGCAGTTCTAAAAATTTTTGCGTGTTGAGAACACTTTGCTTCATTGCATTAAAATCATTAGTGAAAAGTGACAGTTTATTCAGCGGCCCACTTAATCCAATTGCTAATAGAAGCCCTAGCAAAAGTTGATTCAGATTCAGTGCATGATCTAAATACAACCAGATTCCCACAGGCAAAGTCCCCAACAAAGTAAACGGAAGCAGCGAAAAAATCATATTTTGTGTCTTCCACGCAGTCTGCAGCCAATTCAGCGTATATTCCTTAAAGCCTATGATTGCATCTGAAAATTTTTTAAATGATACGCCTGTTTGATTAAACGTTTTAATAACTTCAATTCCTTCGATATACTCAACCATAACGTTATTTACTTGACTATTAGCCTGCATATAATCTTGATATTTTTGATCAAAATCTTTCATTAGAAAAAATAATGGAATGCTTGCTAGTGGAATAGTTATTAGGGCTGCAAGAGCCAGCCTAACATCAATCACAGTTAGATAAATAACTGTTACTACAACTACACATATATTAGCGGACAATTCGGGAATCATATGTGCTAATGGAATCTCGACCTTTTCAGTGCGATCTAGAATAGTATCTTTGATTGTCCCCGATGAAAAATGTTTGACGACACCGAGAGAAGTCCTCATCAATCTATCTGTAATTGCATTTCTTAGATCATTCAAAATGTTATACGCCGCATGGTGTGAAAGTGTGGTAGAAATAAAGTGAAAAATAGTTTTTAATACAAATGCAGCCAACATAAGTACTAAAAGGGTCATAATTCCATACTGACTGCTCTCTTTTTCAATAATATCGGTCATTAACCTTGATCCAACTACATACGGAACAATTCCAGAAAAAACACTTAAAACTGAGAAAAAGATCGACCAAATAAATAGAGTTTTGTGACCACTTGTGAAACGAAACAGTGTTCTTAACCAATTCTCTTTCATAAACTTCTCTCCTAACTAAAAGCTTCTCTTAGATTAATCTTTTCCTTTTTAATTCTTGATCCAAAAAGACAAAGATAATCCAATTAGACATTTTTATTAGGAACTGTGATACTGGTAAAAAAGCGATTGTTTTATTGTATTCTCTGCTCAAAGGACAAATAACCTCCAAAACATTGTGACACGACCATCATTGATGAATTTTATAACACATTAATCAATTAAAAACCTGGCTTATACTTCAATAAATGGCATAAACCAGCTTAAACATTTTCTAGATAATACTTTTTTAAATAAAAACCAATTCTAATGGTGGCTTTAATGAAAGAAATGCAGTAAATTAATTAGAAAGGAGTGACTCAAACGCTTATGCTGCTAACATTTATTTTTCTAATCATTGCTGGTATCGTTGCTGGACTGCTTGCTTCCATTGCAGGTTTAGCTTCTTTGGTTTCTTATCCTGCACTTTTAATTGTTGGGTTGCCACCAGTAATTGCCAATATCACAAACACGACAGCACTTATTTTCTCAGGAATCGGCTCAACGTTTTCTTCATTAAAGGAACTTCAAGGTCACTGGAAAGAATTACTAATTTACACACTACTATCCTTAATTGGAAGTATTGGTGGAAGTATCCTTTTACTTGCTGCTCCTGCTTCCTCTTTTGAAAAAGTTGTACCCTTTTTTATCTTTTTCGCCGGGATACTTTTGTTTATATCCGGTCGAAAAAACGCTGGCCCCACTGCAAAACTGAAAAAAGCTTCTACAAAAACTAAAAACAAGTGGTGGCTTTCTTTGTTCAGTTTGCTTGGAATTTGTCTTGTTGGCGCCTATACCGGTTATTTTGGTGCCGCTGGAGGAGTGATCTTTCTTGCAATTCTTTCTATTATTACAAGCCACGATTTTGCTACCGTAAATGCAATGAAAAACACAATCGCCTTCGCAGGTAATTTAGTTGCTGCAATTATTTTCGTTTTTAAATCGCATATTGATTGGATGTTTGTTGCTCCACTGGGATTTGGTTTGCTTATAGGTGGTTATTTAGGCCCGATTATTGTTCGTCACGTTAACATTCACCTATTAAGAGCACTTATTTCTTTAGCTGCTTTTGGTTTAAGTATTTACTTATTCATAACAGCTTATTTTTTCAGTTGAATTAACCCTTTTATTTTGAAAGTGTACAAATAATCGTTAGATTTTAAATATTAGCTGTGAATCGTAATTGTAATCTGGGGTTAAACATTGAAATTCATGTCTAAAACATAAAACTACGAGCCTAGGGTTTTTATTTGTTATGTTCATGGATTCATAGTTGGACAAAAAATTTTAACTCATGGGACAAACAGGACATTTATACGAAACCAATAAGGGAGCTGAATCAAAAATTAAATTTTGATCCAGCTCCCTTATTTTATCCAAAAACTATTTTGACAGCTTCTAAAGCAAGCGATACAAATCTGCAGCACGAACACTGCGGACACTTTCTGTAACAATCAAAGCTTGTGGATCAGCATCCCTGATTACAGGGATAATATGAGCCATTTCTTTGGGTGTGCAGATAAAATAAATAATTGGTCGATCTGATTTGCTGTAAAATCCAGCGGCCTGCACCACTGTAACTCCTTGCCCCAAATTGTCAGAAATTGACTGGGCAATATCCTCATACTGATTTGAAATAACTTGCAGTACTCGCTTAGCTCCAAATCTAGCCAACGATAAATTAGTGATTTTAGCAGATATATATAGTCCTAGAACCGTTAACAGCATCTTTTCAAATCCGATAATAAACATTGAAGGAATAGCAACAGCTAAGTCAAAAAATAGTGTTGCCGAACCTACTGGGGTTCCAAAATATTTATTGAAAATTCTTCCTAACACAGTACTGCCAGCAATCGATCCCCCAGCATTAAGAATCAAGCTCATCGAAATTCCTGTAAGAACTCCACCAAAAATAGTTGGAATGATAGTCTGATTCGTGTGATAAACATAAAATACTGGAATTCTTAAAAAAATGGATAACCATACTACTGCCCACAAAGACCGAATAATAGTTTTTCGATCTAAAAATCTGAGACCAACCAACAATAATAACCCATTTAAAACAAAGTTGGTAAGGTATGTTGGAATTTTAAGTGTGTAATAAGCTATGGTAGTAAGGCCTGTAACTCCACCTTCGCCCAGCATAGTCGGAATTAAAAAATAATTAATAGCAATAGCATATATTAGAGATCCTAGTGCAATATAGAATAAATCCCTGTAGCGTTTTATAAGCAATTTCCTCCTCAAACATACTTCGGACACATCTTTGACGTCGTATATGCATCGTATCTTATAATATATCATATTCAGCCTGGACATTTTTGAATAATTTATGTCTAAATGATATAGAATGAACAATGACAGCAAAATAATTATTTATGCACAACTCTTTTCAAAAAATAATTTACAATTTATCATGCATGCTGACATCAGCTTATTACTTTATGGAGGTATAAAAATGAAAACAATCCTAGCCATTCACACTGGCGGAACTATCTCAATGTCTCAAAATGAGAATGGTGAAGTTGTTCCTAACAATGAAAATCCTATTGCTAAAGAACAGGTCATCCTAAAGGGCCAGATCAATTTAATTACAGATAATCTTTTTAATCTTCCCTCACCGCATATTACTCCGCAAATAATGCTTGCACTTAAGCAACGAATTATGAAGGCCATTACTAATGGAGTTGATGGTGTCGTCATTACCCATGGGACAGATACTTTGGAAGAAACAGCATATTTTCTTGACCTTACCCTGCCTAATACAATTCCAGTTGTTTTGACGGGTGCTATGCGCTCTTCAAATGAAGTTGGTTCAGATGGGTTGTATAATTTTCAAAATGCAATTTCAATTGCTGCTGCGCGTGAATCTTATGGTAAAGGTGTTTTAGTAGCGATGAATGATGAAATTCATACAGCTCGTTTTGTCACCAAAACACATACCACTAATGTGGATACTTTTCGAACTCCTACATTTGGTCCGATTGGAATTGTTACCCAGCATAAAGCAAAATATTTTCAAGAATTAATTCAAACCGAAGTTTGCGATATTAATCATGTAGTTGAAGGCGTTTATCTTTTGAAAGCCTATGCTGGAATGGATGGCGAACTTTTCTCCGCTCTAGATAATGAAAAAACAAATGGACTTGTCATTGAAGGTCTCGGCGCGGGAAATGTTCCGCCTCAAACATTAGCAGCTATTCAGCAATTACTGGACCATCATGTTCCAATTGTCTTAGTATCACGCTGCTATAATGGTGTTGCCCAAAAAATCTACGATTATACTGGTGGCGGAATTCAGCTTGAGAAAATGGGACTGATTCTGTGCCAAGGATTGAACGGTCAAAAAGCACGGATCAAACTGCTTGTAGCTCTCAGCAACAACAAAAAAGATGCAGAGCTGCGTCGATTTGTCAGCAATGCTGTCTCCTAATTTCTATAGTCTCACTATTCGCTCTTGCTCTTTTTTTAGAAAATCGATTCAGTCATCAAAAACAATTAAAACTGTATTTTTGAAAATTGCTCCATTTTTTCATCTAATACAACATCGAAAAGCAATTCAAAATCAGGCTCAGATTTCTGTAAAGAAACCTGGGCCTGATTTTTTAATTTATTTAATTTTTAACCTTCATTATTGAAAAGCATATAGCGTCAAATAATCAACATCGTAATTTTTTTATTTCTGTCTAAAAACACGTATTTTCTGCTGCTTTGGTACCTAATCACCTGGTTCTCTTAACCACGGTTTATCACTTACCTCATTTTCAGTCAAAATGCGGTGCATGGTGCTTTGAGCCTGCGGAACAAACATCTTTGGTTCTGGATTTACAGGTACAAATTGCAAGTCCAACGTTTCGGTCCCATCTTTTTGGATAAAACCACCAACTTTTTTAACTTCAAACCCAATACCAACGGTCTCTTGTGCGTCACCCCAGGAATTTTTTTTCGTAATATTGGTCGATATTCCCAAGACACGTATGACTTCAACATCAAGATTGGTTTCTTCTTTAAATTCACGTATAACTGCTTGCGTAGGTGAATCACCATATTCCAAATATCCACCAGGAAATCCCCAACCTACATCAGAATCCCAACGTTTTTCTAATAAAATCGCATCATGGGTCTCATTCCACAGGACCCCGTAGGCTGTTACAAATATCATACCCTCGTGTCCAACTTTTTCTCGCATTCTAGCTATATAATTTTTATTCATTTTTTCTCTTTCCTTTTAATTTTTTGCGGGATAGACAGGAGAAAACCTGACTTACCTCGTCTAATTTATTGCCAAATGTGTAGCCACATTCAAATTTAGCAACTCAAGCATGTATGTACCTTTTTAAAATATTCTAATTGTGCATGTATTGGCAATTTTGTTCACGCTGCTATCTAGTTTGTCACTCTCTTTACTATTATTTTCTTATTATTGCTCGCAAACTATTGTCCATCTTTCCGAGTACACACCATGGAATTTTACTCAATATGTATTATATCAGATATTAAGCAACATAAAACTTAATAATTAGATGCACCTAAATTAAGAATCAATTAAAGCACACAGTATTTTTTAGGGGGAAGTTTACAGCAATGTAAATGGCAATTGGACTTTGGTTCAATCAAAGATAATACTCACAAATTTTACACTGATTGATTGTTAAAAGAAATATTAATTTTGAAAATTTAGACCAAACATCCAACTTTTTTATTCTATCTTTAAGAACTCTTTTAGAATATTATTACCTGTTTCTAAAGAATCAATGATGAAAATTACAGCGCAGGTAATTTATGTTACCCTTAAATATGTATTGTTTAAAATTTAAGGAGTGTGTAATTTATTAAGAAAGAACAAGAAAAAATAAGTTTGTTTAATCTTGTAATGCTTGGTTTAGGTTCATTGATTGGTTCTGGCTGGCTGTTTGGCTCTTGGGAAGCTGCCAAAGTTGCTGGTCCTGCGGCGATACTTTCATGGGTCGTTGGGGCAGCTGTAATAGGCATAATTGCTTATAACTACATCGAACTTGGAACAATGCTGCCTGAATCCGGCGGAATGAGCAAATATGCTCAATATACTCACGGATCTTTGCTTGGCTTCATCGCTTCTTGGGCCAATTGGATATCACTAGTTACCATCATCCCAATTGAAGCAGTTGCCGCTGTCCAATACATGGGAACTTGGCCTTGGAAGTGGGCCCATTTTACTTCACAATTTGTCGAGCATGGGACTATTACTTCGACTGGATTACTAATGGTTTTTGCTTTCATCATCATTTTCACCTTGTTCAACTACTGGTCTGTCTCACTTTTAACAAGGTTCACTAGCCTTATCTCCGTCTTTAAAGTTGGAATACCTTTACTAACAATTATCATGCTGGGCCTATCAAGTTTTTATCCAGGAAACTTTGGTACCAGTCTCTCCTCGTTTATGCCTTACGGTTCTGCAGCAATTTTCAAAGCAACCACCGTTTCGGGAATCATCTTTTCCTTTAATGCCTTTCAAACGGTTATTAACTTAGGCAGCGAGATACAAAAACCGCGTAAAAATATCAGAAGAGGTATCATCTTATCTCTTTTAATAAGCAGTATAATCTATATTCTTCTTCAGGCAACTTTCATCACTTCCATTAGCCCACATATGATTGCAGAACATGGCTGGAGCGGCATCAATTTTGAGTCTCCTTTTGCAGATTTGGCTATCCTTTTGGGTATTCATTGGCTTTCTGTCCTTCTTTACATGGATGCCTTTGTTTCTCCTTTTGGAACAGGTGTATCTTTTGTTGCATCAACAGGACGTGCACTTGCTGCCATGGTTGACAACAAACATTTGCCTAAAATTTTAGGAAAAGTCAATCATAAATTTGGAATTCCGCGCATCGCTATTGTAACTAATTCTATTATCAGCATGCTGATGGTTTCCGTCTTTCGTTCATGGGGAACACTTGCTAGTGTCGTTTCAACAGCAACTTTAATTGCATATTTGACTGGACCGGTTACTGTCATTTCTTTTCGTAAAATGGCACCTAATTTTACACGGCCTGTTAGAAATTCTAGACTTAGATTTATGGCACCCTTTGCCTTCACCTTATCTTCACTAGCAATTTATTGGGCCATGTGGCCGACAACATTTGAGGTAATCCTTATTATTCTACTTGGTCTACCGCTCTACCTCTACTATGAGTTAAAAAATGATTGGACTAGAACCAAAAAACAGTTTTTCAGCAGTTTATGGATGATTTTCTATCTCGTATTCCTAACTATTATTTCATACGTCGGTAGTAAGGAGTTCAACGGTCTGGGCTTAATAAAGTATCCTTATGATTTTATCATAATAATCTTTGTTTCACTTGGGTTTTATTATTGGGGAACAGAAAGCCGCTTATTTACGAAGTACTTCAAGCAAGCTCAAAGAGTCAACGACAAAGTTATTAAACCGTCAAAAACAGAATAGTTGCAAGTATACGAACAGTAACGGAGGCAATGTTGCTATCTTCATATATCTAATAAATGCATATATTTTTAATTAAATAAAAAAGGAAGTCTACTTTGATGTTAGTTTGATCACTTTCATCTAAAGAAGACTTTCTTTTTATTTCAAGTAAAAATTGTATCTATACCTCATTATTCCAGTTCTTTATCTAATCTAAGTATCGTGTTAAGTAATACATTTCCTGCAATTTCAATGTCTTCTATTCGTGAATATTCTTCCTTACAGTGGCTTTTGCCATCTATGCTCTTCACGAACAACATTCCTGATCGGCCAATCCTA
>NZ_AZEG01000035.1 GCF_001434935.1 Liquorilactobacillus uvarum DSM 19971 | reverse complement strand
TTGAAGCATCACTGCTTGAAGATGAACTAACAGAATCAGCCGAACTGCTTTTAGCAGTAGAACTAGAGGAACCTGATATATTCGATGAAGATGTAGAGACAGTAAGCTGCGATGACGAATCATTTTTCGTGGTACTTTGGTTTTCTGCAGTTTTTTGAGTTTGACTAGCTAGTACTTCTGATGCTGGTCTTAACTGTATTCCAGCAGCGAAAGAGGAGAGTGCAATGGTACTAAACAACCAGTATTTCCCGGCCTTATACATTTTATAATGCAACTTTTCTTCGCTTTTTTTATGCATAAAAACTTAACCTCCTACTTATATGTCCCTTTAAGATTAAAACTTCCCGAATCTATAATAGCATAGCCGCAAATTCGATAGCTAAATAAATAATAAATGTAAACCTAATGTAATATGATTGAAAATAATTAATGAATAGGGTTGTTTATCGGACGATTCGATTACCGATATTTAAGTAATGTTCTTCGATATGATGTACAAACTTTTCTGTATTCTGATGAGAATTATTATATAAATCGATTTCGCTCAAAAAGGCGATGAAATTCACTGGTGTTAAACGATATTCTCGTTGTTCCTGAGTACGAGTGTTTTTTCTTAAGATTTGATGTGCGTCAGCGTCTGAAAACAAATCAAAATGTTGAACGCTTGCAACAAGTTCATAACTGGCCATGGCTTTCCTCCTCTCTTGCAAATCCATTTTTACGAAAATCAACAGAAATGACTCTCCTGCTACTATTCTAAAGTAAGTGACTAAAAGTTGAAAGTAAAAAGATCAATTAAGTTAAACTATTAAAAACGCAATGAACTAAACTACTTGTCTGGCCTAGACTAAAACAGGTGCTTGAATTTTAACTATAAAGCATTTTATTTTAGCGCAAAGAAAAAGATTCATTTTGAAGAACTAAAGCAAACACCATCTTCAAAATGAATCTAATTTCAAAATATGTCAATTTAAATAAATTTTTTTGCGAATTCACTGAATTTTTTGGCAGAATCGGCTAAGAAATTCTTAGTTCCTTCATTAGTGATGTGTCCTTCTTCATCAGAGAGCTTGTCAGTATTACCAATGTATAGTTCAGGTTGCTGCATAGTTGGCATATCTAAGAAAACTAATGATTGGCGTAATATATGATGTGCTAATACTCCTGAGATACCTGAGATAGATTGTGAAGCAACAAGCGCTGGTTTTCCTGCCCAAACACTTTGTCCCCAAGGGCGTGATGCAACATCTAAAGCATTTTTAAGTGCCGCTGAAATACTACGGTTATGTTCGGGTGTAACGAAAATAAATGCATCTTGTGCAGCAACTTCGTTACGGAACCTAGTGTATTCTGCGGGAGAATCTGCATCATAGTCTTGATTGTATAATGGAAGAGAAGCAATATCTATATAAGTCACTTCAGAGTCCTCCGGTAAACCAGCAACAAGAGCATCAGCAACACCTTTTGAATAAGAATTTTTACGAATCGAACCTACAATAACACCATATTTTGTCATATTAAATCATTCCTTTCTTTTTAACTTACAATTAGTAAGTATATCACTAAAATATCTATTGCCAAATTTTTTGTCTCGAAGCTTGTTTAAAGCCCATCTATCACAGTTAAGAATAACATATTGTTGTGAAAGCCAGCGATAATTTAGCATTATTTTTTATAATTTGTTAGCGATTTCTTAAAATTTTTAGAAAAGGTATAGAATCTTATATTTTTAAGAAACAAACTTTATTTTTAAACAATACGTTTATTTTAGATGCAGTTGTTGATTATTTTGACAGACATTCTTATTTTAACGTTATTAAAAGGTGAACATGGTTAAATTTAAAATGAAGGAGGAGTATTAATGACTAAGTATTGCGAATTAGTAGCTGATGTAGCCAGTTATCAGCCGGCTACATTGACTTTTTTTCAAGCTTTGCGTGTTAAAAAAGTTCGTGCAGTGATCATAAAATTAACAGAAGGCAGTGCAGCTGGCAGTGCCTATCTTAATCCCAAAGCAGTGATGCAGATTAAACATGCACGAAAAGCAGGATTGTTCGTGCATGCATATCATTACGCCAAATTTCACGGCCAGCAGGATGCAAAAGAAGAGGCAGACTGGTTTACACGACATGCACGGGAGTTGGGAATTACTTCTGATTCAATACTAGCGCTTGACATAGAAGATAAGCAAAATGCTAATCCTGCTACAAAGGATGCAAATACATTTTTACAAAGAGTTAAAGATTCTGGTTATCCACATGTTGATATTTACTCAATGGCAAGCTGGTTTTGGAATAAAAGGCTTGATGTTGATCAACTAATCGCTAAAAATCTATGGGTAGCTAACTATGGGGTCTCCGCTCCTGGAGTAAAAAATGTTGGTTTATGGCAGTATACAAATAGTTTTGATGTTGATGGGGGTAAGGTTGACATGAATTATGATTTCAACGGGTTTTATACAAAATCACTATCTGCAGTTAAAAATAAAGTATTAATGAATAAGGAAGCAAACAATTTCACGGATGGTTTCGGTGATAAGTGGTTTTATCAGCACGGCAAATTCATTACTCATGCAACAATTAGATTGCGCTGGGGAGCAAAAATAACAAGTGCCGTTATCGCTCTTTTGCCTGTCAATTCTACAATTGACTATGATGCCTATTCTTTTCACGATGGCTATGTTTGGTTACGTCAGCCACGAGCAGGTGGCAAATTTGGATATTTGGCAAGTGGAGAAGCATATGAAGGTCAGAGAACAAGTTATTGGGGTGAGTTCAGCAAAATTGGAATTTCTGAGAATTCAGCATAATTGAGGTTTCAATCGTAGAAAGAGAGGCTTTGAGCATAAAAAAAGTTTGGAGAACTGGCATTAAGTAGTTCTTCAAACTAGAATTGATCTTGACTTATGGAAGCAATTTTCTTTAAAAGATCTTTCTAAATATTCTCTTTTTTGAGTGGCTGACTTTGATTGATGATTAATTGAATGATAAACATAATTAATGCAAGCAAAATCGTTAAAAGTAAAATTAAATTCCAAGAATGTGTACTGTTTTGAATTGCTCCATAAAGGATCGGACCGACTGCTGCAACTGCATAACCAAAGGATTGCGCAAAGCCTGAAAGTTGTGCTGTTTCATGAATATTATTCGTCTTAATTTGAAAATAAATGATACAAAGGGAGAAAGCACCACAAGAAGCTGCTCCCATGATAATTGCAGAAATAGCATTTAAGACGAAGTTTGTTCCTGTTAGCATAATTCCTAATGTTCCTAAAATAAATCCTGCCATAATCCCCCATGAAAGAAAAACGGTTCCATGCTTTTTCATACCAATAATTGGTGCTATAAGACTGAGAGGGATTCCACTGATTTGAAATAATGTTGCTAGATTGCTGGCTGCAATTTTTGTAAAGCCTGCTGATTGCCATAAAGAAGGCAGCCATGTTAATAAGGAGTAATAAAGCAGCGATTGAATTCCAAAAGCAAGAGCAATTAACCATGAAAGTCGGTTATTCCATACGCGGGTGTCCTGTTTAGGAACAGTATATGCATCTTTTTCTTGTGCTGGAAGTTTCCAGAAGACTAACGCCCAGATGACAAAGCCAAGCAGACCAACCGTTGAAAAAACATTGATTGTTTTCGGCATGCCAATATGTGTCCCTAAAATTCCTGACAAACCTGTACCAAATGAGGCAACTAATCCCATGGAAACAGTATAGAGGCTGGTCATAACACCGATTTTTAATGGAAAATGATCTTTAATGATGGCTGGTAATAAAACGTTACCGCCTGCAATGCCAGCACCAACTAAACAAGTTCCAAATAAAAGGACAAAAATATTGGGAACAGCACGCAAATAACTGCCGATCATCAGCAAGAACGATGTCGCCAAAAGGCTCCATTCATTTCCTTTAGTATTACCTAGTTTGGCAATTAGTGGAGAAAGCACTGCAAACATTAATAACGGGATTGTTGTTAAAAAGCCAGCAGTGTTCGGTGATAAACCAAGAGTCTCTTTCAGTTCAGGAAGCAGTGGGGGGATCATTGTAATTGGAAGGCGCAAATTAGCACCAATTAAGAAAATACCTAAAGTGACCAAAGAAAAATGATGTAACCTAGTAGACATATAAAATCCTCCAGTAGGAAATAAAAATATCAAAAAATACACTTGAAAAGTGGATAGCTACGTATTTAATTTTAGCAATTATAAAGCCAAAAAACTAGCACCTGATGTAAGATCTTGATAACTTTATGATGGCGTTTAAGATAAAGCGCTTGCAAAATTTAAATAATGCTTTATAATACAGAGTGTAAGGGGTTATAGCAAGCGCTATAATCGAAAGCTTGGTCTTACACTTGTGTGAGAGTCAAGCAAAAAAAGCTGTCATAAACAGTTAGAAAAGAGGTTAGAGTTTGGCTATCCCTTATTTATCAGCAGTCCGGCAAGATGATTAACAAGGTTGTTAATGGTTCTGACGAAGTTTAAAGTTGTTAACGACAGAAGTTAGTTAGATTAATTTAGACAAGGTAAACAGAAAGAGCCAGAAACTTTATCTTGTGGGGCTGTTTTTTTTTGCCCTAAAATATTTAATTGACAGAAATCGTATTTATGTTGTAGAATTCTAACATTCGAATAATAATTTGACGTTGATAAGATGAGTAATAATTAGAAGCTACTTACAGAGAACCGGGTATGGTGAGAACGGCAGTAGCGGAAAATTATGAAGATGGTCTTTGAGTGATTGAGCAGTTAGCTTTTGCAAACTGTTCATGGGCTGCCCATTATAGCACTTAGGTATGAAAATGTACCTAGTAAGGATAGAGCTGTGAGGCTTTATTGAAAATGGGTGGCAACACGAAATAATAATTTCGTCCCTCTTGAGTGTAATTTGCACTTAAGGGGGATTTTTTTGTTTAATGTTAAATTTTATTTTAAAAGGGGGAGAAATTCGAATGAAAAGGTTCTTCAAATTAGGTTTCACAGCAATAGTAACTGCACTGTTTTTAACAGCTTGCGGAGGTAACAGTAATAGTCAAAGTAAAGGCCAGGGGAAGTACGCAACTAATCAAACATTAAATTGGACTGAAAGTTCAGCGCTAGCGACTGCTGATCTTGCGAAGGCAACTGATACACTGAGTTTTAATGTTCTTTTGAATACACAAGAGGGACTTTACCGATTAGATAAAGATGGCGTGCCACGCAATGCACTCGCAACAAAAACGGTAATTTCAAAAGATGGCAAAACCTATACTTTTGACTTACGAAAGAATGCTAGGTGGTCAAATGGAGAAAAGGTAACTGCCAAAGACTTTGTTTATTCATGGCAGCGGACGCTTTCTCCTAAGACAGCATCTCAGGATGCCTTTTATCTTTACCAAGTAAAAAATGCACAAGAAATAAACGAGGGCAAGAAAAACGTAAAGGACTTGGGTATAAAAGCCTTAGGAAAATATAAATTGCAAATTCAACTGACGAAACCTGTCAGTTATTTCAAAAAACTGTTGGCCTGGCCGCTGTTTTTCCCGATGAATAAAACAACTGTTGATAAATTTGGAACGAAATACGGCACACAAGCTCGTTATACCCTTTCAAATGGGCCGTTCAAGCTTACCAAATGGACAGGAACGAATAAAAAATGGACACTTATCAAAAATACTGATTACTGGGCAAAAAGCGCTGTACATCTGAAGAAAATCAATGAATTAGTAACTGAAAGCACCACAACTAGTTATGAGCTGTATAGTGATAAAAAAGTAGATGAAACATTATTGAGTGGCCAGCAAGTTAAAAATAACAAAAATAATAAGGCATTTGTTAAACGCCTGCCTACAGCAACGACAAGACTTGATTTGAATCAAAATAAAATTTCTGCTTTTAAGAATCTCAATATAAGACGTGCGCTCTCATTGGCGATTGATCGCAAAGCGTTGACCCAGAATGTACTTCAGGACGGTTCGGTTCCACTTAAGGGCTTTGTTCCATCGGGAATGGGCAAGAATCCAAGAACACAGCAGTCTTTTAACGATGAATCCTATGTGGAAAAAGCAGTTTCGTATAATTTACAAGAGGCTAAGAGTCTTTTAAAGAAGGGATATAAGGAAACAGGTACTCACAAACTGAAGTTTACAGTATTAACTGCTGATACAGATAGCAGTAAACAGACAGTTGAATACTTACAAAGTGCATTAGCAAAATTGCCTGGAGTATCAATTAGTGTATCAACTATTCCATTTGTTCAGTTAATTGCTAAACAGCATGCAGGTAATTACGAAGCTTCGATTCAAACATGGCAATCTGTTTTTGCTGATCCAATCAATTTTTTGGATATCTATGAAAGTAATTCGTCATATAATACTGCCGGATGGAAAAATGAAAAATTCGATAAATTGACAGATCAAGCAGAAAATACGTATGGTAATCAACCAGAAAAGCGTTGGGAGAAGTTGGTAGCGGCAGAAAAGCTGCTCATGACACAGCAGGGGACGATTCCATTGTATCAGGTTGCAAAATCGCAGTTACTGCGCTCTAATGTTAAAAATGTTGTATATAATCCAGCAGGTGTTCCATATGATTGGAAAAATACTTATATTGCAAATTAGGAGGTTGGAATGTTGAATGAAGACTATTTAAATTTCATTGAGCGAATTTTTATAAAGTATGCCCGAATTGACACCAGATCTGACGAAAATAGTACCAGTATTCCAACGACAAAGGGCCAAATAGAGCTAGCAAAATTAATAGAGAACGATTTAAAAAAAATTGGTGTAAAAAATATAGTTTATGATGAAAGAGACGGATATCTTGTCGCTACGCTCCCAGCTAATACCGATATTGATTCTAGACCAATTGGGTTTATTGCTCATTTAGATACTGCAGATTTTCCAGCTGATAATATACATCCGCAGGTTCATCCTGTTTATGATGGAAGGGATGTCGTATTGAATAAGGCATCTAATGTTGTCATGCGTGTCAGTGATTTTCCTAATTTGAAGAACTATAAAGGGCAACGCTTGATCACGACTGATGGAACAACTCTACTAGGGGCTGATGACAAGGCTGGGATTGCTGCTGCTGTCACTGCGATCAAGTTTTTGATAGAACACCCAGACGTTGAACATGGTGCAGTTAGCTTTGCTTTTGGACCGGATGAGGAGATTGGTTTGGGGGCAAAAAGGTTCGATGTTGAAAAATTCAAGGTGAATTTTGCCTTTACTTTAGATAACGGATTGCCTGGTCAATTAGAAAATGAAACTTTTAACGCAGCACAAGCCAAAATCTTTATAAAAGGGACGGCAGTCCATCCAGGTAATGCGTATGGTTTGATGATTAATGCAATAACACTTGCTAATCGTTTGGTAGCAGCATTGCCAAGGGATGAAGTGCCGGAAAAAAGTAAGAATAGAGATGGCTTTTTCTTAGTAACATCTTTTTCAGCGACAATTACAGCGGCTAATTTAAATGTTATTATCAGAGATTTTGATAAAAATGCTTTTATTAATAAAAAGAAGCTTCTTAAAAAAGTAGTAGATCAGTTGAACAGTGAATTTGATGAGCCTAAAATTTTCATAGAGACTAAAGATCAATACCATAACATTGCTGATGCAATTCAACAGCAACCTTATATTACTGATCTAGTTTTACAAGCTTATTCAAGACTTGGTTTAGAGACGGTCGTTCATCCCTTTAGAGGTGGAACGGATGGCAATGCTTTGACAGAAAAAGGCATACCGACACCTAATCTTTTTAATAGCGGTGAAAACTTTCATGGGCCATATGAGTTTGTGACAACTCAAGGGATGTTGTTGGTCGCCAAAACGATAATTACTATTCTTGAGGAACATCACTTGAATAGTAAGGAAACCGCAAAAAAATTTAACGCAACAGAAAAGAGTGGGAATTAAGAATTGTTTGTATGGCAGTTAAAATTGTTGTGTTGATTTCCTCATACCATTTTCTTTATATTTCCTATCAAGTTAATTAGAAATACTCAAATTGAGCTTGTTCGCATAAAATATATGTTTCATGCGATAGTTTACCTAATCTTAATTAAACTATTCATAAAATTATTAATGTACACAACTACAGAAAGTCAATTTTATTTTAGTTGCTCATATTTTTTAGTTCAAATCAGGTATAGGAGATGCTAAAATATTGGAGAAATAACTTTTGAACATTATAACAGGGATAGGAATGAAAGATTATGGAAAAAATAGCTGTATACTGTGGTGCTTCCGCGGGAAACGATTCAGCTTATCAAAAAGCAGCGGTTAAACTAGGAAAATATTTGGTTAGACATGATCTTGAGCTGGTTTACGGCGGCGGTGGAATTGGCTTGATGGGTATATTGGCTAATCAAGTACTTTCTGCCGGCGGGAAGGTTCGTGGTGTAATGCCCCAAGAATTAGTAGAGCGTGGGGCAGCTTTCAACAAATTGACTGATTTAAAAGTGGTTGCAGATATGTCAGTCAGAAAACAGACAATGTTGGCAATATCGGATGGATGTATTGCACTTCCCGGTGGACCTGGGACACTTGAAGAGATTATTGAGGCCTTTTCATGGGCTAGGCTGGGAAATAATCCTAATCCGTGTACTTTTTATAACGTCAATGGATATTATGATCCCTTGGAACGAATGTTTGATGAAATGACTAAGAAAGAGTTTTTAACGGTTACTGACCGAAAGAAGCTGTTTTTTTCTGAATCCTTGGATGATATTTTTAGTTTTATGACAAACTATGTCCCCCCTAAAATACGAACGTATCCGAAGGCCAGTGGTCTTTGAAAAGAATAATGGTCAAAAAATGATCAGATGCAAGTTGTGATACATCTCTAAATGTTGGCTCCTCAGTTGAGCATTTAGACTTTGCAGCATGTGATGATCATTTTTTTATTGCGAAAAAACATTGTTTCTTGGAGGTCTGCTTGACAAACACACCTAGTTTGAGAAAATAAAATATATAAATAGGAGGAGATTGCTTGATTACATTTGAACACATAAGAAAAACATATGGAGATAAGACTGCTATAGCAGATTTATCATTAACAATACCCGATGGAAAAATTTTCGGCTTTTTGGGACATAACGGTGCAGGAAAGTCGACAACTATTAAGAGTTTGGTAAGCATCATTCAGCAAACTAGTGGTGACATAATCGTAAATGGGATGAATCTAACTGAAGATCGATTGAAGATTAAACAAAAAATCGGATATGTGCCAGATTCACCTGATATTTTTCTGGAATTAACGGCTAATGACTATTGGAATCTGATTACATCAGCATATCAAGTTTCGGAAGAAGTAAAGAAAGCACGATTGATAAAATTAGTTAATCTTTTCAATATGCAAGACGAAGTTGAAACGCCAATTTCCGACTTTTCGCACGGTATGCGGCAAAAAACAATCATTATTGGTGCTCTTTTGCCTGATCCTGATATATGGATTTTGGATGAACCAATGACGGGATTGGACCCGCAAGCGACTTATGATTTAAAGCAGCTTATGCGAGCACATGTTCAAAAAGGTAAGATGGTTATTTTTTCAACTCACAATCTTGCAACAGCAGAGGAATTATGTGATGAGGTTGCAATTTTGAAGCAAGGAAAATTGGTGTATAACGGGAGCTTAGACAAGCTGCTTGCGACTATGCCTGATGCTTCTTTGGAAACAATCTATTTAAAAATGATTGGGCGTCAAAATGATTCACAAATTGTCAAAGATTTGGAGGGAGATGACTTAGGTGAATAAAAACCAGTTATGGCAGTTAACTAAGATCAATCTTTTATATGCCAATCCACAAGCAACTAGCAAAGCTCGACAGAGCGGCAAAACAGGTCGAAAGTTAACATTTGCGCTGCTTCGGCAATACATATTAATAGGCGTAATATTTGTAGCGTTATACGGAGTAACGTTATTAGGTTTCAACTTAGCAATTCAAACGGCTATCTTTACGAAATTTATTGCTTTGTTCACACTTATGTTGGTCAGTCAGAATATTAGTGTTATAAATAATGTTTTCTTTGAAAGTAATGATCAAGGAGCTTACCTGCCCCTCCCTTTTGACCAGCGAACAATTTATTTGGCGAAAACAATAGTTGTCCAAATGGCGAATCTGTCATTTGCTATTCCGATTCTATGGGTATTTATTATGACAAGTGTCCACGCAGATAACTGGTTTGTCAGTTTTTTGATAGCCATCATTTTATTTATACTATATCTAAGCTTATTATTCTTAAGTTGTACATTCGTTGTTTTTGGCTTAGCTCAGACAAAAATATTTCGACAACACCAAAAAATGATGACACTTCTATTGCTGGCTATTTCATTTGTCGCTATGATAGCAGCAATTTTTTTAATCAATAACACGTCTCAAACAATGTCTGCAAATCAAACTGGGTTGTTTGGGTTTAATTTGCTGCATAGGATATTAGTTTATCCTTTAAATGGCAGTTCGTTGTTTTTTCTGACAATTATTTTGGCAGCTGTTGTCCTTTTAGCAGTTCTGGCAGATCGTTGGTTGTTTCCACAGTTGATGGTCGAGCACAAAAATAATAGAACTCTACGAAAGAAAAATAAACGAGCAGGTAATTCACGATCAATGAAAGAACAGTTGATCAGATATAATTTAAAACTTTTGCAGAATCCAACCTTACTTATGCAAAACTTTTATATGACAACTTTTCCATTTATTATGTTAGGAGCGGGAGCTTTGTCTGGAGACGGAAGTGGAATTTCTTTTGAACATTTCTCACTAATGTATTTCGGCGTGTTTTTTCTTAGCGGAATTGCGATAAGTGCACTGTCAATTGGTCCGTATTCGTTGACTGCGTTAGGAATATCATTAGATCGGAGCAATCTTTTTTTCATTCAAACTCTGCCAATTTCATTTTTAGTTTACTTACGCTTGAAATTCTTGACTATGTGGGTTTTACAAACACTTTATTTGCTTGTTTTAACAATAGCTGTCGGCTTTTGGCTGCATATAACAGGTGTAAATTTTGTTGCGCTGCTGCTGGGCGTAATTTGGGGTGCGTATCTTATCAGTCTGATTTATTTCACCCGCGATTGGCGTTTACGTGACTTAGAGTGGGGAAACGTAACTCAGCTGTTTAATCGCGGTGGGGGGACTCTTGTTTCTATGCTGGTAGTATTTGGTGGAATGATTGTTTTTGGAATTATTATATCTGGATACTTTTATTTGATTAAATACACAGCAGTGTCTTGGTTGATTAATAGTTTTTTTGGATTAATCATTTTTGCAAGCAGTGCTGGAGTGATATGGAAATATCAGATAACTTTTTGGCAAAAAAAGCTGAAATAACAAAAAGTTGAAATTGTCGTAAAATATAAAAATTTACTTTTTCCCAAAGCAGATTTCTGGTTTTATTCGCAAATGAATGTTAACTTTCTATCTTGGTAGGGCACGGTGTAAGAAAAGGACAAGGATGTTAGTTTTGACCTTGTCCTTTTTTAGTTGGATACTTAAACCAAGATAAGTCATATTTTGTGAAATCATGCAAAACAAACTTTGAAAATTACTGAATTGTCGGATTTTTAGTTCCGTGAATTAAGGTACTTTTTGAAAGGGATGGTTAGGTGTGAAGATCATGACAGATAAAAAGCTATTTTCAATCTTGAAAAAAATTAAAATGAACTATGCAAAACAACATATTCAAACTGATAGAGCAGCTGATGATAATTGGCCTTTACTCAAAAGTAGTCTTTTTTATAACAAGTCAGATGAAAATTACTGTATGTACATCTCAATGCAAGCTATTTGGTTAGTTGGCAAAGGCAGGCAACAACAAGAATTGATATTTTGCGAGAAAGATCAGATAGACGAACTTTTTGAAAGTAAGATCAATAAGTTGACTCCATTTGTTTTAATTGAAGATACAAAAAAACAGGTTAAGCCGATTATTGATAATCAATTGATGAAGTATGAATTGGTAGGAATCAAACTGCAAAATGAAAAAAGTATTCTTATAATATCTTCTTCAGATTTATTAATCTTTTTAAGGTATATTGATCATTCTCCCAAAATGGTTGAGAGCTAAATTGATCTTTTTGAATTTTGGGTGTTTCTGTTGGTCAGAATCTGCTCTGAAATTAGATTTCCTAATAAGTAATCGTGTACATCTTTTGAAAAAAAGTAAAAACCTGATTCTTGTTGAAATAATAGTATGGTAGGAATATTATATTTGAAAAGGATGTGAACTTACTTAAAACATTATTTCTCCACAAAGAATTAATTATCCGGTGTTCACATCCACCTCCTCAATTCATCCTATCTTCCTAATAACTGAATGGGGAGGTTTTTTTGTCTGTCAATTTTTTGAATACTAAGGTATTAAAAAAATAATACAAATTAAAGTTTATTATTTTAAATAATTTTAAAAATATGTTACCATAAGTGTTAATTAAAGTGAAAGTATAGTTGGTTGGGCTTTATTTACTTTGAACGTTTTTTAGTTGAATATGTAATTTTTGTAAGTCGATGTCTTTCTCACACGAAAGCAGGCGATAATGATGTGGTTCTTCAACAAGAAAAATAAAGAACTTTCAAATGATACAATGGAAAACGGTGTTCACATGATCACTGCTGCTTTACCAAATTCTGTAATTTCCGAGCAGTTTAAAACTTTACGGACTAATATTCAGTTTTCTAATGTTGATAAAAAGTATCGAACCTTGATGCTGACTTCTGCTTTGGCATCAGAGGGAAAGTCAACGATTGCAGCTAATCTTGCTGTAACGTTTGCAAACGAGGGTCTGAAAACACTGTTGGTCGATGCCGATATGCGTCGACCAACGATTAATACGACTTTTAGCATTGCAGATCCTAAGGGACTGACCAATTATTTGACAGATCATGAATTTGACATAAATAATGCGATTTATGAAACATCTGTCACTAATCTCTTGGTCATGCCAAGCGGACCGGTGCCACCGAATCCTTCAGAATTGATTAATTCGCACAGGATGGATGAGCTGATAAAATCTTTGTACAAAAAACTTGCATTAATTATTTTTGATGTACCGCCTCTACTGTCGGTGACTGATGCGCAGATTCTCTCTACGAAGGTTGACGGTACGATTCTTGTTGTTAAGAAAAATTTTGCTGAAAAAGAAGCCGTTCATCGTGCTGTTGAATTATTAAACCACGTGGGTGGACATATTTTAGGTACGGTTTTAAACGATGTTGCTTCTGAAAATAAAAATGGATACTACGGGTATTATGGGTATTATGAAAAAAATAAAAATTAAAGAAATGATAGATCTTCAGAAAAAGGATACTATTTTAGATAGTTTATGACAAAAATCGAGATCCTTTAGTATACTGATAACTTATTATTCTTTTTTTACTAAAATACTTTTATCAAATATACATATATTTGAATAAGGGTATTTTTTTATCGATTTATCAAAAAGACCGATAGTAAGGCATTCAAGATAAAAGAAATAGGCTAAATGAGATTAACATGTGTTAAAATGGAGATATGTTTTTTATAAAAAAAATACGAACAATACTTTACGGGAGCTGATTACATATATGTCAAATTTATTTTTTAGAAAAGCTTCTCACTTAGCTGTGAAGAAAACTGATTCGATTCTCGAAAATCAACGACTAGGTATCTTGCGTTCTTTTACAGCCGGAATCTTGGTTGCTAGTGCACTGCTTGTCATTTCTGAGCAGAAGGCAGATGCTGCTATGGCTTCAATGACACAGGCGGAATCGAGCAGTGTTACTTCAACAAGTACATCTGGATCCTCTAGTTTGTCTAGTTCGTCTGTTAGCAAAACTACTAATACTGGTGGGATGTCAGAAAGCTCTGCATCGTCAACAGAATCAACTAGTGCTGACTCTATTCGACAAAGTAATAAAGAAACAAGTACTTCTGAGAGTTCTTCGATGACCGTTGCTTCTACTAAAGATGATTCTTCCGCATCTACAGCGAGTTCGCAAGAATCATCTAAAGCTGCACCAAGTTCAGTTAACAGTTCTTCGGAATCTAGTGAAAATAGCAGTACAGCAGATAATACGAACTCAAAAGCTGCAACAAGTGCGGAAAAGACAAGCGAGGTAGTGAAAACTGCATCAAATGAGGCTTCTGAAACAACAGCAGTTTCTTCAAGTTCATCCTCATCTTCTGTTTCAAGAGCATCTTCTGAAAAAAGTCAAACCAAAATAGTTGCCAAAAGTGTCAAAGATGCTACTACTGAAATTGATAAAGTTAGTATCGATGATACGACGCGACCAACTGTTTCTGCCGTAGATGTTTCTTCCTACCAAAGCGGTATGACACTTGATAATTTCAAGACTTTAAAAAATTTAGGCGTTAAAACAGTTATAGTTAAGTTGACAGAAGGCGCCTCATACACCAATCCTAATGCGTTGCAGCAGATAAAAAATGCGAATGCAGCTGGTTTGAACGTTGATATTTATCACTACGCAACCTTTAATGATTCTACGAGCGCCAAAAGTGAGGCAACTTACCTCAACTCTGTTCTTACACTTAACAATGTTGCCAAAAATATACTACTTATCGCTGATGTCGAGGATGCAGCGACAAAGGTTTCTAAAATAGGTACATACTTGAACGACTTCTGGTCGATTTTGAATACAGCTGGTTATACTAACCATGGTGTTTATACCAATCTTGGATATGAATATTTAACTGATATTGTTGCGACAGTTGGATCTTCAAGAACTTGGATTGCACAGTATCCATATCATCCTTCGTCTAGTAATCTTTTGAACACAAAATATGGGGCTTGGCAATTCAGTGCAAATGGCACACTTGATGGCTATACTGGTGCGCTTGATCTAACGATTGGTTATAATGGGTTTCTGGAAGATAGTGCCGGTAGCATAAGTTTTGCTGCAGCAAATCAGGATCCTAGTACTAGTGCTACAACCAAAACTGTGTCTACAAGCAATGATCAAGTAAAAACTGGTCAGCAAAACATTGACGGTAAATGGTATCTATTTGATGCGAATGGTATAATGCAAACCGGCTTTCAATATATAGCAGCTCAAAAGAAGACAGTCTACTATAATACCAGCGGTCAGATGCAATATGGCCAGCAGTATATCAATAGTAAATGGTACTTGTTCGATCAAAATACAGGCGCGATGAAGACTGGCTTTCAATATATAGCAGCTCAAAAGAAGACGGTCTACTATAATACCAGCGGTCAGATGCAATATGGCCAGCAGTATATCAATAGTAAA
>NZ_AZEG01000034.1 GCF_001434935.1 Liquorilactobacillus uvarum DSM 19971 | reverse complement strand
ACTTGTTGAGGCTGACTCACTCGCACTTGTCGATGCCGATTCACTCGCACTTGTCGAAGCTGATCCGCTCGTGCTTGTTGATGCCGATTCACTCGTGCTTGTCGAGGCTGATTCGCTTGTACTTGCTGAAGTTGATTCGCTCGTACTTGTCGAGGCTGACTCACTCGTGCTTGCAGATTCAGATTCACTTACACTTGTGGAAGCAGACTCGCTTGTACTTGTTGAGGCTGACTCACTCGCACTTGTCGATGCCGATTCACTCGCACTTGTCGAAGCTGATCCGCTCGTGCTTGTTGATGCAGACTCACTCGCACTTGCGGAAGTTGATTCACTCACACTTGTTGATGCCGACTCACTTGTGCTTGTCGATGCCGATTCACTCGTGCTTGTCGAGGCTGACTCGCTCGCACTTGTGGAAGCCGATTCGCTTGTACTTGCGGATGCCGACTCGCTTGCACTTGTTGATGCCGACTCGCTTGCACTTGTTGATGCCGACTCACTTGTGCTTGTCGATGCCGATTCACTCGTACTTGTCGAGGCTGACTCGCTTGTACTTGCGGAAGCTGATTCGCTTGTACTTGTGGATCCTGATTCACTTGTACTTGTCGATGCCGATTCACTCGTACTTGTTGAAGCTGACTCGCTCGCACTTGCTGAAGTTGATTCGCTCGTACTTGTTGATGCTGACTCACTCGTACTTGCGGAAGCTGATTCGCTTGTACTTGCTGAAGTTGATTCGCTCGTACTTGTCGAGGCTGACTCGCTTGTACTTGCGGATCCTGACTAACTCGCACTCGTTGAGGCTGAACCGCTCATACTTACGGATGTAGATTGACTGACACTCACAGGATCTTTCTTAAGTGTTATGATAGTATCCTTACTCAAGTTGGCTGGAACACTACCATTTTTTATATCAGTCATATTAACAGTATTACCATCAGCATCCTCCGCGGTCATAATATAGCCTGGCTTGTCTGCAACAGATGGGTAATATGCTTCTGATGCATCAGTTGTGTCGTTAACGTACTGTTCTTGGCTGATTATAGTTCCATTTTCATCCTTAACTATTAGACTCCCCAATTTATGATATTGATATTGAATATCCTGTGTTTGATTGACATAAGGATTGACAATATTATATGTTGACCCGCTATTTCCCGTATACGTAGTGCTTCCAGATGCTGCCACAGACTCAGTATCTGCTAAGTATTCTGTACCACCGCTCCAGTATCTATCATAAATTTGAACCTGCATTGTTCCATTCGCGTCAGTTTGAGTATAAACAACTCTTACGTAACCATCATGATAATTTTTCTCATATTTGGCACCAATTTTTCCGAACTGTGACATTTTACCATTACCATTTTGATTCGTATCGATTGTGTAATAGCCAGTAACAACTTTACCGGCTGAAGTTGTGTAGTCTTGACCTGTCCAACCAGATTGAGTAACAGGATCTATACCTGAAATTGAATTTCCGTTCTCATCAACATAAGTCGTTGTTTGACTAATTTTTTTAGGAACGAAATTAGTAATCGTAGCATATTTATTAGACCCAGTTGTATAGTTGACATAGTCATTTTCCAGCCCGTAGCCGTTGCCTTTGATAACAAATGAATAATTTCCATCTACATTGTCATAGTAATATGTCAAGCCAGCAAATGAATTTGAAGTAGCTGATGCATCATTTGCTGTGAGAGTCAGTTCAACTGTATTTGTCCCCTTCGTCTCCTTTATATAGAGAGTTCCACTATCATTACGATCTATCGAAACCAAAATACTTCCTCGTAAATTTTTAGAAGAATAAACCTTAACCCATTCAAAGCTGTATCTGTTCGCATTATCACCATTATCTGGCATTCCATTTGGGTAAGTCGGGTCACTGACTGAAAAACCAGTATTTGCAGCTTGGAGACTCTCTTTATTTTCGCTTACAGTTGTTGCTTTTAACGTAGTAATACTTTTATTAGCAACTATTGCTTGTTTTGCAATATTTTCAGTTTCAAAATTTGTATTTTGTTCATCTGTAACTTCAGATGCTTTTTCACTTTTTGTTTGCATCTCGCTTGTCGAAGTTACCTCACTAGTTGAAGCAGTATTTTTATTATTTGATGCCATGTCACTTGTTGAAAGACTGCCATTAGCCGATGTGGTATCTTCGCTGCTTGCCATTGCGCTGCTTGTTGTTGATGCGGCATTAGTTGTTGATGCAATGCCTTCACTATTCGTACTTGTGCTACTTGCTGAAGACAAACTTTTTGCTGATATAGCACTTTCGCTATTCCCAACTGTATTGTTTTCCGAAGAAGAAGCACTGCTTGATACCGCACTCTCGCTACTTGCAGTTGTATTGCTCATCGAAGATGTAACGCTAGTTGATGAAGTATCCTTTGTTGAAGAAACTTTATCAGCTGATGAGGAATTCGATGCTAGAGTTGATTCGCTAGTTGAAGCACTCGAATTGCTTAAACTCTCACTAACAGAAATACTTTCACTTTGCGAGCTGCTTTTATATGTAGATGCACTTTCACTTGTTGAAGTCGATTGACTTGCAGAATCTGAAGTAGTGTTTGATTCACTGCTTTGACCTGATGTCGAGGCTCCAGAGGCGCTGTTGATATTGCTACTTAGCTGAACTGTGTCCTTATTAGCCAAAACAGTATTTGCAGATACTGTTTTGGTTTTACCTGCAACTTGATCAGCAGACACTGTGCTAGATGATACAAAAGCACCACCTGCAAGAGCTCCCAGCGATGCTAAAAGTTTCAGTGTACCTTTACTCTTTGAATCCAAAGATTCTTTGCTTTCAAGGTCAACATCCTGAACATCGACCCTGGACAAATTTTTCCCACAAAACACCTTTAAAAGTCCAATACTTGATATTAACGAACTTACCCAAGACTTACCGGCCTTGTACATTTTTACTCTGGTAGTTCTGCTAGTCTCAGAATAATTTCCTCTATATTTCTTTTTCATAATTTACTCCTAACTTAAGTCAAAAAAAAACAAATAAAATTGGCAGTCTATTTTTCACTGCCAATGATTATCTTATGACACATTTTTAATAAATACAAGAAATATAGGTATTGCACTTTCAAAAAAAGAGTTTAATGTTATCCAAAATAAAAAGAGCATTGCTTGCTCTTTTTATTAAATATTTAATTAATTTGCAGCTTCACTAACACTTTAAACACAAATCAGAGCCTATAAAACACTAAACAATGATATCAGTATCCCTATTACCACTATTGTACTGATAATAATTGCTGCTATTTGTCCAATATTTTTTTTGTTTTCTTTTTTTCCCCTAGAATAACGTGCAGCGGTTAATCGTTTTTTAATACTTTCTTTTAGAAGATCTTGCTCATCTTTTTTCATCTCATTCACCTGTTTAAAAACATATTTTTATTTCAAAACATTCTGGTAATCCGTCACTTTCACTTCGTTAGCTGCACTATGTTGAATTTGAAGAAGTTTGTGTAAAATAGCATCATTCTTCAAACATTTATTCATTTTTTTTGACATTTTTTCGACATCTTCAGGATTATAAATGTTTTCTTCAGCTAAATACTCTTGGTTGTGTAATATATTGCTAAACGACAAAATTAGCAAATTATTAATAAATGCTGTTCTAACCGAATTCATCAGTTCTCCTTCATGATTAATATCAAGATAATAATCACACTTTTGCCAAAGAATCTCTGTCATCCTATGTGAAACGTTAGGGAACAGAGTAACGTTAGATAACAGAGCTAATTTGCCTAGCCTAGGAGACATTTCGGTAACTGCAGCTATATTGAAATGCATGCTAGGTACGTTTTTAATCAAGTAATCAATTTTTTCAATATTATCAGAATTAGTCATGATCAAAGCATTATTTTCATGCTTGTTTGAGCGCTTAAACTTATAAACATAGCCTAACATTGAAAACATACTCGCGGACGGGTTTTTCCAAAGCTTTTCCGCACACTTGAAGGTACTTTTTTTATTAAAAATAATACTATGCGTTCTTCTAGCTTGACCATTCAAAATAATTTGCATATTACCGGGAATTTCATTATCGAGTGGTTCTTGCCAGAATAGAACATCTTTTCCAGACTCTTTTATATTTAAAGATATAAAGAATGGATAAGACAAAGAATTATAAAAGATTCGATCTAACACATATCCTTTAAGTTCAAGATAAAATTGTACAAACTCTTCTTTTGACTGGAAATCAAAAATTTGCTGCTTATAATTTAAAATAATATCTTTTGTCACAAGATTTTCTACAATGACTTCCGTTCTCTCAGAGGAATAAAACGTTTTTGTAATTGCTTGACCATCTAAATTATATATTGTTTCTGCAAAACGCCTTCCACAACTATTATAATGATCTACACTTCGAACTCTTTGCCTTTTATCTAGCCATTTTACGTCCTTGACTAGGCGTTTATCCTTAGGAAATGCATAAATTATCTCAGCAGCTTTCCTGTCATAATCAAATACCGCTGCACTATTATTGTCGCCCTTAATTTCCCAGAACTCTGGGATACATACTTGATTGAAAAAAAGCGGCTCTCCCTGGCCTGTCCTGTCATTTAAAAAAAAACTGTAAGGAGATTCTATCTCAGTAGGTAGCCAGCCGTCATCTTCAATCACTACCGTTGGTTGAGTATATCCAGCTGCAAGTAATGATTTGTAAAGGTCGATCATGCTTTGACTATTTTTGTCGAATAAGTTAATCAATATTTATCCCTCCAACAACTTTTCCCACTTTTGTTCAATTTCATTTGCCAAATATTTTTCTCCAATAAGGTAAGAAGCTTTTCTAAACGAGCGTATATTCTTATTTTCAAATAATTTAAGTATTTTATTTGAAATTTTGTTAGTTATTTCTGCTAAACTCGGGTTTTCATCATACTGAATTAAAAATCCATTTTGATCATTTTCAATAAAAGTTTGATTCCCATAGCGTACATTCAGACCAATTAGTGGCAATCCTGAGCCAACTGCTTCTAAAAGAGTCAGCCCAAATCCTTCACTTGTTGATGCCGTAATATAAGCCTCATAGTTTTTATAAACTTCTGTTAAATCCGTGTGTCCTCTTAAATGGATATAATTTCCAGCCTCATTGTAATTTATTAAGGCCAGTAGTTTTTCGTTTTCACCGCCACTACCATAGATGTCAAACACTAAATGCGGAATATTTTTATGAGCCTTGACAACAGCTAAAATCAACCAGTCAATATGTTTTTCCGAAGCGAGACGAGATGCTGTTATCAAGCTCTGTGATTTTCGCTTTTTCTCGGGATAACGCAATTTATCCAAGCTTCCAACAGGGATTGTTACTACTCTTGGTACATGCGTACAATACTTTTTAAAGTGCTCCTTCATAAGCTTATTTTGCACATCTGTTGCAGTAATGAAAAAATCAACATAGCGTGCGTAATCAAATTGGTACTCATAATAATTATTCCAGAGAATATTTTTATCGTCGGTTGCATTCTCACTAAAATGTTCGGCATGGACTACAACACCCAGTCTAGCCGTCCCACGATTGCGAAAAACAGACTGTCCCATGCAAGTAGCTCGATCTAGTAGTAAAATGTCTTTTGAAGTTAGATTTAGCTTGCTGAGAAAATAGTTGATCAATTCGATTTTTGAATATAAAACAGAATCTTTCATTCGATATATCTCATCTTTTCCATCCACTATCTGTTCATATGCAACCGATCCATCTTCGTTGAAAAATCGTCGCTGATAAAGATATGCTCGACTGTTACGTGGTGTATAATATTCCGAGAACAGCTTTGTATATGTAAAATAGTCTTTGCGAATTAAAAAATCATGAGACACATGTTCAACTCGCTCAACAATATCACTGTTGGGCTCTTTCAGAAAAGCAGTTACAAATTTATTTTCTTTTTCAAAATAATAACGTACAATTTTTGCACCAGCATGTTTAATAGTTCCTTTTCTTTTTTTGAAATTTATACTTTTTTCCAATTGCTTCAACGTATAAGTCGTTGGCGAAATTTTGACATCCGTAAAATATTGATACAACCATATAATTTCACTATCATTAAAACCAATATTCTTGGTCATATGCTCAATATTTTCATTTAAAATTAAATCAGTAAAAACAAATTTTGCAGGTTGTTTTATATTTCGTAGTAAGCGAGCTCGATAGACCTGAGCATACTCAACTCCGCTGCTCGCCCAGCCAATACCTAAATTAAAACTATAAACAGTCATTCTAATTCCACCTTTCTACGAGAAATAAATGGAACGGGGCCCATCCTCATTTTCTAAAACAGTACTTAACAATAAATTCTGCACCGCTTGTTTTTGGACATTTTTTTTCATTTTTTTAAAAGAACGTGCAGCTTCACGATGATATTCAAAGATTGGATTTCTTTGAGCATATTGACGACTGGAAACGACTGTTCTGAGCTGTTGCAGATTGTCTACTTCTTCTATCCAACAGTCATCAATAGCTTTTAATAAAGATAGTCTGTAAAATTTGCTTATTTCTTCATTATCAGTCAGTGTCTTTTTTTTCTCATTCAATTCTTTTCGACAAATCTCTAATAATAGAATTCTTATTTTCTTTGAGTCACTGCAATCCGTTTCCGCAGGTAAACCACTGTACTTGTAACTTAAATTGTCAAAAACAAAGCGAGCAACCTTAAGTGCAGTTAAAGTATTATTTCTTTGAATAAATTCATCAATATACTTTTCAAATAATTGATCTATATCATAGCTGAATTCACCGGTCTGCTCTATCAAATCATTTCTTTGTTTATAAACTAACTCCCTTTGAACTCTGACACTTTCATCAAACTCCAGTGTACTTTTTCGTTGTTGAACACCGCTACTATCACTGTATTTTTGTGCTCCCCGAATCGCTTTTCTTACTCGAAAGGAAGTTAACTTTTTCGGCTTATCAAATGAGGAATTTTTACGCTTTTCATAAAATGTATGCATCCATCTAGCTCCATATTTAATAACCAGCTCATCTTCAAATGAGACAAAGAACTTGCTCATACCCGGATCACCCTGTCTACCTGATCGTCCCCGCAATTGCAATTCTATTCGTTCATTAGCCATTTTTTCTGTGCCTATGACCGCTAAACCGCCAAGTTCTGCCACACCTTTTCCTAACTTGATATCAGTTCCTCGACCAGCCATTGAGGTCGCAACAGTGACATGATCTTTTTGTCCTGCTTCTATAATGATTTCAGCCTCCTTTGCTGCATTGTATGCATTTAAAACATTGTGTGGTATTTGTTCATGTAGCAAAAGTTCAGAGTATATCTCAGAAATTTCAACTGAAGCCGTAACTAACAGAATTGGCTGACCTTTTTTATGCAATTGTCTAACTAATTTCATTGAAGCTAAAAGTTTTTCAGGAAGTGTTGTATAGATCTCATCTGGAAAATCTTTGCGAATGATCGGTTTATTTGTGGGAATTTGAACAACTTTCATATAATAAGTTTCAATAAACTCATCTTCGGCTGTTTTTGCTGTTCCAGTCATTCCGCCGATTTTTTTGAACATTCTGAAAAGATTTTGATAGGTAATAGACGTCATTGCACGCATATCAGGCGTCAATTCAACATTTTCTCGTGCTTCTAATGCTTGGTGCTGCCCTGACTGTAATTTTGTCATTTCAAGGACACGGCCGTTTTGATCATCCAAAAGCTTTACTTCACCCTTTTCGACAACGTAATTCTTACCGTTTTCAAATAATGTGTGTGCTCTTAAACCTAGTTCAAGTTGACGTACTAATTCAGTGTGCGTTCCATCATACAAATTCTTCAAAGAAAAATAACGCTCTGCCTCGTCTACTCCCACTTGCGTTAACCAAACATTCTTTTTTTCCTCGTCCAGTCTATATTCGACATTCTCGGTAAGCAACAGTATAAAATCATTGGCTAATTTGTACATATTTGATTGAACTCGAGGAGCCCCAGAGATAATCAATGGCATTTGAGCACTATCTAATAAAACTGCATCTGCCTCATCAACTATTACATAACCGAAAGGTCGCATATATTTTTCTGTTTCACTATCCGCCAAATTATCCAGTAAGTAGTCAAAACCCACTGCACTGTTTGTCGTATAAACGATATCAGAAGCATATATCTTTTTTTTATCTTCAGGCTTTAGTTCTATATTTGGATTCTCTGTTACACCAGAAGCGACTGTTAGACCTAACCAACGATATACACGTCCCATTTCTCTCGCATCACGTAAGGCTAGATACTCATTCGTTGTAACCAGAAGCGTACTCTCACCAGTCAAAGCATTCAAATACAATGGCATGGTCGCACTCAAAGTTTTACCTTCTCCCGTTTTCATTTCAGCAACATTTCCCTGGTGAAGAACTATTCCTCCTAAAACTTGGGTATCAAACGGAAACATTCCAAGCACGCGCCTGTCTGCCTCACGAACAACAGCAAAAGCTTCGGGTAGAAGATCATCCAGAGAAACACCTTTTTTTAGCATTTTCTTAAAAAGAAGCGTCTTATCTTTTAGCTTTCCATCAGAAAGCTTTCTCATTTTTCCGGCATGATTATTTACTTTGTCTAAAATTCTTCGCAGTTTTCTCAACTCTAAAACATTCATTGACAAAGGCATATCACTCACTCACCTTACTTGTGTTTCTTAGACTGCTTTTATCTGAATTTTTCTGCTGAAATGCATGTAAGTCAGTAGAATTACTAAACAAAGGTGCAGCAATTCCCTTGCACAGGTCAGATTTAACCGCACTAGTATAAACACTAGTTCCAAGTAGGATCTTAGCATAGTATTCTGCACCTACATTTGAAAGAGGTCCACATCCCCAGGTTGTTATTTTTTTAAAATCTCTGCAGATTTTTTCAATCCTCTTTACAGCGAACTCCGTCATATAAGCTTTTTTATTTAAAACCATGCTCTGGACAAAAACACAATTTTTAAAAGGGAAACTGGCTTCAGGCCGTACTACAGTGCAAGCATTAAGTGAAGGTTCTTCAAAAATTATATTCAGTTCATTAGATGCATGAACATTATAAATTCTAGAAATTAATATCTCAGTGTTTCTCGCAGATGGAAATTCCACTGGTGCAAGTACTAGATACCTAAACCTTAGTCGGACACAGCCTGCATTCAACAGACTTATTGTGTAATAATAGGCACCATCTGGATATTCAAATGCTTCTTCCATTTCTTTAATAAAAATTTGTTTTATTACTAGATCAGATCGATCATAAAAATCAAGCCGCAAATAAAGTGTCGCTTCTGGAAAGCTACGTGCTCTGAGTAAAAGTCGATATTTTTTCCCTTTTTTTAAAATAGGAAGCTGAGGACTAAAACGTTTAGCTTGATAATTTGTTTGCGAATACCAAGTGTTAACTGTTTTTCCAGGGGACATCAATTTGTTTTCAAAATCTACCTCACCATTTTGATGGAATATAACTTTTGATCCATAAAGATACGTTGAAGCAGCAGCTTTCCAATAAATAATATTTGCTGTATATCCTATCATTTTAATTTCCTTCCAAAGTCATTCTGCAAAATATACCGGTATTGAGTTAGAAACCAATTGACAACAGCGGGTGTATTATCATTATGCCTTCCAATATACCCTCTACCAATTACCTTTGCATTTCTCCTTTGCAGTTTTTCCATTAGTTCTCGAAAGGCTGCACGATCATAATCATCATTCTTCATATAGGCGGCGGCAATCGTCGTATCTTTGAAGTCTGTCTGAGAAAAAGCATCCCAGAAACGTTTGTTTAATCTATCAGCTGCAGCTTGTGAATTTTCATCAGTTATTAATCTTAAAAGATCCAAAGCAGTATCAAATTCCTGCGGACGCAAAAGCCTGCCGTTCAATGCAATTGTTCCTAGATTAAGTAAAGGTTTTCCAGCGATGATAGCATGCGGTTTAAGCTTGCTGCCATAATACAATGCACCGAAAGTCCCCATTGATATTCCAAACAATATTAATTGCTTATTGTTAAAGCCAAGATAATGCAATGAGTCCGTGATAACAGTTTTAATCTTATTTTCAAACTCTTCCGATCCAAGATAAAAAGCACCACCTTCGAGACGTGGATCACTGAACAACATAAAAGGGGCATTCAATTTTTTCATCATAAAATACCCTTCGAAGCCCTCAAGTGAACGATAACCCGCAAAATAGACATTTAGAGGTGGTTTCATATCACCAGGATTAAAATAGTACATAAATTCTTGCCTTTTCTTATCTGCATATCGCTGACCTCCAAGAATAAATTGACCAAATCCTAAACGTGACCACCTGTAATGGAGAGAACCAATTTTTATCTTGCCTGATCCCTTCGCATAGAGAGTTACATTTAGAAAAGATCCATTTTTTTCGTTATGTGTTCCACCAATAACTATTGGACTTTCAAGTTTTTTTTCACTGACTGACCAAGAACTTTGCTGGTTATCAGTTGAGCCATTTATTGTTTCAAAAAAAGACATCTTTAACTCACAGTCAGCTGATTTTACAAATTCTGGCCAAATTTCGATTTTTTTATTTGGATCAACATATATATTTTTCTGCCAAAAAGCAAGAGGTTGAAATTCTTTGCCGAATTCTCCTTCCAACTCAAGATATGCATTTCCTTCATACTTGCGACTACCCTCAAAAGTAGATGCAACTCTTATCATATTTATTCCTAACTTTATTCCACTTTGATTATCGAAAAAAGCATATGCTATCTGTTCTAATAACAACTTTTTATTTTTCTCTGAAACAGCTTGCGCTAGTTTCAAATTAAGGAAGTTATGTATCGTTGTATCATCAGGCAGTTTTTCTTGAACAAATAAAACAGCATAGGTCTGGTCTATGTTATTCAAACAATTGATATTATGAATACCTGAAAAGTCAGTAAAAAGAATCGTATCAAATCCCTGAATACTTTCAGCCTGTCCAGCACTGAAAAATTGTTCTAGATCATTAGAAGATACAAAATTCCAATCAAGCTGTTTGGGGATAACTTCAATCTTGGCCCAATTTACCGTGCCTATTTGCAGTACTTTGATATTCTCTTGCACTATTTTCATCATCCCCTCTTGTTACCTTTTTCCATTTACTAACCAGTTTATTGCCAGAATATTCAGAAACTTTATTTGCAGCGTACATTAGCGCTTCGTTCCAATGAGCTAGCCCCACAAAATAATAACTAATTGCTTCAGAAAGACTATTTTCTGGCTTAATTATCAGTCCATTTTTATGATCTTCAACATAACTAGTCTTAACTGTATTAATTTGTGGAACGCCCGCACTTATTCCTGCAATTTGCAAAAACAAATCAGGCTTTGCACCCAGATCCATTATCAAACGAACATCAGACAGTTTTTTGATAATGTCATCTTCAGTGTGAATAGTGTGCCAGTAAATATTTCGCTTAGGCTGCTCGTTATCTTCGTTCAATTCAGAATCTGGTGTCGTTAAACTGCTCTTATTAAATGTAAATTCCGAAGTTAGTCCATTTTCAGCTATTGTTTCATCCGCTATTCTTGCAATCACATCTGAATCCAGCTTGTATTCAGAATATGCTGCGATAGTCAGTTCAATTCGCTCATCAGTTTTCATTAAAAATAACAGTTGCTTCAACAAGGAGCGAATCTCTGCTTGATTTAATCCCTCTATCAACCAAAAAATTTTTAATTCTTTAATGCGTTGACTTTTCCCTAACCGCAATCGACTATCGAAGGGAGTTATTTGCTCAATTTTTTTGTCTGCATAGTCATTAGATGCAATCTTTTTGATTGCAGCGCTAGTATAGTTAGTATCCGTAACGCAAAAATTCGCTTTTTTTAAGATATGTTGTAGGCTATCCGTGTCATTAAAAGAATAACGATTGTTAAAAAACGATAGAATAATTTTGATATCATGATGAGCTGTTAAAATCAATCCATCACGTTTTTTTTCAGCTGCAATAACTAACACATCATTTTTATTCATTTTGTTGATTAAAAGGCTCTGAAATTTTTCAAAAATCAATTCTTCAATATTTCCATAGCTACTTCGTTTAAATTCTCCTTTAAATTCTGGATTAACCTCAACTTGCGGCGGCGTTGAAACATAATTAACACGAATGTGCCAACGACCAGTCAGATCTAAAAATGTCTGACAAAGTTCACGTTCCCGCTTATCAAAGTGAATTACACTCGACAAAAAGCCACGATCATCAAAAATCATTCTTTTAGTTATTTTGATATTTTCCAAAAGATCGATTCTTAATATTGCACCAATATTATCAAATTCTATTCGCGCTATGATTTCCCCATGGTGCCTTGCAAGCACTAAGAATGGTGTGTAACTGAAATCTGTACCTGATGGCCAATCTAGTTTCATAAAATCAAAGGGACACATCTGCTTACCTGAAACATTTTGGATATCATCAAAAACACTGTAGTAATCCGTTTCATAGATATCCTGGCGATGTAAAAAACTACGCAAATTAGGTGAATATTCTAAAATTAAGGTCTCAGATTTCTCATGTGCCTCATTGAACATCCTCAGTTGATTTATAGTGTCATCGAATTCTATCTTTTGTGCATTACGATACCATGGTAGCGCTGTATTATCCCATTTATGTTCGTTATTTGAATGCCATGATGGTAAGAAATAAAACATTTGGCGGCCCCTTTCACTTTAAAATTCATTCTAATAATTCTTTATAACTATGCAAAATCTCAATTGCCCTTACCTGTTCTACGACCATCAGCATCATTCCAACTGTCATCATTAGAAATCCTGGCAGCATCAAAATAGCTGAATAACTTGGATGGGCGACTCCAAAGTAAAGCGGAGCTCCAGCGATTAAACTGCTAAAAACTGCTCCTACAAATGAAAGCTGACTAACATGCACCTGTATGTAATCACGTGTCGGTTTTCCTGGACGGTAGCCACTAATGTAATCACCACTATTTCTAAGATTTTCAGCAATTTTTTCGGAGTCGATGTTTATTGAACCGAAAACAAAAGATAAACCAAAAAGTGTCGCAATATATAATGAAACACCCCAATAAGAGTTGAGGCCAATATTTTGTGAGAGCCAATATAAAATATTGCTACTTGGAAAAACTCCAGTAAGAACCTGGGCTACATAGTTTGGAACCATTAGGATTGACAGACCAAACATTACAGCCATTGCACCACACGGGTTAAGTTTTATTGGCAAGTATGTTTGATCGCCGAAGCTGTTATTAACCAGTATTCGATTGATTTTTATTCTATATTCCGATCTTTCAAATATTATAGAGATAACTATTATGAAAATGGCAATTAAAAAAATACTTGATACCATTAACATTGGATATGGTACTTTTTCCGAAGATGGTTTAAAAACTTTGATAAATGTTTCCTCCATACTGCCAATCATTCCGAAAAATACGATTAGAACAGAACCACCAATTCCAAATTCACTGTTCATATTTGCCAACCAGATTAAGAAAAATGTACCGCCAATCATGATAATAACCAATACAATTAAAATAAACGGTGTTTTTTCAGTTAAATTAAAATTAGCCAGCATTCCTAATGATTCGATTATTGCAATCACAAACGTCATCAAATTTTTGTAAAAATCTGATTCTTTTTGATTTAGCTTATCCAAATTTAAGCTTTTAATCATGGTTAAGAGTTGCCAAATAATCATCGCTGACATCCACGGACCCAACCCTAACGAAAAAAGAGCGATTTGAGATAAATTCGCGCCACTAGCTCCCCCTGACAAAATCAAAAGAAAACTTTGTTTTGATTTTTGAAATATATCATCATAATCAACAAAAGGCAGAGGAATATTTCTTCCGAACATATATATAATTAAAATTAGAGCGCTCCATAAACTTTTTCTAATAAAAATATGCTTCTTAAGCTTTTTTATTACTAACAATTTCTAACCTCACAACTTCGCAGCATTCAAAATTCAACATCATCACGCAAAAGTGTGTGTACTGAATCCAATAACACTTTTTTTGTGAAATAACCATTTTTCAGTAAAAAAGAAAAGCATCGCACATTCTCTACCATTCTGTGATAATCTTCTGCTGACATTTTTTCTACTTTTTCAATTGCTTCATCCAAGGAATCTACTATTAGTCCTAAGTTGTTATCTTTGATAAGTTTCTCGTTTGAAATTGATGTCGCCGCTATCACTGGAATTCCTGCTGCCAAGTAAGTGCTCAACTTATATGAAGCACACATTTCCATATAAGTTTTGGTATAGCTTTCTTCTGACCATATAAGTCCAAACCCCTCTTGAGATAATTTTGAGATTAAATTTGTAGTATGTTGCCATCCTTCAAAAATAATATTTCCACTAAGCTCATCTGTTTCTTCTGCAAATAGTCGTAATGCCGTGTTATATTTCCAATTTTTAACAAAATTGAATTTTTGAGGACTGCCAATAAAATTTATACATTTTTTAAATGTAGGTTCTTCTAAATATGCTTCTGTTGGATAATCCCAAATGTGTTGAACGATAATTTTATCAACCGTCAATCCTTCTTCTTTCAAAAAATCTGCCATTTTATGTGAGGGAACAATAATCAAATCTGATCGATTATACATGTCAATTACTCTAGGAAGCAGATATCTGTTAGATTCGAACATTAAAGGGGGTACATCATTGACAAAAAGAGCGACTCTTACATTTCTGTATGCCTTTAACTTATTTATAAACATTTCATCGTACATCATCCCATTCCATGTGGGGGACTGAAAAAACACAATATCACCATTCGAAATTCCTGATAAAATTCCATCCATACGCCTGTTTAATTCATTTTCACTATCTGTGTTCACATCATAGAAATAAATACCAATCTCGTTAAAATCGAGATCTGCAGCTATTCTTGCTGTCATATTCTGTGCGATCATAGCAATGCTTCTTGCTGATTGACCGTAAAGATTCGTAATATGCATTCTCAACTTGAATACTTCCCTTCGCTCTATGTATTAAAAACATTATTATTTGCACGCTAAATTTTTAGTTAACGTTAACTATATTACTCTTTATATTATAACAAACAGTACAAAAAACCACTAAACGTTTATACTTATAAGTGTTTATCGCTATAAAATAAGCTTTTTCTAAAAGATACAAAAAAATAACAAGTCTATTATAAAGCACATTTATTGTGTGATAAAATATTAATAATTAAAATAATCAAAAAGGCAATTGATCGCTGCTCAACTTCAAGCAGCGGTCAATTGTCTAATTTAAAAATTATTTGATTAGTTACTCAGTATTTCAAGGTTAAAATTAGGAGAATTTAAAATCTATTACGCTTTTAATCTATTTTAGACGGTTAGAACTTTTAAAAAGTTGCTCAAATCAAAAGAGTATCTTAGATGCTTAGATGTGCAATAGTGTTCCCTATTGAAAGATTACATATTGAATTCATTAAACTATTTAAATTAGGGGAGTAAAATGACAAAAGAAAATTCAGAATTACTTTTAGATAAGATGAGTAAAGCTTATTCAGATCATGAAGTTGAAAAAATACCTGAACTTCAAAAAATCCTATTGAAATACGCTTCGAAACTTAATGAAGATGTTTCATATATTCAAGTCGTTACTGGCTTATTGCTCCTAAGTCAATATCTGGCACATGTTTTTCTAGACACTTGTTCTGATTC
>NZ_AZEG01000033.1 GCF_001434935.1 Liquorilactobacillus uvarum DSM 19971 | reverse complement strand
TATTTCTATACAATTCAGAAATCTTTTATGCATTTACACAAGATATTTTACGCTCTCTTTTGTTTACAAAATTCAACTATTTGAGTTTTTCTGTTGATTAGATCTATAATAAAGTTTAGATGGGGGTAAGTATAATATAGATTCTTTAGTTTCTGTATTGTCATATCAGTTCAACAACCATTTGGATAAGGTTATTGTACCTTTATTTTTTTATTATTTAAATAATGCCATTCTTATGTATCCAACTAGCCATAAGTAAACTATTTTCTTTGTTGATAAAATGAAAGCCGGGTGAATTTTAAAATCGAGTTCTGCATTTGTTTGAAACAAAATCACATACCTTAGCTGTCTGTACTTTTGTTACAACTGCATTATTGTGTTTTAAATTTTTTATAATTAACAAATGCGGTGTAACTATTTTTAGAATTTTTAAGTTAATTAACAATTACTGACTCACTAATACAACTTATTTAAGATTACATCAGATTAATGTTGGCTTCATAAAATGAAAGGATGAATTATCGTGAAAATAACATTAATAACACAGTATTTAGAGGGACATGGCGGTACCGAAAGAGTCATTTCGAACTTGGTCAACGAAGATTTAAAAAATGAATATCAGGTTTTGATCCCTAAAAGCGGAAAACCTGAATGGCTCCAATGGATTACACGTACTACCGGCTACCAACTTAAAATTTGCCATGCACAAGATACACAAGCACAAAAAGAGTTTATTGAAAAAAATGTTTTAGCAGCAGAACCAGATATCGTTTTGGGACTCGAAGGCAGAGCTTGTGTAACTGCCTATCAGATCAGGAAAAAATATGACCTTCATTATAAAATTGTTTCTTGGGGACATACCTCCATTGCTGAATCAAACATTTTTGCTCGTCAAGAACTTGCTTTCTCAGAATATCATCTTGCAATTAGTACAGGGATAAAAAAACAGTTGATCAAACTCGGGGTCCCAGCCCAAAAAATCTTTCTGATCTATAATCCTATCCGCACTGTAAATAAGAAAACAATCAGCACACCTAAAGCTAACGCTCCTTTCCATGCAATTTTTATTGGAAGAATATTGTTGGATGATCAAAAAAATGTACGTATGCTTCTTGAATCAATGGCACAGCTTAATATTCCTTGGAAACTGGACATCTTTGGCAAGGGAGCTGATCTTCCAAAAGCAAAAACATTAGCAAATGATTTGCATATTTCACAAAACATTAACTGGCAAGGTTGGATGCCTAATCCTTGGGAAGCAATTAATGAAGCTGATTGCCTGCTGCTCTGTTCAAAATATGAGGGATTCCCAATGGTTGTTATTGAAGCTGCTTCTTATGGCTTGCCAATTGTTTCAACAAACTGTCCTACTGGACCGGCAGACATCATTAATTCCCACAATGGAATTTTAACTCCAATGAACGACCAAAAAGCTTTTATAGCTGCATGCCGGCAAATCTATCGTTTGCGTGGTAAATATAATCATACAGATATCAAAAAAACAGTTTTGAAATTTGATATTTCTCGCTATATTAAGCACATAGAAAACATCTATAACTTAATTGCTGCTGATAATAAAAACACAGATAAATCAGCCATTAAACTTTCTTCTTTATAATAGGTTCTTTATCAAGTGGTACTGATGAAATGAATTATTAAAAATAATAAGCAATTGGTCTACTTGGTCAAGCTGCTTGTTCCTGAATGGAATGAGCAGCTTTTTTAATGTGACTATGAAAATTCAAACTGACATAACTATTCTTTAATTCGATGAGAAGACGTAAACGGAAGTTTTCAAAGTTCCGGAAACCGTAAGCAGTCTTTTTAATGGCTTTGATCTTGTTGTTTGTTCCTTCCACGGGTCCATTAGAAAAGGTCGTCTGAAAGCTGTTCTTGATTTCTTGTAGATGTTTACGCAAGGTACGATTAGTTTTTTTGATGGGCTCAGGCATGCCTGCAGCTGAACGTGTTAGACTTTCTAAGAGCCTTGGATCTCGCTGCTGGACAGCTTGTAAAAGTGTTTGATAATAAACGTAAGCTTGTCGCAAAGCGGAGGACATATTTAATAAACGCTCCACAATATCCTGTTCACATAACTGCATATTACGAAAGTTTCTGCTTTTACGATAGGTTTTAAAATCAAGTTTGGTCGAGTCTTTAGTTAACAATTTCCAATAATGTTTCAAAGCACGTGCGTTGTGCGAACCCTGTCCCGCCTGTTTCATGGTTTGTGTCCGAACTAAGTTTAAGGCCCGATAAGCTTGGGTTACGACATGGAAGCGGTCGGCAATGATCAGCGCTTGCGGAAAGATCTCATGGATCAAGGATCGATAAGGCGAGTACAGATCAACTGTGACCGTTTGGACTGCCCAGCGAGCTTGACGGTCATATTGTAAAAAGTAACTTCGTAAGTATGTATTATGCCGAGAACGCACGATATCTAACGTGCGGCGTGTCGCAATGTCCATGACAATGATACTCATGCCGCTACTAGAAAAGTTGCCCGCTTTAAAGTCGTCAAAAGCGATATTTTGCGGTAAGAAATGATGATTGGGCCTTAAGTAAGTTGAGAGCTCTTGCGCAAAGCGCATCACTGTCATTCCAGAGATCCCAAAATCAGCGGCAATATCTTTTTGTGAGATATTCTGGTCTAATTTAGAAATAGCCTGATATTTAACGGCTTGTGAGATTTGGTCGTTAGCCTTGACGTCCTTGATCTCCGCAAGTTTTGTAATAGTTTTAGGGCAGGCAGCTGAAGCCGGGCAGAGATATTTTTGTTTGCGGATCGAAAAAACATTTGTGATCCCACCCGAAGGCAAACCGAGCATCTCAACGGTTTTAAAACCGTTGTAGCGCATTTTTTGACCACAAACTGGGCAAGCACAAGGATAAGATTGCCGCAAATGGATCTTGCGGACTTTTTTATGTTGGTAAAATCCTGCAGCTATCACTTTATTCTTATATTTTGGATCAAATTCCAGGTGTGAGTCTTTAATTCCCAATAGATCCAGTGTACAATTCTTCATGTAGGACATTCCTTTCAGTGTAGGGATTGTTTCTTTGAGATGAAGTGTGTCTTCATCTCTATTTTTTTATCATAAAACAAAATTGGTACTGAGAGAAGATTTTTCTATCAGTACCAAATATTATAGAACCCAGTTTTAAGACAATCCGTTGGTGTTAAGAAGGGATCGGGTACTACATGGTTTTGTAAATGTGATTGTGGTAATTATACCGACGTGGCAAGCACAAAACTTATTCAAGGAACTACCAAGAGTTGTGGTTGTCAATTAAAGAAGGCACGAGAAAAATGGAAAAATATTTACAAAGATGAAAAGATACAAGAGAAGATAAAAAAAACTTTTAGAAAAAATGACGGTCGTGAAAAAAATACTAAACTATCTATATTGGAACTAGCAACAAGCGACAAATTAAAGGCAAATAATTCTAGTGGTGTAACAGGGGTTTCTTATAGTAAACGTGATAAGAGGTGGCGTAGCTATATCACAGTAAAACATATACGCTACGAGCTAGGATATTTTAAAGATAAGGAAAGTGCAATCCAAGCTCGAAAAAAAGCTGAAAAAGAATTAGTTGAACCCATTTTAAAAAAATACAAAAATAAATAAAAAATTCATAGCCTTTATAAGACACGAAATAGATTTGTTATAAAAAATAAGCTGAAAAATACCTTACTACCCAATTTTTTACAGACATGATATAATAGAAGCAGAAAAAGAAGCCTTGCTTGAACAAGACTTCCCATGTAGAACCGTTTAAGACGGTGGCATAACTTAATACGATTAAATAACCGCTAGCTTGCCAGAGCTAAGGCGGTTATTTTTTTTGCTGATTTTTAATCAACTCAACAACTAATGCGATTAAGGCCACGATAAAAGTACCGAAAGCCAGCATTAATTGTAAAGCGTCCGAAACGGACACTTGGGCTACTCCTTTCCTAGAATGTGAGTTTATAGTTTTTACACCATAAGCACCACCCCCTTTAAGGAAATAGCCACCGCCTTAACTTCTCTACTTGAACTATTATACAGGATAACTAGTAATTTACCTATTGATGATTAATGTTATATTACCTTAATAGGCATTGAAACATTGCATTTAAGTTTTATTGTGTATAACGATGTTACACAAATTAAATCGGTGGTGGTTTAAAATGAAAAAAATTTATTTTTTATGTACAGGAAATTCTTGTCGCAGTCAAATGGCTGAAGGATATGCCAAAAGTATACTATCGCCCGATATTTTTGAGATAGAAAGCGCGGGTATTGAAACGCATGGACTAAATCCAAATGCTGTTAAAGTTATGGCTGAAGACGGAGTAGATATTAGTAGCCACTACTCTAAATTAATTGATCTAAAGTATTTTAATACTTCAGATTTAGTTATTACTTTATGTGGTGATGCAAAGGATAAATGTCCTATGCTTCCCCCGAAAAAAAAAAGTTTACACTGGCCTTTATCTGACCCAGCGCAAGCAACAGGAACATTAGAAGAGCAACTAGAAGTATTCCGTAAGGTTCGTGACGAGATTAAAAAATTAATTATAGATTTAAATGACCACTTTCATTGATTACAGAAAAGCGACATAACTCAACGGTTGTGTCGCCTTTTTTTGATAATTAATTATACTTTAGTACATCATCACTAAACGAAAATATTCATTCAATAAATAGAGTTTTAATATATTGAACTGTCCTTGGGGAGATGTTAAAGGCCTCAGAAGTGTCTTTAGTGGTATGTGACTGTGAATATTCAAAGATGGCTGTGTTACGGCTATCTTTTTTTCTTTTGGGTCTGCCCTCTTTATAGTTAGGATTGTGTTGCTTGGCAAATATTTTTCCTGCTTGTGTGCGTTCAATGATCATGTCACGTTCCATCTCCGCAACCGACAATAAGGTTCTAACAATCATACGACCCATAGGGGTGTTATCAATCGTTCCTAAGTTTAAAACTTTGATAACGATTTTTTCTTTTAATAGGGAGTCGATTAAATTTAGCGCTTCTCGCGTGTTACGGGCAAAACGGTCTAATTTTGTGACAATCAAAGTATCATTGGGTTCAACTAAATGAACTAATTTTTCGAATTGGGGACGTGTGGTCGTGGTCCCAGAATATTTTTCACTCATAATGATATCAGCACCAGCATTTTTTAAAGTATCTTTTTGTTCACTTAAAGATTGTCCTGCTGTTGATACTCGTGCGTAGCCATAAACTGTCATTTTTAACCTCATTAAATTGCATAATTAAATTGCATAGTATAAAGCCTATTATACCAAAGAATATAAAAAGCGCAAAATACTTATAAGTTTTTTGCATTTAATAAGATAAATAAAAACCAGGTCGTGTAAAATATTAGGATTTACTCTCTGTGTCTAAATGAGACATTTTGTATTAATTATTTTAATCGAAACCATATGTAAAATGTGGTCTAAGTAACTGAATAAAAATAGTCCATTTTTTTAGTATAAGAGCACACTCAAGGCCAGTGAAGTTTCGGTATGTCCGTAGCCACCGTCGTTTAGCGCCTTTTGATGGTCAGCATATCTCAGAATGACGACCCAGGCAGCGGGGGTTGTTGCGGTGATGTTGGTCGATTGGTGGTTGGTACTTGCAAGGTAAAGATGAATCGTAGCCATTGTTGGGGCCTCCTTAGTGGTAATGATAATCCATTGAGTGGTTCATCTAATAGCTTTGTAAAAACTAGCCAGCTTCATTTTAAATTAATGAATAATTTTAACGTGAAACTACAATAGTTACAAAATTTAGTGAATTGCCGGTGCGTATTACTATGATTTTTGGCGCATTATGCTACGATTAAATACATGGATAATTAAGAAGTTATTAAGCAATAAAGGTGAGCACTGGTGGTTAGCATGCAGACATTAATACAGACGTTTATAGATCGACGCGGGGATTTGCTGACTGCGCTATGGCAACACTTGGGGATTTCATTAGCATCATTAGTCATCGCAATGGTAATTGCGATTCCGTTGGCTATTTGGGTCGTTCGACGACCACGGTGGGCCGAGGGATTATTACAGCTCACGAGTGTCTTACAGACGATTCCGTCTTTGGCACTGTTAGGGTTATTGATTCCGTTAGTTGGGATTGGAACGGTGCCAGCAGTAATTGCGCTGGTGATCTATGCTTTACTGCCAATTTTTCAAAATACTTATTTGGGTATCTCAGAAATTGACGCCTCAATTGAAGAGGCCGCCGATGCCTTTGGGATGTCACGAATGCGTAAGTTGTTTAAAGTTGAACTACCCATTGCCCTACCACAGATCATTGCTGGGATTCGGACCGCGCTCGTCTTAATTATTGGGACGGCTACTTTGGCCGCTTTGATTGGTGCTGGGGGTCTCGGGACCTTTATCATGCTCGGTATTGACCGTAATGATACCTCGTTATTATTGATTGGGGCTATCTCATCAGCATTGTTAGCAATTCTGCTGAGTGCGCTCGTTCGGTGGTTTCAAACGGCTAAACCACGCCACGCCTTAATTGTCTTTGTCGGTATTTTAGCTTTACTAGGTGGTGGCGGGGCTTATAGTGTTTATGCCAATCGAGTTGAAACAATTACGATTGCAGGTAAACTCGGTTCTGAACCAGAAATCTTGATTAATATGTATAAGCAGCTGATTGAAGCTGAAGATGAGCATGTTCATGTGACGCTCAAGCCTAACTTTGGCAAGACCACGTTCTTATTCAGCGCGTTAAAGAATAATCAGGTTGATATTTATCCTGAATTTACTGGCTCGGTGCTGGAGACCTTAGGTAAGGGAAATAACCCAGCTGGTCAAACAGCTAACCAGACCTATCAGCTCGCCAAACAGCGCCTCGCTAAACAGGAACAAATGACTTACTTGAAGCCGATGCAGTATAACAATACGTACGCATTGGCAGTGACTAAGAAATTTCAACAAGAACATCATTTGAAGACAATCAGCGACTTAACGCAAGTTGAATCGATTCTGAAACCCGGAATGACCCTAGAGTTTATTGATCGTAATGATGGCTTAGAAGGAATCAAGAAGACTTATGGGTTAGACGTGACTGCAAAGTCGATGGAGCCGGCGCTACGCTATGAAGCTATCAGTAAGGGGAAAATCAACTTGGTAGATGCCTATGCGACGGATAGTGAATTACGGCAGTATCACTTGGCCTTATTGAAGGATAACAAGCACTTCTTCCCAACGTATCAAGGGGCACCGTTGATGAAGACGAGCTTTGCCAACAAACATCCTAAGGTCGTTAAAGCGTTGAATAAGTTAGCAGGAAAGATTTCAGAAACTGATATGCAAGAAATGAACTATGAAGTCAATGTTAAGAAGCAGTCCGCTTCGACGGTTGCACATCGCTATCTTGTGAAGCACGGTTTATTGAAGGAGGGACGTTAAATGACAACGGCAATTGAATTTCAACACGTCCAGAAAGACTTTAATGGGCAGACCGTGATTCCCGACCTTAATTTAACGATTGACCAGGGTGAGCTATTTGTTTTGGTAGGGACTTCTGGGAGTGGCAAAACGACGTCACTTAAAATGATCAACTGCTTAGAGCCATTGACGGCTGGTAAAATCCTAGTTAATGGTACTGATACAACCACGATACCAGTCCGAAGTCTACGGTGGCAAATGGGGTATGTCTTACAGCAAATTGCCTTGTTCCCAACGATGACGGTGGCGCAAAATATCGCCGTGATTCCAGAAATGAAAGGGACAGCTAAGAAGGAAATTAATCAAACGATTGATGAGCTATTGGCGGAAGTTGGCCTCGATCCAAAGGAATACCGTGACCGGATGCCGTCAGAATTATCCGGTGGTGAGCAGCAACGCATCGGTATCTTACGGGCGATTGCGGCGCAACCAGATATTGTTTTGATGGATGAACCATTTAGTGCGTTAGACCCCATCTCGCGGCAACAATTGCAAGACTTGGTCTTACGGCTACACGCCCGCTATCACAACACGATCGTCTTCGTGACGCATGATATGAATGAGGCGTTGAAGTTGGGTGACCGGATCGGTGTCATGCAACACGGTCAGTTAATACAAGTCGATACGCCGGCTGCTCTGGCTCAGCATCCAGTGAACGACTTTGTGCGGAACTTCTTTGGCGCGAGCCGAGCTAAAAATGTCTATGATGTCTACGTTGGGCGTGTAGGGCTTATTCAGGGTTATCTCACAGAAAAACCCAGTGTTGCGAGTGGTCGGATTCAATCGTTAGACGTTCAAGCCACGTTACGCACCGCCTTTACGGCATTGACAGATCACGATTATGTGGCGGTCACGGAAGAAAATCGGGTTGTTGGCTATTTGGATAGCCAACGAATCGTGGCTTACTTGAGTCAACATGAAGAAGTATCTTAATCGTCAATTAAGGATGAATCAGTTACACTAGGTTGTGATAATTGATGGTCGCTAATGAATTTAAGGAGGAATTTCGAATGGCGGAACAGTACGATGTTGTTGTGATTGGTGGCGGACCAGCCGGCAATGCCATGGCTAGCGGATTAAAGGCTCAGGGCAAGACAGTGTTGATCGTTGAAGCGGATCTGTGGGGCGGCACTTGTCCTAACCGCGGTTGTGACCCTAAGAAAATCCTATTAAGCGCCGTCGAAGCGCGACAAGCAGCGCAACATTTACAAGGGCAGGGCCTGATTGGTGCGCCCAAAATTGATTGGCCAGCACTGATGGCGCATAAACGAGGCTATACGGATGGCATCAACGATGGGACGTTGAACGGACTAAAGGGGCAAGATATTGCGACGTTACATGGTCAAGCGCACTTTCAATCCGACAATCAGTTAGCGGTCGGGGATCGAGTAGTCAGTGCGACTGATTACGTGATTGCCACTGGTCAGCGTCCGGCGATTCTACCGATTACCGGGCACGAATACTTTAAGACGAGCACTGACTTCTTAGATTTGGACCAGATGCCTAAACGCGTGACATTCGTAGGTGGTGGCTACGTAGGCTTTGAATTGGCGACGATTGCGAATGCCACTGGCGCTGATGTGCACGTGATTCATCATAATGACCGCCCGTTAAAAGCTTTTGATGCAGATTTGGTTAAGGATTTGATGGCCGCAATGACGGCTGATGGAATCACGTTTGACTTGAATACGGATGTCCAAGCAATTACTAAAACGGCGACCGGTCTACAATTGACAGCTGATAATTTCGAGCTGACAACGGATCTGGTCATCAGCTCAGCGGGACGGATTCCGAACGCGGACCAGTTAGGTCTAGCCAACGTGGGCGTTACCTTTGATCGGCATGGGATTCAAGTCAACGATCATTTGCAGACGGCCAACCCGCACATTTATGCCATTGGGGATGTCAGCGATACACCGGTACCGAAGTTAACGCCAGTTGCAGGTTTTGAAGCGCGTTATCTGGTCGGTGAGTTGACGCATCCCGGCGCAGCCATGAAGTATCCCGTTGTGCCAACGCAGGTTTTTGCAGCGCCCAAGTTAGCGCAAGTCGGGATCAGCGCGGCCGCGGCGACTGAGCATCCAGATGAGTATCGTGTCAATACACTTGATATGACGAAGTGGTTCACTTATTACCGCTTTGGCGCACAACAAGCCCAAGCTAAAGTAGTGGTTGCTAAAGCGAGTGGGCAGGTTGTGGGTGCTACCCTTCTAAGTGATGTTGCCGACGAGATGATTAACTACTTCACGTTGTTAATTGAAAAACACGTGACTTTACCAGATTTACAACGGTTGGTATTGGCTTACCCAACGCCGGCTAGTGACTTACAATATTTGTATTAATGTGTGGTTGAATTAAATCAACGTCCTCGCAAAGTGTTAAACTATGAAACCCCATATGAAGTATTTTTTGACAAACCGTTGCACTTAGTTTGACAATTCGCCGAACACAAAAAAGAGTATCCTGGTTATTTATTCTCTGAAACAGAGAATAAAGATATTTTTTTAAAATACTCAATTAGCAAAATCATAGAGAAACATGATGCACAATTGAACAGCGATAGTCTTTGGAATAACCCTGAAATAAAAGCGCTACAAGGAGTTACGCCCCAAATGATTCTTACAACTAATTATGATCTTTTATTAGAGAAGGTTTTTCCGCAGTATGATTCATATATAGGCCAAGATTCAATAAAGAGTAATCTAAATGACTTTAGAATAATGAAAATTCACGGATCAGTTAATGATCCCAAGTCAATAGTAATAGATGCCGCTGACTATAATGAGTTTTCAGTTCGACAAGAGTATATGGTAGCGAAACTGCTTACTTATTTTGTAGAGTATCCTATTATTTTCTTGGGCTATAGCGTTTCCGATGACAATATCAAGAAGATTTTAAATAGCGTTAAAAAAATAATGACCTCCCCTAAAAATGTGTCGATTCCAAAATTAGAAAACATTTTCTTTGTAGAATGGAATGACAAGCAGAATCCGGTTCTTGATTCCATACCTTCCGAGAAAATAATTGATCTTGGAAATGGTAACGGAGTGAAAGTTAATTATATTTACTTAGATGAATTTAAAAATCTATTTACTTATATTTCACAGAACTCTATAGATGTTGGCGTCTTAAAAACCGTAAACAAAACCATTGACAATATAATAAAAAGCTCGTCAATAACCAATCTTGAGGTTGATGTTGCAAGCATTAATTATTTAAAGAATCCACAAATGTTCCTTTCGTTATTGCAAAAACCCGACATGATGCTATCGCTATCAACATTAAAATCAGCTAACCAATTGGCTTCAGAATTCCCATTCACTCCTACTGAACTAGCCAAGAAGACACATTATTCCAATTGGCAGTTGCTTTACAAAGATATTGATGCCATATCAAAAAAGTATAGTGTAGATATTAGAGGAACTAACAATCAATTTCATGCCTCTATTTCTGGCGGTATTAATCGTTATTCCAAAGTTGCTCTAAACCTTCTTTTGGATCATCATAACGATGAATCCTTAGCAAAATATTTTGTTAAAAGCAAGCAATAAAAGACCACTAGGGTATACCCTATTGGTCTTTTTTATTTCTGTGCTATACTAGGAATTACAAGTGTTCATTAGAACTGTCCAAAATGAGAATTGGAAATGGCTAAAATCGGTTATGCGCGTGTGAGTTCCAAGGAGCAACATTTAATGGACGCGGTTTGCGGGTTAAGCGGTTCTGCGCCAGCATTTGTTTACATTTTCATTGAAGCCTTAGCGGATGCTGGGGTATTGGATGGCTTGCCTCGGCCACTGGCTTACGAATTAGCGGCCCAAACAGTGCTGGGTTCCGCCAAAATGGTTCTTGAAACCGGCAAACACCCTGGTGAATTAAAGGATATGGTCACGTCACCAGGCGGGACCACGATTACGGGTGTTCAGGCTTTAGAAAATAATGGCTTGCGGGCAGCCGTGATTGCGGCAGTCCATGCAGCTACGGAAAAGAGTAAAGAACTCGGCTAAATGGCCAAATAAATAGATCGCAACGTCTGCCAACGTTGTGATCTATTTTTTAATGCCAGAATAATCGTAAACCCGTCATGGCCATGGTCATATGATACCGATCACAGGCTTCGATCACCGCGTCATCCCGGATCGAACCGCCAGGCTGGGCGATATAGCGGACACCGCTTTTAACGGCGCGTTCAATATTATCGCTAAAAGGAAAGAAACCGTCGGAAGCCAGACTGATGTTCTGGAAGTGTTTCAGCCAAGCAGTACGATCTAATTGCTTCAATTCAACGGGCTGGCGGGTAAAATATTGTTCCCAAACATGGTCCGCCAGGATACTTGTGATACCAACTTCAAGAATTTGATCGATCACATTATCTTTGGTAACCTGCTTAACAGTCGGTTGGAAAGGGAGCCCAAGAATCAGAGGATGTTGCCGCAAAAGCCAGCGGTCGGCCTTGCCGCCAGCTAAACGAACACAGTGGATCCGGGATTGCTGACCGGCACCAACCCCAATCGTTTGACCATCATAGGCGTAACAAACGGAATTGGATTGGGTGTATTTGGTGGTGATCAACGCAATTAATAGATCACGAATGGCTGACTGCGGCAACTTGGTTTGCTGAGTGGGGATATTGGTTAATAATGCCGGTGTGATAGTTTGCTGTGAACGTGGCTGTGTCAATTCAAAGCCGAATACTTGGCGAGTGGTTATTGGTTCGGCCGGTGTATAATCAGGATCAATCTGCAAAATCAAGTAACGACCACGTTTTTTTTGTTTTAAAATCGTCAGTGCTTCAGGCGTGTAAGCTGGGGCAATGATCCCATCTGATACCTCATGCTGAATGAGGTGTGCCGTTTCGGCGTCGCATTTTGCAGATAAGCCAATGAAATCGCCATAAGAAGACATGCGATCGGCGCCACGTGCCCGCACGTAAGCAATCGCAATGGCAGACGTTGGGCAGGTGGTTAAATGATAACTTTGACAAAGGGTTTGGTCAAAACGAACGGCGGTGCCGACACCTGCTGGACTGACATGTTTAAAAGAGGCTGCAGCGGCAAGCCCTGTAGCCTCTTGTAATTCGCGGACTAATTGCCAGCTATTTAAAGCGTCTAATAAGTTGATATAGCCAGGCTGACCGTTTAAAACGGTTAGCGGGCTTGTTTGGTTGCCGGGAAAAGTTAACGTTGCCGGTGTTTGATCAGGATTTGTGCCATAACGTAGTGATAAAAGTTGCATCAATTTCCTCCATAAAAAATGCCCACCAGTCCAGGCAGACATCGCCCAGACGGTCGGCATTTTTTCGTATACTTCACGTGGTTACTCCACTTTTTCCGTCAGTCATATACTACTGCTAATATAACGAATTTAAGCTTAAATGGCAAGTGGCGGCACTTGGTTAGTAAAATAATAATGATATTTAGTAAATATTACTCGAACAACTATTAATTTTACAATCTACCATTTACACAAGATATTTTACGCTCTCGTCGTCTGAGAGCACGTGATTATTTACTTTTTACTTTGTTAGCATCGCCGGTTTCCAAAGTCTGTATTTGAGTCGTAAGCGTATTTTGTTCAGACTCAGTTAACGATTCAAAAAAAGTTTTTTGTAATTGGGCTAATCCGTTTTGTTGAGTTGAGCTATACCCTAAAATTACCATAGCTTTCATAAAGTTTTTTAGATGATTGTCAATTCTGAGCGTAGTATCAAAAGTAACACCATCTATTTGTTTAGACTTCGTTTTGTTTGATTCGTTTAGAGAAGATATGGAAATTTCTTTTTGGGGCTGGGGCGCCGATTTTCTAGGAATTATTTTGCTTTTATTTGAGTTAGGATTGTGTAAAAGTTCCACCATGCTAGTCCGCCCTTTCAATAATTTCTTGTGCCACAGAATCGTATAATCTAATTATTTTTTTATCGAACTGATCTTTTAGAAATACACCTCTGATTGAATATCTTTTGATTCTTTCCATATTACGAATTAGGGTTTTTAACATGTTTTCTTTCCCAAATTCTTCTTCTGCTACTTCTAATGTGCTGTGATCAACAGGCGCCCCATTCTTTAATAGCACAGGAAGTATACCGAGTAAATTCAAACTAGGTGCTTCGTATTCATTGATTACCTGTTCCTGTATATATTTTAGAAACGATTCGGCACCCTGAAGACTGTGCTCTTGAGTTTGAAGGATAATCAGAACCCAATCTGAAGCGTATAAGGCGCTATCAGAAATTAAGGAAATAGTCGGTGGCAAATCAAATACCACAAAATCATATTTTTCTTTTAGTGAAGCAAGTAGCTTGCTAAAATATGTAACTCTATCTTTATAATTATTTTTAAACTTTTTTTCCATAATCCGTGGGTACAATGAAAAATCTGCGCTTGATGGAATAAAGTCAATGTTTTTATCCAAAGTAACCAACGATCTTGATAAGTCCTCTTCTTGGATTGATGCAAGCAAGGTTTGATTAAATTTAATATCATCGTGGCCTAAATTAGCCGCGGTTTTAAAGTAAATATCTGTAGCGTTTGCTTGAGGATCGAAATCAATTAATAGCGTTTTTTTACCAGCACGAGCTAGTGCCAGGCATGCAAGCGTGGCATTTGTTGTTTTACCGGTGCCACCTTTAAAATTTCCAAAAGTAATTACTTCACCCATTATACTGACCTCCAATTAAGTATCCTAATATACAAGGATACTTGGATACAAGGATGATAACATACAAAGATACAAGGATACAAGGATACAAGGATACTTTTCTTCTCAAAAGACGTTAAATTAAGATTGACTGCAAGTATCCTAATATACTTAGATACAAGGATACAAGGATACTTAGATACAAGGATATTAATATACAAGGATACAAGGATACAAGGATACATAAAAAGAAATGTTGATTTATCACCAAACAACGAGTAATATTGGTTACATAAAATAGAACATAAAAAAACACCCACCGACGGGAATCGGTGAGCGCCACATAAAAGTCATCACTGTTTAATGACTATTATATCATGGCCGGTGCGATTTTTAAAGCCCTAGGGGACAAGCTGGGGTCTAAATCCAAGGGGACACGTTTGCTAGGGCGACTTCAATAAGTCTGGCTATACCACAACAAGGCTATCTGTACGGCTGGGTGGTGAATGGTGAGCGCGACCATTAACGGCGCGGGTGGTAAAACGAAGCTTCGGCTTGGTGCCATTGATTAGTTGGTGATCGAACAAAAATAAATACGTATCATCAACGCCTTCTAGGGCGTTTTTTAGTAGGCTAAACCGAAAACGTAGGTTTATAATGAGTGGTGGTAGCAATACCGCAATTGTACAGACAAGCGACGGGCGTTAACGACCGACGAACTAAGGGGAAACCTTAGCGTAGAATTGTACTCTGGTTCAGTTATTCCAAATAGCTGTTTCCAGGGAACAATTCTGCGCTCAAAACGCCACTCCCTCTAAACTGAATGGAAAACCGTAACCCGTCAAGACAAATATAAAGAAAATTACTGAATTTAAGCGAATGGTCTAGGAATAAACCAAGAGAATTTCACAAAGTATATTTACCGATAAATCAGGGATTGAATAGCTAGATCAATTGTTTCCCAGAAATTTTCACAAAGGTAAAATAACGGATCGTTGTTTTACCTTTGTGAATGGTGGTTACTTGGGATAAGCCCCATTATGTGAAGTAGAAATTGGTATACTAAAAAAGGCTCCCGGTTTAACGAAGCTGCTGAAAAACTAGATATAAATGGGTACTGTGTCGTGCAACGCGCGAAACAGTACCCTTTTTTGATATACTCTTTTTGAGGTGAACACCATGCTTAAACATCAATCGGAACTGACATTGAGTCCTTATGCTGCACTATACGATATCCTGATTCCTGAAGATAATGAACTCCGTCGTCTCAATGACCTGGTGGATTTCTCCTTTATCTATCAAGAATTGATTGATTGCTATTCGATGGGTGAAGGCCGAACTGCGGTTGATCCCGTTGTGATGTTTAAGTACCTTTACCTCAAGGTTCGATATAACTTGTCTGACCGCGATTTAGTTGAACGAGCCAAAACTGATATGGCCTTCAAATTCTTTCTCGGTTTGGCGCCTGAGGCAGATGTCATTCACCCCTCTTTATTGACCAAATTTCGTCGCCAGCGGTTGAAAGATATGGATCTACTTCAACTTTTGCTTCGCAAAACTGTTGAGATTGCGATTGATAAAGGCGTCCTTAAGAGTAAGGCTCTGATTGTCGATGCAACACACACAGTTTCACGATTCAATATAAAATCACCCGTTGAATCATTACGACAAGCCTCAAAAATTCTGCGCAAACATATCTATCAAGCCAAACCCGCAATCAGGGATATCTTACCGACCAAACCAACTGGAAGTGACCTTGAGGAAGAACAGGACTACACCAAAAATTTAATTGATACCGTTAAAGCTCACCCCGAAGTGGCCGTGGCTCACGGCGTGCCAGAGGCACTCCATTCACTTGAAGAAGTCATTGATGACGTTCAATCCGGCATTGCACATTCTAAGGACAAGGATGCTAAAATTGGTCACAAAACTAAAGACACCTCATTTCTTGGCTATAAGACTCACCTTGCAATGACGACGGATCGTATGATTACCGCAGCTGTGATCACGACAGGCGAAAAAGGTGACGGTCGCTTCCTCAAAAATCTGGTTGAATTGTCACGTGCTAATGGTGTGGATCCAGATTCAGTTCGTGGTGATCATGCCTATTCTGGTAAAGAAAACCTTGAACTTGCAGACAAGCAAAACTGGAAATTATATTCTCGTTTGACTCCAACTATCTCTAACGGCAATCGAAATGCAAAAGACGAGTGGGATTATAACAAAGATGCTGGCATGTTTATTTGTCCGGCTGGACACACAGCGATTCGTAAAGCGAGAATGGGTAAGAAGAACCAAGGCATAAATCAGGTCTTAACGTACTTCTTTGATGTTGAAAAATGTCAAAAATGCCCATTACGTGATGGTTGCTACAAGCCTGGCGCTAAGTCTAAGTCCTACAGTGTCTCTTTGAAATCAAACATCCATCAAAAACAGATGGCATTTGAGGAAACTGAAGAATTCAAAACAGAGGTAAAACTTCGCTATCGAATTGAAGCGAAGAACGCTGAACTTAAAATCAAACATGGCTACGGTAAATGTTGGTCCAATGACATTCAAGCCATGACGCTCCAAGGGGCTATGACACTCTTCTATGCCAACATGGAGCGAATCTTGACCCAAACGGCCAAGAAGGAGGGCTAGAAACAGACCTTGAAAATGCAAAAAGCGGGTTGGAATTTCCAAATTCGAAATTCCAACCCGCTTTTAATATCCACAAACTATCAAATGGATCTGTTTTTCAGCAGCTTCGGTTTAACACTGGAGGCTTTTTTTTTCTAGGTTACATATTTTGAGGATGAATGTTTTTATCTTCGTAGCTTTGTAGCTTTTACTTGGGTGCTGTAACATGATGAATACTGCTTAGTTTTTGGTGCCGTACCCCGCAATAGATGCGTCGCTTCGTTGGTATTATCTTAAATGCTAAGTACCGAGTTGAGAAGGATCATAAAGATATTGGCGTCATAATCCCACTGGACGACGAAGAACTTAAATTTTTAATGACTAAAGCCTTGAGACGTTACTTTAACGCCCTAAGAAGCAATGAGAAGCACATCAAGAACGTTGAAAACTACTTGTACGGCACCATGCAAAACCTATTTGGCGTTTGGTGGAATAAACAAGCGGCTAGAGAATATGCGGCCAAACACCCCGAAGAAGAAAAGTCGGCCGACAACGATAACAGTGGGTTGTACTACTAGTCCTAAAAGGCTACAAAATCCTTTCTAAGCGGTTTTAAGACTTACTAACCATTTATACTTAAGTTAGATTTAAATGGCTTAAGCAGAAGAATAGGGGCTTTTAAATGAGTGTCAGAGCTAACCAGGCTAACCAGCTCAAAAGTTCAGCCTTTAGATCAACGCCA
>NZ_AZEG01000032.1 GCF_001434935.1 Liquorilactobacillus uvarum DSM 19971 | reverse complement strand
TTCCCGTGAATCAACATCCGCTTGACTCGCAAGTGAGCGATTGACTCCTCCACTAGGGCTTAACCCAATTTCACCCAATTCCAAGATATTCTGTTGAATTCTTTTTTTATTTATTTTTAAATGCAGCGTGCTCGTTTTCCCCAAAACAATTACCTTCTTACTTGAAATAGTTATTTTTTAAATTACCTTTTTAAGAAATTCCCTTGTTCTTTCAGTTTTAGGAGCAAAAAAGATTTCTTTAGGTGTACCACTTTCGATAATCTTCCCTTTCTCCATAAAAATAACTTTATTAGCTACTTCTCGCGCAAAGCCCATTTCATGGGTAACAACGACCATTGTCATACCGTCATCTGCTAAATCTTTCATTACCTTGAGAACTTCACCGACCAATTCCGGATCCAGCGCTGATGTTGGTTCATCAAAAAGCATGAGTTCCGGATTCATTGCTAGAGCTCTCGCAATCGCAACACGTTGTTGCTGTCCTCCAGATAATTGCGAAGGGTAATAATCTACTCTGTCAGACAAACCAACCTTTTTTAATAACTCGCGTGCTTTCTTCTCTACTTCCTTTTTCTCTGCCTTTTTTACTCTAACTGGGGCAATCATAACGTTTTTCAGAACCGTCATATGCGGAAACAAATTAAAACTTTGAAAAACCATCCCCATTTTTGCTTGAACCTTTTCAACACATTTTTTATCATCAGGATTAAGTTCTATGCCATCAATATTTACCGAGCCGCTATCCCGTCTTTCTAAGTCGATCAAACACCTTAGAAAAGTGCTCTTGCCGGCACCAGAAGGCCCAATTATCGCAATTACATCACCTTTTTCAACATTTAAATCAATGTCATCCAATACTTTATGCGAGTTAAAAACTTTTCCTAATTTATTAATTTCCATCATTGCCATAATTTTTACCCCTTTTTAGTAGACAGACAGCTTAGTTTCTAATTTATTAAAAATAAAAGAGAAAATAGAAGTCATCAATAGATAAATGAGTGCAGCTGTTATATAAACCTCTGTATATTTAAAGGTAGCTGAACCGATCAATTGAGCTTCCCGCATTAATTCGACCATCGCAATAGTTGAAACTAATGATGTATCTTTTAGCATACCTATAAATTGATTTCCCATTGCTGGCAGAATATTTCTTAATGTTTGCGGCAAAACTATCAAGAACATCGTTTGTACATCACTCATACCTAAAACGTTAGCGGCCTCATACTGACCCTTAGAAATTGAAATAATTCCCCCTCTGACAATTTCAGCTGTATACGCTGCACTGTTCAGAGATAATCCAATTACAGCTGCCACAAAAGGTGTCAAGGTAATTCCCCACGAAGGAAGCGCATAGTACAGAACAAACAGCTGCAAAATCAAGGGCGTCCCACGGAATATCCAAAGATAAAATTTGGCAATTCCGTTAACTATCTTTCGTTTAGAAATTCTCATAAAGGCAATTATTATCGCCAGAATTGTCCCAGCTATAAGTGATACGACCGTAAGTTCAATGGTCATTAAACTCGCTTGAAACATAATCGGTATTTTACTCAAAGTAAATCCTAAATTCATTCTTATATCCCCCACATTCTATTTATAAACATCATAGTCAAACCATTTTTTGGAAATTTTCGAAAGTGTGCCATCTTTTTTAAGAGAATCCAACGCTTTTTGAACTGCACTTTGCAATTCACCATCGTCTTTTCTAAAGGCTATTCCATAAGGTTCTTTGACATTCAAAATTGATTTAGAATATGTCCCTTCAACTTTTTGCATATAGTAGTTTGCGACTTGGAAGTCATCAACATACGCATCAATTCTCTTATTAGCCAAGTCTTGCAATGCTAAAGTAGCAGAATCATATTTCTTTATATTTTTTACTCCCTTAACATTCTCCACTTTATCCACTATTGCTTGTGCTCCAGCCTGTACCCCGACTGTTTTTCCTTTAAGGTTACTCAATTTCTTTATATTTTTAGAAGCTGCAACCTTTTTATTAGTAATTATTGTCATACCACCATTGAAATATGGTTTCGAGAAAGAAACAGATTTGGCTCTTTCTGCGGTAATGCCCATTGCTGATAAGATCATGTCAAATTTTTTCGATTGTAATGATGGAATAACCCCATCCCAATCCGTTGGGACATTATTGACTTTGACACCTAGTTTTGCTCCTAAAGCTTTGCCAACATCTATATCAAATCCTGTAAGATTCCCATTGCTATCTTTGAAATCCATTGGAGGATAAGCATCATCGATTCCATTTTTTATTTCACCGGCTTTTTTTATCCGTGTGGGCAACTGCGTATGCAATTTTTTATCTTCTTTTATTTTGCCGATCTTTGAAATGGAAACCGCCTGACTTTTTTTGGTTGAACTTTTTGTACCGCATCCTTCTAAGGTGCCTCCAACCAAGAGAAACATAACCGCTAGTAAAAACATTGTCTTCTTTTTCATAACTTCTCCTCCTAGAGATTCAAATTTATTTTTATCGGTCCCATATCTTTTTCTACCTGTTCAATAATTGTTCCTTGACTCATTAATTTTTTTAGATTACCGATGTCCTCATAAAAAGCCCTATCTTTGACAACTTTTGGAACACTTTTTTCAATAATTAATGTCACCTTTTTTATCATGGGTGCTAGCTCTTCAATATTCAAAAAGCTCACCCCCTCCTTACATACAAAAAACCAAATTGCCATAACTTCTTTAAACTTTTCACTCATTAAATATGCTTTTTTGGAGGCCAAGAATGCAAATGTCACAACATCTTCTTGCTCAGCCGACATCGTATTGTTATTGATGTTGACCGGACTGGCTAATAATTTCATTTCATTCAATAAGCCGGTCATTGTATAATGAACGATCATTAATCCATTATTGACTCCAGGTGATTTGACTAAAAAGGGAGGTAATCCGCTCAGCTTTGTATCTAAAAAACGGTTAGTAATTCTTTCTATTGTATTTACAAAGTTAGTAACTGCGATAACCAAGTAATCCATATGCAATGCAACATAGCTAGCATCAAAATTACCATTCATATAAACGTTTAATTTATCATTTTCTGTAATGAAAACAGGATTATCACTTACAGAAATCATCTCTTCATAAACGGTTTTTAAAGTTTCTTTGAATACTCTGATCAATGCACCTATCGTTTGCGGTAATGTCCTAATCGATAAGGCATCTTGGAGTTTCAACCCTTCATTTTTTTCCAAATTTTTGCTGCCAGCTAAAATATTCTTAACGTTTTGTGCTGTTTCGAACTGTTCCTCATGTACTTTCAAATTCATAACAGTTGAGTTCAATTCTGCTAATGACCCTTGCAAACCTTCAAAACTCATAGCAGCTCCGACCTCAATATGTTTTAATTCTGAATAGATATTATATACAGCTAAAAGAGCGATTGCTGTCACAGACATTGTTCCCGAAATCAATGCCAGTCCTTCCTTGCGTTTCAATGTTGGTATTTTAATTCCCTTTTCTAAAAGAATCTCGCGACTATTCTTTAACTGCTTATCTACAAAAACCTTGCCCTCTCCGATTAATGCTCTGAAGATATGAGCCTCTACACTCAGATAACCGACAGACCCTTCTCCCGGTGCGAAGGGATAAATTTTTGCATTTAAAACATCTTTGATTTCCTCAAGTGTTTCTAATGAAACTCCAGAATACCCTTTTCCTAAATTTATAAGTGTCATCAGCATTATTGCTCTGGTTTCAAAATAACTGATCGGTTTCCCAACTGATACTGCATGCGAACTCAAAATATTTTTTTGAAGTTTATTCTGTTCGTTGTCATCTACTTCCTTCATCCAATTATCACCAAGACCAGTGTTAACTCCATAAATCTTCTTTTTCTTATTTAAGGCTCTATTTAAATCATTAAATGATTTTTTTACCCTTAGTCCATAAGTATCATCAAATTCAATTACAGCTGCATACTTTACTACTGCGATAAAATCTGTAATTGTAGTTTCTTTTTCTCCGAGTACTACTTTTTTTATTTGATACGGATTGTCTTTAAGTACTGTGTTTAAATTCAAAATTTTCAACTCCCTCCATATCAAAATTTATTTAAATATTTTTTACCGCAAAAAATTACTTCCTGTTAAATGATAAAAACATCAATCTATTAAACATATTGATGAATTCATCAATGTAATAAAAGAGTAACCTGTCTAGCCACATTAATCAACTCAAACATTATAAAATAGTTAAAAACAATAAATAGAACGGTTGCATTTTAATTAAATAAAGTCAATTGATGTTTTTTATCGATTTTACAAAAGAATAACTAACCGAATACATTCCATAAAAGAAGTTTTATTTAAAAAAATAAATTTAATTGTTTTCTAGATTGATTTTTCCTCTTAAAACATCGATATAATTTATTTGCTGCCTATACCACCTATATATAGAAGATAATCAATAACATCGCTCTACATTGACTGCCTAAACACAATAGGCTTTGCATACAAGTAGGCATCATTTTTCACAGTAATGACTTTACCTGGTTTGCAAACATATCTTTCTTGATGCAACCTATTTTATTTTTTATTGGTACCCTAAGCTATTCGACTATAATTATTCCAAAATTTTATTCTATATTCTTTTTTGAGTGCAATTCGAAATGCCTTATAAAATTTCTGACTGTTGGGATGCCTTTTCGCTTGTACCAAAGGAACCCCTCATAGATCTAAGAACTTTCTGCTCTACCTGCTCAACCGATGTAAAACTGCGTTACTATTTTTAATAACAGTAATTGCCATTAGTTCACCCTACATGGAGAGCTGCACGCAACAATTCTGCATCAATTGCGATATTCTTAACTTGTAAATAAAAGCTGCTATTTACGTACCTTTAATCTGAGCGCCTAGTAAATGTTCAAAACAGTTATATAGAAAAATTCAAACTACTATTGATTCTCTAAAATATTATTTTTACAACAATCCGAAAACCAAATTTGAATACTTTAAAATAAAACCGCGAAAACTCCCTGTATATTTTGCTAACCTAAAGAAGCAGAATAACAAGAACCTTATTTGTCCTTGCCATCCTGCTCTAATTTTTAAATACCTTAAAATGTTACTTCATGATCCTTGCTATATGAATAAATTATTATTCTCTGGTCTTAACTCGGAATAATTTTCTAACCTCTGATATTAGTTGTGCATTCTCAGATTTTCTTCCAATGGTAATTCTGACGTGATGTGAATAGCCCCATGCATCGCACTCACGAATAATCACTCCTTGAGACATTAATTCTTCACAAATTTCACCAGAATATAAATTATCTGGCAATTTGGCGAAGATAAAATTTGACTGAGATGGAACAACTTCAAAACCAAGCCGCGTCAATTCTTTTGAAAGTTTTTCTTTCTCAAATATCAATTTTTGTTTAATCTCATCAGCTTCTTCTTGATCCATCAACAAGGAGGCACGCGCTGCGAAAAGACCAACCCGGTTGACACAAAATGGTTCAGTAATTGTGTCGTATGCTGAGATTACTTTTGAACGAGCCAAAATATAACCGACACGAGCCCCAGCAAGCCCATAGTACTTAGAAAACGTTCGAATAATGACCAATTTTTTCTGATCAATCTTCTCTACTAAATGTGCACGTTGTCCTGTTTGAATAAAATCTGCGTAGGCTTCATCTACAGCTATCCAAACATCATCGCCTACTTCATCAATAAAACGTTCAATATCTTTAGGATCATTGATCGCGCCGGTCGGGTTATTAGGATTGCATAACCAAATCAGTTTCGTTTTCGGTGTAATCGCTGCTTTAAAAGCAGTGAAATCATAGGTAAAATCAGCCTTTACAGGAACAGATTTAACTTTTGCCCCCATTAAGATTGAAACTTCCCGATAAAGACGGTAAGTCGGTTTAGCAATTAAAACTTCATCGCCCTCATTTAAAAACAAACGTGATGTTGTCTCGATCACATTTCCTGCCCCACCACCAAGAGCAACATTTTTACTTGTAAGACCATTTTGAGCTGCGATAGTCGCAATCAAGTCAACATAATCATCCTCAGGATAACGGTTCAGATACTTCAGGCTTTCCTGCATGGCGGCACGTGCATTCGCATATGGCCCATAAGAGTTCTCATTTGACCCCAACTTAACTACTGCTTTCAAATTATATTTTTTTAGAACTGCTGCCTCGGTTTCTCCTGCAATATAGGGCTGACAATCATCAACTTCTCTGCGTAATTTCAACTCTGACATCCAATCACCTCATCTTTTAATCAACACTCACCAGTCATATCCAGCCACAGCTGGTCTCAGATAATACAATCTTCTAGCAATTATACTTTGCCTTGCGTTGATGCTTCTTACATCACCAAGTTCGTATGCATTTTTTTCAATTCGCTGTATATCTCCTATCTCCATACGTTCTTGATACAGAATCACCGCCTCTTAATATTAAAATTAAATTAAGTCTTAATAAGACAATAATTCATTTCTCAATATCATGTCAATGAATATAACATTGTATATATACAAAAAATGCTTGCTTTCAAAAGATTTTTTGAGATAAGGCGATTGTAATTATGTATAAAATAACAATGTTATAGTTTACATGCTAATAAACATTCTTTATTAACAACAAAATATTCATTGTTATTTTTTGATCTTTATTTTATAAAGTGAACTGCATATGTTTAGCTGGCTAAATTCACCTTTAGATGATATATTTTCTAACACAAAGTATATGCATCCTATCTTCAATCTATTTGTTAAGTTTAAAGGATGTCTCTCGTTCAAAAAATAAATAAAGTAAGAAGGTATGCCACGTGAAAATTGTTATTTCCGATTACGCAGAATCAATGATGGATGACCAAACTTATGCATTTAAACTTTTAAAACACAATCACCCAGATTGGATCATAAAAGCCATTGCTTATAATCCGGAAAATCTGCATGCATTTAACGCTGAATTATTTGATGCCGATGCTTTATTGACAGCCTTTATTCCTGTGAATGAAGAACTGCTTGCTAAAGCTCCTAATTTAAAACTAATTTCAATAAATGCCATGGGGTTCAACAATATTGATCTAAAAGCAACGTCGGCACACCGTGTTAGTGTTTGTGCTATTTCTGATTATTGCAGCACTGATGTAGCTGAATTTACGATCTCATTAATATTAAGTCTGATCAAACAGCTGAAAGCATATGACTACACTCTTACGGTCGATCATTTGTGGAAATATAATGCTTTACTACCGCAAAAGCGTTTGTCCGAACAAATTTTAGGAATTTTCGGCCTGGGTAACATTGGCCAAAAAGTAGCCGCCTTCGCCAAAGCGTTAGGAATAAAAGTTATTGCATATGATCCATATCTCCCGCCTAAAGTGGCAAAAAAACTCGAAATTGACTTAGTATCAGCGGCACAAGTTTACGCAAATGCAGATATCATTACTAATCATATGCGTTTAACTGCGTCAAACCGGAACTTCTTCAGTACAACTGCTTTTAAACAAATGGGGCAAGGACAACAGCCAATTTTTATTAACGTTGCTCGCGGTGAAAGCGTCGATGAGCAAGCTCTACTGTATGCATTAGATCAAAAATGGATCAAAGGAACCGGCCTTGACGTCCTTTCATCTGAAAACCCCAACTTAACAAATCATCCGTTACTGAATCGTTCCAATGTTATTCTGACACCACATGCCGCTTTTTATTCAATTAACTCAGTGACCGACCTGCAACGTATTTCATGCCAGAACATTATTAATTTTTTTGAAGAAGATTACATCAATATTGACCGCTTTGTAAGTGAGCCGCCTAAAGTTTTGAAATAGTATATCGTATCTATGATACTTCGACTTCGAAAATAAAATGGTTTTACTTGTATCGCATTTACCTGCCACTCCCTTTGCCAATTAAAAAAGCATCTGTTATACTATGTAATTGATTTTTTTAACTTAAATTTAATTGGAGACATTGGATGAACATAACAATTCAGGTATTAAGCATTGCTGTAGCGATAGAATTTTTTTATATCATGTTCTTAGAAACTTTCGCTACTACATCGAAATTAACAGGCAAAGTATTTAACATGTCACCAAATGAACTAAATAATAAGAACGTGCAAACATTATTTAAAAACCAGGGTATTTATAATGGTTTGCTAGGAATAGGTATTTTATACGCCGTGTTTTTATCTTCAAATACCAAGGAATTATTGTTAGCGATCATGGCATATATAATTTTAGTTGCCCTGTATGGCAGTTATTCAAGTGGTGACAGGCTAATTGTGTTCAAACAAGGCGGACTGGCGATTATAATTTTGGGATTACTATTGATTTCGTAAGATATTTAATTGGTAGAGGTATAGGTAGTTAATACATGCCTTGTCCAATCTCAAATTACAGATAACGCTTCTCTCCTTTGCCTTAAAGTATCTGAATGCAATTCCTTATTCTGAGACGTTGAATTTTATCAAAAATCGATTTTTTTATAATAAAAGCAGGCTCAACTACAATATCTGCGTAGTTAAACCTGCTTTTATTACGTATATTAATAGAGCAAATAAATTAATTATTACCCATAGTATTGCCTTGTTATATTTTTCTGAATTTTTCCCGCTATTATTTTGACGCGAATGCCGTGATTGACAACTGCTTTATCCAAACAAAGCCATAATCATTCTACATTTCTACAATTCGAGTAATATCTATTAATGATGAAACAGCAAACACAATTTACCACTTTTTCAAGTTTGATTTTTCTTCCAACTATTTAGTCACAAATTGTTCAGAAACGTATTCTGCATATAACTTGTGACCATTTAAAAGCTCTTGATGGGTACCAGATCCCGTCACTTCACCATGTTCTACAAAATAAATCATATCAGCATCGACAATTGTTGATAACCGATGTGCAATAACTAACGTCGTCCGCTTTTTCATCAATTGCTCAAGTGCACGTTGTACCATAGCCTCGGATTCCGAATCCAAACTTGCTGTAGCTTCATCTAACATCAAAATTTTGGGATCGCGCAGAAAAGCTCGAGCAATAGCTAAGCGTTGGCGTTGCCCTCCCGAAACCTTCACACCACGTTCGCCCACTTGTGTATTTAACTTTTCTGGCATTTTATCTACAAAATGATCTGCATAAGCTAAGCGCAAAACTTCCCACAATCGTTTATCTGAAAACTTCTTTTCTAATCCGTATGTCAAATTATCACGAATTGTACCAGCTATAATTGCTGAATCTTGTGATACAAAACCGATCTGTGAGCGCCATGAATTAAGTGAAACATCTTCGATATTATGACTGCCAATACTAATAGTACCTCTGGCTGGTCCGTAAAAACGCTCAAGCAGTTGGAAAATTGTCGATTTCCCACCTCCTGAAGGACCAGCAAAAGCTACAATCGTGTTAGGTTTTGCTTCAAATGAGACATCATGTAAAGTTGGTTCATCTACTTCGTATTCAAAATCAATATGGTCGGCTCTTAAGACCAGGCCTTCAACATTGACATTTTTTCCTTGATTAAGCTTTTCGACTGGTTCATCTAACAAAGTAATCAATCGATATGTTGCACCTTGAGTCTTAGCTAAAGTTGAACCAAACGTACCAATACTTATCAAAGCTGGCATAATTTGGAACAAGTACATAATAAAGCTGAACAATGTACCCATCGAAGATTCACCCTGAGCGACACGCAATGAACCAACAACTAAAATTAATGCAAATAACCCCATCATTACCATAGTCATAATCGGTCCCATCACACCATCAACAATAGCTTCACGCCGACCAAATTTAAATAAGTCTTGAACCTGGTCAATGCCTCGTTTCAAAACATGTTGTTCAGCACCCGATGACTTCACCAAACGCATTTCAGAAAGAGTTTCTTGTGATACACCACTAAAATCGGCCATAGCATCCTGTGTACCTCGACCTACTTTTGAGCCCAGAATCATAACTGGTGTCACTAGCAATGCTGTGACGGGCACAGCTATAAATATCCAAACCGCCAAATGCCAATCGGTTGAGAACATCAAAATTATCGCACCTACCATTGAAATCATACTAGTTAAAAAGTTTGGCAACGTATTGGCAACCAACGTTTTCACCTGTGAAGTATCGTTTGTCAACCGAGAAGTTATTTCTCCAGATTTTACGTTATCAAAATATGGTATTTTAAAAATAACAAGTTTATTCCAAACAATTTCACGTAAATTACGTACCAACTGTTCTCCAGCTACACCTGTCAGAAAGTTCCCAATAGCCGATACAACGGCACCACCAATAAACAACGCCAGAACTAATTTTACAATTGTTCCATCAAGCTGAATGTTTTTTAAATCCTGACTATTAAACGTATTGATCAAACTTCCTGCATATTTTGGTGTCATTAAATTAAATATTACACCTATAATTGAGAACACTAGGCCTGGTACCATTAGCTTGAATTGTGGACGTGCTATTTTAATAATTTTCCAAAGGCCCGAAATTTTTGCCTTTGGCTTTTTTTCGTTTTTACGAGCACTGACGGTCCTGACCGTCCTAAGTGTTCCCTCTGACATCAGATTCTCTCCTTTAATTTGATCAAAAATGGTTGAACTAAATGTTCATTGTTTCTAAAATTGATCAAATTCGATTGCATGTTTCATCTATTATCCAAACAATTCATTCTGTTTATTTTTATTCGTACATTTCTTTGTTAAGAATTCTCGTTGTCATCACGATTAAAAATCCCCCGTAGATGATGATCCTGCATTCTTTTAAGATATGCAGTTTGATTTCTATGAAATTTCTGTATATTGGTCGTGTTAACAAACTGATCAAAATGAAATTGTAAATTTTTGTCCATCTTATTGCGCATTTTAGCCAGGTACTCATCTGACATTACATGTTGATTCAATTTACGTAAGCTTTCACCAAACCGTTCACGTTCATTATCATCAAAAACTTCGAACAATTCTGTTTGAAAATCAGTTTGCTTGTTATCTAACAACTTCAGCTCCTTGCGTCCTTCAGGAGTGATTTTCACACGAACTACACGAGCATCATCCTCATCTCTAACACGCTGAATGTAAGACCTATTTTCTAGTTTCTTAATAATCTGTGTGACCGATGCTGGTCGTATTGCTAAAATATCAGCAATCGCACCGGCAGTTAAGTTGTTATTTGTTTCTGCCAAAACTCGAAGCAATCTTCGACTATTATCTGGTCGCTGATTTCCACGATGACCGCACAAACTCCTTGCTACAAACCAAATTGCCGGTTGCCGTGCTAAAGTTGTCAATTCTTCAAATATTTCTTTATTGTTCATTATTTTCCATCCCATCAATTTTTCAATCTAGTTAGTTAGTTTTAAAAAAGTTAACAAACAAATTATATAGTAGTTAATTAGTTTTGTCAAAGTAAACTAATTAACTACTATATAATTTGTTACTGTCCGCTCTCTACTTGACTAATCTCAGAAAAACTAGTCTGTATTTTTTCGAGTACTAAAATACTCTTGAAGTTGTTCTTCCTCATCTTCATCAAAAAAATTCTGCCCTAATTGCCGTAAAAGTTGTTCTTTCAATTCAACTTTGATTTCCCAAAAACCATCAACATTCATGAAAGAACTTCGTTTAAATTTTGAAAAAATAGGATAAATAGTTAGAAATTGCGAAAAGGACAGACCCTGTTCCTCATCAAATTCTTCAACCCATCCTGTTTGCAATGCTTTATTCGTAGGGTCCCCCCAAGGTGTTATCACTTCATTTTTGACTAAAAAGTTATAGATGTCTGCTTTAGTTAATTTGGAATTTTGTTTGCTAAAAAAATGAAAACCTTGTTCGACTAAGGGGGGATACATAATTCTCACAGTATAATACCTCGTTTGTTTTTTTATTTAGAGCTAGCATTAGCATGCATAAATTTAATTTTAGGAAAGACCAGTTAGCTTGTATCTCTTTAAGCTCTCCATTAAATAGTAACTGTTACTATTTATAAAATAACAAGTATTATTTTACCTGTCAAACATTAATTAATAAACATTTCAAAAAACTCTTAGATACCACATCTCTGCAAACTGGCCCTAACAAAATCTGGTACACCAGAGATACATCCCACGATAGTTACACCACATGAAATAATTACCTAAATGGAAATACACAAAAAAACCAAACTTCGATAAACTGATCAAGTTTGGTTTTAAAAAATATTTTCTCAGCTGCCTATTTTGCAAAAAGTAAGCTCACTTATCCTATAACATCTTGAACATATGCATACAGTTAAATCTTTTTGATCATGAGAACATCACAAGCATTGTGCGATTGTGGCGCTAATGGTTTTTCTATTTCATCATAGCCCATGTGACGGTACAATCCAATTGCTTCTTTTAAATTGGAAATTGTCTCGATATAAAGTTTTTGATATCCTGCTTTTTTAGCTTCATTTTCAATTAGTGTGAGTAACTTTTTCCCTACTCCTTTGCCCCGAGAATCATTAGTCAAATATAATTTTTGTATTTCAGCCACGCCCTGCTTTTCAAATGGTGCATAACCTCCACCGCCCAGAACTTTTTTACCTTCTTTAACAACAAAGTATTTACTATTTTCTATATTTTTGTAGAAAGAAAACAAGTCATTTAGTGCCGGATCATAATACGTTGAATTTGGTAAATTATTACCATATTCAAGCAGAGATTCCTGAATAATTCGTTTTAATTCTTGGTTATCTGCCATACTAATTTCTTCAAATGTAATTTTTCCAGACATACTTTCACCTTCTTTTGTTAAAAATAATACTCATGGGGCACCTTTTCCCATTAAAATTTTGATCAGAAAAACATTCAACTAGCTCTGAGCATATGTGTTCTTGAAAAACTGAGACTTATACTTTTTCATTATCCAAACACTGCCTACAATAAAGATTATGGCAACAATAGTGGCAATGATAAGACCACCTAAACCTCCAACACTCATATTGCCCTCACCCGTTATTATTTCTTGAAGCAGATCCCACACACAATGAATTGCTATCACTAATGTCAGCTTGTGCGTTAAAACGTACAAAACTGCAAAAATAAATCCGATACCTACAGCATCAATGGTTGAAGATATAACTGCCATCACGTCATCCCCAGCTGCCATATTAACTAAATGCATAAGTCCAAAAAATAAAGAGGAAACGAATATCCCCTTAATCTCGCTATTCTTATAATTTTTTAAAGCATTAACACCAATGCCTAGTATTAATCCACGGAAAATTAGTTCTTCTCCTATACCAGATCTGAGCGCAAAAACAATGTTTTCGATGGAAGGAGCTTTCCATGTGTTGAATGGATGCAACCAAACAGCCGAATCGATGCAAAAAGCACCGATGAATAAAACAACCAAAACTAATACAGTTTTAATTGTAAGCGACTTTCCTTTACCAAGCAATTGAGGTAACGGCAGGTTTTGATTGACCAAATTAATATAAACAAACGGGGTGACGATTAATAGGATAGCCAACAGTGATATGATTTCGCCTGGATCAGTTAAATCACCAAATAACCCCATTATAAAATTGACAGACAACATGAGGTACATAACATAAGCAACAATAATTTCAATCGTTACTACTATGAATTGCATCATGCTTTTCACTTTTGGAATAGTAATAGTGAATATCAGCGGAAATAAGATCAACAATGAAAGTATAAAAGAACCTACATAACCCCAGACGTTAAATTGTCCTGCTGCCGTTGTGAAATGTAAAAACTTTCCGGCATTTTTAAAAACATTAGAGTAATTCGATGTTGGATACGGAAATAAGTTAAAAAAGATTAGGGTTTGAAGCGGATAATTAACAATATTCAACCAATTGTATTTAAACCTTTTTGTTAATAAAGGAAAATGTTTGGCATCAAAAAAATCAAATTTGAAACCAAACGCAACTACAAGGACGGTATATATAACCATATTGACTCCAAAATTATGAAAATCTAGACAAAACCAATTTAACAATAACAAAACAGTGATCATTATTAAATATAATGTTTGAAATGTTACTTTTACACGATGAAAAAAAACGGATTGCATTATTGTTTACCTCAGTTTTCTTTGAAAATTTATTCGACATAAAAAAGCTTCTAACTATATTTGCTACCATTACACACCTGTCTCATAAAATGAGTGCCAACTGCCAGTATAGAAGCTGCATAATCATACTTGATACTACAAATTATTTTAAAATTAAATCCTTAAGTTCTACTGGTGCATGTGTCATTAAACGATACCCATTTTTGGTAATTAAAACAGTATCAGAGTGACGGTAGCCCCCTTGGTTTTCGAAATATATAGCCGGTTCAACGGAAACAACCATGTTTTCTTGCAGAATAGTATCATTTCCAAATGAAAGAGTTGGCCATTCATGATTGTTCAAACCAATTCCGTGACCTGGGCGGTGCAAAATATGATTTGCTAAATCTTCCTTATCAAAATAGTCATCCACAGCTTTTTCGATATCACTTGCTTTGTTGCCCGGTTTTAGATTCTCCAAGAATATTTTTCTTGCCATCATCATTTGATCAAAATGCTCTTTTTCTTCGTCTGTCGGTTTTTCAGTGAAGAACGTACGCTCACATTCGGCAGCATATCCTTGAAGATTGAAAGTAGCTACATCAATATTAGGTCCCGCGCACCAATTACTGAACTAATATCCGGAATACTATGTGGCATAAAGCTATACTCGGCCGGCCAAACTGCATTAATTGTTCGGTTTTCCAAACTAAAATGTTTCGCTAGTTCCTCTGCACCGACTTTCATAGCAAGGCTGTAAGTATCGACCACTTTTGTCCCTGTATGTGATATTTCTAAAGTCTTTTGAACTACACTACTACAGATATCTGAAACGTATTGTAATTTATCTAATTCATACTCACTCTTGATCATTCGCTGATTCTGAATAAAGAATTCCGTCTCCCATTTAATATCAGATGTAAATTTTGTTATCAGCAACTCACCATTACTTTCGATCCCAACTCGGGATAAAGGTGCGAGATATTTCGTTAGTATATCATACCAATTTTGACCATCTTTTGAAGTAACATCAAAATAATTATCCATATCATAATCAAAATACGAAACAGTAAAATGATCTACCTCTAATTGAGGGACAATAAACAACGGTTTTCTGTCAGGATATACAACAAAGATGAATGGTCTTTGCTCAGGTTTATAATTAATATTTGTAAAGTACCAAATATCTTCTTGATCAGTAATAACATAGGCATCCATACCTGCCTTCTTCAAGTTATCTTGCAAGTTAGTTAGTCGTTCTCTTAATTCCTGTTCTAAATTTTGCATGACGATACTCCCCTTGCTCAATTATTGAAAGATGTATATTTTTGAATTTTAACATCATGATAAAGTCTGTTAACATTCAAAACAACACGCAAAATCAATCAAAGAGTAGGTTATCAAACATCTTGCAATAAAAAGTAGGGAAAAGGTAATCTTTTTATTAATATTGCTGTCTTCCTCCAATTTTTTCTTGCGATACAAATATTATGACTTCCTTTAGACTACCCTGTTTATTACATGAAATGCTAAAAAATATTTCTTATCTCACAAGTAAATTTGTGATTTATTTAAGCATACAAAAAGCGCCTATCCACGATGGCTAGACGCTAAAAGCTGAAAAAACTGATCTTTCATCAGATGTCAAAAAGCCTGAGAACCCTACTCATGCTTCAGCAGTAGTTACCGTAGCATTTTGACTATAGTGTTTAACGACTAATGCTAGACCAACACCAATAAATGTGATTATGACATTCATTAGAATAATCATCTTTGGGCATTGTTTTAACCTAAATATAAAAAGGGCGCTGTTGAAAAACAACGACCCTTTTCTTTATGACTCTTTATTTTCAGAGAAATTTTCATCATTAGAACTCTGAATATCTAATCCTTCAAACATAGAAGACAACTCGCTTGAAGTGTACAAGGCATTCTGCTTTAAAGTTAATGCGATAGGTAGATGCTCGTAACCCGTATCATCAACAAAAGATTGTATCTTTTTATTGTGAGGAATAACATTTCCTCTATTGTCAACACGAAAAATTTTTAAATTTTTATCTGCATTATGTTCATTAAGCATAGCCTTATTTTTAATCAAAAATTCAAAAATATCTACTTCTTCGCTTTTATCGGAATCCTTGACTATATAAATGATATCTGTCATTTTCCTATTTGCCACCCTTCTGCCCTGATTTTCTTCCTAAACAATACGTTGCGATATAGGCTCATATGCCCAAAGACTGATAAGGTAAATATTAAATAAAAAATGGACTATTGGAACATGTTAATTCATAACTGGAGTATTTATCCCAGAAAGGAAGAACTCTTCCAGTAATTAAGCAGCTGTAAATTAAGGAAACTCTGCTTATTCAGGATCTGAAAGCAATGCTGTGTCAGGTTCTACTGCTTTAGCATCTCTATTTCTATTATAGAAACTAGATAAGTAATTATCAGTGCACCATAAATATAGTCCATATTATCATACTAGGGAACACTTAGGACCAATACTTTTTGTGTCACCTATAAAATTATAAATCCTTTTGTCACAGCTCTTGAAATTCACTCAAAAATCATTCAACAACATTCTTACATATGCTTGAGGTTCTTTTGCCAGAAATTCGCAATGATTATATCCATCTTTAATAATTAGATTGCAATTCGCATATTTTTCGACAGTAGAAATGCATATTCTTGCTCTTTCCTTAGTTCCATAAAGGAATGTTAAATCTTGTTGTTCTTTCAAATCAATTTTTTCAGGCAACTCATAGGTGTAACACGCAAATGCTAGATTATTGATACTTTCATCACTCATACCACCACAAATTTTTTTCATTTCCGCAGCATGAGTAGGATAAAGTTTATCCAGAAGATTTTTTCGACTTGGCGATTTTGCCGATTTATGTGCAATCCATTTAAAACCAGTTGCCATAAGTTTGATACGAAAATCTGAAAAACGCATAAACGGGGTTCCATCCAAAAATATATGAGAAACAGATATTTTTTGGAAATTGAATAATTCAAAAGCAATAATTCCTCCTAAAGATGTTCCTAACAAAATATCAATATGTTGAATATCGTTCTTTAACAAATAGTCCGCAATTTTCTTTGCTTCATCTTGGACGGATAGAAATGTTGAATTTTCATTTAAGACATGAGCATCTAATGTTGGTAACACTATATAATGCGAATACTGTAATGTTTGACAAATACTATCAAACATTTCTTCTGAAAAAAACATCGCATGGATCAATACGGCAACTGGTTTTTCCGGTTTTCCTAGCGTTTTGAATTTCATATAATTTCCCCCTTCCTAATAAAAATCTAATGAATAATCAATAACACCTACTATTTTTTACAATATCAAAATTTTTTTGGCAATTCATGTGCGAATTCTGAAACTATTGTTATCATATCGCTGTGAAACTTCAAGTGATTTTCAAGAGTTGCTTTTTCCATCGGTGCTAAATTTGTTAAAATTTCGTTATCTCTAACAGAAGACATCATATAAATTATAATACGGATAGCCAAAATAATTTAGATAGTTTTCATTATCAAGGTGAAATGCTATTACAAAAGCAAATACAATAGTTATGTGTGCATAAATTATTTAAAATTACCATCAGGATTATAAATCTTTCGGCTTCCTTTTTAAAATGCTCCTATGTCAATAAATGGCACATCTTTTTCTAAACACTCGTTCTAATTCTGT
>NZ_AZEG01000031.1 GCF_001434935.1 Liquorilactobacillus uvarum DSM 19971 | reverse complement strand
CGCAGTTGTTTGCTGCGCCGTTTGATCATTGTTTTGCGTTGCTGTCTGTTGATCATTTGCAGCTGCCGTAGTTGTTTGCTGCGCCGTTTGATCATTATTTTGCGTTGCTGTCTGTTGATCATTGGCCACTGCCATGGTTGTTTGCTGCGCCGTTTGATCATTATTTTGCGTTGCTGTCTGTTGATCATTGGCTGCTACCGTAGTTGTTTGCTGCGCCGTTCGATCATTATTTTGCGTTGCTGTCTGCTGATCATTGGCTGCTGTTGTTTGAGTGTCATTCGAATTTGCAAAATTTTTCTCTATCGTGGCAGTATTATTATTAACTGCATCAGCCTTTATCGATTGTTCGGCGTTTGCCAGTCCTAAGGCCAACGACAGGACCGTTATAGCTGCAAAAACCCAATTCCTTCCTTTTTTATACATTTTGTAGTGTAATTTATTATCCAACATATCAATTCTCTCCCCAATTAAAAAAGTAATTACAATATTCTTCAGATTTAAGCATTTCTCAAATCCTTTAATTTCGTTTTATAATCAACGTTTTTTTGATTAAACAACAAAAATAAAAATTTTTTAAAGAAATAGTCTCCACCATCCTTTTTTATGTTTCCAACAACATTTTATAATTTATAAATATAAGTGCTTTTTTAGAATAGTTTATGAATCTTTTATCGACATAGTAATTATAAAATTTCATAAAAGAATCATAAAAGAATCTAAACATTTAAAATATTATCATACTTTTTTTGGTTTACTTTTTAAATTAAAATAAACTAATTTTATCAAACTTATTTGATGTAATACACATTACAAAATATATATTAATATAAATAATTTAATTTAAATACATATATTTCATCTTTTTGAAAAAATTTTATATTCTTGCGCTTTTTATTTTTAGGTGCATGTTTTAATAAAGACAGTGTAACTAGCTCAATAGTTATCCCTTATGAGAGCATATTAAAATAAACAGTCTGTTAAGCGCATACATTTATTTAGTTATGAAAAACTAATCATTATTATAACTTTTTAAGAACAGTTCCAGGCCCAAAAAGTTTATATTAGCTTTGTTCCCCATTTTATCAAATGAGAATAATGCCATTTTTATTTAATTTATAGCTGGTAAATTTCATATATATCGAAAATAACAATTCAAATTTTAATAAAAACAAGAAATTTAACTGTAACAAATATTGATCTTTACAAAAAAAGTCTCGTAAGAATTGAATTAATTTCAATTCTTGCGAGACTTTAACTTTAATCAGTACTTCATTGAAAACTAAATAAATCGATTAATTTTTTTATAAAAGGTTATTATAGATGGATGCAACATCATCTTTTGTCAGTTCGATTGGTGAATTGATCATTAACCGCTGTTGGTTATCAATAACTGATTTAGCAAATTCTTGACACATTTTTTCATCCATTCCAATTTGACGTAATCTTTGATTCGGTAGAATCAAATCAATAATGTTTTCTAAACATTCCCACACTTGATTAGGTTGCACAGACAACTCATTTGCTAAAACCATTTCCAATTCGCTTAAATCTGCTCCTAATTCCTGATATTTTCTAAATGTTCCACTGAAGACGAGGTAATTAGATTGACCATGTGCGATATGAAATTCAGCGCCAATTGGATAAGCTAGAGCATGAACTGGACCACAACCAGCATTTCCAAAAGCTATACCAGCCTGTGTACTTGCTTCAAGAAACTGTTGTAAATCCCTTCCTTGGGGAGTTTTCCCTATACTTTTCTCGAAAATCATTTTACGATAACCACGCAGAAACGTTGTCATTGCGCTTAAAGAGAAACTTTTGCTAAATGACGTTGCCTTGGGTGATATGTATGATTCAATTGAGTGAACTAATGCATCAATTGAGCTGGTTGCAAAAACCTTGTATGGCATTGTTGTTGCCAATTGACCAATTAAATATACTTGATCTGCGTACATCTGATCGTAAGCTAAACCAATCTTTGTTTTTTGAGAAACAAAATTGAAAACAGCGACATTGGTTACTTCGCTCCCAGTTCCAGTCGTGGTTGGAATAATAATCAATTCACGTTTTTTAGGCAGTTCCTTACCCTTTTTAACAAGTTCAGCAATTGTGAGTCCTTTACCATAAACAGAAAGTTTAGCATTATCGATTACTGAACCACCACCAATAGCAATAACACGCTTGTAATTTTTTTCACCAAGTCTGCTTAATAGTTTATCAGCTGCAACGTCGGTGGGTTCACCTTTCAAATAATCTTCTAAAAAAATAGTATCAACAGGAATTGAATCCAACGGAAAATGCGGTTCGATAATGTATCGATTTGTCAATAACACATCTTCATCACTAGTATGGATAGTATTGAAAAAATCTTGTAAATCAGTGCTTGTTCGAATAATCGGCTTAACTATAAAAGATGACATTTTTAAACACCCCACTATTTTTTGAAAAATCTGTGCACAGGACCAACTAACTGCCCTTCGAAATTAATATTAGACAAAACATTCATTTTTAGCAATAAAAAAATGCATAATTCTTGTCTCAAAGTGCCCACTACTCTGATAAAAGTCAAATACATTTTTATAACGCTATTATTATGACAGTCGCGCATTCTTTCATAGAAGTGCCCCAACTTCATTTGCTTTAATTGCAGTTCGAATACTCTTAGCTAATTTCGTAATTCCGACATTAATCCGTTCTTCATTCACACCTGAAAAGTTCAAGCGCATTCCATTTTTTTTGTTTCTATGTGCATAAAAAACCTTTCCAGGGACAAAACTTATTCGATCCTTCGGAATACAAATTTCACTTAACAGTTTTTGCGCATCAATGATTTCTGGTAAAGTTAGCCAAATGAAGAAACCACCTTCTGGTCGCGTATAGTGGACATCTGCTGGCATTGTTTCATCAAGAACAGCAAGCATAGCGTCCAAACGGCTCCGATATGTCTGTAGCATGCCTTCAATGTGTTTTCTTAAATCATTATCTTCCATATATTGATCAAGCGCTGCTAAAACAATGCCTGGTGTTTCCAAGTCACTACTTGTCTTCAGCTTCCGCAGACGATCAATTATTTCCTTATCTGCAACGACCCAGCCAACTCTCAAACCTGGCATTAAAATTTTAGAAAAACTGCTAACGAATAAAACATGTCCATGACGATCAAATGACTTAATAGAAGGAAGCTTTGTTCCCTTGTAACGCAAATCACGATACGGTGTGTCTTCAAGAATGAAGAAATCATATTTCTCTGCAAGTTCAACTAATTTCTTGCGTTTATTTAATGAAAGTGTTACACCTGTTGGATTATGAAAATCTGGAACGGTATACAGTAACTTAATATTTGGATGTGCCTGAAGTACTGACTCCAATTGTTCCAAATTTATGCCATCATCTTCCATTGCAACATCATAATAGTAAGGATCATACTGATCAAAAGCCGACAATGCTCCAACATAGGTCGGCGCTTCAACCACAACTTCATCCCCAGCATTCAGCAAAAGTTTTCCAATGAGGTCCAAAGCTTGTTGACCGCCTTGCGTTATCAAAATGTTGTCTGCAACAGCTTTAATGTCGGCTGTTTGACCAGCCCATTGCGCTAAACGTCTCCGCAAATTTTCAAAGCCACTGACGGTCTGATACTCAAAAATTTGACTACCCGACTTCTCAATGGCTTTATTAAAAGCCTTCTTCATTTGCATTATAGGAAAAAGCTCAGCATTAGGATTCCCTGCAGAAAACTTTATTCCGTCTTCACCAAGGCTTCCGCCAAACATTTCAGCCAGACGATCCTCTGATCCCATCACAACACGATCTGCAAATACTTCATTCATGTATACCGTCCTCCTCAACTCTTGCTTCTCTTTATTTGATGTTTTTAGTATATCCTAATTTATATGATAAATAAAATTCAACTTTTTCATTATAAGATGAATTTTATTCAATTAAGTAACTATCTGTCTTTTAAATATACTGAACATTCCATTCAATGTTCCTAATTTACGCAATGAAAGTACGCTCATATTGGGTTTTAAGTACTGTGTCATAGTCCATAGTCTGGAGTTGTATGATAAGTGCGTGCTTAAGCCGCGTAATTGAAAAATGCTCATTCACATAATACGAGATAAAAAAAGAGAGCAGGTCAAATTTGTGCTTTGCCCTGATCCCCTGTTCTTACTCATATCTAATTATCACTTAACTATTTTACTTTTCCTTTGTATCTGATTCTTGTTCTTTCTCCATTCTGTCAGTCAATGGGTACGTTAACCTAATCAAACTTGGAATAACTACTGGAATTGCAAAAACTAAAATCATCAACCCAATAATTACAACCAAAGCTACTTGAATCAGTGTTAACACACCTGACGGAATAAGTGCCGCAAATGTTCCGCTTAGAATCAGCGCTGCTGACAGAACAACAGAACCGATAACCGCTGAAGCACGAATTATTCTAGTGCTTGGGGTTGCAGATACATTATCAAACTCACGATACTTCATCATTAGAAAAATACTGTAATCAACGCCTAAAGCAATCAGCATGATAAAACCAAAGAACGGTGTGTTCCATGTTAGCATATCTTGACCCATGAAAATATGGCTAAGAAGTCGCGTAATACTCAAAGACATCACATAGGCAAGCAGCAATGTTCCTAAAATATAGAATGGTTGCAAAATTGAACGTGTAATTACCATCAAAGCTAACAATATTCCCACTAGCATGATCGAAGCTGTCCGGAGGAAATCATTAGATGCAATTTTTTGAATATCATTAATCGAAGACGTCTCACCTCCGGCAGCAACAGTTGCACCAGCCAAAGATGTTCCCTTTAATGATTTCTGTGCTTGAGATTGTATTTCCGTAATTTTGCTCATTGCTTTTTTAGAACTTGGATTTTCATTTAAAATAATTGTAATCGATGTCGCATGTTTATCCTCAGACATATATGTCTTTATCGCTTCATTGTACGTTTTGCCCTTCAAAACTTTCTTCGGAACATAATAAGTATTAGCGGCTGCAGAATTCTTAAGTCCCTTTAGATAACTATTTGCGGATCCTACACCTTTATTAATCGTCTTTGTTCCAGTACTTGCTGACTTTAACCCATTTTGCAATGCACTCATCTGTGACACAAGACCTTGTAACGAATTATACATTGTTTGCTGACCGCTATTGACCGTTCCCAATCCAGAGGTCAGTTCACCTTGCTTATCAGCCAACTGTTTGTTGCCTGATGCTAACTGCCCAGCACCCTTAGTCAATTTAGAAGAATTTGCTGCAAGTTTGCTGGTTCCAGCATTCAATGCTCCGATTGCCCCAGTCAATTGTGGTACTTGGCTTTGCAAGGTTGTCATACCTGATGCCAGCTGCGTTGATCCATCATTCAGACGGCTAATGCCGCTGACGAGTGCTGGCGTTTTAGAACTCAATTGACCAACACCACTATTTAATGTTGAAGCGCCATTATTCAGTTTATCAGCTCCGGTTGCTGCACTGGCAACACCATTTGTGTACTCGTTTAACTTATTCTTCATTTCATTGGTTCCCGCGCTTAACTGACTAAGCCCTGTTGAAACCTGTTGCGATCCATCCAAAAGACCAACCTGACTTGATGTTCCAGCTAATGCTGTTTGAATTTGCTGCATACCAGAAACTGCATCATTGAGTTTATCCAGAGCCTGCATCGAGGCATTATTAGCTTTAATCGAATTAGAGGCTAATGTCCCTAAATTTGATAATTGACTCATTTGAGTACTCAATGATTTCAATTGATTCAACTCACCAGTCAAGGTTTCACCAGTGGTAGAAAGCGAGGTTAAATCAGTTTGTAATTTTTGTGCACTAGCAGTTGCTGTGGTGAGACCACTTTGTGCTTGATCTTTTTGTGCATTGATTTTTTGTGAAACTACGGATTCCAAAACTGTTTTCAAAGCTGCTGTCTGTTGGGCACTCAAAGCCTGTCCATCATTACTTTGAGAACCCTTGTTGACAGCATTAACGATGTCTTCAATATCCGTAGAAGTTAGTCCAGTTGAAGTTGAAGACGAACTTGTCAAACTTTTGAGTGCTTCCTGCAGCGTTGCGGCATCGCTCTTTACCGTATTACTTGAATCTGACAGAGCCTGAGCTGTTGTCTGCAGCTTACTGATATCCGGCATAGAGGTGGAGCCTGAACTCTCCTCTAATTCAGCCATAGCAGTATTTAGTTTTTGCAAACTTGCCTTCAATTGATTTATCTGATCAGTATTACCAGTTGAAGATGCAGCACTCACTTTGTTTTCAAGTTCCTGCAGTCCATTCGAAACTTGTGCAGATCCCTGCTGAAGTTTCGCAGCACTTGCACTTAAAGTGCTGGTTCCCGCCAATACTTGAGATTTTTTGCCGTTTAGGGTATCAAGTCCATTGGAAAGTGTTTGCGTTCCGTTAAAAAGAGAACTAGTTCCACTTGCCAATTGACCGATTCCAGCGGTCAGTTGTCCTGTTTGACTATTTAACTGTCCTAACCCGTTGTTCAGTGATGTGGCTCCGTTAGCTAACTTATTGACACCACTTGAAAGCGTACTGCTTTTGCTATTCAGTTGATTTAATCCATCATTAACAGTAAAAACACCATTAGAGTAAGTAACGATACCTTGTTGAAGCGTGGAAGCTCCACTTGCTAATTGTCCTGCACCGCTTCCCAACTGCTGGCTGCCGCTTTGCAGCTTGCTAGTTCCATCTGCTAGCTTTTTGGCCCCTGAAACACCTTGCTGAATATTTGCACTGCCCAGCTTGCTATCAGCACTATCTAATCCACTGCTAATTTTGCCCAACCCTTTACGAGCCGATTTCATGCCTCCAGTAACGGATTTAAGCTGTTTATTGACATACAAATCATTAATCTTTGTTCCACCAGGTTGCGTAACAGACGCAACTGTTTTAACTCCATTGATCTTTTGCAAACGTTTAGTTAACGCATCTATTTCTTTCAAGTCTTTCTCATTATTCAAAGCATGATTACTTTTGATATAAAGTGTTGATGGCTCAGCTGTCCCCTTTGAAAAATGGTTTTGAACAACCTTAAATCCCTTTTTGGCAGGAATTGAATCATTCAGTTCAGCTAATGTGTCATAATTTAACTCATTACTGTAAAGCAGAAGAAACGGCAGTGAAACTCCGAGAACGATTGCCAAATAAACAAGTGGTAATCGAACCGCACGTGTCGCTAATCCATGCCATAACTTACTGCTGCTGCCGCCATCAAAAGTTTTCATCGGCCAAAATAAATGCGGACCCAATATGGCCATAAAAAATGGATTCAACGTCAGCAAAACTAAGAGTAAGACAGCAACTGCAACTGCAACGCCGACTGCTGATCGATAAACAGAAAACTTTGCTAAACCCAGTGTTGCAAAACCAATCAAAACTGAAGAACCACTGTAAAGAATCGTACGGCCCGCAGTTTTTAACGCTTTTCGTGTTGCTTCAACACGACCGCCTCCGCGACTGAGTTCCTCCTTAAACTGATCAAACAATAAAATATTATAGTCAGTCCCTATTCCAAAAAGGACTACAACCATAAAAACCTGTGTGAAATTCGATAGAGGAAAATTAAACTTGTCGACCAAATTCATAACTATACTTAACGAAATTATAAATGATACACCAACTGACAGTAACGAAACCAATGGTGTGATTGGTGATTTAAACACAAGCATCAAAACAATAAAAATAAAGATTACAGTAATCAATTCAGTTTTTTTGATTCCGGTTTCTGTTTCTTGAGTGAAATCATCATTTAATATATCACTCCCGGTAACATATGTTTTGACACCGTTTGTCTTAGCTGCTTTGGTAATATCTTTATTCATTTGAGCAACTGTCTGCTGATTACCGACCATAAGCTGCAAAAGCTGTGTCGATTTATCTTTTGATATCAATTGTTTTTTTGCTGCAGCATTATCGCTCGCAGCGGTCAAACTCTTCACATGATATTTCTTTTTATTGTTCTTAAAATTCTGAATCGTTTGCTCAATGTTTGCCTTTTGTGCCACAGTCAGAGGTGATGACCCGTTATTGAAAACAACAATAACCTGCCGTGCTCCCCCTTGATTGCGCCCCCAATTATCTTGAATTGCCTCTGCTACTTGACTCTTAGCAGTACTTGGTAATTTCGTCTGTCCTTTTTCACGAAGCAGACTGCTGACATTTGGGAGCATGACAATTGCTGCCAGCATAACAACTAACCAGACAATCGCCTGTATGATAAAGCCCTTTCTTTTCCCTCTCACTCTTTGCCCCTTCCCCATTAAACTATTAAAAGTTCATAGTGACATTTAATGTATAATGTGTTTAAATAATAACAATATGTTAATTTAGATTAGCAAAAATTTCAATCATCAATTTCTATCAAAATGTTATTAAATAAACAGATCAACAGATATTATCTACTTAATGAGGTGAAACAATGGTAGGTGTAAAAAATAATCGTCGTGCGCAGATGACTAAACGTATTATTCAAGAAAGTTTGATCAAGCTGCTACATGAAAATAACAATTCTTTAAATGAGATTACGGTTACGGCTGTCTGTAAAGCAGCTGATGTCAATCGTGGAACTTTCTATGCACATTACAAAGACGTACAGGATTGCATGCATGCAATGGAAAAAAGCGTAAGTAAGGAATTACTGGATGCAATCATACTTACTGAACATCCAAATTCATGGGAAACAGTTTTGGCTGGAATACTTGAAGTTGTCAAAGAAAATCATGCAGTAGCATCTTACATTTTAGGTAATGACCATGATTTTCTTATGCATTTTCTATCCTCAACCAAAAATAAAATTCTTGAACAAGACAAGAAAGTAAAATCTAGTATCGGAATTCATGAGAGTCAATACATGTATGAGTTCTATCTAAACGGAACCGTCGGTGTTATCCGTTACTGGCTGAAGAACGGTTTAAATGAATCCCCAGAAGAATTAGCTAAAATCATTAATGAATGTTAACCCATGTATCTCAAAAACTTCTTGAAAAAATATAAGATCTTAAAAAAACAGATTTCAATATGACTTTTAAAGTGGCTTAATTTAAAAACCATACATTAAAATAGGGCTGAATCAAAAGTTATTTTGATTCAGCCCTATTCCTATGATTAGTCAAACACTAAAATTCATAATAAAAACAGAACACGGTATTTATGCTTGATATTGATCCTCTCAAGAGGCGGCTTTTGCCTCTAGCTCATAAACTGTCAGAACTCGGAAAAAATTCATCATTAACCAATGCACATTTTTTATCACACATTATATGCATTACACATTTCAATAATCAAACTTTTCTACTATTGACGAAGTGCTTTAAGTCACAAATAGCTTGCTTTCATACAGCTGTTTCTCAAAATACGCACGTCTTCTTTTTACTATCTTTCGCTAATTATTATTAATTTTGAAAACATACGGTTAGTTTATCGGATTCAAGAATCCTTGTCTACTCCAATGAGACTAGCACTTCACGCATTTTATCTGCTGATAGTTTCATTTTCTGAAACTCTGCCGGCACTAACTGCATCTCTATTACTTGTTTGATTCCGCCAGTCCCTATTATAGCAGGTGTACCTAAATAGATGCCCTTTTGTCCATACTGGCCTACCAGTGGTGCCGAAACAGGCAACATTATTTCTTCGTCGGTCAAGATCGCCTTGCAGATTCTCATTAAACAGACTGCCACCCCATAATGGGTTGCTTTTTTAAATCAATAATCCTACTGCCCCGTTTTCTGACTGACTCTTCAAGTTTTTGCAGGCTTTTCTTATCAAGAGCAGCAATCTCAGAAAGTTTCTTTCCTAAAACAGTAGCTTCTGCAAAAGTGGCAAACAAACTATCACCATGCTCACCCAATACATAAGCATTTTTGACTTCACTAACAAGCACATTAAGTTTCAATGCAAGTTCAACACACAAACGAGCGCTATCCAATGAAGTACCTGTGCCGATTACTTTTTCCTTCGAAAATCCTGATAAATGCTGGGTAATTGTTGTTAAGACATCCACTGGATTACTTGAAATAACAAAACATCCGTCAAACCCGCTGTTTACGATTGGCATTACGATCGCCTTAAGAATGTTGGTGTTTTTCTTAAACAGATCTAACCGCGTCTCTCCAGGCTGCCGCGGAACACCGGCTGTAACCACTGCAATATCAGCATCGGTCGCATCTTCGTAAGTTCCTGCTCGAACAATACTACTTCCAGTCATCGGCGTCACATCTTGCAGATCCAACACATCACCCATTGTTTTCTCTTTATTAATATCAATGACTACGAGTTCGACTGAAGACATATTTTGCAACAGTGAAAATGCAAAAGACGAACCAACTGCACCATTTCCAACTAAAATAACTTTACGCTGCTTTTTCATGGAGTCAGCCTCCTTTTCAATGTTTAGATCCCAAAAGTTACGAGTTAAAAGAGACTTGTTATTAATCTCTGCTTGGCTTACTCATATTATACTTTATTTTCACTAAAACATTTCAAATTATAACCTTGAGGTTTTTAATTTTGGAAAGCTTCCAGTTTCTTTTCAAATTCTGTTTGGTAAGCAACGAGTCGGTCATAAACGCGTTCTACATCAGCTGACGTCCCTCTCAACTCATAAAGATCGATTAACGGAAAATCAAACTTGCTTGCATAATGTTTGGCTGTCAATCCATATTGGGCATTAAAGTTTTTATTGCCACTTCCTACGACCCCATAACAATTCTTATAATTATCCTCGTCTTCTAAAGTAAAGCGCAACTCTTCGGTCATAATTTCAGTATAACCGTTATGAATTCCATTTCCTCCGCTTAAATATGTTGGAACAAACGTTACAAAAGGATCTTTCATCAAAATTTCTCCACTCGCATCTGAGACCTCAATCGATTCAACCAGTCTAATATTTTCATCTTGCTTATGTGCCTTTTGCGCATATTCAGAAAGCTTATGTACAAAAGAACGAGTATTTCCTTCAATGCTGATAAACAAAATTCTAAGTGGATCTTTTCGCTTACTGTTAGCCATTTTCAAAACTCCCTAATAATCTTTCTTGATTAAGCAAATATTCAAAAATAATTTGCATCTCACTAAGACTGCGACTTATTTATTATCTGCTTTTATTTTTTGGATTTGTCAGTTGGATCTTCCGCAAAGACAGCTCCTGTTTTTTTAGCAATCTTGAACTTGCCATTGTCATTTGATCCTAGGACTTCATGTTCACTTTTCTTGAACTTGCGACTCTTATCTGACAAATATGGATAACTGTTATCCAATCCGATTAAATAATCATCATCTTTCATTGCCTCGACTTTTCCCATCAGATACCCATTACCAACTTGCGAGAAAAAGTCATGGTTGACGGTTGTTGTTGAAATCCCATTAATAACAATTGGGTTAACATCATCTGCTGTTTCTGGAAATAGCGGTTCTTCGCCTAGATTCATTAGAGCCTTGTTAGCATTATAACGAACAAAAGTCATGACCTCACTTGTCCAACCAACTTTATCATAAAGTAAGGCAGCATACTTTTCCTCATTCTCATACAACTTATATAAAAAATTATATAGCCAGTCACGTTGCTTCTGCTGTTCTGCTTCTGACAGTTCTTTTTTACCTACCTGGAATTTGTAACCAATATATGTCCCATGCACAGATTCATCACGCAAAATTAATTTGATAATTTCAGCTACATTATTTAACTTGTTGTTGCCGGCATAATACAGTGGCGTATAGAAACCTGAATAAAAAAGACAGGTTTCTAAAAAAACATTTGCGACTTTTTTGTGTAATGGATCAGGATCATTATGATAAATGTCTATAATCCATTGTGCTTTATTCTGCAGTAATTGATTGGTGTCACTCCAATTAAAAATTTCGTCAATTTCGGGTATTGTATTCAAAGTAGAAAAAATAGTCGAGTAGCTTTTTGCATGTACGGATTCCATAAATTGAATATTATTTAAAACTGCTCGTTCATGCTGTGTACGAACATCTTTGCTTAATGCTGCCATCCCATCTTCAGATTGTACAGTGTCAAGCATTGTCAAGCCCCCAAAAATATGTCCGACAAGCCATTGCTCATCACTACTTAATTCTGCCCAATCATGTAGGTCATTTGAAACTGGAATACGTGTATCAAGCCAAAACTGCTCTGTCAATTTTTCCCATGTTGCTTTATCGATTTGATCAGCGATATTATTCCAATTGATAGCTTTTTTATTTTCCATTACATTTACTCCCTTTATGTATTTTCCAAAGGCTCACTTTCGCTCCACTTACGGATTCACACTATATATAGTAATACTTTGCTGTTTTCAATACAATATATAGTTGAAGATTTCTGACTTAAGCAGGAAAATTTTTAAGTCAATTTGCATAACACCTTCGGGTAAAAGAACTCAATAGAATCACTTTTATCAAGTGGACTAAAGCTTCTTTTGCTTGAAGAAAATAGTTCTTTTTTTGTCTCTTAAAACTATCAAACTATTGTCAAACTACTAAAAAGAACTAATTAGGAGCTTAACTAATTTTTCTTTAAATCAGGTTCTGCTCTTCTAATACAATTTTAAGCTTCATTAAGGCTGGTTCCAATAACTCAATTGTTTTAGTTGCTGATAAGGAAATTCTCAGGAATTCATGTTTAATTTTAGGCCCAGCTAAGAAACGGTCAGAATGAAAAACCCTGATTCCATTAGCTAGTAACAAAGATTCAATTGCTTCTGCTCCTATATTGTTCTTTTTCAAAGGCAACCATTTGATAAAAGCCGGAATATTTTTGTGTTTTGTTTGTTCAGCGACAAAAATATTAGAAAAGATAGTATTTGCTTTGAGAGCTAATTGTATTTTTTTATGCATAATTTTATAGGCTGATCCGTTCAATAACGCTTGCGTTATAATCTCTGCGTCTAATGAAGATGTTTTGACATTAATGTTGCATAACGACTGTTGCAAAGCCTGGCGATAATCATCCGGGAAAACCAAATATCCTACTCGCAATCCTGTAGCGACCGGTTTAGACATACTACAGATATAAACACTCTGATCGGGTAGCAATGAGCTCAGTTTAACCATTTTATTTTCTTTACCCATGCCAATAAAACCTAGGTAGTCGTCCTCTATAACAATTAATTTATTTTTTTTAATTACTTCGGCTAATAATCTACAACGCTTTTCTGACATCCTGATACCGGTTGGATTAGAACAACCTGTCATTAAATATATTCCGTGCAAATCACTATTCTTACATGCCTTATCCAAATATTCAGGTCGCATTCCTTCACTATCAAAGTCTATCGGAACTAATTTGATGTTTATCATTTTGGCTAATTCGATAAAATTTGCATACGTGAAACGATCTACCGCAATTCTATCATTTGGATTAAACAATCCCAGTAATATAATTGTTAATGCGTTTTGGCCGCCAGAAGTGATAGCTATATTATCAATTTTTGTTTTGATGCCTAGTTTGACTAAATAATTTAATGCAACTTGCCTTTGAAAAACAGTACCAACAGCATTTTTGTAATTCAACAAAGATTCTAGACTGGATTTGTTGGCAACATCTGCAACCGTTGTGTTTAACATATTATTGCATTGTTCAAACGATGAATTCAATCCTAATTCAAATAAGGAATCTTTGTATAAAGATGAAATTGAAATTGTTTTATTAGCAGTCTGTGCTATATAAGTTCCCTTGCCAATAAGGCCATATGTCAGCCCCAATTGTTCACTCAATTTATACGCCCTCGTAACTGTCGTGAAGTTAATATCTAAAAAATCCGCTAGTTCTCTTTGTGAGGGTAATTTTGTTCCAGGCAACAAGATACCTTCATTGACATCGTTTTCCATTCTATTAACTAGCGCTTTATAAATTGGTCGTTTTAGTGTTTTCCTTTTTGGCATCCACGTTAAAGAGTTCTGTTCAAAAATATTGACTGACATATCCAACCACAACCTTTCATAAGTTTGAAAAATATTGTAATGCATACAATTATAGCATTGATTGTACTATTTTCAGTGCTAATATTTTATTATAGGAGATTGAGGGAGGTTGTTATTCATAATGGATACCGTGAAATCTACTGCTTTTAAGTTTGCACTGAAAAAAACTTTACCAATTATGACTGGATTCTTGTTCATTGGAATGGCCTATGGGATGTATATGCATCAAGAAGGATTTAACTTTCTCTACCCCACCTTAATGGCTTTTACTATTTTTGCAGGATCTTTAGAATTTGTTATCGCAAATTTACTGATCCACTCATTTGATCCACTGTCTGTGCTTTTTCTAACCCTTATTATTAATTCGCGACATTTATTTTATGGGATTTCAATGCTTGAAAAATATAATGTTGCTGGTTGGAAGAAATACTACTTGATTTTTGGAATGTGTGACGAATCTTTTTCGGTAAATTATGCGACAGATCCACCAAAAGATATTGATCAAGTTTGGTTCATGTTTTATGTCACCTGTTTAAATCAATTTTACTGGGTGTTTTCTTCAATGTTAGGAGGCCTTTTCGGCAGTATCATACATTTTAATCTGAAAGGTTTGTCTTTTGTTATGACTGCCTTATTTATTGTACTTTTCGTTGATCAACTACTGCGTGAGAATAACCACTTCAGTTCTTTATGCGGCATTCTCGTCTCTTCAATTCTACTAATTGTTCTAGGGAAAGAACTATTTTTGCCTCTTAGCATGTTGTTAATCACTGGTATTTTTTGCATCAAGGAAAATTGGAGGGTGAAAACACATGAGTCTAACTGAAGAAATTTTAACCATCAGCATCGCGGCTTTCGGAACTATACTGACTCGTTTTTTACCATTTCTTTTATTTCCCGGCAATAAACCTATTCCTATCTTTATTCAGCGCTTAGGCAAATTTTTACCGCCTGCAATTCTAGGGGTACTAGTCATTTATTGTTATAAAGATCTTCCTGCTAATTTCACTTCAAATTCAGTTTTTGAAATTATTGCCGGCGTGATTACAGTACTTGTTCACCTTTGGAAAAAGAACATGTTCTTATCCATTAGTATAGGCACATGCAGTTATATCTTACTGCTAAATTTTTTTAATCTCACATCTATACTTTAAGTAACAATATTATCCAAATAATTTTTTGAAGGGAATTATAAATAATGAAAATAAATACTAAATTACTGCATGACTATCCTGTTGTTGACAGCTCCACTGGTGCATCCTCGATTCCTAAATATCAATCATCAACATTCGGCCAAAAAGAATTATATGGTCAACCCCAAAAATATTTATATACAAGATTTGGAAATCCGACCGTTGATGCTTTAGAAAAGGGATTTTGTTCGCTTGAAAACTCAGAGTATGCTTTAGCTTATTCTTCCGGAATGGCAGCTATTGCAAATGTTCTCATGCTTTTGAATGCTGGTGATCACATTATTGCTCCTATTGAAGTTTATGGAGGCACTTGCCAATTTGCAACGGAAATCCTTCCAAAATATAAGATCAGCGTTTCATTTGTCGATATGTCAGACTTGAAGGACATTGAAGCTAATATTCATTCGAATACAAAACTGATTTATATCGAAACTCCTTCAAATCCCTTGCTAAAGGTCTGCGATATTCAAAAAATTGTTGAATTAGCACATAAAAATAATATTTTAACCGTTACTGATAATACATTTATGACTGCTTTATATCAGCAGCCGCTTGCTATGGGAAGCGATATCGTCCTTGAAAGTGTAACAAAATTTGTCAATGGTCATAGTGATGTAGTTGCTGGTTTAGTTGCTACAAATCAAAGTTCTTTAGCTGATAAATTACGTCTTCTACAAAAGAACTTTGGCGCGATTCTTGGAGTCGAGGATGCTTGGCTTGTTTTACGCGGAATGAAAACCATGGGCTTACGTATGGAAAAAGCTGTTGAAAATGCTCAAAAAATAGCTGAGTATTTGTCAAGTAACCCAAAGATCAAACATGTTTACTATCCTGGATTAGAAAAACATCCTAATGCAGTTATTCATGCACGCCAAGCCTCAAATGGCGGAGCGGTCCTATCTTTCGAAGTTTATGACAAAGAAACACTCAAAAAATTAACCCAAAGAATAAAACTACCCATTTTAGCCGTCAGTTTAGGGGGAGTTGAATCTATTCTTTCGCACCCTGCTACCATGTCACATGCTTGTTTGACTCCAGAAGAACGCCAAAAACAAGGTGTCACAGATGAACTGTTACGTTTGTCTTGTGGGATAGAAAATGTTGAGGATCTCTTAGAAGACTTTGAACAAGCGCTGCACTAGTTGCCCTGCTCTCAAGGATAACAGTACTCGAAAAGATTGAATTTAAGAAATGCTAATCTGAAAATAGAACTCAATTAAAAATAAGATTAGATCCAGCCAGGAATTGTATATAACCAATTTCTAACTGAATCTAATCTTATTTTGTCTAATGTGGTAAAAAGTAAAAATCTTACTAATTCAAAAATTTTTTACATTCATATAAGTGACTGACACATCAAAGCATTCTCACTTTTTTAAACAACCAAGCCACTAAGCTTACTATCATATCGCACATGCCGCCCATAAATACCATAAAAGTAAGCGACCAGCTCACTAGCCATCCCAGATTAGTCCACATCAGTCCGCTTAATACTATTACTAATGTTATAACAAATAATGTTGTCATCATAATTCATCGCATTCCTATTGGCTTTACAAAAACTTTCAACTTAATACTACCACATATACAAAAATGATGTTAGTCTTTCAATGCAGCCCCTTATTTGTTTTTTTATTTAAATATTTTTTTGAGCATGTGATCACAACATTTTGCGTGCATAACAAAATATTTTTTTAATGTTTAACATATTGGGAACGATTTTTGCCGTCTTTTTTTGGAAGCAGACTAACATCTGCATAATGTCCCTTCAGAACCTCCCGCCGGAATATGTTTCCGGTCATTACTCGATCACCAATGTAGAGTTTGTTCCATTCTATTTCTCCATATAGTTCCGGTAATGAAAAAGAGTGCTTATTCGGTATATTAGCCAGTTGCATATCAATTACTTCAAAAATGTTTTTTAATTCGCTGTTCGTAAAAAACATCTCCCTGCACACAAATTTCTTCATCTTAAACTCTCATTGCTCACTCAGCATTTTAGCAATCTGCTGATCAGCCTGTTTTATCATGAGCAAACCCATTTGTTCTCTGTCTGTCGCTACATAAAGTTCGCCAAGTTCGCGCAAAGAATGAGGATATTTATCTCTTTTGATAGAGACCTCAAACCACTTTTCAGCTAGTAATAAATCCTGTGGTTTCATATACCTATACGTGAATGCCAAATTATAAGCCGCTGATTCATCACCCTCTTGAAAAGCCAAGCGATAACAATGTGCAGCCTGCATATGGTCTTCCAAAAGTTCATCATAAACCATTCCCATCTTTACACGTGCACCTTCCACTCCTTGTTCTAGTTCAAACTGATAAACATTAAGTGTTTTAGCCGCATCCAGCTCATCCCAGCAACATTCAGCAAAATATTGAAGAAATTCCCAACTTGCTTCACTTCCTGCCATTGCTGCTGTCTTTAACATTGTCAGCGTCGTTTCATTATCGTTCTCTATTTTTCGCACCATTTTGACCAAAAGCTGATATGCTCCTGGCCGTTTCGATTTACACGCTTCGTACAGTTCCTCCGAAACATCATACTCGCTCAATACACCAAGTTCTTTTTCTTTTTCTATAACTTTCACAACAGCATCCATATATTCCACACCCGCAAAATCAGCTTCATTCTCAAGTAGTATTACTTTAGTATGAATATTATATTTATATTTAATGTTCAGTTGATGGTCCAGACGAGTACATAATCTTTCAAAGCTATCTTCATAACTACGTTTTTTTCTCATTCTTCAACCCCGTCCTTGAAAAATATTTTTAGACCTTAAGTAAAGGCATTATACCACATTTGTGTAAAAAAAACGTTTTCCAAAAAAAGATCATTCAGATCGTTTAGTTCAATCGCTTATTTAGAAATAAAAAGCAAACTAAAATGAGGTATATCAACAACATCAAAGCCTATATTCGACCCTAACGATAAGATACGCCTCATTATTTTACTTTTCTTAACTATTAAATTTTTAATTTTTAGTAAGTGAAACTCGTTTTTTAGTAATTTGAAATCTGATTAACATTGTTGACATTCACAATATACGCTCCGGACTTCAGAGTGCTAAGCAATTGAAGTATGACACTGCGTGGAACTGAAACACAACCAGCAGTTGCTCTACCGTTGGCCACATGTAAGAAAAAGCCTGAGCCCGCTCCCTTAGTCCTTTGTGACGTATTATAATTAATAACAATAGCATACTCATATTGAGTTGGGTAGTCGGCTAAATGTTCATTTTTACTATTAGCCCATGAACGTTCTTGCCAAGTGTTATAGTCACTATCATCAACATCCTCGATCCAATAAGACTTGCTATCAATTTGCCGGTAGGCCAGCGAAGTATTCACACTCGCATGCGTGCCAAATGCCATTCCTAAGGAGTATGCTCCAATTGGAGTTGTACTTGAGCCTTCACTCGCCTTCCCAACACCACTGCTTCCGACAAAACCCGAAGTTGACAGGCTACGATACCAAATACCATTTTTATCTTTGCTGTAAAGATATACTGAAGCTTTACTTCCACTTGCAACAGTTACAACTGTTTGAGATGTTTTATCCGCAAAAGAAGCTGCGGCTAATTTCAGACCAATTGCATCAACGGTAGTCAATGCACCCGTGGCAGTATTAAGATTATATGACTTTCCATTTATGGTTTGTGAACCATACAGCATCCGCCCTTGGCTGTCATAATAAACTATTTTGTTCTGATTTGCTATATACTGAAAACCAGTCTTCATCGCACCTGTATTCTGATCGAACAAGTACCATTTACTATTGATATGCTGCTGGCCATATTGCATTTGACCA
>NZ_AZEG01000030.1 GCF_001434935.1 Liquorilactobacillus uvarum DSM 19971 | reverse complement strand
GGTGAAATGATAACTAATCGTTTTGAGAGAGTGGATTCGAATACATGGGTGTATTTGAGTGCTAATGGTATTGCCGTGACGGGGACCCAAACGATTAATGGGCAGAAACTTTACTTTGATCAGAATGGTTATCAAGTTAAGGGACAGGCAGTTAGAGATCAAAACGGCAACTTGCGTTATTATGCTGTTGACAGTGGTGAAATGGTCCGAAATTGCTTTGTCCAGATAGCTGATGGTAGGTGGATATATTTAGATAATAATGGCATTGCTATGATTGGTGCTCAAACGATTAATGGACAACAGCTTTATTTTGATGAAAATGGTTATCAAATTAAGGGACAATTCGTCGTTAATAATGAAGACATCAAAAAATATTATGCTGCTGACAGTGGTGAACTAGTAAAAAACATTCAGTGATATTGAATGTGGCTAAACCAACTCTCTTTCCGGTACTTGCGGTACTTTTTGACAAAATAGTTACTTATTCTTTCATATCACTGAAAATGTTTTTGCTTTTCAAGCTGCAAATGTACTCTGATTGTGATCGCTTGCTTTGCATAGAAAAGTCTATACAATAAGAAGTGTAGAAGTGCTTTTTACTTTGTAACAGACAAGCAAAATTTTGAGGAGTGACTTGATGAGGAATTTTAAGAGACCGCTTTTTATGGTAAATCCTAAAACGTACGTCTATGGAAGTGATGTGGTCAAATTAGCCAAGTTAACAGAGAAGATAGCAAACAAATACGATCTTGATTGTCTTTTTACTAGCCAGCAGATTGACATTCCCGCGCTTAAGGAGAACACTGATAATTTGATTATTACAGCGCAGCATATGGATGCTGTTGGACCAGGAAAATTAGGCAGTGTGTTACCTGAAGCGCTGAGTTATTACGGGGTAGATGCGGTTGTGCTGAACCACTCCGAAGACCCTTTAACAGTCTCAGATCTGGATGGAAGTATAAAACGTGCTCGGAAGCTCGGAATGTTAAGTATTGCATGTGCTGATAGTTTTGAACAGTGCCGTGCAGTTGCAGAAATGCATCCGGACATAATGATCTGTGAGCCGGCTGATCTTGTTGGTTCTGGTAGTACGAGTGATGAGAGTTACGTTAAGCGAGCAATCGAAGCGGTTCATTCTGTTGACCCGAAGATTGCAGTTATTGCAGCCGCGGGCGTCGACGATGCGGGTGATGTTTCAAAAATGCTGACATGGGGTGCAGATGGCACCGGTGGAGCCAGTGGTATTGTGAAAGCTTCAAGCTGGGAAGAAAAGTTAGAAGAAATGATGTCTGCAATGTCAAAGTTTAAGTGAGTTAAAATAAAAACAAGAGGCTGGGTCGAATTGACCCGGTCTCTTGTTTTATTTTGTACTATAATGATTTACCGTATTGCCAGTAATCAGACTATTCATTAGCAGCGTCAGAGCTTATTTAAACCCGCAGATTGCATCTCACTTCCCCAAAGATCAACTGGAATCTCTACTTCGTAAACACATTTTTTATATTCAAGTAAGCTATTTTCATATTCACAAGCAATAGCAGCCCCACAAATACCTAACTTTTCAGCAATCTTTATTGCAAAATCGGAACACCAATCATCAGTCAATATTTTGCCCTGGAAGCAAATAAAATCATTGGCGGGTAACTGCAAAATATTTGGTGATGATTTTAAAGAACATTCATCTGTTATGAAAAAACCTATTTTTAGTGGAGTAATGATATTTTTTTTAAGGTCGTTTATATCCAATATAAGAACAAATTGTCTAAAAACCTCTAGTCCCTTGTAAGAAGCACTATGTCTGAGTTTTAAAAGATCGATATGGTACTGTTCACGAGTTTTATTTTTACAAGAAACACAAAGCAGGCGACGTTCATTTTTATGCAGCGAATAAGGGACATATCCGATATCATTATTGCCTTGAAATGAAAAGTAATTTTTATATCTATTAACCTCACGGACCAATTTTTGTAGCCGATTTATTTCAGAGTTGAGTCTTTTACTTTGCGCATCCAAATCTTTTTTTAGCTCATCTGTTGTTTGCGGGGTTGAATAAATAGTACGTATTTCATCGATGGATAAGCCAAGGCGACGCAGGTATTTGATTCTATCAATAATATGAAATTGTTCATATGAATAGTAACGATATCCATTTTGCGGATTGACGAAGTGCGGCATTAAAATACCAACTTTGCTGTAATAGCGTAAAGTCTGAACGGAGACATCAAATATTTTCGAAGTTTGTCCAATCGTGAATAATTCATTCAATATACCACCCACTGATAATCTAGTAAATCAAGTTACACATCATATACAGTTAAAGCATTTTTAAAGTCCTCAATTAAATCATTTACGTTTTCAATTCCTACCGATACTCGTAATAAACCATCTGTAATTCCTAACTTTAAGCGTTCATCTCTTGGCATGTCATAGTGTGAAGATGTTGCTGGATGTGAGACAGTTGTTCGGTACCCACCCAATGTCATTGCATAGTGTACAAAAGTGAGTTTATTGAGAAATTTATCAAGCAGAGGTTCATTTTCTGGAAGTTCAAAACTAAGCATTCCGCCATAGCCATTAGAAAACTGCTTTTTTGCTAATTGATGCTGAGAATGGTTAACCAAACCGATGTAATGAACTTTCTTTACAAACTTGCTGTTTTCTAAAAATTTGGCTAACTCAAGGGCGTTGTCTGATTGCTTTTTGACACGAAGATCCATAGTTCGCATTCCACGTTCGCAAAGCCAAGCATCGAATGGAGCTGCGGTTGTTCCCAGCAGGACCTGAAGATCATATGCTTTTTTGATAAATTCGTTAGAACCAGTGACTGAACCAAGACAGACATCGCTGTGTCCATTTGCAAACTTAGTTAAACTATTTACCACAATGTCTGCTCCTTGAGCTAAGGGAGATAAGAGATAAGAAGTTGCAAAAGTATTATCAATTATCAACTGACCCTGATGTTCATGAGTTAGAGCAGCAATTTTTTTTATGTCTATAGTATTAATCATCGGATTAGATATTGTTTCAGTATAAACGGCAACCGTGTGTTTTGTAAAAGCTTTTTCAACTTCATCCAAATCGGTAATGTTCACGAAGGTTACACTAACATCGTAAGTTTTAAGCTTTTCTAATAAGTCAATTGATTCCCCATAAAGTGTATGATCTGCAATTATATGGTCCCCAGAATGACAAGTTGTCAATAAGGTAGTCGAAATTGCGGCCATTCCAGAGGAACATACTATTGAATTCTGACCTTTCTCCAGATAAGTAACCAGCTCTGACAAGGCGTTTCTGTTTGGATTACGCGTCCGTATATAGGTATAACCTTGTTCCTTATAACGATTTTTTAAATCAGTTAGGTCATCAACGTTAAAGGCTGTTGTTAAATACAATGGAAGAGTTTCAGGTGTGCGAGCAATTTTTTTAACCCTAGTACCCTTATATAGAATATCTGTTTCACGTGTGTTTTCTTTCTTCATCATAATTCCTCCTATATTTTAGAATTATGGTTATTGTATTCTCTAAAGCGGGGATAGAGTCAAAAAATACTATTTACCTCCTTTTGGGCTTAATATTCTGGGCTTTATGCACTAAAAATAATAATAGATTCCATTATAATGCATAATAATTATCTTTGGGCGAAAAAAACAGGATTGTTGTTTTTAAAAACCTAAAGATATATTTGAACTAATAAACAAAATAATGGAAACGCTGCATGTCAATAAAACAAGGAGATAGTAGATCGCTTTGACTCTATACTAGCTACATAGTTAACAATAGTGGATAAATAGATTGGAGGACATTGATATGAAAAAAGGTAAAATCTACGGGATAGTGACTTGCATAATTATTCTCTTTATTGCTGTTGTTTTTGGATTTTCAAAAATGAAGGGTGCGGACAGCAGCAAAGCTTCAAATAAGACAATTCGGGTTCTGACATATGCTAATTGGAACCCCTTCGAATATTTGAAAAATGGTAAATTAGTCGGTTTCGATGTTGATTTGATCAAGGAGTTGTCTAAAGAAGCTGGGTACAAATATACGATTAAGAATGCGAGCTGGGAATCAATGTTTACCCAATTGCAGCAAGGAAAAGCTGATGTTGGCATTTCAGGAATAACTATTACATCAGATAGAGGTAAAACGTTTGCTTTTTCAAATCCATATTTTGTTTCACGTCAAAGTATAGTCGTTCCGCAGAATAGCACTGTAAAAAGCGCAAGTGATTTAAAAAATTCTAAAATTGCTGTCCAAACCGGTTCTACTGGACAAGAAGCAGCAAAAAAGCTGTTTGGCAAGGACAACTCTAAGATTTTGGCAACACAAAGCGGAGTTACTTTTCAAATGGTGATGCATGGGCAAGCTGATGCAGCGATAGGAGACAACACAAATAATGAAAAGTTTATTGAAAATAATAAAGAAAATAAGCTAAAAATTGTTAAGGATGATAAAGCCTTCACACCGGAATATTTTGGATTGATGTTTCCAAAAGGAACTTCTTATAAGAAGGCTTACGACAAAGCTTTGAAAAAATTGATTGCTGATGGAACATATCAAAAAATCTACAAGAAATGGTTTGGGGTAACTCCAAATACAAAAGAATTGTCTAAATTTAAATAATAGGGAGGTAATTAAATGACATCTTTTAACTTTCAATTGGTTATCGATTACTTGCCTTACTTTTTCAAAGGAATTATTTATACAATTGGATTTTCAATCGCTAGTATTGTTCTAGGGACAGTACTTGGGCTTTTGATAGCATTGGGTAAAATGCTTCCCAACAAACTATTAGCTGCACCTTTTAAAGGGTATGTGGGGTTGTTTAGAGGAACACCACTTTTGGTTCAGATTCTTGTAATCAATTTTGGAGTAGTGCCGCTGATTCTTGGAAAATCAAACAGTATAGTTGCCGGAATATTAGCTTTGTCTTTGAACTCAAGCGCATATATAGCTGAGATTTTTCGGTCAGGGATTCAAGCTGTTTCTGAGGGACAAGGAGAAGCTGCCGCAACTTTAGGTCTTACACCTAACCAGACAATGCTGCATATTATTTTACCGCAAGCTGTAAAAATAATTCTTCCTCCACTAGGAAATGAATTTATTAGTTTAATCAAAGATTCATCGTTGGCATCTGTAATATCTGCGCCTGAGGTAACGTATTGGGCGCAAGCTATGAATGCTCAGTATTATCGAGTATGGGAACCGTATTTGACATCTGGGCTGATTTATCTGATTTTAACTTTATCAATCAGTTCTATTTTGCACAGTGTAGAAAGAAGGTTATCTGTTAATGATTAGAATAGAGCATTTACAAAAAAAATTTGGTAATTCTGAAGTTTTAAAAGACATCAATTTTAAGGTCGAAAAAAATGATGTCGTTGTAATTATAGGTCCATCTGGTTCAGGAAAATCAACACTGCTTAGATGTGTAGCTAAGTTAGAAAATGCGACAAGCGGAGATATTTTCTTTAATGATACTAAAATGACAGAAGAAGATCATAAATTGTGTGAATTGAAAGGAAAACTTGGAATGGTTTTTCAACATTTCAATCTTTTCCCGAATCTGACTGTATTGCAAAATGTAACCTTGGCTCCAATTCTTGTAAAAAAAATTGATAAAAAAGAAGCTGGCAAGGACGCAAAATATTTACTGGATCTCGTTGGTCTGAAAGAAAAAGCAGATGCATATCCACATTCTCTCTCAGGAGGGCAAAAGCAAAGGGTGGCGATTGCAAGGTCACTTGCAATGCATCCTCAATTAATGTTGTTTGATGAACCAACATCTGCATTAGATCCTGAAATGGTAGGTGAAGTTTTGCAGGTAATGAAAAAGTTAGCTAACGAGGGTATGACAATGATTATCGTTACTCATGAAATGGGATTTGCGCGTCAAGTCAGCGATCGTGTTCTATTTATGGACGGAGGACACATTGTTGAAGAGAATACACCAGATGAGCTTTTTGATCATCCAGTCCATCAAAGAACACAGGACTTTTTGGCAAAAGTCCTAGTTTAAATAAAGTTGAGGTCTTTATATGAATGAACTTGTATATTCAATCGGAGCATTGCCAAGAGTTTGTCTTGATTATTTGAATGACAACGACATAGAAGTTGTTCTTGGAACTGGACATTTAGATATGGAAACATTTAAATCGATCGGTGAAAAAATCAGTATTCTTATTTTTCCTGATGTTCCATTCCCTACAGAGTTGTTGAAATGTCTTCCTAATTTACGTTTGATTGCAAGGTGTGGAGTCGGGATCGATAATTTACCGTTAGATGAATTGACAAAAAGAAAAATTCACGTAACGAATACAGAAGGGGTTAACGCTGATTCTGTTGCAGAGCTGACTGTCGGATTGATGCTGGCTCTGAGTCATAAAATCATCTCTGCAAACGATGAATCTCATAAAGGGGTAAAACAGTTATACGACAGGCATCTAACTGGCAGTGAATTAAGAGGTAAAACGGTTGGACTTATTGGTTATGGTCATATAGCAAAAAAAGTTGAAAATCTATTGGAAATTTTCGGGACTGATATTTTAGTTGCAAATCGATCCCCTAAAAAAATTAAGTACGGATGCCAAGTACCATTTGATACCTTGATTTGCAATGCGGACATTATTTCTTTGCATATTCCACTGGTCAAAGCAACAACAAACTTGATAGATGAAACTGCACTTAAACAAATGCACAAGGAAACATTATTGATTAACACATCTAGAGGCGGTCTGATCAATGAACAGGATTTATTCAAATTTTTAAAAAATGGTGAACTTGGTGGTGCTGCTTTAGATACTTTGCAAAATGAACCGATAGGTATGGACCATCCATTATTGAAACTACCTAACGTCATAATTACACCGCATATCGGAGCACAAACGACAGACACTATTGAAAAAACTGGATTGATGGTAGCTAAAGAGATAGTCAATTTTATAGAGACTGCCACTTTGCTGCATCCAGTAAATCACTTTAATTAAAATGGAGGCATCGGTATGAAAAATATTAATAAGTACGTGGAAGAGGCGCAACAATCAGGAATCAGGCATATCTCTGATTTTGTTGATGATACAAGTGATGTCATTCAATTAACAGTGGGGGAGATCGATTTACCTACGCCAGAGAAAACAAAATTAGCAGGGATCAATGCTATTAAAAAAAATTTTACAAAATATACTTCAAATGCTGGAACATTAGAACTGAGAAAAGTAATTTCTACTTTTGTAAGCAAGCATTATGGGATGGCATATGATTATAAAAATGAGATAACTGTGACAGTTGGAGTTAGTGAAGGCATTGATTTGACACTAAGAACTTTATGCAACGCTGGTGATGAAATTATAATGGCTTCGCCAGCCTATCCAGCTTATATTACATCGACCAAAATTGCAGGAGCAAAACCAATTTTTATTGATACCTCAAAAACTGATTTTAAATTAACACCTGAATTATTGAAAAGTGCTATTACTTCGAAAACCAAAGCTGTTATTCTGAATTATCCTAATAATCCAACTGGTACTATTTTATCAGTCGATGAATTAGCAGGGTTGGCGGAAGTTATCAAGAAAAATGATTTATATGTGATTACGGATGATGTTTATGATTTGTTGGTTTATGGGAGCATCAAGCAATCACCATCCATTGTTACATTACCGGGTATGAAAGAGCGTACGGTTGTTTTAAATGGGCTTTCAAAATCACATAGTATGACGGGTTGGCGCATAGGATACGTATTAGCACCAGAATCGATAAGTCAAGAGATGTTTAAGGTTCATCAAACTAATGTCGGTGGAGCATCTAGTATTTCACAGGCGGCAGCAATTGCTGCTATGACTGAAGATAGCGATAATCCAGCTAAGCTCGTCCCAATCTTTGCCAAACGTAAAAAATTCATTACTGATTACTTGGATAAACTGAACGTTCCATTTGTAAATCCTGAAGGTGCATTTTATATCTTTGCTGATATTCATTCTTTTAAAATGTCTTCATGGGATTTCTCGATTTGGCTTTTAAAAACGTATAAATTAGCTGTAGTTCCGGGAACAGCTTTTTCTGAATATGCTGAGGGATATATTAGAATATCATATGCTGCAGATTTGGCAACACTAAAAGAGGCGATGTCTCGTTTGGAATCAGCTCTCAAGAGTCTTAAGATTGTTAACGAATAAAAAAGCCTATGGAAAAGTGGAAGAAAAATGTAATTGTACTCTGGATAGGAACCTTCTTGGCTGGTGTTGGTTTTAGTGAAATCATGCCTTTTTTGACAATATATGTAAAGTCAATGAATGATATGTCTGAAAAAAAAGCTTTGTTTCTTAGTGGGATAGTTTACTCAGCTTCATATGTTGTCGTAATCTTGGTTTCTCCTTTTTGGGGGAAAATAGCTGATCGATATGGAAGACGAGCTATGTTGCTGCGCTGTTCATTAGGGATGACGATTACGATTACTCTAATGGGATTTGCTACGAATGTTTGGCAATTGATTTTGTTAAGATGTCTTCAAGGGCTTTCTGATGGTTATACGCCGAATGCACAAGCACTTATTATCTTGCAGGCGCCAAAGAAAAAATTGGGTAAAATAATGAATTTGCTTACAACTGGGTATGTGTCGGGAAACTTAATCGGCCCGATTGTCGGTGGAGTTTTTGCAGATTTTTTTTCAATTAGATGCACCTTTTTTATAACAGGTTTTTTACTATTTGTGGTTTTTTTGCTTAGTTTGTTTTTTGTAACAGAGAATAATGAAAAGATACAAAAAAAAGATAAAGAAAACACAGTCAGTTTCTGGAAGTATGTTCCCAATATTAAGTACTTGTTGATAATGTTACTGCTGACGACAGTAATTCAAGCGGGAAATGCATCCATAGTACCGATACTAACCTTTTTCATAAGACAAATAATCGGTTCCACAAGTCATTTGCTAATTCTTAGTGGGCTAGCCGCAGCTTTGCCAGGAGTTTCGAATATTTTATTTGCAGTTTCTATAGGTAAAGCGGCTGATAAATGGGGAGTTATACGCATTCTTTTTATGGGTATCTTTTTAACTATAGCAGTCAATCTTTTGCAAAGTATTACTGCAAGTTTGATTTTTTTATTCTTATTACGTTTTATGCTTGGAATTGCAGATGCAAGCACCCTTCCAGAGATACAACTTAGTATAACCCAGAATATAGAACGAAGGTTTATTGGAAGAGGATTAAGTTATAATCAATCGGCAAATGCTTTAGGTAGCATGCTAGGTACTTTGATTGGAACAAGTGTTTCAGCAGTTTGCAAAATAAAAAGCGTTTTTTTGCTAAATGCATTGTTGATTGCTCTAAGTGCGATGTTATTGATTATGCAAATCAGCAAAAAAAGTAGAAAAACATTTAGCTAGACATAAAAAGAAGGAGGCGAAGTATAAATGGTTGAAAAAATTCAAACGAGTATGGCACCAGATACCCTTGGTGCCTACTCTCAAGCAATAAAGATAGGAAATGCATTATATTGTTCAGGACAGATTGGAATTGAGCCTGCCACGAATAAGATGCAAAACTCAGATGCAGCGCTGCAAGCAAAACAAGCGTTAAGAAATTTAAAAGCGGTTATAAATGCAGCGGATTTTGACATTCAGGATGTTGTCAAAGCTACTATTTTTATGACAGATGTTAATGATTTTTCAAAAATCAATGAAGTTTATAACATATTTTTTAAAGATACCAATCATTATCCAGCACGATCAGCTGTCGGTGTTGCTGCTTTACCGGGTGGAGCAAAAGTCGAGATTCAAGTAGTATGTCAGAAACAGTAAATACAACAAAAGAAGAGAGGATGCATTTGGGGATCTGGGGGTATACCCCAGCCTTTGATCATCCTCTCTTCTTTTGTTTTTGTTAACTGGAAAACAAAAGCAACTATTTTTTTTGGTATCTAACTTTTCGCAAGGCAGCACGTTTGCCTGCAGATTTTTGGAAGATGGTTCCGGGTGTGATTAAAACACAAATTGCTAAAGCAAGGATGAAAAATGTCTTAGCAAGAACTGCTTCTGGAAAAACAAATAGCCCGATTAATGCTATGGTCAAGGCACTTAAAGAGATAGTTCCTTTTACTCTTGTTGAAATTTTAACCAGTCCTTTCATTGTTAAAAGTAGTGTATGAAATAGTATTATTTTGAATAAATGTCATCGATAATAATTTCTAGCATTATTATAGCACATTTTTTTCAGGCATTCCTAAAAAAATAAGGCAAACCGAACAATTCTGTTTATCTAAGGCAAATCACTATGAATTTTATTAATTAATAAAAATATTAACAAAAAAATCGCTGCAAAATTTAAAATTTGCGCGATCGAATGATTTTTTATGATATTGAAGCATGTATATGGAAATAGCTTGCTAGTATATTCAAACAGTTATTGCTTATATTTGAAGTGATAGTGAATCTCTGACGAAAAGGGTCAATGTTAAAACCGACCAAATAAATGGATAGCTATTCGGGTCTGAAAAACCGATCAACACTAACATTAAACCGAGTCCAATGGCTGTAATAGTCCAACCTAAACGTGAAATTTTACGATTGCTTGACTTATACTCTGGATGTTTGCGGATAAAAGGGCGTTCCCAAGAGAAATAATAAAGCAAATAGAGTCCAACTACCAAGCTGATGAGGAAGAGTAGATAGTGCGGAATCTCAATTATCTGTGTAAAAGAGTGTTGCAGATAAAGAGCAATTAGCAAGAACAAGAATGGAATGTTGTTAATCAAGCCGTATTTCCAGTTAAAATTCATTAATTTACCTCACTTGTATTAAATAAAGATATGTAACTTTTTCAATTTCAGATGTTACCATAAATTAAAAATAAAATAAATGTTATTTTGCATTTGATTGAGCAGAATTGATAAGTAAAGGACATTATGCCTATTCTAAAAAATTAAACCAGATAATTTGTTGATCGCTACAAAAAAAGTTAGAAGTTAAACTAAAAGACCTTCTAACTGAAATAATGGTGGACTGGTTTTTTATTTTTTTAGACTTTCTTTTGAAAAAACATAATTTATTTTCCATCGAACATTAGAGCAACTAGTTCATTAGCTGTAATACCGACAATCGGGAACTGTAACAAGATTCGATTTATTACTTGGTAAACAGTTGCAGGATCAAAAGATATTCCCTCTAAAACATTAGCAAATTTCTGCGGATCAATGTCACTGAAGAAGTCGCCGCTAATGTGGACATCAGTTAATTTGTTTTTTTTTAGTGTAAATCTAAGTTGAACTAAACCTGCTCCATTGAAATATTGCTTTTTTAAATAATTCGATTGTGCAGCGGGGGTATAAACAATGCTGTTATGAAATTTTTCTTTTGCGATCTTATCAATTCGTTCTTCGTCTTTCTGATTTAGGTGGTAAATTATTTGCGATGCACTATTAAAAATAGCAGCATTCAGATGATGTTTAAATTTGGCAGGGGACCAAGATGGATGCTGCTGTTTCAAATTGCCAGTTCTCTGATGTACAGATAAAATACCCTTCGCTTTCAGTTTAACGGAATCAGCATGTAAAACATTACTCATAACCGTTTGATTAGGTTCAAATAAGAGACTTCCATGGTGTAAGCAGCGATCGTTTGTTAGATATTGTGCATTGCCAGAAACTTTGAATTTATTAGTATCAATAAGATCATTTCGACTATCAGGTGTAACGAAAAAGCCTATTTGATGAAGCGCACTCGTTATCAACTGCATGCCATTCGAAAAATCAATGATTTTTTTATTGATTGGACGAATAAGGGTAAACTGGCAACTTCCCTCGTCAGTATAAATTGTCCCGCCTCCTGAAAGGCGCCGTATGACATTGATATTATGCTGTTTAGCATATTTCAAGTTCACTTCAGTATCGACTTCTTGATACTTCCCCAGCATAACCGTTGGAGTAGTTGACCAAAGCATGAAAATAGAATCAGTAAATTTTTTTTCAGTCACCAAGTAATACTCCAATGCGAAATTATGACACGCGTCAAGTGATGCTACAGGTATTGTAATCATTTTCCGTAAACTGCCATCAATTCTTCTTTGGCTTTGTAAGAACTGCGAACTAAAGGTGAACTGGCAATAAATTTAAAGCCACGTGCTTTAGCTTCATGGTAATATTTTTGATAACGTTCGATCGGAACCCATTCGTGTAATTTGTAATGTTTCTCAGATGGTTGGACGTATTGCCCAATAGTTAAAAAATCAACATTAACTGCACGTAGATCGTCCATCAAAGTATAGACTTCTTTATCTGTTTCACCTAAACCTAACATAATACCTGTCTTGACAAATGTTTTTGGAGTAGCATGTTCTTTGACATATTTTAGAACACTCAAGGATGTAGAGTACGTTGCCCGATGACGAACTTTGGGTGTGATTGAACGGACTGTTTCCATGTTGTGATTGAAGACATCTGGCTTGGCTGCAATTATTTTATCTAAACAGTCTGTTTGACCTTGGAAATCGGGAGTTAAAACTTCAATTGTTGTTTTGGGTGTAATTTCACGCAATGCATGAATTGTGCGTACAAATTGATCCGCTCCGAGATCAGGTAAATCGTCTCGATCTACACTGGTTACTACAACGTGAGTTAGGCCCAGCTTTTTGGTGGCTTGGGCAACACGCAATGGTTCGGAAAGATCCACTGGCTTAGGATGACCATGCGGAACATCGCAGAAACGACAGGCACGGGTGCAATTAGGCCCAAGTATCATAAAGGAAGCAGTTCCGTTACCGAAACATTCACCTAAGTTAGGGCAGTTTGCTTCGGCACAAACAGTATTTAACTTTAAGCCGGAGAGAAGTTTATTCATGCGATCAACTTTTTTTTGGTCGTAGGTAACTTTTAACCATGCCGGTTTCGGTGTTTCTATATTTTCTTGTTTCATGCTGTCACCTCAACTTTCTGAAACTTCAATTAATGCAACAAGGTCGCCAACTGTGACTGTTTGACCTGATTCAACTTTTTGTTCTTTTAAAATTCCAGTTTCTTGACTTTCAACTTGACTAACGACTTTGTCTGTTTCAACTTCAAACAAAACTTCACCGCTGCTAATCTTATCACCGATATCTTTATTCCACTCTCCAAAAAAATATTGATCTGATTTAGAACTCAATTTTGGCATATGAATTTCTTTTATCATAATTAAAATCTCCCTTCACAAAGTCTTCATTTTCTTAAATATAGCACTAAGTTCCGATTCAGTAAATAGCGCTTTCAAAATTGTGGTTAGGGTATAATGCTTAAATTAAAACAAATTTTTTTGAATTTAAAAAATTGAATTGAAAGAAAATTAGAATATTACAGCTTGCCAAAAAGGAAGCTGAGTCAAAAAGTATATTTGACTCGGCTCCCTTGTTTTAACTTTGTATTATACAAATTAACGTGTGGCAAACTCAGATTCTTTTAACTTAATCTGAGTTTACTGATGACATGGCCAGCAACAAACAAGACTCATAGTCTACTGCCGTTGCCTAAAGTTTTCCAATTTGAAATATCCCCTCAAAATATTGAAACATTGTTTTCTTAGTATAAGTATTAATATGGAATACTTTTTAAGTTTACTTGTATAGTTCTTTCAGTCGGTCAACATCAGATTGTTGAATACTATAGTCAGAACCCTGAGGCTGCATAACTGAGACATGATCAGTAACATGATCCAATCCCATCGCATGCCCCAATTCATGTTCGGCGGTATTGATTTTGCGTGCAGTCGAATAATAATTGAGGTAATACAGATTAAGCTTTGCAACTGCGTGCGTCATGACTTTTTTGTTTGTTAACGGATTAATCAGTAATCTTGTTTCCGTTACACCGGCTTGTGCTGTGTTGCTCTCATTTTCAGTAGTCAAAATGATGTCAGCTTGTTCCTTATTGTTAGTTGTTACCAACTTGAAAATTTTAAATTTGTTCCAATTATTAAGTGCTTGCTCCCAAACATAACGATAATCGGAAGATACATTTGCGGGAATATCCAAGTAGACGCTGGCTGTATTTTTAGGCCAAACAGCTCCGGTTGTACTTGTTGAATCAGAAGTGGTGCTCGAGGATGTAGAGGAAGAAGAACCTTGAGAATCATCTTGTCCATTTACTGAACTTGTCGAGTTGCTTGAACTGTCATCAGTAGAACTGGAACTACTTTCGGATGAGGAAGATTCTTGGAGCGGTACTTGCTGTGGTGTTTCTAGTAGTGAGGAAACTTGTTCGATTTTATTGCTTATCCATTTTTTGCCATATTCAATATTTGGAGGATTTTGAAAACAATAAGCGAGCAATGCACCTAGAAACAGCAATTTCACAAACCTAAAAGGTTTCATATCATCACCTCTCAATTTTAGGCTGTGATTTGATTATACATGATTTTTAGCGTGTAAAATTAAAAAATAGCTTAAGGATTTAATAATTTTCTGAGCTAAAGGAAAATACTTGCAAAATGCGTATTTACTATTTGAAGGGTGATTTTTACTATGAAGGGATGAGAAAAATGGATAAGGAAAAAATTTTTGAAAAAATAAATTCTCAATTTAAGCAACAAATGAATATTAAATATGGATTTAAGGAAAAGAAACGAATCAACCAACTTGGCTTTAACAATTTAAAAAAGATAGTCGATGAAATTTCTCCCACCTATGTCTTGGAAATGTTCTATTTTGAAGAGGCAAAAAAGACCTATTTGACCAGCTTACCGGAGGATGAAACCAAAGAGTTTATGAATTTGACTAAGTTTTTGCACAATGTGAAAAATGATAATTTGAAGACAATTGAAGAGTTAAAAGAAAAATATATTTTAAATGAAGAAAACTATGATCTGTATCTTCAGTATTTTGGTGATATTTGCCGTTACTGTGATGAATACGAAATGGCAGAGAAAATTTATGGATTTCAGCTTGAGCAGGGTTTAACAGACGGATTTATTGGTTTTGGGTTACTTGACAAAAAAATATGTGAGTATTTAGAAGCAGGAAAATGCTTCATGTATGGACATAAAATAGGCAATAAAAAAGCAGCTTATAATTTAGGCTGCCTCTATTATGAGGTGGGGCAGACAGAATTTGCAGAGTATTGGTTTAAAACGGCTATTAAAGAAAATGCTGATGTTGATGCATTAGCCGAGTTAGGTTGTCTATACCAAAATAGCGGAAAAGTTAAAAAAAGTAGTCAATTAAAGAAAATAGCTGAAAAATTAATGTTCAAAGAAGATGAGTTAACAATTACGGAAGAAATGATTTGGAATAAAATGCGTGAAACAGAAGATGAAAGGGCTTAAGCATTTCTAGAAATGTATTAGCAGTTAGCTAAAGTTTGTCTTGCAACAGAATGTTAATGATTAGAAATACTTTAACAATATATCAGTACCAAAATATGGACCTCTTTACAAGAAGAGTTTTTGGCCTTAGAATAATTAAATAGCGATTAGCTAAGGATTAAAAAAAAGTAAGTATCGAGGGTGATAAGTTGCAAAATGAACACCGAATAACTAGCAATATTATAAAAGGATCACTTGGAAATATGGTCGAATGGTTTGATTGGTACATATACGCATCTTTTTCGATTTATTTTGCAGGTTCATTTTTTCCTAGCCAAAATCAAACAGCCGAACTTTTAAGTACAGCAGCAGTTTTTGCCATTGGATTTCTAATGCGGCCCTTTGGCAGTTTTGTGATGGGAAAGTATGCTGATCAGCACGGACGCCGTTCAGCTTTAACGCTCTCTGTTAGTATTATGGCAGCGGGATCTTTGTTGATTGCTCTAGTCCCAACTTATCAAACCATCGGAATTTTTTCACCTATTATTTTGGTATTGATTAGGATGATCCAAGGACTTTCTTTAGGTGGGGAATATGGAATTTCTGCTACTTATTTGTCAGAAATGGCCAGCTCTAATAGACGTGGTTTTTACGCATCATTTCAATATGTTACTTTGATCAGTGGACAACTGCTGGCTCTTTTAATCCAAATTGTTTTGCAATTTTATTTAACGGATACACAATTGAAGGCTTGGGCATGGCGCATTCCATTCGTTTTTGGAGCGATAGGAGCAATAATAGTTTTGTATTTGCGATTATCAATGGATGAAACTGCTCAGTATGAAAAAGCGGCCAAAAAGTCTAATGCTAAGGGGACGTTAGCTTTGTTAACGAAGTACCCCAAGCAAGTAATGACAGTCATAGGTTTAACTTTTGGTGGAACGATCGCCTTCTACACTTATACGACCTACATGCAGAAATATATGGTAAATACATTAGGACTGCCAACTCATTTAGTAACTTTGATAAATTTTGCTGCATTATTTATTTTTATGATTTTGCAACCAGTTTTTGGACATATCTCAGATAAGGTTGGACGCAAACCGCTACTTTATTGGTTTGGTATTTTAGGTACGTTGTTGACAGTTCCAATTTTTAAAGGTTTAAAAGCACTGGATAATCCATTCGCGGCCTTTCTTTTGATGTTGGCAGGTTTACTGATTGTTAGTGGTTACACATCAATTAATGCTATTGTAAAAGCTGAATTGTTTCCAACTGAGATTCGTGCCTTAGGAGTTGGATTTCCTTATGGTCTGACTGTTGCAGTCTTTGGTGGAACAGTTGAATATGTTGCACTCTGGTTGAAAAACATCCAGCACGAATCGTGGTTCTTTTACTATGTTTCTGCAGCCATTTTGGTTAGTTTGATTGTTTATTATAGAATGGCTGAAACAACTAAGAATTCGCATTTGGATAGATAATGTTTTCATATGCGCTAACTTAATTTTAACTAAATAAGGTATTAAAAAGAGAGGGATAATGAGTCCTTCTTTTTTATTTAGAAATTTTTTGTTTGCTAATGATTGCACGCTGTAGTAAACGTTTACAAAAGAAGAAGGAATGATTATAATAAGAGGTGTTAAAAGATGCAACCAGCTCCATAGTATAAATTTTTCACCATCTAACTGATAGTTGTCAGGTAGTTGGGCCCTCAAGCTAGTTGTTTCATATTAAGGAAGAAGAACTTAGAGTTTAATTTTTTAATGATAGGCTGAGCTTGATAATAAAAATTGATTACTTTTAGATGTAAATGATTTAAATAAAGCTAAGGAGGTTTTAATATGGAAAAATTAAACAATAAACGCTGGTGGGGAAAAGAAATAGTCTATCAAGTATATCCTAGGTCTTTTCAGGATACCAATAATGATGGTATTGGTGACCTACAAGGAATAATTGAACATCTTGATTATATTAAATCATTAGGGGTATCGACAATTTGGATTTCGCCAATTTACAAATCACCCATGTTTGATATGGGCTATGATATCTCAGACTATCAAGATATCGATCCGCAGTTTGGAACGATGGATGACTTTGATGAACTTTTACAAGAAGCCAAAAAAAGAAAAATCAAAATTATTATGGATCTTGTAGTAAATCACACTTCAGATCAGCATGAGTGGTTTCAGAGAGCATTGTCATCACCCACTAGTCCTTATCGCGAGTATTATATTTTTAAAACTACGAGAGACGAAAAAAAACCAAATAATTGGCGATCAATTTTTGGTGGATCTACGTGGACTGAAGTCCAAGGGGAACCAGGAACGTATTATTTTCACACATTTGCAGCCCAACAGCCAGATTTGAATTGGGAAAATCCCGAATTACGACGAAAAATATATCAGATGATTAATTGGTGGCTTGACAAGGGAATAGCTGGTTTTCGTATTGATGCAATTACACACCTTAAGAAAGATCTTGACTGGGCAAGTATACCAGCAGATGGCATTGATGGTTTAGCAGCCGTCATTAAAAAGGGACAAAATCGGCCGGGATTGGACTTGTTTTTAAATGAATTAAAACGTGAAACTTTTGATAAATATAATGCACTAACGGTTGGCGAAGCTTATGGAGTACCAGCAGAAGATCTGAAAAAATTTATTGGACCGAATGGATATTTTTCAATGATTTTTGATTTCAGCTACATGAATATTGAGGTCAAGAGCGCTGATGAATGGTATCGTGGTAAAACAAATTGGACTATAGCAGAGCTAAAGCATGCCTTCTTTAACAGTCAACGTGCGGTAAAAATAGCACAAGGATGGTCAGCAAATGTCTTGGAAAATCATGATCAACCGCGTGTGTTGTCAAAACTGATTAAGAACACTTACGAACAGACTCCTAACGCAGCTAAGGCTTTAGCAACCATGTATTATTTTTTACCTGGAACACCATTTATTTACCAAGGACAGGAACTGGGAATGAAGAATTTTAAACGTGAAAAGATAGATGATTTTAATGATGTTTCGTCAATTAATAATTACAAGATGGCATTGCAAGAGGGATATTCGCATGCGAAAGCTTTGGAAATAGTGAACAGTAAGTCAAGGGATAATGCACGAACACCGATGCAATGGAATGATGAAGAGTTTGGTGGCTTTTCTAAAAGTAAACCATGGTTAAAAATGGGAAATGATAGAGAAGGAATTGATGTTAGGACAGAGGATAAAAAAAGTGATTCAGTTTTGAATTACTATCGCAAGTTGGGGCAATTAAGAAGAAGACCAGAATATCAAGATATTTTTGTAAAAGGTGAATTAGAGGAAATTCAAGATGTTCCCACAAATGTTGTTGCCTATAGACGTGTTCTTAATAACAGGCAAGTAATAGTATTGGTTAATTTAAGTAATGAAAAACAAATGTTGCAGAATTTTGGAGGAGACATTATTTTGAATAATCAGCAAACATTGCAAAAAGATGGAGAAAAATTAATTTTATTAGCATATCAAGCGCTGCTTTTAGAAAAATAAAAAATTTTAAATCAAGCGTTATATCGTTTATTTCTTTTATATTTTGGGACTACATATTAAAATTTTAGTTTGAAGACTGTTCTTTTTTTAGTAGAATATGCTGTGGACTAAAGCTTCAAAGTATAAAAGGATGTGGCAAGTTTGAATTTGTGGAATAGAAAAGATAATAAGACATACTTGACCAATATTTTATTGGTTAATATGCTGATATTATTTGTTGTAATGCCAGTTTTAGTGATGAGTGGCAACTGGCTTTTGGATGCGGATGAATATAGCTATGTCTTCTCTCATACGTATACATCTTATTTGACATTAGCAGGTGGAATTCTATTTGTCATTTTACTATTGTATGCGGCATATTTTGAATACATTTTTCTCTTACTTTGTAGTTATAGTTATTCTAAACGGAAGTATTTTTCAACTTACTTCATCTTACAAAGTAGTCTAAAAAAAGCGACAGCGATTTTTTCAACGAAAATACTTTTTTTTACGTTTTACTTTTTGCTGATCTTACCGTTCAGTGGAACAGGGTACACGTCAGAGTTACTATCCAAAATTAAAGTTCCAATTTTTATTTTGGATTATATTTTTAAAGAACGACATCTGTTTATTTCATTAGTTGTACTGTTTGCTCCTATGTCAATAAATGGCACATCTTTTTCTAAACACTCGTTCTAATTCTGT
>NZ_AZEG01000003.1:162495-173248 GCF_001434935.1 Liquorilactobacillus uvarum DSM 19971 | reverse complement strand
AAAATCATTACTTTCTCTGGTGAAGCTCTTTCACTTAGGGACTTATGGCACAGCCCCATTTCATATGATCTATTTAACGACGTAATCCTAAACTCTTAATAAGTTCACGATAACTCTGAACTTTATTCTTACGCAAGTAAGCTAACAAGTTACGACGATGACCAATTTTTCTCATTAAACCACGTTGTGAAGCATAGTCCTTCTTATGAGTACGTATGTGTTCGTTAAGTTCATTAATATCTGCAGTTAAAACAGCAATTTGAACTTCTGTAGAACCAGTATCACCCTCGCGGCGAGCATACTTCTTCATGATTTCATTCTTTTTTTCTTTTGTAACAGCCATTTTTTTCCCACCCTTCTGTAATTTTGCTGCCTTTATCCCGGTAAAACGTCGGTGAGCCGCGTTATACTGAGAAAAAGGTCGTCATGCACAAGTGCACAACAATCATTGTACCTTAATCTTAATTCTGTTTCAAGACATGCCTTTTAATATATTCTTTTCAAAAGTCAAGGTAATTTCCTTGACACATTTTAACTTTTTTATTGCATTGTCAGAATAGCTCTTGTATAATAGCCTATGTTGAAAAAATTATGATGCCGGTATGGGAATCATGTAACGTGGAGGTGAAGATTTTTGCCAATTATTAAATCAGCTATTAAACGTGTTAAGACTAACGAAAAAGCTAATACACGTAATTCAGCACAACTTAGTGCTATGCGTAGCACCATCAAGAAATTTGAAAATGCAAAAACCACAGGAGCTGACAACGTCGAAGACTTATACAAAGAAGCTATTGCTGCTGTTGACAAAGCTAAGTCTAAGGGTTTGATCAAAGTTAACAAGGCTGCTCGTGACAAATCGCGTCTGACTGCTCGTTTAGCAAAATAGTTTTTTTGCTTTCAAGCTTTTAGTGTGTTGCTATTTTAATAGAGATCCAAAAGAAGCCGCGCTGTTTATAGTGTGGCTTTTTTTATTGATATAATTTAAACAAGCTCAACGCTTGTCTTTATCGTTTCTCGCATTTCACCCTATAAAGCATTTCTTTGAAATTATTTTACCCACGTTTTTCTCTGAAATATCCCAACATAAAAAGTTCAAAAAGAGCTAGGGGTTCTCTTTGCGTTGATTTCATTTTTTCCTCTAAATCAACCAATCCCAAATACGCTGTTCGAAGGTCCGTTCTGTGCAATGATCGGCTTTTTTTCATTGCAAGCTTCACACGATATGGATGTACTTTCAAAGAACTTGCAATATTTCCTTGAGCATATCCATGTTTTTGTAAAATATTTACTTGCAGTAAAAGCCTAATTTGTCCCAACAAAATTGCGTTTATTTTTAGAGGTTCTTCATGCTGCAAAATCAAATCATGATACATCTCAATTGATTTCTCTACTTGCTTAGATAAAACTAAGTCGCTTAAATCAAAAATATTTTGTTCTAACGTTTGTGGAACCATTCTCGCAACCATCAATACAGTTATTTTTCTATCTTTTTGTGCTAAAATCATCAATTTAGGCAGTTCATTCATAGCCAACGATAATTTGGCTTCTGTTTTTCTCACTAGCAGTTCAAGTGCTTGAGGCTCTATTGAATACTTTTTTTCCCCCAGTAGCTGACTTATATAATTTTTAGTGCTTTTTTCATCTAAAAAGCCATTTTCAACAACAATCGCCGTTTTTAGTAGCTTTTTTGATAGTTTTTTCCTTTCATCGAGTTTATCATAGGGTGCAAATATCACAAAAACTGTTGTTGGTTCTGGATTTTCAATGTAATTGAGAAATTCATCAGTGTTCTGCTCGCCCTTAACCTTTTTATTGTTTCCAATTAAAAAATAAGGATGTTTAATAAAAACGATTCGTCTGTCCCCAAAAAATGGGGCTGATAATGCATCACCAATCGCCTCTGAAATTGCAGTGCTCTCCATATCATACTGCCCTATATTGACTGCTCTTTGATCTTCTGGGACTGTTTCGACAAAAGCATCCGAAATTCGTTGTGCATTGTAATCTTCTTTTCCCAATATCAAGTAAACAGGTGCTAATTTGTTTTCATGAATATTTTTTAATAATTCCGCTACCCTCATTTAAATTATACCCTACCTTATTTTTAAAGTATTTCCTGTTTCAATTTTAAAATTGTGTGAACCAATAGGAACCAGTTTTATCATCCCAACCTTCGCTGTGTTTAAATAACTAATCCTATTTTGCCTTAACGTTTCCAGTGTTTCCAAATTAGGATGCCCATATCGATTAGCTCGTCCAGCGGAAATAATTGCCAGCTTAGGTTGTAACTGCTGTACGTATCCTTCAGCCGTTGATGTCTTACTGCCATGATGCCCAGTTTTTAAAATATCGGCTCGTAGTTCTGGTATTCTCTTACAGATTTCCAGTTCACCGCTTTTGTCTAAATCACCGCTAATTATAACATTAACCCCATTGAGATTTGCAGTCACTGCTATAGAGGATTCATTTTTGCCTTCTCCTTCACTAAATGGATGCAAGATTCTGTATTGTCCGACCAGCTCAACTTTTTCCGTTGAAATGGGTACAACATCTTGTTTTTTGTTAGCTGACAGTAGCAGGCGTCTTTCAAAAGAAGCAGTTTTTTCCATGCCTGATGGTACTAATATCTTCTCAATTTTGATAAGCCTACTAATAACCGGAAAATTACCTACATGATCCGTATCTTGGTGCGTCAAAAACAACCAATTAACTTTTGATACACCTTTGCTCAAAAGATAATTTGCCACAACTGTCTCACCATTCTCTTTACCGTGTCGTTTTTGCCACTGTTTATTTTGAAAATTAATTTTGCCTCCTGTATCAATTAACGTAATTTCCCTATTAAACTGTCTCCTGATAAGGGTACAATCCCCCTGACCAATATCGAAAAACACTATTTCATCATGCAAAGGCATTTTTATCATAATTCCTACTAAAAGATATGATACGAATTTCCAAAAATAAATTTTCTTTTTGCTTTTGACGACTTCAAGTGCAAACATTAACCCTAACCCAAAAATAACAATTGCAAGTGGGGGTTTCCCAAATACTATATTTGAAGGCATTTTCGCAGTTACTTCGATTCCCTTTGCAATCCAAAATAATATTTCATTACACAAGAAACTCAGTTGTGGAAAAAGAACACCTAAAAGAACTGATGGAATAATAATCCACTCAAAAACAGGGATTATCAAAATTGAAGTGACGGTTGTCAGCATATTCCAGCGAAAAGTATGCCATAAAATCAATGGTAAGCTATAACCATTCATCTTCAGTCCCAACTGCCAAACGTTCATTTTCTTGCTCATCATTAAAACAAAAGTCAGTAAATAACTCAACTGTGCACCCATTGAATGCACTAATTCTGGGGAATAAATTAGATTTAAAAGTAATACAACGGCCTCAGCTTCTACTCCATCTAGCCCATTATCAAAAAACTTACTTGATAAAATCATTAACCATGACATCATCACGGCCCTAATTAAACTAGATGATAAACCACCGAGAATTGCATAAAAAGGCAAGATTATCAGAATTAAATCTTCACAAGTCTCACGCGTGATATGCATATACCCTAAAACAAAACGAATTGCACTTAAAAGGTAAAAGATATGCATGCCAGACAAACTAAAAAGATGCAAGAGTCCTAATTTGTTGATTTGTTCTAGTTGAGTTGAAAAATTTTGAGAATAGTATCCCAACAATAGGATTTGACTGTATCCATTTAAGGGTGCAGGCAGTGTAGCAAAGTAATTTAATATCCTTTTCCGTAAACCATGTGTTGCTGCAATCAGATCAGCAATCGTACACTGGTGTGGGGCTTCCTCCCCCACCTCTAACTTAGATATTTTAGCCGTATTAACAATTTTTTTACCACGCATGAAAGTTCGATAATCAAATTGATTTTCATTTGTTGGTGGCAAGATCTGTTCGACACTCGCTGTAACAACTAAAGTTTTGATAGTATCAATCTTGCTTAAATAATTTTTTTCATTTTTTGTTCCAATATTATAATAGGCTTGTATTTTTTGATTGCCTTCTATCCAAAAACCACTTAATTTTAACAAATCTCCATCGATTTGAAATTCATCCGGTTCTAAAATTATTTCATTTTTTGTAATCTCTACTTTGTCCTTAAAAACTTTTTGCTCCAGTGACTTATTCCATAACATGCAATATGCAAAAAAACAACAAGTAAAGCAAAACATACACATAATAAACTGCTTATGACGCAATGCTGCAATTCGAAACTGCAACAACACAAACAATACCAACCATTCCCACCGAAAAGAAAGGCATAGTAAGCTGATCAGATAAGCATCAATTGCTAAAAAGAAAAAAATCTTCCTAATTTTTGAAATTCTCCGGACTAATCAAAATAGGTATCTGCCGTAATCGAATTTAAGTACTCCTTATCAACTTTAACCTGCTCGATCTCAACATTTTTTAATTTTAAAAGTTTCATTGCATAAACATCGTTATGATAATTACGCAAATAGTATATTTTTTTAATTCCGGCTTGGAGTAACATTTTTGTACATTGCAAGCAAGGAAAATCCGTCACGTATATTTCTGATTTTGCAGTAGTAACACCGAATTTTGCGCATTGCAAAACAGCATTCATTTCCGCATGAATTGTTCTCACACAGTGACCATCAACCAAATAGCATCCCTCATCAATACAGTGAACATCTCCAGAGACCGAACCATTATACCCACCAGCAATAATTCTCCGATCACGAACGAGAATAGCACCAACAGATAGTCGCTCGCATGTGCCTCTTAGAGATAACAATATAGCTTGAAGCATAAAATATTGGTTCCATGGTATTCTTCTGTCTTTCATAATTTCACCTTCAAATTAATTTTAACTCTAGTATAGCAAACACCCACTACCTTCGACAGTTAAAATTAAGGTACGATTGTTAATCGTTCTTTTAACTTTTCAAATGTTTTGTCTCCAATACCGGTAATCTCCATTAATTCTTCTATTTTTTCAAATCTTCCGTGTTGAGTTCGGTAAGTCAAAATAAGATCAGCTTTTTTATCTCCTATACCATCCAGTTCCAATAACTCACTCTTAGTAACCTTATTTAGATCAACTTTTTTGTTATTCTGAGCATCACTCTCCTCGATACCTATTTCAGAATTCAATGTAGTGCTGTTTTTATCATTATTGTTGCTTATCTGTCCAGTTTCCATCGTTGTCGGAGGTTTTTTATCTATTTCTCCTTTAAAGGGAACATATATTACCTGCTGATCAACTAACTTTAAAGCTAGATTAATTTGATTACGATCTGCTGTCTTCTCAAGCCCTCCTGCAGCACTAACAACATCGGCTACTCGCATTTTGTGAGTAACTTTGTATATTCCTGGCTTTTTGACAGCTCCTTTAATATCGACAAAAAAATCCTTGCTCATGTTATCTTGTTTTGCACTTTCTTGAGATGAATTCAAAGAGACATCTTTCTTAGCGGAACTTTCATGAGCTCGTACAATGCTATTTGATTGTGTTACAGAATCATTAGTTTTAAAAAAATATCCTCCAATTAAACATGCTATGGCTATAACAACCACAAGAACACACGACAACACTTTGTTTTCTTCCCAAAATTCTTTTATTCTTTCCAAAATTTTCCTCCCTTCAAACTATATATACGCAAAAAAAGACCATGACCTAAATTAATTTCGCCATAGTCTCTTATTCTAATTTCGTATTATATAAATTAACATGCTTCTACGTTCGAGCCTCTTTTTACTTTTAACCATGAATTACTAGAAATCAAACTCCAACTATACTCGTAATTTGTAAGTGGTCTTTAAAAAGCCTAACAGCCAGTAATGTACTCCCTTTAGCTTTAATTAAAAATACTTATTGGTTGTATTTTTACTTTTCACGTAAATAGCTAAGTGCATCTTGAATATTCTTAACTGGAACTATTTTCATTTTAGTACCGATCTTTTTGGCTGTCTTCTTTGCTTCCTGATAATTATTTAATTCTCCAGCCTTTTCCTCTGCTTGGGTAAGTGGATTATTAGGTGCAAAGAAAATATTTGCTTTTTTTCTAGCAGCAGCAACTATCTTCTTGTCAATTCCTCCAATATCACCAACTGATCCATTAGAAAGCATTGTACCAGTGCCTGCAATTTTCCGACCTTTTTTCAGATTTTCGTGACTTAACTGTGCATACATTTGCAAGGTAAGCATTAAACCTGCAGAAGGACCTTCAATACCATCCATATCAGTTTTTATTTTCACTGATGATGCAACCTTAGATTTTTGAATGAAGCTAATCCCTATGCCCTTTTTCGATGTTCCAGGCAATTGAATTAACTTGCCTTCAGTTGAAAAAATACGATTGCCACGTTGGTAGCGAATAGATACGTCTCTCTTTTTTTTCTGCTGCAGATATCGCGTAAAATTCGCTGATTTGACGCACCTTTTTCCATCTACGCCTATTATGATATCTCCAGCGCGTAGCTTGCCCTTAAAAGATGACCTACCAAGCAATGACATAACAACTATTCCCCTAAAACTCTGTTTAAACGGCTTACCAGCCAATTTTAAAGAAACTATCTTTGCTTGATTAAGTGCATCATCCATATAATAATGTTGCACTTTTTCATATTCCGAGGAGGAATTATTCCCTCTAACAGAACTACTCGGCAAACGCGTTGCATACCTATCAAAATAACTTGCAACATAAAGAGCTGTTGTTGCCCGTCCAAGTCCAACATAAGTTAGCATAAACTGACCATCTTGAAAATCTTTTTGACCATTTACAGAGACATACTTTTCAATGTTCTGTGCACTTCCAACAGTTTCAATGTACGCCGGTATAGGAACAAAGCAAAAAAGAGCAACAAAAACTAGTAGAACAACTACAAAAACACGCTTTTTTTTAAACATTTAGCACATCTTTTCTTTCAATGCACGAGCAACCTTTTGCGGCACTAAACCTGCAAGATTACCATCAAAGCGTGCAACTTCTTTCACTAAAGTTGATGATATAAAACTATACTTTCCAACAGCGGGTAACAAAACAGTCTCAAGTGAAGGATCTAGATGCCGATTCATATCTGCAATGCCGCGCTCAGTTTCAAAATCTTGCCCATTTCTGGCTCCTCTAACGATAACTTTAGCTCCCAAACTTTCAGCTGCCCTGACCGTTAAATCAGCTTCAAGAGACAGCACTTTGACATTGTCAAAACAAGCAACAGAATCATTGAGTAATGCTACCCGCTCTGCAGGAGAAAAAATACCGTGTTTATTTGTGTTCGTCATAACAAGTACAGTCAATTCTGAAAAAATTTTACTCGCTCTTTTTATTAAATCAATATGTCCACAAGTAACCGGATCGAAACTTCCAGGAAAAATCGCATTCATTCTAATTATTCACCTCGATATTGGTAAATAGTTATTTCAGTAATTCCATAATCTGCCCGCTTATAGAGTACAAACCCTTTTACTGCGGTCGGTAAATTGGCCTCTTGGTTCGTTTCACAAATCAAAAGAGCTTCTTTCTCTAACAATTCAAGTTCTGCTAAGCGCTGAATAAACTCCAGTATTTGTTGCTTTTTGTACGGAGGATCCAAAAAAACATAATCATATTTTTGCTTTTTCTGAACCAATTTTGACAATATATGTGATGCATCAGCTTTAAAAACCTCAAATTTATGAGGTTCTTTAGTGACATCGATGTTTTCTTTAATTGTTTTAATCGCCAAATACTGACGGTCAACCAGTGTTGCGCTCGCAACTCCTCTGGACACAGCCTCAATGCTTAGTCCACCGCTACCAGCAAAAAGATCTAATGATTTTCCGCCTGCAAAAAAAGGCCCTATCATGCTAAAAAGTGACTCTTTAACTTTATCTGTAGTAGGACGAGTCTTCATTCCAGGTACGGCCTTCAGCCTCCGCCCTCCATATTCTCCAGCAATAACTCTCATGTTTTATTCTTTATTACTCCTATACTTTTCTCGATCTTCTTCGGTTAATTTATAAGTTTTCCCTACCTCATCTTCAAAATTAATCTTGATATTAGGGCGGGGTGACATTAGAACACGTTTTACAAATCGTATTTCCCTCAACTTTTTAACCGTATCACTCAAATTTGAATGATCAATATACAAAACTACATATTTCATGCGTTTCGAAACATAATGGATAGTCCCGTAACGCCTTAATTGCTTACTATTTTTTAAATGATACAAATAGACAATAATACTCTGCCTTTCATTTATCTTAAAATTCATTCACTACCACCTTTATTTGTCGATAATAAACACTAACATACCTCTATCATAAGCTATTCCGATGTTAGTGCTGCTCGAAGAAACAAGTTTGGGTAAAATTAATCTCAACAGCACAGCATCAGAAAAGAAATCCGAATTGTCATACACAGGAGCCACACAGTAAATATTAAAAGAGTTTCGATTTAAACCAACTGTTTTATATAATTTTTTAGGTATACTTCGACCATATAAATACAACCCTTGTTTTTGATTTAAATTACCGCTCAACATACTTTTGATTATATGACTTTTTTCTTTGGTTAAAAAGGCCTTAGGATTTTCACCTAACTCATCAAGTATCGTTTGACTTGCCTGTGTTAGTTCATCATTCGAAATCAATGCTGGTGTTCCGGCTAAACTTCGTTTGACATTAATCATCCTTATTAAGTCTGCAGGCATCATATTGTTCATTGCTATCCAATCTGTTTCACCTTGAAACTGGACTGGCAGAGGTGTTTTCGACACAATTCGATACATCTTCTTTTTCAATAACATGTCTGCATCCAAATACTCAATTGCGTAAACTTTTTTTGAATCAGGGTGCAGGTAAGTAATCGCATAACTATTGTTTTTAAAACTCAACAGTGGTCGTTCATTTAAATCATCTTCCGATAATTCCAATTGGAAACTCTGCTCGTGGTAATTTAATTTAAAATTTGCATACAATGAACTAAGTTGAACCAGTTTTTTAAAGGGCATATTGATCCTTAGTTTCTCATATTGCAAACCATCTTTCCCACTTACAAAAATTGAGCTAGCCTTATGTGTTAAAAGATCGATTCCCACTTTAAAATAATATTTCTCATTTAAACTGTATACCCACCATTGAATATTAATCGCACTAGGAAGCTTTTCAAGTGGTTCCCCAAAAACGTTTTCGATTGTCTTAGATGATGCACCTATATAACGAGCAAAACCTTGTGTCTTAATTCGATCAACTTTTGGAGTGGTCAAACGAGCCTTATCAGTCACTATATTTTGTTTTGAACTAAGAGATTTTTTTTGCGGATTGACTGAACCATCTTCAAATAAGGCAGTCCAACAATATAGACCCACGAGAATCACTAAAAAAAATGTCAAAAAATAAAGTACACTCCTGAGAAATCTTTTCCCTCTCATTATCAGTCCTTTATTGGTTCAATTTCCATCAATAAATCTCTTGTTTCCAAAACATCGCCAGCTTTAACATAAATATGGCTGATTTTTCCATTAAATGGTGCTTTAATAGTCGTTTCCATCTTCATAGCTTCAGTTACAATCAAAGGCTCGCCTTTCTTTACAACTTGATTCTTAGCAACTAGGACATTCAAGACTGATCCACTCAAAGTTGCTCCAATATGTCTTGGATTAGTCGGTTCTGCCTTCATAACTGTCTTTATTTTTGCTTTTTTACTCATATCATGAACAACAATCTGTTGCGCTTGACCATTGAGCGTGAAATAAAGATTACGATTTCCCTCTTCGTCAGCGTTGCCGATCGAATTTAATCTAACAATAATCTTTTTTCCGACACCGTAGTCAATATGAATTGTTTCTTCGGTTCTCATACCTTGGTAAAAAGTATTAGTGTCCAGAATTCCCAATTCCCCAAACTTGTTAATCATGTCCTCATATTCTAGAAAGACATCAGGATACAAAACGTAACTCAAGACTTCTTCAGTCGTTGGTTCACGCTTTATCTTCTCTTCTAATTCTTTAGCAACTTTTTCAAAATCAACTGGTTGAGCCAGACTACCTGGCCGAACTTTGATTGCTTTTCTACCCTTCAAAACAATATCTTGCAGTTTCTTAGGAAATCCTCCTACTGGCTGACCAAGGTCACCTGCAAAAAATTTCACTACTGATTCAGGAAAATCAATTTGTGCCCCACGTTCAAATATGTCTTCTGGTGTCAATTGATTCTTAATCATGAAAATAGCAAAATCACCGACAACTTTAGAGCTGGGTGTAACCTTCACAATATCTCCTAAAAGTTCATTAACTTCGCGATATGTTTTTTTAACCACTTCAAAATCATTAATTCCTAAGGCCTTTGCTTGCTGCTGCAAATTAGAATATTGACCTCCAGGCATCTCAGTTTGATAAATATCAGTTTGCGGAGCAGTAATACCATTCATGAAATCTTGATAAAATGGTTTGATTCCTTGCCAATATCGATTAATTCTTTCAACATTATCAATGTTCAGAGCAGGTTGTCTCAGATCATCTGTCAGTGCATAATACAAACTGCTCATACTTGGCTGACTAGTCGTCCCAGAAAGTGAACTCATCGCAACATCGACAATGTCAACTCCGCCACGAACAGCTTCAACGTAAGTAGCGACGCCATTACCAGTTGTATCATGAGTGTGCAAATGTATAGGAACGTCAATTTCTTCCTTAAGGCTGCTGATCAGTTCATAAGCAGCCTTAGGCTTCAACAATCCTGCCATGTCTTTAATTCCAATAATTTGCG
>NZ_AZEG01000003.1:0-162476 GCF_001434935.1 Liquorilactobacillus uvarum DSM 19971 | reverse complement strand
TTAGGCTTCAACAACCCTGCCATGTCTTTAATTCCAATAATTTGCGCCCCCGCCGCAACAAGGTCTTTGGCTAATTGTTTGTAATACCCTAAATCATATTTGTGTTCATCTGGATTTAAGACATCACCTGTGTAACACATCGTTCCTTCTGCTATCTTTCCAGTATCACGCACAAACTGAATGCTCTTTTCCATCTGTGTTACCCAATTTAAGCTATCAAAAATACGAAAAACATCCACACCATCTGTGGCACTTTGATTAATAAAGCGCTGCAAAACATTGTCCGGATAGTTCTTATATCCAACAGCGTTCGATCCCCTAAACAGCATTTGCAAAAGAGTATGCGGCATCTTTTTACGAATTAACTTTAATCTCTCCCATGGATCCTCATCTAAAAATCGATAAGCCACGTCAAAGGTCGCACCGCCCCATACCTCAGCTGAAAAAATATGTGGCATTGCTTTGTCATAGACATTCACCACTGGAATCATATCTTTTGTTCTCATTCTTGTGGCAAACAGGCTTTGATGCGCATCACGCATTGTAGTGTCTGTGAGAAGGACTCTATCTTGCTTTTTGAGCCAATCAATCATTGCATCCGCACCCGAACGGTCCAAAACCTTTTTAGCATTTTCTACATTCGGCTGAAAAGTAAAATCACTTCCGACACTAATTTTAGGTGCAAAAACTTTTTTGTGTTTTTCCGTACCTGGAAAACCATTGACTGTGACATTACCAATATATTTCAGTAATTGGTTGATTGTATTCTTTTTACGCTTAAAATTAAATAACTCAGGTGTACTGTCAATAAAAGTTGTGCTTGCCTTGCCTGCTAAAAACACAGGGTGATTAATAACATTACGCATAAATGAAATATTTGTCTTGACTCCACGAATTCTAAATTCATCCAAGACACGATCCATTTTTAAAACAGCATTAATAAAACTCCGTGCTTGCACACAAGCCTTTACTAGCAATGAATCAAAATACGGGGTTATAATAGCTCCAGCATAAGCATTTCCACCATCTAAACGCACTCCAAAGCCACCTGGTGAACGGTATGTTTCAATCTTACCTGTATCCGGCATGAAGTTATTTTCTGGATCCTCTGTCGTTACACGACACTGAATCGCAAAACCATGATGTTTCAGATCAGCTTGATGCGGAAGCTTCAAATCTTTATAGAGATCTTTTCCTGCAGCGATAAGAATCTGAGATTGAACAATGTCAACATCAGTAATCATTTCTGAAATGGTATGCTCAACTTGTACGCGGGGATTAACTTCGATGAAATAAAAATCTTCGTCCGTGACTAAAAATTCAACTGTCCCTGCATTTTGGTAAGATACACTTTTCATCAATCGAACAGCAGCTTCACAAATCTCATGTCTTCTTTCAGTACTGAGTGAAATGCTTGGAGCAACTTCAATAACTTTCTGATGTCTCCTCTGAACAGAACAATCACGCTCAAACAAATGAACAATGTTTCCATGCTTATCTGCTAAAACTTGTACTTCAATATGCTTAGGTTTCTTCAAATACTTTTCTACATAGAGTTCATCATCACCAAACGATTGTTTAGCCTCACTCCGTGCACGATTGTAACTTTCCTCGATCTCGCTTTCATTCTCTATGATCCGCATACCGCGGCCTCCGCCACCAAGTGCAGCCTTGACCATAATTGGATATCCGTGTTTTGCAGCAAAAGTTTTAACTTCTTCCAACGAATTTGCAGGACCATTACTGCCTGGAATAATATGTAAACCTGCTTTTTTTGCAGCCACCTTAGCTTTAACTTTATCTCCAAAGATCTCAAGTTGCTTGACAGTTGGGCCTATAAAATTAATTCCAGCGTTGAAACACTTTTGTGCGAAAATTTCATTTTCTGCTAAAAAACCGTATCCAGGATGAATTGCATCAGCACCGGTCAATTTTGCAATTCGAATAATATCGTCCATATCAAGATAAGCCTCAATTGGCTTTTTGCCTGCTCCCACTTGATAAGCCTCATCTGCCTTAAAACGATGAACCGAAAATTCATCTTCTTTAGCAAAAATAGCAACTGTTTTCAATTTTAATTCCTGACACGCACGAATGATTCGAATAGCAATTTCTCCACGATTAGCAATCAATATCTTTTCCATTGAACTCCCACTTTCTGTGAAAATCTTGAATGACAACCTAACAAAAAACTAAACAACCAATTATGGTAGTATGTTTCTTTAACTGTTAATCCTATCTTTCAATCCTCGACGTTGGTTGATTGAAATGTTCATAACAACACCTAAAGCTAACGATAGTACAATCATACTTGACCCACCATATGATACGAACGGCAAAGTCACACCAGTTATAGGGAGCAAACCATTAACTGCTCCAATATTGAATAAGGCTTCAACACCAACAAATGTTCCTATACCATAGCAAACCAAGGTGTCATATGTGTTGTTAGAACGCACACCTATCAAATATATTCGCAAGACAAGCCAAGTAAGCAACAAAAGAACAAACGTAACGCCTATAACACCAAGTTCTTCACTAATAACCGCTAAAATAAAATCGGTATGTGCTTCAGGCAGATAGCCCCTTTTCTGAATACTATTACCTAAACCTAGACCAAACAAACCGCCATTACTGATAGCATAATATGAGTTTATCAATTGTTGTCCGCTTGTACTTGCAACTTTGAAAGGATTATAAAAAGCCACCAGTCTGTTGTACATGTATGCATAGTCTGTACCCTTTAAAGGATTCCAAAGGCGCATCAATTGAACACCTGCTCCTACTGCCAAAAGCAGCGCTGCTAATTGAAACAATGTTTTACGATAATTTATTCCTCGAGCAAGTACCATAACAATTACAATCATTGCATTAATTGAAAAACCGCCTAAATCAGGCTCGATGAAAACTAAAAGTAACAATGTAATTATTAAAAACCACGGTTTCCAGTTTTTCTCTCTACTCAAATCAGCAACAGCTCTGTTTTCTCTTCTGGTTAATAACTGAGCCACAAAGAAAACCAAGTACAACTTGCAAAGTTCTGCAGGTTGCAAACTAAAAACTTTCAAATCAATCCAGCCATTCGCACCATTAATCGGATCTGTCATAAACTTAGCATATAATAACAATAACGCTATCACTATAAAACCATATATAATAAATTTCCGACTCATAAGTTTCTTAAAACGATACATATAAGCCATTGTAAAACAAAACAAACCTAAAAAAACATAAAGAAGCTGTTTAATCATATAAGTATTAGTTGCACTGCTTGTATAGGATAAACTGATTGAACTTGCCGAGTAAACCATTACGACTCCTATTCCGCATAAAATAATATATGGTATGAACAGGTAAAAGTCGAAATAATGTAATTTATTTCGTAATTTTTTCATAATGATTTTCCACTACTTGTCCTCTCCTGCTGTAACATAGATATCCGACAAAATATGTTCAAGATTTTTAATTATTTCCTGTCCTTCTTTTCCAGATATCAACCCACAGCTCTGAGCCAAATGAACCTCCTTTGAGAAACCGTACAGCTGAGTGTCGGCTACCTCCTCAAACGCAGGACATTGTGACAAGCATAATAAATTTCGTTGTTTATCCAGTAAAGCTTGAATTTTTTCAGCATCCTTAGCCAAAGCGTTCAAAACTTCTTCTCTGGAAACAGATTCGCGCATAATTTCTGCTCCTTTCTTAACTAGAGCAATTATATCATACAAATATTTCAGTTCCAGTGTCTCTAAAACCAACAACACATATCGTTTCAAAAGAGAATTTTCCTTCAGCATCTCTTGCTAATATTATGTCTCTAAAATTCGCATTTTTCAACAAAAAAATACTTTTATGGGCTTTTTTTAGTCATTTCACGAACATATCGTCGATTTTTCTTTAAAAAACAAGTTTTTTATAACCATCAAAAAAGGACAAGAAATTAAGACACATCATATGTCTTATTTCTTGCCCTTATTAATAATCATCAGTAATAATTATTTATTTTTATTGGCAGCGGTCTTTTTCTGTTTAGCTGCTTTTTCGCGCGCATTTGTTTCCAGAATTCGTTTGCGTAGGCGAATATTTTTTGGAGTGATTTCCAACAATTCGTCTTCATTCAAGAATTCCAATGATTCTTCCAAAGTATAATGTGTTGGCTTCTTTATTGTTGCCGTCTGATCTTTGTTCGATGAACGGACATTAGTCATATTTTTACCCTTAGTAACATTGACTGAAATGTCACGTTCACGTGAACTTTCACCAACAACCATTCCTTCATAAACCTCAGTTGCGGGATCTACAAAAATTGTTCCGCGATCTTCGACACCCATAATTGCATATGTCGTTGCTTTGCCGCGATTGATCGAAACCAATGCACCATTACGACGACCGGGTTCCCAATTATGAATAACCGGTTTGTATTCTGCGAATGTGTGGTTAAAAATCCCGTAACCTCTAGTCATTGAAAGAAATTGTGAATCGTATCCAATCAGTCCCCTAGTAGGTGCTGAGAAAGTCAAACGAGTCTGACCATTCGAGCCAGTTTCCATGTTAACCATTTCGCCTTTGCGTTGTGAAAGAGAATCAATTACACTACCAGAATATTCATCAGGAGTATCAATAATCACGTTCTCAAATGGTTCACACATCTTACCTTCAACTTCTCGGTAAATAACCTGTGGACGCGAAACTGCAAGTTCAAAACCTTCACGACGTAAAGTCTCGATAAGGATTGACAAATGAAGTTCTCCACGACCAGATACGACCCAAGCATCTGGAGATTCAGTATCTTCAACACGCAAGGAAACATCTGTGTGTAATTGGACCTTCAAACGATCTTCCAGCTTACGTGCAGTTACGTTGTCGCCTTCTTGGCCAACAAATGGTGAATCATTCGTTCTAAAAGTCATTTGCAGTGTAGGCGGATCAATTCGCAAGACAGGCAAAGCTTCAGGATGGTCGGACGGGCAAACCGTTTCACCGACAAAAATATCTTCCATACCTGAAATTGCAATCAAGTCTCCAGCTTTAGCTTCATCGATCTCCAGCCTCTTCAAACCAAAGAATCCGAATAACTTAGTAACACGGAAGTTCTTCTTTGTTCCGTCAAGCTTCATAACTGTAACTTGATCTCCCACTTTAATTTTTCCACGGAAAACACGACCAATACCTATACGTCCAACAAACTCATTGTAATCAAGCATTGAAACTTGAAATTGAAGTGGTTCGTCAGAATTATCAATAGGTGCTGGTATTGTCTTCAAAATGGCATTAAAGATCGGATCCATTGTATGTTCCTGTGTACTGATGTCTGATTCTAGAGATGACGTCCCATTTACAGCTGAAGCATAAATAACTGGGAATTCAAGCTGAGACTCTTCTGCACCTAATTCAATAAAGAGATCCAGCACTTCGTCCACTACTTCTTCAGGGCGTGCACCAGGACGGTCAATTTTATTGATAATAACAATTGGTGTTAAATGTTGTTCTAAGGCTTTCTTCAGAACAAAACGAGTCTGTGGCATAGTTCCTTCAAAAGCATCAACAATTAACAACACACCATCAACCATTTTCATGATACGTTCAACTTCGCCACCGAAGTCAGCATGGCCTGGTGTATCTAAAATATTAATCTGCTTGCCCTTGTACTCAACTGCAGTATTTTTAGAAAGGATCGTGATTCCACGTTCCTTTTCAATTGCATTTGAATCAAGTGCGCGGTCATCAATCTCTGTATGTTCGTCTAAAGTATCCGATTGCTTGAGTAATTCATTAACTAATGTTGTTTTGCCATGATCAACATGGGCAATAATAGCAACATTACGGATATCGTCACGTGTTTTCAAATTTATTTTCTTCCTTTCGCGATATGAATCTATCCACAAGAAAAATGCTGTTCAAGATACAATAAAGACTCCACATTTCAGTTACTGAAAACCCGCAAAAACGGTTTTCATTACTCGGCATAAAAAAACTGTGACTCATTCGTCACAGCTCAAGACCTAGTAAGTCGACTGCACGATTCTAGTTATGTCTTTTTGAGCATTTTTCGTTGCAACTAATACATCACTAGATGATAACATATCGATAGGTCTTCCGTCAATCGTTTTCACAACCAAGTCTAAGGTTTCTGCCAAGACTTTTCCTGCTGCATAATCCCACGGACGCAAATACGAAATATACGCGACACATTGTCCATTCAGAACATGAATAAATTGAATGCCAGAACACCCATATATTCTTGTTCCACAACTTTCTAACGCAGCCTTTTGTAAATTATGGTAGTTATCAATCAACAATGGGGCCCCTACTCCGAAAAGCCCCTTGTTCAGCTTCTTATCACTAGGTGGTTCTATCTTATCCTGATTACAATAAACACCAATCTCGGGCCCGCCCCAATACAGCTTATCTTGCATTACATCATAAATATAGCCTCGCATAGCAGTACCTTTTCGATAAATAGCAATCATACTAGCAAAATGATTCTTTTGCTTAACAAAATTCATGGTCCCATCTATCGGATCAATAACCCACAATAACCCTTCATTTTTAGGTTCCCTGACTTCGTGCGCACTTTCTTCGCCTATTATTTCTGACCCAGGATAATACTTTTTTATTTTGTCTTTGTAAAATTCCTCAACTTCCCGATCAATATTAGTTACTAGATCATTTGGTCCTGACTTTGTTTTAACATCTAAATCATCATTAAAACTCGCAATTACTTTAACGCGTACTTCTTTCATCCATTTTTTAACGTTGTCATCTATTGTTCGCAATGATTCCAACATCCACATCTCCTTTATTGAATTTTAAGATGCAAATAATCCTTTTCTGTTTTTCGGGCAAATTGTACTGCCTGATAGATACTGAGCCCTGACAGTTGATAGAACTCTCTATCCAGCTGCTTTTGTGTCATTTTCATCGGTGCTACTTTGACAAAATCAGCATATTTATTAAAAAAAATCTTTCTTTCAATTTTTGTAGTGTTAAGTTTTTCAACTGCATAATAAAATTCAGTTGCCTTGACAATATCCTCTGTTGACCATTCATCTTTCAATGGATAACTGATATTTTGAGGTAATTTCATAGATGTTCATCTCCTATAACGACTTGCAGCAAAAAGTAATAATCATCCTTGCAGCAAAATAACTCTTTAACCGTATTATACATAAATAAGTACTGTCAGCATCAAAATAATTTTAAAAATATTCACTAATAGTCTATAATTAGGGGGATTTAGATTATAAATAATGGAGGAACTAGTTTTGATTACTATGGATAATATAATTCGTGAAGGCAACCCTACTTTACGAGCACGTGCAAAAGCAGTCAGTTTTCCAATGAGTGCTGGTCAAAAACAACTTGCACATGAAATGATGGAATTTTTAGAAAATAGTCAGAATTCTGAATTAGCTGAAAAATATAAACTCAGAGCAGGTGTTGGGCTGGCTGCTCCTCAAGTAGATGTTTCAATCAGAATGACCGCAGTCTTGGTCCCTGATGAAAATGATAAACCGCTCTTCAAGCACATTTTAGTTAATCCAACTATTTTAAGCGAGTCTGTTAAGATGGCTGCTCTCTCTGAAGGAGAGGGATGTCTCTCAGTTGACCGTGATATCCCTGGCTATGTTCCGCGGCACGATCGTATCACTTTGCGCTGGTACGATTTAGATGGCAACAAACATGTCGATAAACTAAGAGATTATCCAGCTATTGTGTGTCAACATGAAATTGACCATTTAAATGGAGTTCTTTTCTTCGATCACATCAATAAGAAAAATCCATTCAATGTGGATGAGAACACTGTTATCCTCGGATAAGCAGATAAAAGAAAGATGTATTGCACCTAAAGGCCAGCATAACCATCTTGAATCTATTACAATTAGGTTGTGGCAAAAAATTTATTTTGCTACAGCCTTTTTGATCTTTTTAAAAATTATTTTTCAAGCTTGTCAATATCCCTTAAATAATCTAAAGTCTGTTTATTAGAAATATACGCTACTTCTATGTGGAGCGATGGTGCCAAAAACCACAGATCTGAAATCAAAAAAGTTGGATTATTTTCAAAATGAGAAATTTCATTATCTTCTGCATATTTTGAAAGACGATGGTTCAGTTCTTTTTTAAACTGTTTCAATTCTTTTTTTGACACTTTTTGAACGGGTAAGATATATTCAAAAACCATGACACCCTTACCCCAAATGTTTGCCAACAATTTTGAATTTTCAATGTGACCTTCATACTCTATAAGCCATTCTATCTGTAAATGTGAAAGACATGCAGCTATAGCTTTATCTGCTACTTTCTTGTTTTCAGACTGTAAGATTTTTAACGCTTTTCGTCGCAATATTCGTTTGCTTAAAAAAAAGAACAGCAATATTACTACCAATATGAATATCCAAATAAAGAAATGCATTAAACCACTCCTTTTCACTGTACCAATTATAACATGCTTCATTCTTCTAACAGCATTTGATAAGCAAATGCATCTCAATCCCAACACCTTTATATACTTATCGTAATATCTATGCTAAAATAGTAACAATTATTGTGAAGACAATCCACGTTCGGAAAATTTACTTTCGTTTTTTACTTTACGCTATCGTTTGCTGTAGGCAGGCATAGTCGTAGAAGCTTATTTTAATTTTAATATATTAAGGAGTTTTTATTAATGATTTTTAAAGTATTTTATCAACCTTCCAAAAAAATTAACCCACGTCGTGAGAACACTCAATCACTTTATGTAGAAGCACAATCACAAGTTGATGCTCGCATTATGGTTGAGGAAGAGACTGCTTACAACATTGAACATATTGAGGGACTAGACCCCAAAGCTCTTGAGTATGAACAATCAAGTCCCGATTATAAATTGACGGAGTTTAATAAATGAGAAAGCTCAGCGTCAAAAATAATGAAACAGCTGTTTTCGCGGTTGGTGGTCTAGGAGAAATTGGAAAGAATACTTATGGGGTCCAATTTCAAGATGAAATAATTGTTGTTGATGCGGGGATTAAGTTTCCAGAGGATGATCTTTTAGGCATTGACTATGTTATTCCTGATTATCAATATTTAGTCGCCAATCAACAAAAAATTAAAGCTTTGGTTATCACTCACGGTCACGAAGATCATATTGGTGGTATTCCATACTTGTTGAAAAAAATTAATGTCCCGATTTATGCAGGTCCTCTTGCTCTTGCTTTAATTAAGAGCAAACTTGAAGAACATGGATTGTTAAGAACAACAGAACTGCACGAAATAAATGAGGACTCTGTCTTGAAGTTTCGCAAAACAAGCGTCTCATTTTTTAGGACTACTCATTCAATTCCAGACACCTTGGGTGTTGCTGTTAAAACCCCAAGTGGCACAATCGTTGCAACAGGAGATTATAAATTTGACTTAACTCCAGTTACTAATCAGCCACCTAACCTACAGCGTATGGCTAAATTAGGCAGTGATGGTGTTTTATGTCTACTATCTGACAGTACAAATGCTGAAATTCCTAACTTCACAAAATCCGAACGTTGGGTTGGAAAATCAATTAAGCGCATTTTCGAAAAAGTCGAAGGACGTATTATATTTGCAACTTTCGCTTCAAATATCTCACGTATCCAACAAGCTGCCGAGGTTGCTGTCGCAAAAGGAAGAAAAATTGCTGTATTTGGTCGAAGCATGGAAGCAGCGATTGTGAATGGTCGTGAATTAGGTTATCTTGACATTCCTGATGATGCTCTTGTCGATTCCAGACAGATTAATAGTTTACCTGCAAATAAAATCATGATTCTTTGTACCGGCTCACAAGGTGAACCGATGGCAGCCTTAAGTCGAATAGCGAACGGCACCCATCGTCAAGTGGCGATTCAACCTGGCGATACTGTAGTTTTCTCAAGTTCCCCTATTCCTGGTAACACAATTAGTGTTAACCACGTTATCAATGAACTTGAAGAAGCCGGTGCCGAAGTTATTCATGGTAAAGTTAACAATATCCACGCTTCCGGACATGGTGGACAGGAAGAACAGAAGTTGATGTTGCGCTTAATCAAGCCTAAATTCTTTGTACCTGTTCATGGTGAGTATCGTATGTTGAAAATTCATACTGAATTAGCAGAACGTTGTGATGTTCCTAAATCAAATTCTTTCATCATGGGCAACGGTGATGTCTTAGCTCTTACTAAAGACTCTGCACGTATGGCTGGTCATTTTAATGCCGGTGATGTTTACGTCGACGGTTCCGGTGTCGGTGATATTGGAAATGTTGTTCTGCGGGATCGCCGTGTATTATCTGAAGAAGGTTTGGTTATTGTTGTTGCTACCATCGATTTAAAGAAACATGAAATTTTAGCTGGTCCAGATTTGCTTTCACGCGGTTTTATTTATATGCGTGAATCTGGCGAACTAATCGATCGTGGACGGCGACGTTTATTTAGAGTTATGCGTCGCACTTTAAGCAAGCAAAATGTTAGTGAAGTTATGTTAAAAGATGCTATTATAGATGATCTTCGACGTTTTTTGTACGATCAGACAGAACGGCATCCAATGATTATTCCAATGCTTGTAATGATTTAAAAATTAATTTAAAGGAAAAACCTGACATAATATGCTTAGTCAGGTTTTTTTATATCAATCTGTAGCAATTCAAATTATTCAAACTTTTTCCCAGAATCGTTTTGAAAAACTTTAATTTATAATATTAAAAATAAGCATGGTACCCAGTCGGTAAAATTTGGATGTTAACGTGAAATCAAAAAATAGCATGTTTGTCCGCTATGAGTAATACGAGTTTAAACAAATAATTTTAACTTATCAAACACTATTATATGAGACAATAAAGGAACTACATCGAACTTTAACTTTTCGTCCAGCTTTACTCTGCTGTTTTTGCAAAAATTAACAATACACTTTACAATTAGTTCTGAAGTACATCAAAAATGTACCAACTTATTAAAAAGAGCTAAGTAAAAAATATTTTTTTAATTTTAATCTTATTATCTTTCAATGGAATAACTAATACATTTTTTTAATTATCAAAAAAATACTAAATTTTTATTTTGCCCTGTTCAAGGTCTTGTAAATCAGTTGAATTATTATATAATGAGCGGGGATTGTTAGAACGGAGGCAATTAGTGTGAGAAAATTTTTTATTATTGTAGACAAATATACTGATGGCAAAAAAGCAGTGAATATTTGGAATAAACTCCAGAATTACTTGGATGATCAAAAAGTTAACTATGAAGTTTCAAGCACACAGCCGGATCTTGCTACCAACATTGCTGAAAAATTTGTGAGGACACATTCATTGCAAGATTTAGACAGCTTTGTCATTCTGGCAGTCGGTGGACACAATTTAATGCTTGACACTATCAAGGGTGTTAGAAATGCTGGTAAAAGAGAAGTACCAGTAGCTTTTATTACAACTAAGAAAAAAGATCCCTTTCTGCAAAAAATTGGGATCTCACCAAATCCCATATCTGCTTTAAAACAGATTTTGAATGCAGTTCAACCGACTTATTTCAACCTCGGACAAGTTGATGAGACAACACATGATTCACGCAGACTATTTACTGATAAGTTAGACATAGGTTTCACTGCCTACGTTTCAAACTCGATGATGAACTCTCACATTCATCAAATCTTTTCAAAATTTCATCTCAATTACCTGCTTAGAATCTGGCATTCTCTTACATCCTATATCAATCAAGAAACATTCGATGTTACAATGCGTGTCGACAAAAAATATAATTTTTACAAACATACTTTTAATGTAACTATCAAAAATAACCCAGTTATTTCTAAACAAGGAACATATCATTTAAAAAATCTTGAAATTAATGCTAACAATTTAAATATTGAACTTGTAAATAATATAAATTTTTTGTTTTATCTTGTGTTTTTGATCGCCAGAAAATTTAATTTTCATCACAAACTCCCCTTTGTCCATCGTTTCGAAAGTGATCAGATCCATTTGGTTATAAAATCGCTTGAATTTGGCCAAATTGATGGACATCAAATGAATAACAAATTTTATGATGTTTTTTTTAAATCTTTTAGTTATCCTTTCTGGTATGATATTGATAGTATCCCTTTGTCTGACTTGCCTAAAAAAGATAACGACAAAACTTCCAAGCTAAACTAAAAAAGCATCTTAACAATCATTAGAATTTGAAAACATCAGCTGCTAATGTTCCTCAAGTTCAAAAACCAACTATGATCAAATTCACGGTCAAGCACAAAAAAACTCGAAAAACGCTAATTAATATAATATCAAGCTAAAAAACAAGGAACTGGATTAAATTTTAAAATTTGATCCAGTTCCTTTATTAATTTTGTATAACCATGCTCCATAAGTCAAAACTCTCTGTCTAATTCAGATCACTCATAGCAAAAGAATTCCATGTCTGTAGTTTCATATTAGACCTAAATTTTGTCACCTCATGCTACATCTCTCTTGTTTTAATTCTGCCATTGTTTAACGTATTATTATTGTTGCAAAGTATACGGTGTTTCCCCATTCAGCCCAATCAATGGATCAATTTTGTTAGTTTTTATCAGTTCCATAGTAAGTACTGCATTCTCAACATCTTGCTTCTGGTAATTAGCAGATACGACACCTGCTTTTTCTGTTGTCTCTTCATCAATTGAATCTTTCTTCTGATTGATTTTTTCTTTTCTTAGTTTTTTATCTTCTTTTTTATTCAGAACACTGCCAAGCCGTTCCGCTATCATAGTATTACGATTAATTGAAACCTTCTCGATACAAGCCTTATAAGCACTTTGTTCACCCAAAAGAATCAGCAGATTTTGAGCTCGTGTAACTGCAGTATAGAGGAGATTACGTTTTAGCATTCTTGAATATTGACGAACCATAGGCAAAATAACCAGCTTAAACTCACTCCCCTGCGCCTTATGAATAGACATACAATATGCAAGTTTTAGTTTGTTCCAGTCTTTGCTGGTATACGATATTTCATTACCATCAAATGAAATAATCAATTTTTCCTTTTTGTCTTTGCTTTCTTTGGAAGTTTCTATTCCAACTATTTCACCGATATCGCCATTGAAAACATTATTTTCAGGACTATTAACAAGATGCAAAACCTTATCACCTATCCTAAAACACTGTTGTTTGAAACTAACTTCTTTCCCGCCTGCTTTTTTAGGATTGAGTACATCCTGCAATAATGTATTCAAATTATCTATCCCAGCTGATCCGCGATAGATAGGAGCAAGTACTTGGATATCACGCTTGGAAAAACCACGTTGCTGTGCTTTGGAAACAACTTGCTTGATGACTCCTGATATCTGTGAAACATGACAACCAATAAATGAGCGATCACTTTGATTAACGCTAAAATCCTCAGGCAGGTTTCCCTCTTTGATACTATGTGCCAGTGGAATAATCGAAGATTGGTTTTCTTGACGATAAATCATTTTTAATTCTTTGCTAGGTATTAGTTTACTTTCAAGAAGATCAGCAAAAACTTGACCAGGCCCTACTGAAGGTAACTGATCTTTATCTCCAACTAATATCAACTGCATATGATTAGGTATTGATTCCAATAACAAATCAAAAAGGTTGACATCGACCATTGACATTTCATCAACAATTAATAACTTACCATCTAATTGCTGCGGTTCACCCATATCATCATCATTTCCATTTAAACCTAGCAAACGATGGATTGTGCATGCTGGTAGTCCAGTCGATTCATTCATTTTTTTTGCAGCACGACCAGTCGGTGCTGCAAGCAAAACAGGAAATTCATCGCTTTTGTATTCATTTATGTCTAAAGAAACATCATTCAATAAAGCAAACGTCGCTACTATACCATTTATAATAGTAGTTTTGCCGGTCCCTGGCCCCCCAGTTAGTAAAAAAAGGCGTGCATTCAAAGCTTTCTGAATTGCACTAATTTGATCTTCTCCATAAGAAATCCCAAGTTGCTCCTCAACTTTTGTCATCAAATTTTTAAAAGTTTTTTCACTAACTTTTTCCTTAACTTTCAAATTCAGCAGGCGCTTAACATTTTCTGCAATTCTCCACTCAGCTTCAAAATAAGAGCGTAAATAGATTTTGTTTTCTTCGCCTACAATTTTGCCGTCATTTGCCATCTGCAGTAATTGATCAGCAAGCAATTCCGGATTTAAAGAAACATGTCGACTACTCATCAGCAAACCTAGTGTCTGCTGCAAAAGGGGTTCTGCTGTCGTATATGTATCTCCTCTTTCATGACATAAATCATGCATGCTTTGCAAAATTGCGGCTTGGATACGTCCAGATGAATCGGCTGCAAAGCCAAGCTTTTCGGCAATTGCATCAGCCTTTTTAAACCCGATACCATTAATTTCAAGAGCTAAACGATAAGGATTTTCATGAATAACTTCAACCGTTTTTTCACGATATCTATTAAATATCGCAGTGGACATTCTGCTCCCAAAACCATAACTGTTCAATTCAATAATAATCTGCTGTGTTCCATTATCAGAACGGAGAGTCTCTATTAATGCTTTTTTTTGAGCACTCTTTAAGTTTAAACCTGCCAAATTTCGCTCATCTTCAAGTATTTTTTGAATCGTGTCCGTACCCAAATGCTCGACAATTTTAGTAGCCGTTTTCAAGCCTATTCCATGAAAACTATTTCCTGATAAATATGCTATAATACCGGCACGAGTTGTTGGCGTTTCATTCTGATAATTAAAAGCTTGAAATTGCTGACCATATTTGGGATGTTTAACAAGTTGCCCCTCAAAGCGATAGTTATTGCCTTCAATTAAATCAGCAAAATTCCCTGTAATAACAATATCATCGTTTTTCCATTCGAAGTTAGCCTCACTTACTTTAACTTGAATAACCTTATAAAAAGTTTCACTGCTCTCAAAAAAGATCGCCTCAACCTTGCCGATAATGTCCTCATTTTTTTTATTTTCGGCACTAAATAAATCAAGACTCCCGTTTGCAGTCATTATTTGCCTCCTTGAACACCCTTTTTTCTGGTTGCAACAAACTTTTCAACGTCGACCAGCCTTGATTTCATTTTTTTGAAATACTCAGGATTGTTTTTTTTCACCTTTTCAAAAAAGGCCTCACTTTTTTCCCCTTCAACTATTCCTACAATACCGCGTTGAAAATTAGCTTTTTTATCATCTGGCCACTCAGCCAAAACCTTGTCAAAATACTTTTCAGCCTGCACAAAATTTCCAAGTGCAAGAAAATTTTCTCCAACAAGCATCAGTGAATCATGATCATTTTTTTCTTCAGCAACTGTTAATGCGTAGGCCAATGAAAACTGATAATTATCTTGCGCATATTCAGCTTGTGCAATCATTAAAAGTGCTTCTAGTTTCAATTTATTTTGCTTTATTTGTTGAAACTCACCAATTGCCTCTTTATAAAGACCGCTAGCGTAGAAGACATTCCCCAGCCCATAGTGCAGTATTGCTTTTTGATCATCATTTTTAAAAAAATGCAACGCTTTTTTAAATAGCTCTTCTGCTTGCTGGTAATTTTTTAACTCAGTTAACATGGCACCCAGATTGTAGTACACTTGCGGATTGTTCGGGGCCTTATCAACAGCTGCTACCATTTTTCTGACAGACTGAGCAGCTTCTTCAATTGCCTCTTTTTGCTTTTTCAATGTCGTTTCACTCCTTCCTACACAATGTCAGAAGCATCCATTTTTCGTTTAAGGTAATCTGTTTTATTCCATGCCAAACACTTATAGTGTTCACCGTTACTGGTCTCTAGTATAGTCGCACTTGTATTTGCCAAACCGCCCTTTGCTCGCAATTCTTTCAATGAATAACCTAATAAATGTCTGATTTCAGCACATAAGGCCGCCCCATGGCTCACTATCAAAACATTTTCATTCTTACTTTTATGCAGCTCAACAATTTCCTTAATTGTAGGCGTCATTCTTTCGAATAACTCATCAAAAGACTCTCCATCAATTTTTGAAGGATTATATTTTTCTGCATGATGCCTAAAAGCATCTAATTCCTGAGGATAACGTTTTTCAACCTCAGTAAATTTCATTCCTTCCATTTTTCCAAGATTAAACTCACGCAAATTAGCAACACATTTCACATCAATCGATTGCTGAAGCTCCTCAGCAATTTTTTCAGCCGTCGTTTTGGCTCTTAAAATTGGGCTGCAATAAATACTGGAAAAATGATAATTTTTTAAAAATAGACACAATTGCTGAATTTCTTGATAACTTTCACTAAGCAATGGGGAATCACCATGTGCTCCTTGATAACGTCCTTCTAGGTTCCACTTAGTTTTTCCATGGCGAATAAAAAATAATTTTGTCACCTTCGACACCCTTCTCTTTAATTACTATTAGTTAATTATGACATAGAAATCTTCTTCTGGGAGATATATAACGTTAATTTTGCACTTTTTTTGAAATTTAATCGTTGGATAAAAATAAAACTCTCAAGCCTATATTTGAGTTAACTTGAGAGCTTAAATAACTATTTAATTAAACATACTGCAAAACACGTGTTTTCTGGTACGCATGGTCAATTGTTGCACTGCCCAAACATACTTCACCATCATAAAAAACAACTTCCTGACCTGGTGTTATTGCTCTAACTGGTTGATCAAACTCAACTCTGACTTTATCAGCATCAAGAGAAACATGCACACCAGTATCCTTTTGGCGGTATCTGAATTTAGCAGTACAATGAAATTCAGTTCCTTTATCATCAATCGGCGCAATAAAATTTGCATTGCTGCCATCTAAACTATCTGCATAAAGGTGCTCATTGTGATAGCCTTGACCAACATACAAGATATTTTTCTCCAAATCTTTGCCAATTACAAACCATGGATCATTGCTCTGACCATTACCACCGATTCCTAAACCCCTGCGCTGCCCGATCGTATAATTCATTAAGCCATAATGATCACCTTTGATCTTACCGTCAATTGTCATCATTTTCCCAGATTTTGCAGGTAAAAATTCATTTAAAAATTTACTGAAGTTGCGTTCACCAATAAAACAAACACCCGTTGAATCTTTTTTCTTGGCAGTTGCTAAGCCTGCTTCTTCAGCAATTCTGCGCACATCTTTCTTTTGCATATTTCCAATTGGAAACATAGCTTTTTTCAATTGTCGCTGTGACAATTGACTTAAAAAGTATGTCTGATCTTTATTGCTGTCTGCTCCGCGCAGCAAATGGACCGTTCCATCTTGATCACGCCTTAATTGCGCATAATGCCCCATAGCGATATAATCAGCATCTAATTGCATTGCATAGTCCAAGAAAGCTTTGAACTTGACTTCCTTATTGCACATTACATCTGGGTTTGGGGTACGCCCTCTCTTATACTCATCTAAAAAGTACGTAAAGACATTGTCCCAGTATTCTTTTTCAAAATTAACGGAATAATAAGGAATACCAATTTTGTTGGCAACCTTGGCAACATCTTCATAATCTTCAGTTGCTGTGCAAACACCACTGTCTTTCTTATCATCCCAATTTTTCATGAAAACACCAACTACATCATACCCCTGCTGTTTTAATAAATATGCAACAACAGATGAGTCCACGCCACCACTCATGCCGACAACGACACGTGTCTGGCTTCTATCTTTCATAATAATTTCACCATCATTTCACTCTAGATTCTGAATCTACGATTTGAAGGTCGTATTATTTCAGTAACACTCATTATATCTAGTTGACAGTTTTTTTACAAGTTTTCATTCTCAGACAGTTTCTGCCCAATTTTTTCAAGCACGTGACGTTTCTCTAGCTCTTCTAAAATATAATTCAGTTGTTCGATATGAACATCTGCATCTGTGCTTTTGTAGATATTAACTTCATTCAATCCATTTGCACTTGTTGCTAACATTTTAAATGTTTTTAAATTAGACGTGATAGCCATCTTAAATTTAAGCCCCTTATTGAAGGGTGAATTTGGGTCTAACGATCTTTCAAGTTGAAACTTGCCGTTTTTACTTTCAACAAAACCGACGTCACGCAGCGTATATTTTTTTATGTCACTGCTTAACTTGTAAGTTCGCGTATCACCCTTTATTTTAAGCTTTTTAACGTATGCCATCAGTTTCACTTCTTTTCAATTTATTAATAATACTGGTCAAAACATCAATCAGGTATTCAATATCAGTTGTTGTGTTTTGATAACCAAAACTAAATCGCAATGATTCAACAATTCGAGGACTGTCTTCTCCATACATAGCCATCAACACATGCGATGGCTCCAAACTACCAGCAGTGCATGCTGAACCTGCTGAAGCTGCTATTCCATTTAAATCAAGGTTTGTTAATAATACTTCTCGTGAACATCCCTTAAACCAAAGATTCAACACATGTTGAAGATTGTCAGAAGCTAATTCCCCATTTACTTCAACTTCAATTTTATTTTTTTGTAAACCGCTGATCAGCTGCTGCTTAAAACCTGCATATTTTTTCTGACGAGCTTCTTTTTCCTCATTATCAACTATTTTAACTGCTTCTGCAAAACCAGCAATTGCCGGAATATTTTCAGTACCTGCACGTCTTTTTAATTCCTGATCTCCACCCTTTAGAAGCGATGCAAAGTTTAGTCCGTCTCTTCGGTAAAGGAAACCCAAGAACTTTGGCCCATTCAGCTTATGTGCTGAAGTTGACAATAGATCAATCTTGTCTTTTTGGACATCAATATCAACCAATCCATAAGCTTGTACTGCGTCCGTATGGAACCATGCGTTGGTAGCAGCAACTATTTGGCCAATTTCGTGAATCGGCATTCGACTGCCAACTTCATTATTTCCTGACATAATGGAAACAAGTATAGTGTCTTCTCTAAGTGCGTTCTTTAAATCATCTAAAGAGATACGTCCTTTTTCATTAACAGGCAAATAAGTAACTTCATAACCAAGCGTTTCCAAATACTCCATAGATTTAAGAACAGCTTCATGTTCAACAGCAGTGGTAATCACATGTCGCCCGACACTTTTGCGTGCTAAAGCAGTCTCGATAATGGCTGTATTGTCACTTTCCGTTCCACCACTTGTAAAAACAATTTCGTCATCTTTACGGGCATTGACCGATTGCGCAATGACATGTCGACTATCATCTAGCACTGAACGTGCTTTACGTCCAAAATAATGCGTACTAGACGCATTTCCATATACATCCAGCATCATTTTATTCATTGTATCAACAACCGGTCTTGCCATAGGTGTAGTTGCCGCATTGTCTAAGTAGATATGTTTCACTTCAAAGTCTCCTCTTATTCTTCTAACATAGTTAAAATCATTTTAGCCGATCGTTTGCCAGCTTCAAGAATAAATTGATCAAAAGTTTGCCCAGCATCTTCATCGCCGACATCTGACATCGCACGTACAATTACGAAAGGCACTTTAAATTGGTACGCTGCTTGGGCAACTGCCGCGCCCTCCATTTCACAACATAAAGCCGCAGGATACATTTTTTTTATCTTGTTAATTTTAGAAGCAGATGCAATAAATTGATCTCCTGTTACGATCAATCCTTGTTTAACACTCAATTCAGCAGATTTTGCAGCTCGTATTAATTTCTGAAGCAGTTTTTGATCTGCTTCAAACAGCTGCGGTTGTTGTGGTAACTGACCTGGCAAATAATCAAAAGCAGTCGCATCAACATCATAATAGGCAGCGCCAGTCGAGAAAACAACATCTCCGACATGCAGACCGTCACCAATTCCGCCCGCAGATCCCGAATTTATGACAGCTGTTGCACCATACTTAGCAATCAGCAATGCAGTTGTCATGCCGGCCTGAACTTTACCGATTCCTGAACGAACCAGCACAACCTCTTTTTTCTCAATAGTTCCTTCATAAAAAACTATTCCACCGTGTTCACTTTCATGCGCATTAATCAACCTTGCTCTTAAGGCCTTGATTTCTTCTTCCATCGCACACAATATTCCATATTTCATCAAAAAATCCTCCTAAAAATTAACAAAAATCATAAAAAGATACGCTAAAACAATTGCTAACACTAATCCCAAAATTACCCAGTTCAATTTACGTCCTAGATTTTTTCTTTTTTCTTCCATCTCGATTTGAAACTGTGCTTTCCGATAACCAGTCCTGCTCCCTTGAGCTGACTGATTATCACTCAAATTATCATCCTCAGATTGACTACGTTTTCTTCTACTCCTAGTCTCATTGCTAACGAAATCATCTTTTTCTTCTTCCTGCTGGTTCGTCCGATTGAATAAGTTTCTCTTGAATCTCACTATATTATTGCTCCTTTATTCGATTCATTTTCCAATACCAGATGGCCATAAGCGTCTTGCTGTCACAAATCATACCTTTTTTTAATTCTTCGTCAACTTCTTCCATTGACAATTCAAAAATATTTAAAAATTCACCGTCATCTCGTGCTAATTTTTTTTCTACAGTGGTCATTCCCTGAGCATGATATAAAAACATTTTTTCATCCGCAAAACCAGGAGAAGTATAAAAACTTGCTACGTACTTAAAATTTTGTGCACTCAGGCGCACTTCTTCATTTAGCTCTCGTGCAGCCGTAGTCAGAGGATCTTCGCCCGGATCAATTTTCCCTGCGGGAATCTCAAATACCGCTTTTTTTAGGGGCTGTCGCCATTGTTTAACCAAGATCATTTTTTCATCCGCAGTTATACAAATTATGCCTACTGCACCATGATGACGCACAATCTCTCTTGTAGCTTTCTTTCCATCTGGTAAGATAACAGTTTCAACATCCAAATCAATGACTTTACCCTTAAAAATATGTTCCGTTCTCACTGTTTTCTCTTCTAGTTTCATTAACGACTGCCTCCTTGAACTTGAGCTGCAAACTCTTCATAGGCATCTTGTTCGTTAGTTTCATTCCAAACAGCTTCTTTAAAATCACCTTTGAATGCTGCACTCTGGTCGACTGTAACTTCTGCAACAAAGGTCGCGTTTCCTATCAAGGACATCCAATAAGAGCCATCTTCGCGCTGGTGTACACAAGTCTTGACCATTCCACCAGGATTGAAAACAGAGATTAACTGTCCTGTCTCAGCCTGCTCTGGATGCAGCAAAACATATATTAGACTGGAAGCAGACATCGCTGTCCCACAAGCATTTGTGTATCCAACTCCTCGTTCATATGTTCTAACAAAAATTTGTTTTGGTTTTTGAATCTGTACAAAACTGACATTTACTCCGTCAGGGAAAATAGGATTCTTACCATTGTTTAAGTAAGAAGCAATTCTTCCCAATTCAGAACCAACTAAAACATCATGTGAAACAAAAGCAATCAAATGTGGATTAGGAACTGCAACCGCTGAAAATTTTATTGTTTTTGACAATTGTGGAATGTAGTCATCAATAAGCTTCGTTTTATTTTCGACATTCATTTTTAAATCAGTTGCTGAAAAACTAACAGGCGAAATTTCTGCATCATAAGCTGGTACACTTGGTGCAAAATTTTCTGACTTTTTCACTTCTAGATCCGCATACATTGTTTCAACTTTAAATTCATTTAGTCCATTTTTCTCATTCAAGTATCGTGCAACAGTTCTAATTCCATTGCCACACATACTTGCTTCACTGCCATCTGCATTAATAACACGCATTCTTCCGGCTACCCCAGAATGTCCCGCGGTAACAAACAAAATGCCATCAGCCCCGCCATGCAGTCCATTCTGACGATCACAAACAACTCTAGCCAACGCGCTCAGCTCATTTTCTGTAATACTGTTTTCTAAATTTTTTTCATCAAGAATAAAAAAATCATTATTTGATCCATGCACTTTTAACATTTGCATTTTTTCGACCCCCATTTATTTACTCGGATATATCATATACTATATAATAACAAATTTCGAACAAATTTTCCTACTAGTAAATTTTTGCAATTGACTTTCCACTTTATTTTCTTATCAGCAAAAATACACAAATAAGAGGAACGGAGAAAAATCCATCTCCATCCCTCTTATTTTTCTTTTTTCAATTCCATATATTCGAAAAACTAATTCAAGGTTTTAATCTTCTAAACCTTCGCTCAATGCCTCTGGATATGCTTCCTTTATCAAGGCTGCACAGCTCACACAAAGCTGTGGCAAATCTTTGTCTTGACCAACATCTTTCTTAACCATACGGCAACGAGGACACACAGTACCTTCAGCATGTTCAACCACAACACAGAGATCGTTGTAATGATCCGCATCACTAGGAGCCTCTGCCAAGTCTTTGACATCTAGAGCTGAAACAATCAAGTTTTGGCGAACATCTGTGTTCAAATTCTCTAATTCTTGCTTGAGATCTTTTTCAACATAGAGCGTAACATGTGCTTCGAATGACTTCCCAATCAATTTCTTATTACGTGCATTTTCAAGTGACTTGAAAACATCTGAACGTACATCCATGAATTTATCCCATTCTTCAAGCAACTTAGCTTCATTATTAAAGTGAGTTACTTCCGGCATTTCAGCCAATTGAACATAATCTTCCTGTTCTTTCAAATATTTCCAGATTTCTTCTGTTGTATGCGGAAGTACAGGTGTTAATAATTTAGTTAAGCGTAGAGCAACATCGTACAACACAGTTTGCATAGATCTACGTTTGTGACTATCTTCTTTTTCAATATAAACAACATCTTTTGCAACGTCTAGATAAAATGCAGATAAATCAGCAGTTACAAAGTTCAATAGTTTTTTATAGATTCCCATAAAGTCATAGTTTGCATAAGCATCAAGAATTTCTTTAGTGAATTTGTTAATCAAAACTTCCATATACTTATCGACTGATTCCATGTCATTAAACGCAACAGCATCTTTTCTAGGATCAAAATCAGTTGTGTTGGCAAGTAAGAAACGAACTGTATTACGAATCTTGCGGTATGCTTCAGAAATCTGTTTGAAACTATCCATTGAAACCCTGACATCCGCTGAAGAATCAACGCTAAGAACCCAAAGACGAATAATTTCTGCTCCCATTTGCTTAATAACTTTGGCTGGAACAATTGTGTTGCCAAGCGATTTACTCATTTTTCTTCCTTGACCATCGAGCGTAAATCCTTGAGAAAGAATTTGTTTGTAAGGCGCCTCACCTGAAACAGCAACACTTGTAATCAAGCTTGAATTAAACCAGCCACGATATTGATCAGAACCTTCAAGGTACATATCACTTGGGTAAGTCAGATAATCCCGTTGAGCCAGTACACCTTGATGAGATGAACCAGAATCAAACCAGACATCCATAATATCAGTTTCTTTAGTAAACTTGCCATTTGGAGAATGTTCGCTTGTGAACCCTTCTGGCAGAAGATCCTTCGCTTCACGTTGGAACCAAATATTTGATCCATGTTTTTCTACTAAATCTGCAACATGTTGAACCGTTTCTGATGTAATAATTGCTTCTCCATCTTCACCGTAGAAAATTGGCAACGGGACACCCCAAACACGCTGACGCGAAATGACCCAATCGCCGCGGTCACGAATCATATTGTGCAGTCTTTTTTGTCCCCAGCTTGGGAAAAATTTAACTTTATCGATTGCATCCAAAATATTTGTGCGAATTTTATCGACAGAAGCAAACCATTGCGGCGTAGCACGAAAAATTATAGGTTTCTTTGTGCGCCAATCGAATGGATAGCTGTGCTCGTAGGGAACATATTTTAGTAGTAAGCCAGCTTCTTTTAACTTGTCCAAAGCAATTTGATTGGCATCCTCATAGAACACCCCAGCAAAATCTTCGCCTGTATCCTCGGTCAAATAACCTTTGTCATCAACAGGAACGTAAATATCAAGACCATACTGTTTTCCGACATTAAAGTCATCTTCACCAAAACCAGGAGCTGTATGGACCAAACCAGTACCTGCATCCAGTGTGACAAAGTCACCCAGCATAGTAACTAATTTACGTTCTGGATAAAACGGATGCACAGTCAGAATGTTTTCAAGATCAGCACCCTTAAGTGTTTTAACTACCTCATATTCATCCCAGCCAAAGCGTTCCGCATTCTCATCCACTAAATCTGTTGCCAAGACGAAGTTCCGTTCATCGTCTTTTGGCTTAACAACTGAATAATCAAAATCCTTATCGACAGTAATTCCTTCAGAAGCAGGTATTGTCCATGGTGTTGTTGTCCAAACAACCATGTAAGTATTGTTTTCATTTAGTACACCTTTACCATCAACAACTTTCTCACCGTAAAAAGCAGATGGTGAAGTAACATCATGATACTCAACTTCTGCTTCTGCAAGAGCTGATTCGGATGACCATGACCAAAAGACAGGTTTTTTACCTTTGTAAATCAATCCAGCTTCTGCCATCTTACCGAACACTCTAATCTCTTGCGCTTCAAAAGTCGGGTCAAGTGTTACATAAGGATTATCCCACTCTCCAGCAACTCCCAACCGTTTAAAATCAGCACGCTGTTTGTCAACTTGTTCTAAGGCATATTCACGACATTTTTCGCGAAAATCAGCAACAGACAGCGCTTTGCGATCAACACCAGCTTTTTTTAATTGCTGCTCTATTGGTAAACCATGTGTGTCCCATCCTGGAACGTATGGTGAACGAAATCCCATCATCGATTTTGAGCGGACAATAATATCTTTAGTAATTTTGTTCAAAGCATGCCCCATATGGATATTTCCATTTGCATATGGAGGTCCATCATGCAAAATAAAACTTGGTTTTCCTTCATTCAATTTTTGGCGGCGTTCATAAACCTTATTTTCTTCCCATTCTTTTTGACGTTCACCTTCACGAACAGGCAAGTTACCGCGCATTGGAAATTTTGTTTTTCCTAGGTTAAGCGTATCTTTAACTCTCATTTTTTTCTCTCCTTTTTTAAATATAAAAAAAGACTTCATCCAAGGGACGAAATCTTCGTGGTACCACCCAAGTTCAGAACCAGTAACACAAACATTACCAGTTCAACTTAAACATTAAATAACGGTCATGAACCGGCTAAACTTACTAAATTCAGTCCAACAATTCAGAAAGATGATATCCAACTAGAATTTAATCATTGACCTTCCACCAAATCGTCAACTCGCTAAGATTTTTTCTACTAGGAACTGTTCTTTCAAATTTACTTATTTTCACTAACATTAGTATTTTCATCAAAATGTTGTCCGTTATCTTCATCTTCCTCTGGGAAAATTACAACGGCCTTCTTTTGATCCATGTTTCCATTATCAGTTGCTTCACTTGAAACATTGTTTGAGACTGATTGTACTTCCTTTGCAGCCTGTTTGTCAAGGTCCTCATTTCGGCGAATCGCGTCTTGAATAGCCTCATAATTACTTGTATCGCCCTGCTTAAGGATCTCATCCCATTCACTGCTCCTAACGACCTCCAATTGTGATTCCATCATAACCTGAAGTTTTTGTCTAAAGATGCGAGCTTGTTTCTTAAGATCATCAGTTTCAACGGTCAGACGTTTAGCCTTTTGAGAAGCATCATCAACAATATGACGTGCCTTATCATTAGCTTGGTCAACTATATCCTGAGCTTGTTTCTGAGCCTCATGGTTAATAATTTCTGCTTCACGTTGTGCATTTGCTTTAACCTTGTCAGCTGCCTCTTGAGCAACAATAATTGACTGGTTCAAAGAATCCTTCAAGTCGTTAAAATACTTAAGTTTTTCTTCACCTTGTTTGAGGCCTTCCGCTAAATGCTCATTTTCTTTCAAGTTAAGTTCGTAATCTTTAATGATTTGATCTAAAAAATCATTAACTTCATCTTGATCATACCCACGCAATTTAACACGAAATTCTTTGTTATGAATATCCAATGGGGTCAATGTCATATCCCCAACACCTCCAATTATGTATTAATTTTCTAAAACAGAAACACTCAACCTTATCTTACCTCTTTTAGAAACACCATGTACATCATCGATCCTAAACCGACCATGACCTCTAACAGAAATAATGTCCTTTACTCCCAGCTCCAAATCCGGTTTTTCAACCAACATCCAATTCAAATGCACCTTCTGTGATTTCAGCAAATCTTTCACATGCTTGCGCGAAAGATTATAAACACCTGCAACCAAAACATCAATTCGCAAAGAACTCACAGAAACTTGCAAGTCTGTCCATTCATCTCGCGATGAAACAAGCTGTTCACTGGAAGCAGGTATCATCTTAACTTTTATGCGACCAATATGATCAACTTGCAGTCGGATGTAATCTACCATTTGAGCATCAGCAACAATCTGCCACTTCTCACCATCAGTTATTATATCACCAATAACATCACGTTTAATCCCAATATTCATCAATGTCCCCAAAACCTGACTGTGTCGTAATTCAGCAAATTTAGTTGGATAGTTTATCTCCATCAATGAAACTTCGAAATCAGATAGTACCGGATCATAATACTCTGGATAAAACAAAATTCTTTTTCTCTCCGCATTTGGTATAAGACCAAAACTTTTCATCTTGATTTGGTCATCGTCTTTCAATAAAGTTGAAGCAATCAACTGCTCACGCGGATTAAAAAAATGAGTTAAAATCGGACGGTACTCATTTCTAACCCTTTCAAGCGTATCATGAATATCATCGATAACAACAGCTTCATCTTTTCTAAAATGTTGATAAATGCTATTTTCACTCATTATACATCCCACTTAAAAAAACATTGTAAAAAGATTTAACAGCAAAACCAGAACGACATCAAAACCATACTTGATAAATTGTAATGCGATCAGGGCAACGATCGGTGAAAAGCTTATTCCTCCAAATGGTGGAATAAATCTCTCGAAAAAGCCCAAGTAAGGTTGACATATCCGACCAAGAAACTGTCCCAACTTTGTCTGATAAGCGCCTGGAAACCACGACATCAGCACAAAAGCCACAATCGCTAGCGAATATAGTTCGAATAAACGATCAAAAATAGTTATAATCAATTAATTAACCCCTTAACCAGTTAAAAGTCATTATCGGAAAACTCAGCAGCAACATTTCCCTCAACAACAAATCCGTGCGGTGTGCATAAGAAAATCTGTTCTCCGATGCGTTGAACTTCTCCTCCAATTGCGAAAACCGTCCCCGTCAAAAAGTCTACAACTCGATGTGCTTGCTGCTCATCCATTCTTTGGAAATTAACAACTGCTGCTTGGTCATTTAATAAACGAGTAGCAATAACTTTAACATCAGAATATATTCTTGGTTCAAATAACGCAATCTTTTTCTCCACTTTTTCTTGTCCTCTTGCATGCATCGAAACGACTTTTGAATTTTTGGGAGTTTCAACAAATTCTTCATCATTTTTGTCATAAAAATCATCTGAATGATACATTTCGTCCTCATCCGTCATTCCAAAAAAACGTCCAATCTTCTCACCAAGAGCCATCTCCACTCCTCCTATCACGCAATTTTATTTTTTGCTATTTACGACGGTGGCGGAAAAATGGTGGTGTACTCAAACCATCGTCATCACTTTCGTTTTTTTCTTTTGCAGTATCCATCTTAAAAATGTCAAATTTTTTCTTTTCAACATCTTGAAACTCATCTTGACGTTCGTTCTGATTAACTTTTCGTTCACCTGAAATTTCGCGTCTCAAATCCCAATCTCTCAACGGATCCGCTCCCTCATTAGATTTCGTTTCTTGTTCACTACCTGAAGGGCGAGTATCCTTGTCTGCCAAAGGATTCAAGCGACCGCGTCTTTGAGCCTGCTCTCTTTTCTTCTTATCAATTCCCGTTGCAATGACAGTTACAACAACTGTATCTTCCAAATCCTCATTAATAGAAGTTCCAAAAATAATATTAACATCACTCGTTGCGGCCTGTGCAACTATATCAGAGGCATCTTGCGCTTCAAAAAGGCTCAAATCAGGCCCACCAGTGATATTCAAAAGAACTTGTTCAGCACCATCTATTGAAACTTCAAGTAAAGGTGAAGAAATAGCTTTTTTCGTTGCTTCAGCAGTTCTGTTTTCACCATTTGCTGAACCGATTCCCATCAAAGCAGAACCTTGATTTTCCATCACTGTTTTAACATCAGCAAAATCAAGATTGACATATCCTGGTGAGGTAATTAAATCAGATATACCTTGGACACCTTGACGTAAAACATTATCTGCTTCTTTAAATGCTTCTAACATTGGTGTTTTTTTGTCAACAATTTCAAGCAGGCGATTATTTGCAATAATAACCAAGGTGTCAACATGTTCTTTCATTTGTGCAACACCTTCAGCAGCATAGCGTGCACGCTTTGGACCTTCAAAGCTGAATGGACGCGTAACTACTCCAACAGTTAAAGCACCTTGTTCTTTTGCCACTTTCGCAATAATTGGTGCTGCACCTGTTCCTGTTCCGCCTCCCATACCGGCAGTAACAAAAATCATATCAGCACCCTTCAACGATTCAGCAATTGATTCTTCGCTCTCTTGAGCAGCCTTATTTCCAATTTCGGGATTCGACCCTGCACCCAAACCTCGCGTAAGTTTCGGTCCAAGCTGAATTTTGGTTTCAGCATTAGAACTCTTTAAAGCTTGCACATCCGTGTTGGCAACTATGAACTCAACACCTTTGACATCATCCGCAATCATTCGATTTACTGCATTTCCGCCAGCACCGCCTACTCCGATCACTTTAATTGTTGCACCAGTATTCTCATTTGCATCTAGTGAAAATTCCATTACGCTTTCCCTCCAATTTATAAATCAATCAAAAAATGTGTTGAAGAAATTTTTGACACCGTCAAAAGCATTATTCTTTTTACCAGCATTACGTTTCTTTTTGGTGTTTTTTTCTTCAACCTGTGGATTAAGTGCTACGACTTTTTTATTTTCTTTCAGAGCATCTAGTTCGTCTCCACTAGCAATGGTGCTTTTTACAATTTTTTCAATTTCACCTTGATGCATAACATATTTAATCAAGCCAATTGCCTGTGAAAATGATGGATGTCTCAGCCCCATCTGCTGAGGTATAAATACTTTAACATTCACACCAAAAACATCTTCAGCCAGCTCTTTCATACCAGGAAGTGCAGCAAGTCCACCAGTAAGTACGATACCTCCTGGAAGCTGCAAAGCTCTAATATCTTCAAGCGCATCTCTTAACTTTTCAAAAATCTGAGTCATTCTTGCTTCAATAATTTCACTCAGATATTCACCACTTATTTGAACTGGATCCACTTGCCCGACAACTTCAACAGGAAATACATCATCCTTTGAGGCCAAATTGCTTGCAGCATAACCATAATTACGCTTGATCTTTTCTGCATTTTCAAGTGAGGTGTTTAAAACAACAGAAATATCCTTTGTGACAAACATTCCACCCTCTTGGTCAACGTATGTATACTTTAATTTATGATCGTGAACAACTGCTGCTGTTGTCTGACCGCCACCGATATCAATTATCACAGCTCCGAAATCTTGCTCACCATCGCTTAAGACAATGGTTGAAAGTGCCAAGGCCGAAACAACTGTTCCTTCTACCTTCAGTCCAGCTTTTTCCACACATTTCATCGTATTATGCAAAACAGTCTTGGGACCTGTATACACGACCCCATTCATTTCTAAACGTACACCTATCATTCCACGAGGATCTTTTATACCATCAAAACCATCAACAATAAATTCATCTGGTATGATATCAATTACATCGCGTTCAGGGGGAAGCTTTTGTACTAATGCCGCCTCAGTTACGCGATAAACATCATTCTCATCTATTTCTTTTGAACTTCCAGCTTCATCACTGACAGCAATCATTCCATTACAAGGGACGATCTCGAGAAGATTTGCCGGAATTCCGACTGTTACTTTTGATATCTGGATGTTCGCCTTTTGTTCAGCTTGCTGAATCGCCTTTTTGATTGCACTGACAGCACGATCAATATCCACGATCACTCCGCGACTCAGTCCGTCTGAACGTTCACTCCCCACCCCGATGATGTTCATCTGACCTTTTATATGTTCGGCGACTATAACCTTAATCGATGTCGTACCAATATCGAGTCCAACATATATTCCAGAATTTTCCATCAATAGAGCCCCCCTTTTCTTAAATTTAATTAAACATTATTATAGTAAGAAATTACTCAATTTGATTATTTAAATTTTACCACACTGTTTCCTATTAATACACTTCTCGCGTCTGAAATACCTAAATTAATCATATTCAACATTTATTTTTTATTTTAGCGGATATGAATAAGCTCCGACTTCAAAGTCAACAAGTATTTTGTTGTTGTTTTTCGATTTAATATCAGGATAATAAGCCATTTTTTTAGCAAAAGTCGAAATTGTGGCAACTACCTCATTTCCATCATTCATATAAACTTTAATTTTCTCTTCATTGACGTCAGTTGGTGTATAATGAATTTCGGACATTGCACTTCGCAAATTAGGTGACAGACGAGCTACTTGCTTCGCTAGAGAAGATAATTTTTTCTGGTCTTTGAACTGATAATAAAGCGGAGAATTTCCCTGTGCTTGATCACGTGCAATCTTAGATACCCTTCCTAAGCTATTCAGAGAGTAATATTTACCTTTTTTTGCCACATATCCAACAATAGAAGATTCACTCACTTTATAATTAACTGTTGTCCCACTAATTACTAGCTTAAGATTTTTTACATCGGAGACTTGTTTTCGAACCTCATCTTTTATGCTTTTTTCGTTCAACATAACTCTTATAAGCAAATTACCCTTCCGCACCCCGCTGGCCTTAATAACTGCAGCATCTGTCAAACTATCAGTACCAGAAACTTTGAGTTGCTGAACCTTACTAATTGGGAGAACTAAATATAAAGATACTAATCCTAACAGGAAAAAAATAAGGAGATTACAGACTAAATGCCTTTTAAGAATACTCTTTCGCTGTTTGACTAAATCAGGCAGTTTATTTCCGATTCTTTTCTTTTTAAAAAATTTATATTTACCCCATTTTAACTTTTTTTTTCGCTCCTGCTGAGCCTTTTCCCAGGGAGTAAGAGGGTCGTTATCTTGAGATTTAAACTTAGAACGTTTTAATTTTTTCATCTCAGTCCACACACTCCCCTCTTCAACTGCTTGTTATCTATTAGAATCAGCAATCAATTGTGACAGAATTTTGGTTATTCTATCTGCCGCATCAGTGGTTCCTGCTTTCCTTGCATTTTCACTCATTACTTTTTGAAGTCTGTCGTTCAACATCAATTTATTAATGATTTCCGCCAAACTTTTTCCATTTAAGTCAGCTTCTTTGATCATCTCAGCAGCTTGAGCATTTACCAAGCTTTGGGCATTATGTGTTTGATGATCGTTAGTCACATAAGGACTTGGAACCAAAATAGATGGTATACCTAATGCAGTTATTTCAGCTAAACTCGTCGCCCCAGCTCGTCCGACAATACAGCTGATTTCAGGAAGAATTGAAGGCATATCCGGTATATACGGCTCAACAACAACATTTTCAGGCAATTTATTACCAATCATTTTTTGAATTTTGTCAAAATGAACACTGCCTGTAACAAACAAAATTTGATAATTTTTGTCTTTCAAAAAAGGGAAAGATTCAATTGTTGCCTCATTTATTCTTCTAGCTCCACGTGAACCTCCAAATATCAAAACTGTTTTTTTATTTGATGATAAACCGTAATCTTTTAGCCGATTGCTGGGTTTCATTCCAACTACTTGTTGAGCACGCGGATTCCCTGTAAAAACAACTTTTGAAGCTGGAAAATTTTTAACAGCCTCTGTGAATGAAATCCCAATTTTATCAACAAAATGGCTCAAAAATTTATTTGTAACGCCAGCTATACTGTTTTGCTCATGAATAAAAGTTGGGATTCCCATTCTTGCAGCTGCATAAACCACTGCACCGCACACGAATCCACCTGTTCCCACTACAACATCAGGTTTAAACTCTTTCAATATTTTTTTAGCCGTATGCACGCTCTTCAAAAATAAATACACCGTTTTAAAATTTTCAAATGACAACGATCGTTTGAAACCCTGAATTTTAACAGTTTTAAATGGTATTCCGGCATCTGGAACTATTTTGTTTTCCAGCCCTTTATGTGTCCCAACGTATAAAACTTCAGAAGAAGGTTCACTCTTCTTCACAGCATCAATCAAAGCCAGTGCAGGGTAAATATGTCCTCCTGTACCCCCGCCTGAAACTAATAATCTCATTTTTCTTCCTCCACTTTTTTAACCAGCTTTTCGATTGCATCAATGTACATATCTCCACGAACTTCGAAGGTCGGATACTGATCCCAGCTCGCACATGCGGGTGATAAAAGAATAATATCGCCTTTGTGACTCATTTCGTAAGCTAGCGGAACCGCACTGACAACATTTTTAGAATGTTTAATTTCACTTATTCCAGCCTTTTTCCCTGCCTCTGCCATCAAATCTGCAGTCTCACCAAAAACTATCATTTTGCTTACATTTTTAAAATATGGAATTAAACGTTCAAAAGTAAAACCACGATCAAGCCCACCTGCCAACAACACAATTGGAGACTTAAATCCAGATAATGCTTTTTCTGTTGCTTCCATGTTTGTTGCTTTTGAATCATTGTAAAATTTACGGTTATTTACCGTTGTCACATATTGTGTGCGATGGCGAACTCCAGAAAAGGTCTTTAAAACCTCAACAATACTCTCGGTAGTTTGGCCCATTAATTTAGCGACTGTTAAAGCTGCTAATGCATTTTCAACATTATGCGACCCAGGCACTTTGATATCTTCAGCTGCCATTATTTTTTCGTCACGGTAATAAAGAAAGCCATTTTTTTCGTATGCACCAGTTTCTATCTTGTCTTGACGTGAAAAAGGAATGACTTTTGCATGTGATTGTTTGCTTAAATTCTGCCATTCTTCTGAATCCCAGTTAACAACGAAGAAATCATTTTCATCTTGATTCATCGTAATTCGCATTTTAGCTTTAATATAATTTTCACGTGAACCATGGTAATCCGTATGTGCTTCGTAAATATTAGTTAGCACAGCAATATGAGGATGTAATTTTGTAATCCCCAACAACTGAAAACTTGATAATTCACTGACCATAACATCGTCCGAGGTAGCCTTTTGGGCGACCTTAGAAGCGGGAACGCCAATATTGCCTGCAACATAAGCATGCCCCTTTTGACGATCTTGATTAAGCATTAGAGAAATCATTGTTGTCGTAGTCGTCTTGCCATTTGTGCCAGTAATACCAATCATCTGAGCCTCAAGGATTTCATAAGCTAATTCTGGTTCGGTAATAATTTGTATTTTTTGTTTTATTGCAGCACTAACTAATACATTCGAATACGGAATTCCAGGATTCTTAACAATCAATTCAGTCTTATCCAAAAGACTTAGCGGATGGCTTCCTGTAATAACTTGTATTCCTTTATCCTCAAGATCAGTAACAATTTTGTCATCTTTCGGAGTTTTCAAATCATTAACTGTTACCTGTGCACCTAATTTATGTAAAAGTTTAGCTGCATTAAATCCACTTTTTCCTAAACCAATTACGAGTATACGCATATTTTTGTAATTTGTGATTTCTTTCATTTTCAAAGACTTCCTTATAAATTATCGTAACTAAGACTAATATTCTACACACTTGTTATCAAAAAAATTGCTCCAGCGATGATCCCGATAGCCCAAAAAGTTAAATCAATCCGCCACTCACTCCATCCACACAGTTCGAAGTGATGATGTATAGGGCTCATCTTGAAAATACGTTTCCCAGTTAATTTGAAAGAACCAACCTGTAACATAACACTGGCAGTCTCAACTACAAAGATAATACCAACAATCAGCAGGGACAATTCATGATGAAGCAAAATCGATACTGCCGCTAACGCCCCACCAAGTGCCAACGATCCCATGTCACCCATAAAAATTTTGGCAGGCTTATGGTTAAATATCAAAAATCCAAGTAAAGCTCCAATAACAGTTAAACAAAAAATTAAAATATCAACCTCTTTTTGAACATACGCAGTAATTGCATATGTTCCAAAAGCGATGATCGCCTGTCCAGCAACCAAACCATCAATTCCATCGGTCAAATTAACTGCATTTGAAAAACCAACTAACCAAAAGATAACAAAAAGAACATATAAAAAGCCAAGCGGAATTTCATATCCAAAAAAACTAAGTGAAAGCGGTAATCCTTCATGTAAATATACTCCCATAAATACTATTCCGCCTATAATTTGCCCTAGAAGCTTCTGCCAAGCTTTCAAGCCCTCATTTTGCTTCTTCCAAAGTTTAATGGAATCATCCCAAAAGCCTAACAAACCATACAATATCAAGATGAATTCCAAAACAAGTACCCTGGCTGTCAATTCCTTCATTAAAAACGGAATTAAAATTCCGATAAACACAATTGTACCATTAAAAACCAGTCCACCCATTGTAGGTGTTCCAGACTTTTTTTTATGCCACTTAGGACCATCTTCCCGAATCATCTGACCTTGATTTTTTTTATGTGCATAATTAATGAATATTGGCAAAAATATCACCGTAATAACGAAACTGCTGATAATTGGCATTACTACTTCTAATCCTGTCATTGCCTAAAACGCTCCTCTTTTCTTGAATGCTTGCTCGGCTTCTTCAACATCATCGAAATGATTTTTCTTTCCGTTTATGATTTGATAATCCTCATGGCCTTTCCCAGCAATTAAAACAATGTCACTAGGCTGAGCTTTTTCGATAGCATACTCAATAGCTGCTCGACGATCAACTATAACCTTTACATCACTATTTTGAGGAATACCTTGAAGCATATCCTCAATAATTTTTTGTGGATCTTCCGAACGTGGATTATCTGAGGTAAAAATCGGATAGTCACTATACTGCAGTGCTATTTGAGCCATTTTAGGCCTTTTCCCATGGTCACGATCTCCTCCGCAACCAATAACACAGAAAACTTTTCTTTTTGCAAAATCATTGATTGTCTCTAAAGCATTAAGCAGACCGTCAGGTGTGTGTGAGTAATCAACAATTGCACTAATTCCTAAAGGTGTCGGAATCAGCTGTAACCTACCTTTGACACCCTTGAAAGACGTTAAAGTAGATATAATTTCCTTCGAATCTAAACCGGCAGTATATGCTGCTGCATATGAGGCCAAAATATTGTAAACATTAAATAAACCAACCATCTTGACTTTTAAGTGCTGCTTTTTCCCAAAAACGCTCAAATCAAAATCGGTTCCCTGACTGTGAATAACAATATTCGTTGCCCTGATCATTGCTTCATGCTTAACCCCATAAGTTAAAACATGAGCGGCAGTATCTTCTTCCAATTTTCTCCCTACAGGATCATCAACATTCAAAATTGCAACTTTGCAATCTTTTTTAGCTCCATATCCGTTACCCAATTGTGAAAATAGCAAACTTTTAGCATGGGCGTAATTAGCCATTGTTTTATGATAATCTAAATGATCACGCGTTAAGTTAGTAAAGACTGCAATATCAAAATCAATACCCCAAACTCGACCTTGAACAAGTGCAATAGAAGAAACCTCCATTGCAACGGAAGAAACATCTTGTTTAACCATTTCGTTCAAAGTACGTTGCAACGTGATGATGTCAGGTGTTGTATTTTTCGTAGGATAAATTTTTTTACCAATTCGCCGATACATCGTTCCAATTAACCCAGTTTTTTCACCGTGTTCGCGAAAAATTTCTTCAATAATATGCGTCACAGTTGTTTTCCCATTTGTGCCTGTCACACCAATCATTCGCATTGCTTCACTTGGAGATCCATAAAACTTGTCGCTCAAAATTGCCATCGCTCTGTTTGTGTTTTCAACATACACAACAGGACGATCTCCGCAAGCCACCTTTTTTTGCGCAACAATCATAGCCGCACCTTTTTTAACCGCTTCATTCACAAGTGTATGTCCATCAATACGGGAACCTGAAATTGCGATAAAAATACTATTTTGAGTAATCTCGCGTGTGTCTTGTGTAACTGCTGAAACTAAAAAATCATCGTATTTTTCAGGTACCACTTGTTTAAATTTCAAACTTTTAATTAATCTACTTGCTAACATTTTTTACCTCATCATTCCTACTTTAACTGTACATTTACCGATTCAACATCGCTAAGTGATTTATTTGTTGCAACACTTTGTGAATTCACATATCCTGTTCCCGAGATATTAAATTTTATTCCCAATAGACTAGATAATTTTAACACATCACTTCGCGACCAACCACTGATATCCGGCATTGTCTTTTCACCATTCGTCAAAATGATTACTCGTTCACCTGACAACAAGACACTATTTTTAGAAACGGATTGTGCAATAACTTTGTTGCCATTTCCAATAGTAGTTACAAAAAGTCCCGCCCCGCTTAATTTCATTTTAGCTACCGTTGTACTTTTCCCAACGACATCTGCAACTTTTATCTGCGGGGTAGACGTTGTCGTTTCTTTATCTTCTTCCAACGCCCTTTTCATGACAGGATTAAAAACAGATGCTAGCATTTGGCTAGATGTCCCATTTCCCATTGTTGAAGGTTGTTTCATTGTGATATATAAAATGTATTTAGGATTGGTTGCAGGTGCCATTCCGACAACTGAAAAAATATAATTTGTATCGCCTGTCAGATAGCCAGTCCCTGAGGAATTTCCAATCTGTGCTGTTCCTGTTTTAACACCTATGCGGTATCCGTCAATCTTATATGCTGAGCCAGTACCATTTTTATCATAAACAACATCTTGCATCATCTCTAGCACTTTATTAGCCGTTTCTTTTTTGATAGGTTGTCCAACGATATCTGTCTTGTTCTTTAAAATAACCTTACCATTGTTCGGGTTCACAATTTTTTTAACAATTTGAGGTTTAACCATTTTACCACCATTTGCAATTGCAGAAAAAGCCTGCATCATTTGTAGACCTGTAACTGTAACACCTTGCCCATAAGCGGTATTTGCCTGATCGATTGGATACTTATATTCAATGCTTCCACTAGCTTCGTTAGGAATAACAGAACCTGTAGATTTCAACAATCCAAAACGTTTGATATATTTTAACCAAACTTTACTTCCCATTGTCTGTTCAAGATGAGCCATTCCAACGTTGGAAGAACGGACAAAAGCATCCTGATATGTAATATAACCCCAGCCGTTTGTATCCCAATCGTCAATCGTTTTTCCATCAATTTTATATGTTCCTGATTTGAAGGTGCTGCTGCTATTATATATACCACTGTCAATAGCCGCAGACATCGTTAGAACTTTCATCGTCGACCCCGGCTCATAGCTGTCTTCTGCCAATGTGTTTCTCCAAACCTGATCGATGCCCTCTTTTGTTTGTGCATTGAACGTTGGCCGCTGACTGGCAGCAACAATTTCGCCAGTGTGCGCATTCATCAAAATTGCATTTGTAGAAGCGGGATGATATTTATTTTGTGCTTGCGTCAATAATGTTTCCAAATATGTTTGCAGTCTGGAGTCAATTGTCGTATAAACATTGTCGCCGTCTTTTGCCTTTTGTGTTTTTATTTTTTTGCCTGGAATAGGAGTACCGTGGACGTCTTTTTCGAAACTTCTGACTCCATTTACACCAGTCAAATCACTGTTAAAGGCCTTCTCAAGACCCATGACCCCCACCATTTTTCCAGATTCATTTTCCGCTATTCCAACAATGTGGGAAGCAAAAACTCCGTTCGGATAAAGACGAGCCTGTGATTCTTTAAAATTAATACCTGTTATCCCTGCAGATGCTATTTTTTTCTTAGTTTCAAGTGAAATATTTTTGCCAGCATTACTAAGTTCAACTTGGTAGGTATCCTTATCTACCGGGTTCAGAATTTTCTTCACCCTTTCATAACTTATTGGTAAATTTTTACTTAAGACACGAGCTGCTTTATTTTTGTCTTTATCAGACAAATATTCTCTTTTTCCGAAAGCAACTGCTTTTTTAGAAAGAATAATATAAATCGAGTAAGTCGATGTATCCTCAGCGATCGGTTGATTATCAGCATCATAAATTGTTCCACGCTGTGCCTTTACTTCTGTTTTACTTGCGTAAAGCTGTGCAACCCTTTTAGGAAGATTTACCCCATCAACGCGCTTATAAATGCCGACATAAAAAAAACGACTGATAAATATCACAAATATCAATCCTACAATAAAAAATACCCCTATGCCAAAGTGTTTTCTATTATATTGCCACTCGCGTTTATTTACCTGTCGTTTATTTTTTAGACTCATTTGTTAACATTCCTTATATTTTGTTCATTCATCGTCAAACCAGCATTTTTAGCAACTTCCATTAAGCGACTGCGACTCGACAATTCACTAACTTCTTGTTTCTTATCAACATTTTTGTTTTGAGTGTTTGCAATTTTTTGATTAACATTCTGCAGATTATACTGTGCTTTTGATAAAGCAATTTTTGAAGAAACCACGCTTATCATCAAAACCATCGTTACTAAACTTGCGACTATAAGCACAGTTACTTCAAGGTGTGACATCGAAACATGACTAGTTTGTCTCTCTATTTCAGTGTTATGTATTGGAGCTGTTCTCTTTTTTGGTTGAACCGCTAATTTTCTTACCGCATTTTGTGGCATCATATCACACCCTTTCGTTTATTTGATTGCGATTCGTTCAATAATCCGCAGCTTAGCAGAATGAGCTCTGTGATTGACTGTCAGTTCTTCCAGCTGAGGTTTAATAGGTTTTTTGTTAACAAGACGATATGAAGGCAGCTGATCCTTAGGAATAACAGGCAAACCTGGTGGAAGATCAGATATCTGACTCTTTTCCTTAAACATTGATTTCACGAGACGATCTTCAAGTGACTGAAATGTAATCACACTTATCCGCCCTCCAACATTGAGCATGTCTAGCGCCTGTGACAATGATTCTTCTAACGCACCCAATTCATCGTTTACTGCAATTCGAACTGCTTGAAAAACACGCTTAGCTGGATGTCCGCCTTTGCGGCGAGCACGTGCTGGAATTGCTTCTTTAATAATTTCGACAAGCTGATCAGTTGTTTCAATTTTCGCAAGTTCCCGTTTTTTTTCAATATGGCGTGCAATTGATTTAGCATATTTTTCTTCACCATATCGAAAAAAGATACGTACTAATTCAGCATAACTCCACTCATTGACGATCTGTTTGGCATCCAAGCTTTGAGCTTGATTCATACGCATATCTAACGGTGCATCATAACGATAGCTAAAACCACGCTGTGCATTGTCAAACTGTGGAGACGAAACGCCTAAATCATAAAGAACCCCATCCAGACGGTCAATTCCATGATGAGAAAGCTGCTTTTTTAACTCGCGGAAATTAGCTTGTATGAAAGTTAATTTTTTTTCCTTCAAAGCAAAAGCCAGCTCGCCTTGATTAAAATCAATCGCAGTTTGATCTTGATCAAAAGCATACAAATGTCCATTAGCTGAAAGTGCATTTAAAATCTGTTTACTGTGTCCGCCACCACCTAAAGTACAGTCCACATAAACTCCATTTTTCTTCACAGCCAATCCCGAGACAGCTTCATGAAGAAGGACCGTTGTATGTTCAAATTTATCCACTCGTTCTTCCTCACAATCCAAAATCAATCATTTTCTCTGCAATATCGTCAAAATCTACTTCTACTTCCTTTGAGAATTCATCCCAACGATCTTCTGCCCAAATCTCAAATCTATTTGAAACACCAACAACCACACATTTTTTATCTAACGCCGCATGTCCGCGCAGTGACTTAGGTATGCTGACTCTGCCTTGTTTGTCAAAATCACATTCAGTAGCAGCAGAGTAAAAGAATCTAACAAAAGCCCGTGCATCTTTTTTAGTTAATGGGAGTTTCTGCAATTTTTCCTGGAGAAGTTCCCACTCTTTTTGGGGGTAACCAAATAGACAACCATCCATCCCTCTTGTCATTACAAAATTATTTCCGAGATCATCACGGAATTTTGCAGGAATAATTAGACGTCCCTTGATATCAATCGTATGTCGATATTCCCCCATAAACATGAAGATGCACCTCCTCCGACAGTACTACACCTTGATATTACCACAATCCCCCACTTTAAGCCACATTTTCACACATCATTACCACCTTTGTTATTTACTTGTAAATTTTGACATCAATAATCATAAATTATGTTTTACCAGCGTTGTCTTTTATCTAAAATTTAGAGTTAATAAATTGTCGAAAAATAATCATCAAGTACCATAGATAAACAAAAAAGCCCAATTAAAAAGTAGTTCAACACCACTTTCTAACTGGACCTGCTTAAAAACTGTATCACTAAATCCTTAATAAATCTGACCCGTTATTTTGAAGATAATCAATCCACAATAAATAATAATGATCGCAAGGTCAACAAAACGCCAATAACGTAAAAAGAAAGCACTATAAATTAACTCTCCTTTTACAAAACCATGGACCAATGTCATAAAAATCCCCCAAACTGCCATTCCCAACAAAATATAGGGAACAATAGAATTTCCGCTTTTATTAAGCGTTAAAAAATGAGCACCTACAAACATAAAAAAAATCACTATATCTATTGGCAGGAGTTTTTGAGGTAGAATCTTTGGGACTTTCTTTTTTACAAGAGAAACTAATATCCATATAACCGCTAAAATCAACAACTGATAGTACCAAACACTTAAGATTGACACCATTTTAATTATCATCCAACAAGAATTTATCGTGCAAAACATTTACCGCTTCTTCTAAATCTTTTTGATGGACCAATACCCAAATAGTAGTATAACTGTCAGTTGTTTGAAGTATTTTTATGTTTTTTCGAGAAAGTGCTGAGACAATTCGAGCAGTTATTCCAGGAGTTCCCATAATTCCAGCTCCTACAATCGAAACTTTAACACAATCATCGATAATTTTAGCAGGTATTTTTTTTTCAGCTAGAATTCTTTTAGCTGCTTCTGCCTCTTCATGTTTTAAATTAAAAACAATTTTTTCAGGCAAAATATTAATGAAATCAACACTTAAATGATTAGAAGCCAACAAATCAAATATCTTCTCGGATGAATAATCTGCTGTAGACACACTAAACTGTGTTAAACCTATTTGATGTGCAATTCCAGTCACACTTCTGTAATGTTGAATCGAAAGATTGCGATCAGAGACAAGTGTACCCAACTCATCAAGTCCATCCCAAGTTGACCTAATTCTCAATGGAACATGCGCTTGCTGTGCAACTTCGACAGCGCGCGGATGAATAACCTTAGCTCCTTCATGCGCCATATTTGCGACTTCTTCGTAGCTAACATTTTTTAGAAAGCGTGCTTTCTTGACCAATCTTGGATCAGCAGTCATCATTCCAGCTACATCAGTAAAAATATCAACTCTTTCTGCACCTAGAGCAGCCCCTAACAGAGCTGCTGAAGTATCACTTCCACCTCGACCAAGCGTTGTCACATGCCCTTCTTTCGACAATCCTTGAAAACCGGCAACGACTACAACATCATTTTGCATAAAAGCATTTAAAATTCCATCAGTTTTTACATCGATCACCTTAGCATTTTGATATTCATTATTAGTTCTAAAACCTGCATCCGGACCGTTCATCGCAGTTGCTAAGAAACCCTTTTTTTTCAATAGTTCCGTGAAAACTGCAGTAGAAATAACTTCACCGACCGAAACAATCATGTCAAGTTCACGCGCATCAAGCTTTGTCCTCTCCCCATCAATAAGACTCAATAAAGAGTCAGTTGCATAAGGCGCCCCTTTGCGACCAATAGCAGAAACAACAACAGCAACTTTGTATCCCTCAGAAACAGTGTAACGAACGTGTTCAGCAGCCTTACACCTTGCCGCATAATCTCTTACAGATGTTCCACCAAACTTTTGGACCATTATCTTCATTGCCTTTTCTCCTCTGATTCAACATTAAAAATTTAAAAATCTAACTGCTGCACAGTTTGAGAATCCATTAGCTCTGGACTCTCAACATAAATTTTATACCATGTCATGAAAGTTAAAATCGTCCAAAGTTTTCGCGAATTATCTCTTTTTTGTTCACGGTGATCTTCCAGCAATTTCAAGAAATAGTTTTTATTAAAGTATTGATCAGTTTGTGATTCCTCTATGATGTTTCTAGCCCAATCATACATTTCGTCGCGTAACCAGAAACGAATCGGTACTGGAAAACCTAGTTTTTTGCGATTAAGCACATGATCCGGTACTACACCCTCGGCAGCCTTACGCAAAATATACTTAGTTGTGCCATGTGCTATTCGCAAATCTGCAGGTATTTCGCTAGCAACAGCGAACACCTCTTTGTCTAAAAACGGTGTCCTAAGCTCTAAACTATGTGCCATTGTGGTGCGGTCTGCATTATGCAGTAAATCACCATTAAGCCATGCATGCATATCAATAAACTGCATCTTGCTTATTGGATCATATGCAAGCGCATCATGATAAAAAGGCTTGGTTATGGACTGCAATGGATGTGCATCATTATAGTTTTTAATAAATTTGTGCTTTTCACCTTCGTTAAAGATAAATGCATTCCCAACGTAACGATCTTCAAGCGGTGTCGTTCCGCGCAAAATGAAGCTGCGCCCCTTAACTCCCTCTGGCATCATGTGTGCTATCTTGTTTAAAACACCATTAAGTGGCTTAGTATAGCGGAAAGGTTTAAGTGATTCGGGTTCATGATAAATCGTATATCCCCCAAACAACTCATCAGCCCCCTCACCTGTTAATGCCACCTTAACACGTTTACGAGCATCCCTAGCGACAAAATATTGCGGAACAGCAGCTGGATCAGCCAAGGGATCATCCATACTCCAAACAAAATGTGGAAATACTTTCATAAATTCTTCCGGTGTAATAATTGAGCTGTAATTCTTAACTCCCAATTTCTCTGCTGTTTCTTTTGCTACATCTATTTCACTGTACCCCTCACGCTGAAAACCAACGGAGATCGTCTCCAACTGAGCATTAAAATGTTTAGCGATAGCAACAATAATTGAAGAATCAATTCCACCAGAAAGGAAAGAGCCAACTGGAACATCTGCACGCATATGCTTCTCAACCGAATCAAATAAAACATCACGAACCTTTTTGATATATTCATTCTCAGGCCTAATTACAGGTTTGAATTGCGCATAGTAATAACGCTTTTTCTTTGGTTCCTCACCTAATTTTTTGATCAAATAATATCCTGGCTCTAACATCCTTATTTCTTTCGTCAATGTTTCTGGTTCAGGCACGAACTGAAAAGTCATGTAGTCCTGTAGTGCACTTCGATCAAAAGTTTTTTGTTGCATAACTTTGTAAATTGCTTTGCTTTCTGATCCATAATAAAAATTATCATCTATTATCGCGTAATAGAAAGGTTTTATACCAAAATGGTCGCGCGCCGCAAAAAAAGTTTTTTCTTGGCGATCCCAAATAACAAAAGCATACATACCTCTGAAAAATTTCACACAATCTTCCTTGTGCTTAGCATACATTGCTAAAATAACTTCAGAATCAGAATCAGTTTTAAACTCATAACCTTCTTTTTTCAATTCCGTCCGCAATTCTAAATAATTATATATTTCACCATTGAAAGTCATCCAATAACGTTCATTATCATAAGAGAGCGGTTGATGTCCGCCCTCCAAATCAATGATACTCAAACGTCTAAAACCCATTGTAATATTTTTGTCTTCAAAATACCCATCATCATCAGGGCCTCTATGAACAATCATTTTATTCATTTTCTTGATCATTTCATTATATTTTTTACCAGTATCTTTTTCAATATCAGATAAACACCCTACGAAACCGCACATAATTTGCACCTCTTCTGGTTATTTTTCTACTCGCTATATTATAATTGTTTATCTCACTGATTTCAATTTGTTTCATATTTCGTAAACTTTTTTTCATCTTTTTTCCTAAGAAATAGAATCTACTTGCTCAATCCAATCCATTTGACATAAACAAGCTGATAACTGTATAGTAAATTGTAAAATAATTGAAAGGTGAATATATTTTGGCGAAAAAAAAGAAAAGTCTCTTCAACAAAATAACGATGATCGTTGTATGGATTATGATTATTGCAACCTTAGGAACTGTAGTTTTATCTGCTATCTTCTCAGTAATGGGCTACTAACCTGACAGCTAATTCGGCTTAAAATTTAAAACAGTTAACGATTAACTCCAGCTAAAAATCGATGTTTATTCGATTTTTAGCTGGAGTTTTTCCATTGCCTTAAAAACAAATTTAAAATCAACCACTGCTTGCACTAACACAAATAAGATGATTTGTTAAAGCTATACTATATATCTGTTCGAAATGACTTGGCGGTTTTAAAAAAAATGGCAACTAATAATTTGCTTAATTGCATAAAAAGGTATGCCAATAGCCGTTTGTAATGCTCGCATCTGACTGTTTAAATATACTAATTCGCATAAAACAAGGCACTGAGTCAAAATGAAGAATATTTTGATTCAGTGCCTTTCTAATCTAACACAATCTATTATTTTCACATTAAAGTGTTGCGGAACTGATCCTCATAACTTTGGAAAAGGTTTGTTTAGAACAACTTTTATTCTATTTCCCAAATTTATCAAGATGCACCTATTACTTCTGGAATACGTATTTTCTCTTTGAACAGGATTCCGATCATCATTAACAAAAAATGCCCTATTCTCTTTTTTTAGTCATCCATTCCGACATATCTTTTTATTTCGTTTAACCTTTCTTTAGTATTCACTGAGTTAGCAACACGACCATTTATTAATTGATTAACATACGGTTTGGAAAGCCCAAAATGATTTGCAATATCTGTTTGTGAACTCGGTTTAATTCCCATTCGCTTGTTACGTTTTAAACATATCAAAATAGCATCAGCAAATTCATATGACATAATTTCCACCTCTCATTGTCTATTTATCTTGTTATCTAAAAAATTAGTTAATAAATTTGACGGTACTTAAACGTTATTATAGAATCAACGATAAGCATTGTTTTAGAACACTGGAACCGACTTATGAGGACTAGTTCAATTTAATTAGATTAAATAAATTGAAAATCTTTTTCTTTATCAACAATTATACTAACTTATATGTTAGATTTCAATGCTTTTTCTAACTTTTTAGTTATAAACATTATATTTAGGAGACTTGAGATGACTGCTGTTGACCGTATTAAAAAATTAGCTAAAGATCATGACGTATCTGTCTATGAGTTAGAAGCAGAACTAGGATTTGGCCGCAATACTATCTATCAGTGGAACAAAAGGACACCCTCAGCCGAACGTGTCAAAAAAGTGGCTGATTATTTTGGGGTCTCATTGGACTACATTATGGGCCGTTCACAAAATAATAATCCTCATCCAGAAATCGATCTAGCGGATACAAAAGATGTCATACTAACTTTTGAAGGAAAAACAATTCCTGATGAAGACATAGAATTGATTCAAAAACTTTTACGCAAAAAAGAATAAGCATAGCATTTCAAATCTCCCCTTCGACAGGAGGCATAATATGCAAAGTTGGATTCTAGAGTCGCTGTTATGTAAAGCAAAATTTCTTAGTATCCGGGTTATTTGGTCAAATGAATTAAAACATGATACACCCCCTACTGCTTCCTTTAAACACCGAAGCATCGTTATGAATGAAAATTGGTACAACACTGATGAAATTATTTTTCAATTAGCTCATGAGTTAGGTCATATTCTTACTGGTGATCGTTACGATTCTGCCTTATACCAACAAACTTTCAACCATCATGCTTTGATTGAATACAAAGCAAATTTGGGTGCCATAGAACTTCTCTTGCCTTATTACTGCGAAAATGTAAGCGCAAACTCTGCTAATTCATCTGATTTTATTAATTTATTCTGTATTCCCTCACATCTAACAGAAGATGTAACCAAACTAATGTTGCTCTATTATAAAAAAAGCCAACAGACACCTCACTAATGGATAGTTGCGCTTCTTAATCATGGAATAAAAAACTAAATTGTACATGAAAATGTTATAAACTCATTTTAAATAAGCCAATCCACCTTTTTATAAAACAGAAGCTTATTTATAAGTGAGTTTTTGTTATCTAGTCTGTTTTTACTTTTTATATCATTTACCCTATACGATAAAATTTAAAATAATATTTTTTTATATATTCATTAAAAATAACTTAATTTAAGAATTTTAAAAAACCTATCTTTCTTTTTTTATACATCTCAATATAAGATAAAACTATTACCATTCATTATTTTAAGTTAAATGAAATTACTATACTGTCGATTATTAGAGTAATATTGTTTTTGGGAAAACAACTATTAATTAATAATCGGAGGTAAATTTCATGCACATCAAAGTAAAATTTTTTACATTAAAAGGAATAAGAATATACAAATATCAAGGTGAAAATATCAGAATGCTATTGGAGTATAACGCTGATGGTACATTTAAACAGATCGTTCTATTAACAAAACAGTGTACAATCAACCACTATTTCTTTGATTTTTCACTCAAAGGTGGATTATTAAAAATCACTGCTCCAAATTCTGAATCGAAAAAATATCTAAACAAAAATGAAGAAGAGTTTCAAGTTGCTCTTAACAATATCAATTGTGATATTATTAAAAAACTCACTGACAATATTCTATTCTAACAAATAATTAATTTTTCCCTAAACAATAAAAACCCACCTTCTGTTGAAGAAGATGGGTTCTTAAAAACTCATTTACATAATTACTCCTAACTCAAAAAAAGTTAAGATACTGGTCACACTAATCACTGCTCAGGTAGGGTTCGAACCTACGACCTCTTGATTAACAGTCAATTATTCTACCACTGAACTACTGAGCAATTTAACAACAATATAATTTATACCATAATATTCATTCTATGTAAATAGCAAAAACCAATTTGTTGTTAAAAATAGCAATCCACAAAAAACAATCTAATTACTGAATAATGTTGTCCTTTATACTATCAAAAAGAACATTATCAATTTTAAAAGCGTTTCTAACATCAATCTTGCTCAGCGTGAATTTGCTTGGTTCTTTGAGCAAAGTACTACCATCCATATTTTTTATGCTATCCATTTCTAGATGATTTTCATTAGAAATGATGATTAATGACCCTTCTCCACTGTAATATGAACCATTGGGTGACTCATCTATCATTTCGTTGTCAGTTCCTCTATACACACCTTGCACCTGTTTTCCATTAACTAAAAGTGTAATTGGTTTTATGACTTTAGCCATTCCTATATCCCCCTTTTAAATAAGTTTATCTAAATTAAACACGCGATGCAATAATGGACAAAGGCACTATACAGCGTGTGTACAGTGCCCTCTAATCAAGTTAGTTACATCAAATTTCTTTAAAACTTTATTACAAGAACCGAATCTAAACTCTAGCTTCCACCGATTCCGCCCCAACCTCTACGGAATCATTACAGTTCCCAGACTGCGCCTCTATCATGAAAGATCCATACAAATTAAAAACCCGATCTATAAATTAAATAACGCTTAATATATTATAAGTATACCATAGTTTTCCTAATATTTCGAACATTATCCTTTTGAACAAAGGACCCGCAACTTTTCATATCCACAACATGCAATAAAAAAACCTCGCTTCAGCAAGGTTTTTCGATATTCTCAAACTCTTATTTACGACGTTTTTCAGGAATACGAGCAGCTTTACCATGCAATGCACGTAAGTAGTACAACTTAGCACGACGAACACGCCCCTGATGAATAACTTCAATTTTTTCAACACGTGGTGTATGAACTGGAAATGTACGTTCAACCCCAACACCATTACTGATTTTACGAACAGTATATGTCTCGCTGACGCCTTGACCACGACGCTTTATAACAACACCCTCAAAAAGCTGGATACGTTCACGTGTACCTTCAATAATTCGCGCATACACACGTACAGTATCTCCTGCTCTAAAATCAGGAATGTCGTTACGCAATTGAGATTCTGTAATCTTCTGGATCAATGGATTCATTTTTTTTCTTCCTTTCACCGACATTCATAGCAGATCGCAGCGGAATATCGTTACTGTGGCATAAGCCAGTTTTAAGTTTACCATAGGCTTTGATTTGGTTCAAGGTTTGTCACATCTTTTTCAAATCTTGCAACCATTTTTTCTGCTTATCGCTTAATTCAATTTTTTTCACAAGATCCGGTCGTCTTTCAAGTGTTCGTTTTAAAGATTCTCGCTGACGCCATTCATCAATTTTTTGATGATTACCGCTTAATAGAATATCCGGCACCTTAAGCCCACGATACTCGGAAGGACGTGTATATTGTGGATACTCCAATAAACCATCCGAAAATGAGTCTCCAGGCGCTGATTCATTATTGCCCAGTGTCCCTGGTAGTAATCTAACTGCTGCATCGATGATAACCATTGCGGCCAATTCTCCACCAGTCAAGATATAGTCACCTAAAGAGATCTCATCAGTCACCCTCGTCCTAATGCGGTCATCATACCCTTCATAATGACCGCAAATAAAAGTAAGATGTTTTTTCATCGAAAGCTCTTTAGCAATTTTTTGATTAAATTTGCGTCCAGCTGGATCAACTAAAATAACACTTCCCAATCCTTGATTTTTCTCCTCAATCGCATCCAGAGCATCGAACAGCGGCTGAACTTGCAGAAGCATCCCTGCTCCGCCGCCATATGGATAATCATCAACATGATGCTGTCTATTCTGAGTATAATCACGATAATTAGTGATATCTACATCTACTATTTTATTCTCAATTGCTTTGCCTACAATTGATTGATTGAGTGGGCCTGTGAACATTTCTGGAAATAAACTTAAAATATCAATTTTCATCAGTCATCCAACCCATCCAAAAGCTTGACGCGGACTGTACCTGCCTCAACATTTACTTCTTTAATAACATCTTTAATAGCTGGTAAAAGGAGGTCCTTATTATTTTCTCGCTCTACTACCCAAACATCATTTGCACCCAAACTTAGAATTTCTTTTATCGTTCCAAGTGGTTTCTCAGTTTCATCAATGACATGCAATCCAACTATCTGATGATGATAATAACTTCCATCTGAAAGAGGTTCTTGATCTTGTTCAGATATCATCAATTTACTATTTTTATATTTTTCCATTAAATTGATGTCTTCCATTCCTTCAAAAACTAAAAGTTGAAATTGCTTGAATTTTCGAACTTTTTTTATTGTTAAATTGACTACTTTTTTCCCCTCGTCTTGAAGAATATAAAGTGTTTTTCCTTTTTGGAATCTTTCATCTGCAAAATCTGTTGTGACAGCAACTTTGACTTCGCCTTGAATACCATGGGTATTCACAATACGTCCGACTTCATAGTACTCCATCTTTTCTCCTTCCTATTAAAAAGAAAACCTCTAAACAAAACATTACTGCTTCATCAGGAGGTTTTCATTAATCATTTATGATATTCAGACGAATTCGATATGAATCGTCTCTACATACACTATACACAACAGTTCGAATCGCTTGCACTATCCGACCATGTTTTCCAATCACACGTCCAGTATCACTGGGAGCGACTTTTAAATTAAAATTAACAAAATGACCTTCCTTGACAAGCTGCAAATCAATCTTGTCAGGCTCAGCAACTAGTGGTTTAACAATCGTTACGATTAATTGTTTCGCATCTGCTTCTGTCATTTTACTCAACCTTATTTCTTAGAGAACTTAGCCTCATGAAATTTCTTCATGATTCCTTCTTTTGCAAGAATATTGCGCACAGTATCTGAAGGTTGAGCACCATTTCCCAACCAGTTTAAAATACTTTCTTCTTCAAGAGTTACTTTCTCAGGTTCTGTTAATGGGTTGTATGTGCCGACATTTTCAATAAATCGACCATCACGTGGTGAACGTGAATCTGCAACAACGATTCGGTAGAACGGACGTTTCTTAGAACCCATGCGTTTCAAACGGATTTTAACTGACATTGAATACACCTCCTAATATCTTCTTAACGATAAATAATATACCAGTAATTCGAGCTGGTGTAAAGCATTATTTCTTGACAGATACAAAAAAAAGCTTTTTCAACCCATATTCGGCGCTATTATTTACGCTTTCGTTTACTTCTTAATCTTTTTAGTTTTCTCTTTTTGCTTTTACGCGCCATTGAATTCATTGACATTTTGGCCAATTTTCCAGAAACACCCTTTCCAAACATTCCTTCCATTCCTGAAAAATTTCCCTTTGAGACTTTACTCATCATTTTTTTCATTTGATTAAATTGTTTGATCATCCGGTTAACTTCCTGAATCGGGCGCCCCGAACCAGCCGCTATCCTTCTGCGTCGGCTAGGATTCAACAAATCAGGGTCTTCACGCTCTTTTGATGTCATTGAGTACACAACAGCCTTGGTGTGCTCAATATCTTTGGGATCCACTTTAACGTTCTTCAGAGCCGGATTGTTAGCCATACCCGGAATCATCTTGATAACATCTTCCATTGGCCCCATTTTTTGCAGTTGTTCCATCTGATCAATAAAATCATTGAAATCAAAGCTATTTTCACGCATTTTTGACTGCACTTCAAGGGCTTTCTGCTCATCGAAGTCCTGCTGAGCTTTTTCAATGAGGGTCAACATGTCTCCCATCCCAAGAATACGTGAAGCCATACGATCTGGATAAAAAAGATCCAAATCCGTCATTTTTTCGCCTTGTCCAATAAACTTAATTGGTTTTCCAGTCACTGCGCGAATAGACAATGCTGCACCGCCACGCGTATCACCATCAAGTTTCGTCAAAACGACCCCAGTGACGTCAAGCTGCTCATTAAATCCTCTAGCCACATCAACTGCATTTTGACCTGTCATTGCATCAACGGTCAATAAAATTTCGTTCGGTCCTGCGAGCTCCTTTATTTCTGCCAACTCATTCATCAGTTTTTCATCGATTTGTAAACGACCAGCTGTATCGATGATTACATAATCATTCTTCTTTTCCTTCGCAAGCTCAAGACCTTGACGTACAATCTCAACCGGTGAAACATCTGTTCCTAACGAAAAAACCGGAACCTCGATATTTTCTCCAAGTATTTTCAACTGATCAATAGCAGCTGGTCGATATATATCTCCAGCTATTAACAAAGGACGTGCATTCTGCTCTTTTCTTAATTTTAGAGCAAGTTTTCCTGCAGTCGTCGTCTTTCCGGCTCCTTGGAGTCCAACCATCATAATAATGGTTGGGATCTTAGGTGCTTGATTAAGTGTCGAAACTTCTGACCCCATGACCTTAGTTAATTCATCATTAACAATTTTGACGATCTGTTGTGCAGGAGTCAAGCTCTCTAGAACTTCTGAACCAACAGCTCTCTTTCTGACTTTCTTAACAAAGTCTTTAACAACTTGGAAATTAACATCAGCTTCAAGTAACGCTAATCGTATCTCCCGCATAACCTCTTTTACATCAGATTCACTAACTTTTCCCTTACGTTTTAATTTGCTAATTGCATTTTGTAATCGCTCGGTTAAACCTTCAAATGCCAACTTTAGCCACCAACTTTCATTCTTCTAAGTCTTCTAACTGTTTCGTTAAATTCAGCAATGCCTTGTCACTAGGATATTTTTTCTGAGCATAGCTTATAAGTTCATCAATTTTGCTGTTTTGTAACTGAAAGCGCCGCAACAATTGCAACTTTGTCTCATAAGTCTCAAGAATCTTCTCGGTCCTCTTTATATTATCATAAACAGCTTGTCTTGAAACATGATAGTTTTCAGCAATTTCGCCCAAAGAATAATCATCTCGGTAATAAAGTGCGATATATAGTACTTGTTTTTCCGTTAATAATGGTTCGTAAAACTCAAAAAGTGCATTTATTCGATTCGTTTTCTCGATCGCCATTTTTATTCACACCCATTTATTGATCAATCTTCCTTTTTTTCATCAAGTAGTCCTTCAAATAAACCTAAGACAAACTCTTCAGGTTTAAAATCACGCAGGTCATCCATTTGTTCACCCAGACCAACCAATTTGACTGGTAAATGCAATTCGTTACGGATGGCTAACACAATCCCCCCACGAGCTGTTCCATCCAGCTTTGTTAAAACTATTCCAGTGACCTGTGTCACATCTCTAAACTGTTTAGCTTGTGTCAATGCATTTTGTCCTGTCGTCGCATCAAGGGTCAAAAGAATCTCTTGGGGTGCATCTGGAATTTCACGTGTAATAATACGCGATATTTTAGCTAATTCATTCATTAAATTTACTTTGTTCTGTAACCGACCAGCTGTATCAACAAGTAAGACATCATAACTGTCTTCCTTAGCTTTTTTTATTGCATCAAACACTACAGAAGCTGGATCACTTTTCTCAGGTCCTCGAACAACTGTAACATCAACACGTCGACCCCACTCAACAAGCTGCTCTGTCGCACCTGCGCGAAAAGTATCACCGGCAGCTAGCATCACTTTTTTGCCTTCTTGCCTGTATCGATGCGCTAATTTACCTATTGTGGTCGTTTTTCCAACTCCATTAACACCAACAAAAAGAAATACCGTTAATCCTTTTTCAGAAAAATGAAGCTCTTTATCTTCATTTTCACCCTCTACTTCATATAAGTTGACCAGCTTCTCAATAATTGTTTGTGAAACCTCAGATTTTGATTTTACGTTTTTTAATTTAACTTCTTGCTTTAGTTCATCGCTGATTTTAACAGCTGTATCGAATCCAACATCAGCTTCGATCAAGGTCTCCTCTAGATCATCAAAAAAATCTTCGTCAACCGTTCTAAAGTTTGCAAAAAGCTCATTAAGTTTTTCACCAAAAGTCTTACGAGATTTTTCAAGTCCTTTATTATACTTTTCCGAATCTTCACTCTGCTGCTCTTTTTTTTCACCATTAAAAGCACGTTTTAATTTATCAAAAAAGCCCATCTTTGGTCCTCCTTAAAGTAAGTTGTTCTATGACTTGTTTTGAGCATGTATTACTAAACATTCTCTAAAGATACTGAAACTGTGTTCGAAACACCAGATTCTTGCATTGTAATACCATAAAGAACATCAGAATGTTCCATCGTTCCCTTACGATGTGTGATAACAATAAATTGTGTCTGCTCATGAAAATTGTGTAAATAACGAGAATAACGTTCAACATTGGCATCGTCCAAAGCAGCTTCAGCTTCGTCAAGAATCGCAAAGGGAACAGGTTTTACCCTTAAAATCGCAAATAAAAGTGTTATTGCAGTCAGAGCCCGTTCACCACCTGAGAGCAATGAAAGTTGTTGCAAGCTTTTTCCTTGCGGCTGAGCCATTATTTCAATTCCTGTTGTTAATAAATCATCGGGAACTGTTAATTTTAGGGTTGCTCTGCCTCCACCAAAAATCTGCGGAAAAATATGACTAAATTCAGCTGCAACTTCTTTAAATGTCTTATCAAATCGTTTTTTAACTTCATTATCTAATTCAAACATACTCTTTTGTAACTGTTCTTTTGCAAGCATTAAATCTTCCTGTTGCGTCGATAAGAATTCATAACGTTTATTTACACGTTCATATTCGTCAATTGAACCAAGATTGACGTTCCCTAACTCAGATATACCCAATTTAAGTAACTTTAACTTATGCTGTACTTGCTCTAAGTTTCCATCAACATCCCCAACTGCAGCCTTTTCATAGGTTAAATGATAGTTGTCAGATAGTGCAGATAAACTATGGTCTAATAACGTATTCAAGCGGCTCAATTTTACACTCTGTCTTCTCTTTTCATCAAAAACAACTTCTTGCAGTTCATTTAAGCGTTCCAAATCACTTTCAGCTGTCACCGCTTGTTTATGCATTTCTTCCCTCTGCCGCTGTTTCTTTTCAAGTTCATGCTTTGCACTATCACGTTCTACTGCATAAGCTTCAACCTTAGAAATAATATCAGAACTTTTTAATTGTCGAATTGATTGTTCTTTTTTTATTTCAGACAACATCTTTTGAGCTTTAGCATTTAACTGTTGCAATTGCTCTATCTGTGTATCGATTTCATCCAGTTGCACCTCTTTAGCATGCGCTCTTTCCTTAATAACGGCATACTTTTGCTGGGCTTCACGCAAATACGCTTCATTCTGCTTATGCAGCTGTGTAAGATCAGTTAAGCCCTTTTTTTGCTCATCGTAATCTTGACGCATTTTTTTTAGCTCTTGTGAAACCTTATCCAAATCTTTTTTTAGAGTATTTTGATCTGTTGTAAAATTTTGACTCTCAAACTTTGAATTTTCAAATTCAGTTTGATGCAATTCGAGTTGCTCTTTTTGATACTTTAAATCATTCTGTATAATCGTTAGTTCGTTTTTTAAACTCTGAAATTGTTTTTGCTTTTCTTTTATTTCCTTATTCTCAGTTATCAGTAATGCTTCATTATCTTCTCTTTGTTTTTGCAGATTTGCACCTTTGACTTCTAACGTGGACATTTTTTCTTGCATCGTTGCAATATTTTCCGCTAGCTGAGTCACTCTTTGTTTTTGTTCAAGCAGTCCCGTACGCTGTTGTTTCGAGCTGCCTCCTGTCATTGACCCGCCAAGATTGATAATATTACCAGCTAGTGTAACAATCCTTACACTGTGACCTAATGCACGCTGAACTTGAATAGCATCATCCATTTTCTCAACAATAACTGTTATTCCTAAAAGATAATCCAAAATTGGCAAGTCTTCCTCATTATTGCATTTAACTATTTGACTAGCTATTCCTATGACACCTGCAATACTTGTTAAGGTTTTTCTTTGTGAAGCGCCTATGAAATGACGTCGAACCGTAGTACGCGGCAGAAAAGTTACTCGTCCTAATTTGTTTTTAGTCAAAAAAGAAATTGCCCTTTTAGCAGCTTGCTCATCAGTCACCACCACGTTTTGCAGTTGTCCTCCTAAGACGGTTTCGATTGCATGTGCAAATTCAGCAGGTACATCGAATATCTCTACCACAGGGCCAACAATTCCACTAAGCCGATCACGCGCTTTCAAAACTTCTTTAACGCCTAGATAGTAGCCGGCATAGTTTGCAGTAATGTTTTTCAGACTTTCATACTGTGCTCGAGCCTTCTGAAGTATTTCAAGTGCTTTATACCATTGCTGTTTTTGTATATCAATTTTTTTTCTATCTTCATCTAACTGATCTTGGTGCTGCTCTATCTTTTTGCTAACATTCGAAATATCATCTTGAAGTTGCTTAAGATCAGTATTTGTCTTTCGATAGTTATCCTCTAATTTCGAAATTTTTTGCTGAATTATCGTAATTTTTTGATTAACGAGCTTCTTAGTTGATGTTCGCTTTTTTTCTTCTTTTTCTAAATAAACAGTTTTATTTCTGAGCGTTGTTTGTACTTGCATCTTTTCGATAATTGTCGCTCGTAGATCTTCAATGCTTTTCTCAAATTCTGTTTCATCAGCTGTCGTCTTTTTAGTCAAATCTGCAATTTTCATTTGCCAAAGCTTCAAATTTTTCTTAATGTCTTCAATTTCAGTTATCAATTCATTTTTTTTATTTTTAATTGAAGCTAAGGTTGCTTGGTTCTCAGCTTTTTGCTGTACAAGTTCTTTATACCTAGTTTCCTGAAAATGATGCTCTTGTTGAGACATATTTTTTTGACCGCTAAGCCGTTCACTTTCTTTAGTTATCTCAACTAATTTCCCCTGAATTTGGTCTATTTTTTTATTTAAATGCTGTTCTTGTGTGTGCAGATTATTAACTACTCGTTGCTGCTTTTGAACTTTAGTTTTCCTCATATTGATTTCTTCATTAAGCTTTTCTAGTTCATTTTCTGACTTTGAACAGTCACTCTTGCTGCTTTTAATCTCCAGCACTAAACGGTTAATATCATAGCGATCAAATTCCTTTTTCTGGGCAAGATAGTCCCTAGCTATACTGCTTTGTTCTTTCAGAGGCTCTCGCTGTTTTTTAAGCTCAGCTATAATATCAGCTACTCGCTCCAAATGATCTTTTGTTTCAGCTAATTCGAATTCAGCTTTTTGTTTTTCTTTTTTGTATTTTGAAACACCTGCAACTTCCTCAATAATCAATCGTCTTTCTTGTGGTTTACTATTAAAAATAGTTTCTACACGGCCTTGAGAGATAATCGAAAAAGATTCACGTCCCAAACCAGTGTCCATGAATAAATTAACTACATCTTTCAGACGTACCTGCTGCCCGTTAATCAAAAATTCACTATTTCCATCACGATAAATCTTGCGTCCAATAGTTACTTCATCACTTTGCATGTTCAAATAATGATCATGATTATCAAAGGTAATTAAAACTTCGGCCCTGTTCAATGCAGCTCTATCGTTCGAACCTGCAAAAATAACATCGGGCATCTTCTCCCCGCGCAAACTTTTGACTGATTGTTCTCCTAAAGCCCAACGAATAGCTTCAATAATGTTACTCTTTCCACTACCATTAGGTCCGACGATTGCTGTCATTCCAGGTTGAAAAACAATTTCAGTTCTATCTGCAAAGGACTTAAAGCCATTAATGACTAGCGACTTGAGTTTCATAAAACGACACTCCTTCTTACACTAAAATGATAGTCATCTGCCACTGAACTTTTTCAAAGCATCGTTTGCCGCCGCCTGTTCTGCAGCTTTTTTGGAATGCCCCATGCCTGTACCAATTGTTTTACCACCAACACTCACAGCCATTGTATACTGCTTATCGTGTTCTGGTCCCTTATCCATAACTTCACTATATTCAATGTTTACATTACCGTTTTTTTGCAAATACTCCTGCAATTCTGTTTTATGATCCAAAAGATGATCAAACCATCCCATATCCAACTTGGGAAATACAACACGCGCAATAAACTTGTCAACTGCTTTTTTCCCTTGATCCTGGTAAAGTGCACCTATAAAAGATTCAAAAATATCGCAAAGAAGAGATGGTCGCTGACGTGCATCTGCCTTTTCTTCCCCTTTTCCAAGACGAATATATTCATCAAAATTACATTCTTTGGCAAATTTACTGAAACTATCTTCACATACCATCGCCGCACGCAAGCGTGACAACTTTCCTTCTGGAAGCATCGGATAACGTACAAAAAGATATTCTGAGACGCAAAGTTGCATTACTGCATCGCCTAAAAATTCAATGCGTTCATAGTATTTCAGATGTTCTTTAGGGTGTTCATTTGCATATGAAGCATGCGTAAACGCCTCGTCTAATAAATACTGGTTCTTAAAATCAATTTCAAAATCCTTCTTTAATTTTTCTGCTAGTCCGATTATCACTTTTTCTTCTCCTTTAACTTATTTCAGTATTTATATTATACCCTTTCACAGGCTATGAAACAAAGTTTCCTCCAACTGAAAGTATTCATAATACAGTGACTTTTACTAATATGCATTTTCTAAAATAAAGCTTGCTTCTTGAATTCAATACTAAAAAAAGCTGGGACAAAAAATATCTGTCCTAGCTTATATCACCATTCTTTACTCCTGCTTTACAACCAGCTTTATGCCTGACGTTTTTCAATATATTTAACGACATCACCAACGGTTAGAAGCTTTTCAGCGTCTTCATCAGGGATTTCTGCACCAAAAGTATCTTCAAGCTCAAGAACAAATTCAACTATATCAATCGAATCAGCATCTAAATCAGATGAAAAAGTAAGTTCTGGGGTGATCTTACTTTGGTCCAATTCGAAACGATCATGGATAATCTTAGCAATCTTATTAAAAATTTCTTTCTCAGTCATTTTTTCCTCCAAAAATTTTCATTATACAATAAGCTATTTTTCTATTTTAGCAGAAATACGCTGCTGACTAAAATAATCTACGAAGTCGGGAATCATTTTTCCTTCGATCATTGTATGAATTTGTTTCAGTGTATAGTAAACTGCCAGTTCATCACTAGAACCATGCGCTTTAACCACTGGAGCTTTGACACCTAAGAGAACAGCCCCGCCGTATTGAGACTGATTCATTTTCTCCTTCAGTTCCATTAAACTGGATTTCAAAAGCAAAGCACTTATCTTCCCTTTGACACCACTATTTAAAAACATAGCTTTCATAAGATGCATAATGGAGGAAGCCGTTCCTTCAATCGCTTTTAAAACTGCATTGCCTGTGAATCCATCAGCAACAACGACATCTGCGACATTATTTAAGATCGAGCTTGATTCAACATTGCCCACAAAATTAATATTAGGATCATCACTTAATAATTTATAAGCTTCCTGAGTCACTTTGCTGCCCTTGTGCGGTTCAGTTCCATTGTTTAGCAGACCTATTCTTGGATTATTAATTTTTCTGACTTTTTGCGCATAATATTTACCTAAAATAGCATATTGATATAAATGCTCCGGCTTGTTTTCTGCATTAGCACCACTGTCAAGAAGATTAAACCCACCATCATTAGATTCCCCGATTACTGGCAACGTCGAGAGTAATCCGGGACGCGAAATTCCCTTTATTCTCCCTACAATCAACAAGCCAGCTGCTAAAAGTGCCCCTGTGTTTCCGCAAGAAAAAATAGCGTCTGCTTCATGCTCTTTAACTGCCTTTGCTGCCAAAACCATTGAAGAGTTTTTCTTTTGTCTAATGGCTTTTACTGGTTCATCATTCATTACAATCATCTCATTCGTATGTACAATTGTAATTCTTGTTTCATTCTTCAAAAATTTACGAATCTCATCTTCGATCCCAAAAAGTAAAAAATCAATGTCCTTAAACTCATCACGTGCGCGTTCCACACCAGCAACTATTGATTGTGGAGCATTGTCCCCACCCATAGCATCAACCGCAATTTTCAAATCAATCATCCTCTCTTAATCAGTCAAAACTGATCCCCTTATCTAACTCATGACGCAAGTAATTAATTAATCCTTTGTTAGTACTTTTATGCGTAAACTCTGGGTCATTTATAATTTGGGCTGCCTCTTGCTGTGCAGCTTGTAAAATACGCAGATCCGTCACTGGATCGCCAACCTTGAAATCAGGGACACCAGATTGCTTATTGCCTAAAATATCTCCTTGTCCTCGCAATTCAAGATCCTTTTGCGCAATTATAAAACCATCGTTTGTTTCAGACATCACTTTCATTCTCGCGACCCCATACTCATTTTTAGGATCCGCTATCAGAAAACAATACGATTGCTTTTTCCCTCGGCCGACTCGACCACGTAACTGATGTAATTGTGCCAACCCAAAGCGATCAGCATCCAAAATCAGCATCATGGTTGCATTAGGAATGTCCACTCCAACCTCAATCACAGTCGTTGATACAAGAATGTCAAACTTCTTATTTTTAAAAGCTGCCATTACTTCATTTTTTTCTGAGCCTTTCATTCGACCGTGCAGCAATCCTACGTGATACTCAGGTTCCAGCTGCTTTTTTAATTTAGCAAAAATTTCCTCAGCATTTTTCAAGTCCATCATCTCTGACTCTTCAATCAAGGGACTAATCACATATGCCTGTGCTCCAAAGCTAAGTTGCTTTTTTAAAAAAATAATGGCCTCACCTAATTGTTTTTCTCTCAACCAAACAGTTTCAATGGGCAAGCGTCCCTTAGGTAGTTCAGTAATAGTAGAAACGTCCATCTCACCATACATCGTAATAGCTAATGTACGTGGAATTGGAGTTGCCGTCATGGCCAAAACGTCCGGCATAATTCCCTTTTTTTTGAATTTTTGCCTTTGATTAACTCCGAAGCGATGCTGCTCATCCGTAATGACTAATCCTAAATTTTTAAAAACAACATCATTTTGGATTAAAGCATGGGTACCGACAACAATGTCAATTTGACCATCCTTCAAATGTTTCAATAATTCTCTTCTTATTTTTACTCTGCTAGCCGTTGATCCAGTCAGTAAGGCAACATTCACATTAAACTTTGCGAATAAATGATCTAGCTTTTCCGCATGCTGTTGTGCAAGAATTTCCGTTGGCACCATCAAGGCCGCTTGAAACCCAGCGGTAACTGCTGCATATAAAGCAATCGCTGCCACAACCGTTTTACCAGAGCCAACATCACCTTGAAGCAGACGATTCATATGAACAGTATGATGCAAATCGCTGCAGATTTCATTCACAACTTTTTTTTGCGCAGCAGTCAGCTCAAAAGGCAACGTTGCAATAAACATTTTTACTTGGTCATTATCATAGGAAATTTTTATGCCATGTTTCTTATGTTGAATTTTTTTGATAAATTGCATTTTCACCTGAAAGCAGAAAAACTCATCGAATACCGCAGACCGTCGAGCCAAACTCGCTGCCTGCTGATTTTCAGGAAAATGCATGTCGTGAATCATTGTTTTTCGCGGCAATAATTTGAACTTGCGACGTGTTTCTTCTGGAATAATCTCTGTAAGAACATCCCCGTAAAGCTCATAGGCTTGTTTAACAAGCTTTTTAACAGTTGCCTGCTGCACATCCTTTGATGAGCGATAAACGCCGGCTATATCATTAGCACCTGCATTAAATAATATTTTCATCCCTGCTAAACGTTGGTGTCTTCCATCCCATTTGCCATAAATAGCCATTTCCTTACCCGTTTCAACTTTTTGTGCTAAATAAGGCTGGTTGAAAAAAGTTACCATGATTACATCATGCTCGACCAATAGTCGAAAATTAAGGCGACTTTTCTTTCGACCAAATCGCGTAAGAACAGCCTCAGATGCCACAGTCCCCTTTAAAGTGACCTTTTCTTGGTCCGTTATATCGCTTAATCTTCTAACCGCAAAATCATCATAACGAAAGGGATACTCCAACAACAAGTTACCTACAGTATTTATTCCTAGTTTATTCAAAGCAACCGCACTTTTAGGTCCAACACCCTTTAGCACGGAAACAGGATCAGCAAGGCTCTTCAAGTCATCAGCACCTCCTAGGCATTAAACAAATAGCTTATAAATACCAAAAGTCTGACTGATTCTACTCGAATCAACCAGACTGTACAAGTATTAATCATTACTCTACCGAAATTAAATATGGATATACCGGTTGATCGCCTTCGTGAATCTCAACTTCAAGATCTTCATCTATCTCAAGTACAGCTGTCTTGATTTCCTCAGCTTCCTGCTTTGTACCGTCTTGACCATAAATAATTGTCACAATTTCTTTATCATCGTCCACCATTTCTTTTAACATCTTAATAGCTGTTTCTTTTCTGTCAGAATCTATAACTTTGATCTTGCCGTCAACAATCCCTATATAATCATCTTTTTTAATATTTTTACCGTCAATAGTCGTATCACGAACCGAAATAGTAATTTGACCTGAAACAACTGATGTCAAATCACCTGTCATATTTTTTTTGTTCTCTTCGATCGAAGCTTCAGGATCAAAAGCCAGCATTGCTGTCATTCCTTGCGCGATGGTTTTACTTTTAATGACCGCGACGGGTACATCTGCAACCTCGGCTGCTTGCTGCGCAGCTAAAAAGATGTTTTTGTTATTGGGTAAAAGAATAATTTTCTTTGTCCCTGTTTGTTTAATTGCATCTATAATATCCTGTGTACTTGGATTCATTGTCTGACCGCCATTCAAAATATGTGTAACACCTAGTCCTTTAAAAAGCCGACCAATACCGTTTCCAGCTGCAATCGCTACAATACCGTAGCCATTAGTACTTGTCTCTGTTTCTGATTCTTGTAAAGCTTCTTCTTGATCATGTTCCAAAATTGTTTCATGTTGAAGTCTCATATTATCAACTTTAACTTTTATCAAAGATCCAAAATGTTGCCCATATGCTAATACTTTGCCTGGATGTTCAGTATGAACATGAACTTTAATGACTTCATCATCAGCTACTACTAACAAAGAATCTCCAAATTCATTTAAATATTCCCTGAATTCATCATAATCAAATTTACGGTCGACCAAACGCCCTGCACCCAATCGGATCATAATTTCAGTACAATAGCCGTAATGGATATCTGCTGTATTTAATTGACTCTGAACACTTTTATGATGAGCAGCATTAACCATCTCATCCATTTCTACGACATTCGGTTGATGCATTTCCTCAGTCTCTGCGTCCTTATTGCCGCTGAGTGCATCAAAAAAGCCTTCATAGACAAAAGTTAACCCTTGACCCCCTGAATCGACAACACCGACTTCTTTCAAAACTGGCAATAAGTCTGGCGTTTCAGCCAAAGCTGTCTTTGAAGCTTCATATGCAGCTTCCATAACCTCAACAGTATTATCTGTTTCTGCAGCCTTCTTATTAGCAGCACTTGCGGCTTTACGCGATACGGTAAGTATCGTTCCCTCTGTCGGCTTCATAACAGCTTTATAAGCATACTCGACTCCACTCGTTAAGGCATCCGCTAAATCTTTCGCAGTCAAAGCCTTTTTCTTTTCCGTACTTTTATAAAAGCCTCGGAAAATCTGCGATAATATAACGCCAGAATTGCCTCTTGCTCCCATTAACAACCCCTTCGCAAGGCTCGCTGTTAGATCACCGACTTGAGAAGAGGATGATTCACCTACATATTTCGCGCCGCTAGCAAATGAAAGACTCATATTTGTTCCTGTATCTCCATCAGGTACAGGAAAAACATTTAATGAATTAATAAATTCAGCATTTTTATTTAACTTTTTTGAGCCTATCAGAACCATCTTTCTAAATTCTGACTCGGTAATTTCAGTGACTTTCAAATTCTGTCTTCCTCCTTGGTAATCCATTTATCTATAACGCTCGACTAATCTTCAATTACACGCACACCTTGTACGAAGACATTAACAGAATTAGCAGTTACACCTAACATGGATTCCAAGTTATATTTAACTTTGTCTTGAACATTGCGACATACTTCAGATATTTTTGTTCCGTAACCTACTATAATGTAAACATCTACTGCCACTTCAGCATCTTCTTGACGAACAACTACGCCTTTTGAATAATTATCACGTTTTAAAATTTCATTCAAATTGTCTTTAATCTGATTTTTGCTAGCCATACCGACTATCCCAAAAATTTCAGTTGCTGCTCCACCAACAACTGTGGCAATTACATCATTACTGATGTCAATATTTCCGAATTGCGTTTTTATTTTTACAGCCATAAAATACAGCCTCCTTAATTTTTCACACAATCATTAACGATATTTTATCATAAAGCACTAGTCAATACCATGTCAATAAATTGGTGTTTCAAAATGACATATCCTTAATTTAATAACTTATATCTCTGCCAAGCTATTTTACTTTACAGAAAAATCTTGCATTCACGAACTATCTATGATAACTTTATCTAGTAAGTAAGCAGGAGTCTGCTTCGAAATCCTAGCAACAAGGGAGGAACGAATAATGGCAAAAGATTTTATTACAGGTCAAAAAACGACATTCGGTAAAAAACGTTCGCATGCGTTAAACCAATCAAATCGTAGCTGGAAACCAAATCTGCAAAAAGTTAGAATCTTAGTTGATGGTAAACCAAAAAAGGTTTGGATTTCTGCACGCACATTGAAATCTGGTAAAGTTACACGTGTTTAACCAAACTTGGGCTCGTTAATGGCGAGTCTTTTTTTATACTCTAAATCATCGTCTTTTACAAAACGTAACATTCTTGAAACGGGAGAACTAAAATCTAAAGGGAAGTGTGCAATAAGCCGGTAAATTTGAGTACTAAAAAGAAATTACGAATATAACCTATTCTTTGCTATGAGTAATTCAAAGTTAGATGGAAAATTTTAACTTATGAAACACTTTCACGGGATCAATAAAGGGGCTGGTTCAAAAGTTTAATTTTGAGCCAGTCCCTTCGTCCTTCGTTTTAAATTAGTTAACACATAATATTTATAATGTTATTTCAGACTGACAAGAGCAGCTTTACAGGATAGATGACACTCAATCAATATTTTAAATTCAATCTTTACTTTGAATCACACAAACTACGCCTGCTTTAAAACTAAATTCAGCGGTTTTACCCTCAAATTCATTACTAGCTAGAGAAATAGGAGCCGAAAAATCCCGTTGGTTCAACCGATACTTTTCATCCTTAAGTGTTAATTTCTTAACTGCAGTTAAAGGAACAAATGCTAGGTACTTTTTATCTACTTCTTTTTTTATTCGATATGTCCCTGGTTTAAAAAAACTAACCGTGTTGTATCTATCATATAGATTTATGTCTTGCAGATGTTCATAAAAAGGTGGACGCAAAACAAAAAAAAGATTCGCCAGCAAATGATCTAATCTTCCACCGGTTGCCCCAAATATTTTAATTTTACAAGACCCGTACCGTTCAATAATTTTTTTTAACGCAAGTTCTGTATCTGTGTCATCTTTTTCTGGCTTAGCAGTTATCACTTCGGGAACAGCATCCTTTATCAATTGTTTTTCTGCTGATGTAGAGGAATCGAAATCCCCAATAACCAATTCCGGCCTGATTCCATTTTTTACAAGATGAAGTGCCCCTCGGTCTGCACCGATCCATATACTTTCTCTCTGTTCGCTTTCAAACAAATCTTCAGGCCACTCGGAAGTTGGGCCCCCAACCATTAGACTCACATTCAAATTATTCATCTCTTATCAGATCCTTAAGAAGCGAGACCCTTTTACTTGGATTTTCGCTATTGAATACATAAGATCCAGCAACGGCTACTGTCGCGCCTGCTATAGCGCATTGTTTTATTGTTTGGTCGTTTATTCCACCATCAACTTCAATTTCTAGATCTAGCCCCTGATCCTTTTTTAATTGAGCTATTTTTTTAATTTTGTTAATCATTTCAGGGATGAACCTTTGTCCGCCAAATCCCGGATCAACAGTCATTATCAATACAGCATCAACAAACGGTAACAATTCTTGAATTGAACTCAAGGGTGTTCCAGGATTAACTACTACCTCAGCCTTGCATCCATTTTCCCTGATCATTGCCAGTGCTCGATGAATATGAGGAGTCGCTTCAACATGTACACCAATCACATCAGCGCCTGCTATTGCAAATTGTTGAATATATTTTTCTGGCTGTTCAACCATCAAATGACAATCCAATACCATATCTGTCATCGGTCGAATAGCTTTAACAGCAGCCGCCCCGAATGACAAATTAGGTACAAAATGACCATCCATAACATCAATGTGCAAATATTCCGCACCGGCTCGATCAACAACACCGATATCTTTTTGCAAATCTAAAAAATTAGCACTCAAAATCGAAGGAGCAATTTTCATTTTCCCACACCTCATTTTTTATATTTAGGCTTTTGCCGTTTTAATTCATTTTGAAACTGAAGATAGTTATCATATCTGCTTTTTAAGATTTCACCTTTTTGTACCATATCCTTAATTACACATTGTGGTTCATTTAAATGAAGGCAGCCACGAAATCTGCAATTTTGCTGTTTTTCCGCAAAATCAACAAAAAGCAGTGGCAATTGTTCTTTGGTAACATCTAACAATTCAAAAGATGAAAAACCAGGCGTATCAGCAATCAAGTTCCCCTCAATTGGCAGTAATGCTGTTTTTCGTGTAGTATGCCGACCGCGACTGAGTGCTTTAGAAACTTCCCCTGTCTCAAGCTTTAAATGCGGTGCCAATACATTAAGAAATGTCGACTTTCCGGCACCGGTCTGTCCCATAACAACTACAACATCATCCTTTAACTCCGCCAAAATTTCTCTAGGGGTATCACTTTGCGAATAAAAACATTGATAAAACTTTTGATAGTAAGAAATTATTGTGCTCATTTCTTTATACTCAGCAGCAGTGAGCAAATCCCGCTTTGAAAAATAAAGAATTGGTTTGATATTATTTTTTTCCAACATCACAAGTTGTCGGTCTAGCAGGTTACTTGAAAATGAGGGCTCTTTACACGCTGTCACAACTATCGCTGCATCAATATTAGCAACTGGCGGACGTATCATTAAATTATTGCGTGGATATATTTTTAAAATATACCCCTCTTCAGGTTTTTTTGCTTTAAACTCAACCCAGTCTCCAACCAGTGGTGTCTGCCCTTTCTTCCTAAAATTTCCCCGGGCACGTGTTCGATACTCCACGCCCCCAACCTCAATATCGTAATATCCACTAAGTGATTGTCTAATTCGTCCTTTTACCAAATTTCTAACCTGCCCCCTTGATTCCCTAAAAACCGTACTTCCGTTTATTAAAAAAATTTTAAGTCTATACTGCTTCCACAAATTGTAGACTTAATTTCCACTATGGGTAATATTATCACGCTCTGCAATAACATTACCATCCCGAACTATTTTATATTTACCCGATGAACCATTGTTCAACACAAACGGCAATGTTACGTTAGTATCCTTCGCTATTGTGAGTGTTTCATAAACATCATCAAACTGATGATCTTTATCTTGAAGATAAATCTCAATTTTATTTGTTTTATTCTCATCAGAACCTGATTCTTGAGCAGAACCATCATACGGAATTGCCACACTGACGTTAAAAGAATTTAATTTACTACTTGAAGATGAATCTTGACTTGAACTGCTGGAAGAGCTGGTTTGTGTTTCTTCTGCAAGTGTGATTTCCAATGTTTGCCCACTTTGAACAACTGTCCCCGCAGTCGGATACTGAGAAACAGTTAAACCAGAGCTATCGGTACTTGAACTTGCAGATTCATTTCTGACTTTGAGGGTCAAGCCAAGTTCATCCGCATAATCTTGAGCGCTTTTTTTAGTATAACCTGTAAGATCACGCAGAATCATCTCTTTCGCTCCAGAACTAACTGTAAAGGTTACTGTTGTATCATCCCAAATAACTTTTCTTTTTTTTGAAATACTTTGTCCTAAAATTTCTCCCTTAGCCGCTGTGTTAGAATATGTTTTTTCCTTCAAAACAGTTACACCTTTGGCTTCTAGTTTATTTTTAACTGTCGTATATGATTGCCCTTTATAATCACCAAATTTAAATTTCTCCTGACCTTCTGAAAGAACAAGCGCAACTTTAGAATTCTGCCGCACGTTAGTCCCTTCTCTAGGCTGACTTGCAACTATTTGACCATAGTAATACTTGCTACTATAGCGATGCTTGACACTACCAACTTTCAATTTCAAATCCTTTAAGGTACTCTTCGCCTCAACCTCTGTCATACCACGCAAATCAGGGATTTCAACATTTTTAGGAAGCATTAGGCCAACCGCTGTCGCCGTTGACAGCAAAATAAAAATTAGAAAACTTATTCCAAAAATGAGCCACTTTTTCTTCCGACTCCATTTTGTCTTTTTTTCTTTTTTAGTATTATCGGCATTATCTTCTGGAACTTTTCTATTACTTTTTAAATCTTTTTCTCTTAATGGAGTCAGTATCTTAGTCTCTTCATCGTTATTTCTTTCAGGCAGCCATTTTTTTTCACTCGACCGTACTAGTGACAACGCTGTACTTAAATCATTAGCCATCTCATTAACAGAGGCATACCGATCTGTCAGCCCTTTAGCTGTCGCATGCAAGACAACATTTTCAAGGGCCTGCGGTATATGCTCATCAAAATCCCGAACTGAAGGCATTTCATTTTGAAAATGTTTAAGTGCTATCGAGACCGCCGTTTCGCCTTGGTAAGGAACCCTGCCTGTTAACATTTCAAAGAGGATAATTCCCAATGAATAAATATCCGACTGTTTAGTAATTGCACTTCCGCGTGCCTGTTCTGGTGAAAGATAATGCACAGAGCCCATCAAAGTATTTGTTTGTGTTAATGAATATTCGGATGTAACAAGTGCAATTCCAAAATCAGTAATTTTAACTTGACCGTTAACATTAATGAGAATATTTTGCGGTTTTAAATCACGATGAATAATATCATGTGCATGTGCTTCCCCGACCGCCGAAAGAATTTGTTCCATAATACTTATAATGCGCTCATACTTAAACGGAAAATTTTTAGCAATATAACTTTTGAGATCCATTCCCTGCACATATTCCATCACAAGGTATTGCATTCCGTTCTCTTCACCAACATCATAAATGCTAACAATGTTTGGATGTGCAAGCTCAGTAAGTGAGATTGCTTCACGCTTAAACCGTCGAACTGCTCCTGGATCATCACGCAAGTCTAATCTCAGTAATTTAACAGCTACTTCACGCTTTAAAATTAGATCATATGCGAGATATACGTTTGCCATTCCGCCCTCGCCAAGGGTATTTTTGATTTTATAACGACCATTCAAAATATATCCCGTTTTCATTCTTTTTTCACCTCGGTCTCATTGTTTGACTGGGCAATTAAAAGCGTTATATTGTCATTCCCCCCCGCTTCATTGGCAAACCTGATCAAAAGGCGACATTTTTCCTGTAAATTCATCTGTTTCCGCAAAACCTCTGCAATTTTTTCATCTTCTACCATATTGGTCAAACCGTCAGAACAAAGTAAAAGTATATCATCATTCTCTAGCTCTAATATTTTTTCATCCAAATTAGCTTTATCAGAAACTCCCAAAGTTCGTGTAATTATATTTTTTTGTGGGTGATGTTTAGCCTCTTCAGAACTGATTTGACCTCTTTTAACCAACTCATTTACAAATGAATGATCCTCGGTCAATTGTGTGAGTTCGCCTTTGCGATACAAATACCCCCTGCTGTCCCCGATATTTGCTAACAAATATTCATCTCCAAAGAACATAGCACAGACTAAGGTAGTTCCCATCCCATTCAAATCTTCATATTGCTGGGCTCGTTCCAAAATCATTTGATTTTCCTTGCTAACCTCGAGAGTCAGCCACTCTTTTCCTTTGTCTGGTTCATCAAAACTTGTTGTTTCAAAATGGTATCCTAAGTGTGAAACGGCCATTTCTGAAGCAACATCTCCGCCTTTATGTCCTCCTAAGCCATCTGCAACAACCGCAAACTTAATTCCCACTTTATTCTGAAACAATCCTACATAATCTTCATTTTTAGTTCGTATGTGCCCTATATCGCTTTCATAAGCAAATTCCATTGACCTACCACCTCAATCTACTGTAGCTTCGTTAATGTTGCAATAAAAAAGCCGTCTGAACCGTAATCATCTGGATAAATAGATAACGTTTTTGTGTCTCTGTCGTGCTTTATATCATTGATTGTCATTGTTTTGCCACATGCAAATTCAGTGTGTTCTTTTAAAAATTTTTGGATAACATCTTGGTTTTCTTCATCCATTATCGAGCATGTACTGTACGTTATTTTTCCTCCATTTTTCACTAAGCCGGCAACTTTATTTAAAATTCCTAACTGTACTTGTTGCAGGTTCATTAAATCCTCTTTTTTCTTCTGATATCTGATTTCAGGTTTGCGCCTCATCAACCCCAGACCTGAACAAGGTGCATCCACCAGTATCTTATCAAACATTTGCGGAGCAAATAGATTCGCAGCTTTTCGCGCATCCATTTCCAATGCCGCAACTTTATTTGCTGAACCACATCTGTGTGCATTATCCATAATCAATTTGACCTTATGCTTATGTATGTCTAATGCTACTACTAATCCATTAACTAATTTATCAGCAATATGTGTCGTTTTTCCTCCTGGAGCTGCACAAGCATCCAAAACAACATCTTGTGGTTGAACATCCATTGATTCAACCACAAGCGTTGCGCTTTCATCCTGAATTACAAGATCCCCTCTTTTGTAGCTTCTGCTTTCAGGAACAAAACCTTTTGTAACAATTAAACTGGACGGGCTTACTAAGCTCTCTTCAAATTCCAGCTTTTCTTCTTTCAAATCAGCTAGGATTTTTTCTTTGGAACTAATTGACGTATTAACTCGCACTGCTTGATGCGGATGCTTATTAATTGAATCCAAAATACTTTTCGCCTTGGCTACACCATTTTGTTCAAATAATTTCTTGACTAGCCATTCAGGAACACTAACTTCTAATGAAATTTTTTTGACATTATTAGAAACTTGCTTCAAATCACGGACTCCGTTACGCAAAACCGCATGCAGAACGCCAGTCGTAAATTTACGAATTCCATCATGTCCCTTATACTTTGCAATTTCAATTGATTCATTCAAAATAGCATGATTAGGAATCTTATCGAGAAACTGCATTTGATAAAGTGCACTTAATAATAATTGTTTGACCCAAGGAATAATTTTTTTCTCTTTTTTTATAAACGGTTCAAGCCAATATTCAAGGGTAAGTCGATGCTGCAAAACACCATATGTTATATTAGTTAGCAGATTAGCATCCCTTTTCGTTAGTGAATTTTTCTTAATTGCTTGATCCAATGCAATATTGGAGTAAGCACCTTCCTGCTCAATTTTTGTTAGCAATTCAACCGCTAAAAAACGAACAGAAGCTTGAATCCTATTTGTCATTTTCAATCACCTTTTGTCCAAGTTGGATATTCTGGCCTACACCATTCAAATAATCAGTTACTTTCATCCGGGGTTTTCCCGCTGGCTGTATAACATCAACTTGATAAACAGTTCCTTCAGCAGCGGCAATTTTTAGTTGATGCTTGTCAACTGCTACAACGCACCCAGCTTCCAACGCAGTTTTTTCTTCAAGTGGTGTAATCTGCCACAACTTAGTCCTTTTTCCGTTGAACATTTTAAAATACGCACCAGGTGCTGGCCTTAGTGCTCTGATTTTCCAATCTAATTCCTGAGCTTTTTGATTTAAATGAAGTTCTTCTTGCTCAGGTGTTATGATAGGCGAAAAGGTCACATCCGCATCATTTTGCGGTTTTGCCTGTATTTTATCAGCTATTAAGTTAGGGATTGTTTTCAGAAGTAAATCCCGTCCAAGAATGCTCATTTTTTCAAAAATAGTTCCTGTGTCATCGGTTTTCGTTATTGGCAATTCTGCCTGCGCCAACATATCCCCAGCATCCATTTTCTTTATCATAAAAATAATTGTTACACCTGTTTTTTTCTCACCATTCATAATAGCATACTGGACAGGTGCTCCGCCGCGATATTTAGGCAGCAGTGACCCATGAACATTTATTGCACCAACTTTGGCTGCTTCAATCAATTTATTTGGCAAAAATTGACCAAATGCAGCTGTCACTATCAAATCAGGTGCAAGGGCAACTACTTGTTCTAGCTCTGTACTACCAGCTATTTTTTCTGGCTGTAAAACTTTGATTTTATTTTCCAAAGCCACTTGTTTAACTGGTGATGCCGTCAACTTATGCTTTCTTCCTGTATAGCGATCTGGCTGTGTGACGACAGCCTTAATGTGATAATTGCTTTTGATTAAACCTTTCAGAATTACTGCTGCAAATTCGGGTGTTCCCATAAATACAACTGATGTCATTTTATATTCCCCATTCTTTTTATTAGACGAAACTCAGTGGTTCCCTATCAATCATTATTTTAATCCCATTTCGTTCATCTTTTTGACTCTTATGCAACACATCATCTAAATATGCAAACATTTCATTCTCGCGCTTATATTTCACTATTATTTGATAAAAATATCTGTTGTTGATTCTGGCAACAGCTTGTGGCGTAGGCCCCAAAATCACAGCTTTTGAACTGAGATGCTTTTTTATTTCACCATAAATTTGATACATTTTCTTGGCAGCCTGCCCTTCATCACGTGAACTAGCAGTGATTTGAACCGTGTAATAATAAGGTGGGTATACACCTTGATGTCGAATTGACATTTCTTTTCTGAAGAAAAATTCGTAGTTTTGCTCTTTTGCCAAGCGAATAGCATAATGATCAGGATTATATGTTTGGATAATCACTTCACCTTTTTTGTCCGCTCGTCCTGCCCTTCCGCTAACTTGCGTTAACAGTTGAAATGTTTTTTCACTTGCACGAAAATCGGCCATTCCTAGAGCTGTATCAGCATTTAAAACACCCACAAGTGTAACATTGGGATAATCTAAACCTTTGGCAATCATCTGAGTTCCTAACAAAATATCAGCTTCATGCCGTCCAAATTTGTTCAGAATTTGCGTATGTGCACCCTTTCGGCGAGTCGTATCAACGTCCATTCTTAAAATTCGTGCTTTATTAAATATTTTTTGCAGTTCAGCCTCTACCTGCTGAGTACCTGTTCCATAATATCTGATTCTCTTACCATTACAACTAGGACAAACATGCGGTATCGGCTCCTCATGGCCGCAGTAATGGCATTTCATAGAATGAGTATCCATATGCAAGGTCAACGAGATATCACAATTGGGACATTTTAAAACAAAACCGCAGTCACGACACATCATAAAAGAGGAATATCCCCGTCGATTCAGCATTAAAATAATTTGTTCATTGCGCTGAAGTGTTTGCTGAATACTTGCAATCATTGTTTTTGAAAAAATCATATTATTAGAAAAATGTGCTTCTTGCCGCATATCAATGACTGTAACTTGTGGAAGAGGCTGCTTATTAATACGTGTATCCATATGCAGCCAACGATATACTCCCTTTTGAGCCCGCGCCCTTGACTCTAACGAAGGAGTAGCGCTACCTAACAGCACAGGGCAATGATGATATACTGCCCGCCATTTAGCCACGTCTCGTGCATGATAACGTGGCATATTGTCCTGCTTGTAACTTGTCTCATGTTCTTCATCTATAATAATAATTCCAATATTTTTCAATGGTGCAAAAATTGCTGAACGTGCTCCAACGACAACCTGGGCCTCATTTTTCTCTATTCGTCGCCACTCATCAAATCTTTCCCCATTTGATAGACCACTATGAAGCAATGCTACTTTTTTGCCAAAACGCGACGTTACACGTTCAACCATTTGTGGAGTCAATGCTATTTCTGGAACAAGCATCAAAGCCGTCTTCTTATTCATTAATACATTAGCTATAACCTGAAGATATACCTCAGTTTTTCCACTTCCAGTAACTCCTTGCAAAAGAAATACCGTCGCATTTTCGTTTTTTGCCTCTTTAACTACCGCTTCAACGGCATGATTTTGCTGAAAAGTAAGTTTTTTTGGCACAGTCCGTTTAACAGCGAGATGTTCTCTTGGATCTCGATATTGTTCAATTTTTTTACGGACTAACCATCCTTTTTTTTCGGCAGTTTGAAATACACCGGAAGCCAAACCAGTTTCTTTTTCCACCTGAAGCTGAGATATCATTTTTTGAGAATGGGATTCCAAGAAATTTAACAACCTTTTTAAATTATCTGCATTCGCTCTCAACGCTGCTCTTTCTCTTTCGATCCCTGCACTCGTTAAGACTGATTTTATCACATTTACTTTTTTCACTCGTGCCCTATCTTTAACCAAATAACGAATTTCAACTTTATTCTGTTGACGTGCTTTAATCAGCTGACCCAATATTTTAGTTGGGATTTTTTGTTCATCAAAATCTTTTTCATTCTCTCCTGAAAAAAAAGTTTTTACATCTCCATTTACGTCTTTTGATAATAAAACCAGTTTTTTTTGATACTGCGCCCGCATTGCGCTAGGAAGCATTGCCTGCATGCAGCTTATTCGAAAAGAAAAAGTATCTCTCGCCATCCATTCAGCCATCTTCAAACATTCTTCATTCAATACAGGAGCTAAATCGATAACTGAAATAATTTTTTTCAACTCACCTTGATACTTTGCATTATCAAAAATCCGAACGACAAACCCTTGAATCAGACGATTGCCTTTTCCAAAAGGAACAACAACTCGCATTCCAACGGTGATTCGATCTTTTAAATGTTCATCCACTTTGTACGTGAAAGGTTTATCTGTTTGCATAGTCGGTACGTCTACAATTATTTCTGCATACTGTGTAATGTTAAACGACCTTCTTTCAAAAATCCATTATGCAATCAAACACTCTTTGCGCTATCTTTTTCTTGTCATTTTTACCGATTAAAAGTGGTTCATGACCCGGACGTAGAAAAAGCACTTCATTTTGATCGCTTCCAAAGCCTATGTCTCTGCGTGAAACATCATTTGCAATTAATAAGTCTAAATTTTTTTCTTGCATTTTCCGTGCAGCATTCTCTCTGAGATTTTGTGTTTCAGCCGCAAAACCAACTAGTATCTGCTTTTTCTTTTTCCGACCTAAATCTTTTAAAATATCAACATTTTTAATTAATTTCATTTCCAGTGTGTCACTCTTCTTTTTTATCTTTTGAGTTGCAGGTTTTTCAACCCGATAATCAGAGACAGCTGCAGCCATAACTACGATGTCAATCTGTTCAAAACAGCGATTAACTTCTCTTGCCATTTCGGAAGTTGTGTTAATTGGTATAAACTTAACTTTGGGAACTTTTGGAAGATCAGTTGGTCCGGAAATTAACGTTACTTCTGCTCCTCTTTCTACAGCTTCTTGAGCTAATGCATAACCCATTTTGCCCGTCGAATGGTTTGTGATATATCTTACTGGATCAATTGCTTCAACTGTTTTACCAGCTGTGATAAGAACTCTTTTCCCTCTCATATCGTCCAGTACCGCATGTTTACTTTTTTGATTTATCCATTCTAAAATAACTGTTGTTGCAGGTAAACGTCCTTTTCCTTCATAGCCCTCTGCCAAAAAACCAACATCCGGCTCCAGCACGTTGATACCATCTGCTTTTAAACACTTAATGTTCCGAACAGTAGCTTCATTGTTAAGCATTTTTTCATTCATGGCTGGAATAACAAACTTAGGGCAATTCGAGGCTAACAACGCACTTGTAACAAAATCATCTGCCAATCCATGAGCCATTTTAGCGATAACATTAGCTGTTGCAGGAATAATAACTGCCTCATCGGACCAATCAGCTATTTCAATATGTGGCACAATTTCATCGTAAGCTAACATATCATCGGTATAAACACGATTTCTGCTCAGTGTTTTTAACGTCATCGGTGTAATAAAATCAGTTGCAGCCTTAGTCATTGCAACTTTAACTTGCGCACCTTCCTTAACTAAAGCCCTCACAAAATAAGCTGCTTTATAAGCTGCTATTCCTCCTGTTATATACACCGCTACGTGTTTATTTTTCACGTTGTTTCCCCCTTTAAGATCGTCCTCTTCATTGTATCAATTTTAAATTTCTTTTTTAAGACTTTCATCTGTAAAATTACCCTTTACTACAAAAATGCATGAATAAACATTGAAAAACAAGTTCCCAGATAGCAAAAATAAGAGAATCATGACAAATCACACCAATGCCCACTGTACTGAAATAAATAGCATTCAGTACACAACACACATGTCGATTTTATCTCGATTCTCTTATCTGCTGCAATTAAGCTTTAACTCGCCTGTCTAAAATCACACTTTTTCACGTTCATCAGGATCAATAATTAAATCACCACTTACAACTTCCTCCAACGCCTTACCAACGTTTTTTACTGACTTATATTCACTCAACATTGGCAAAGCACCGGCATCAAGTTCATGCGCTCTTTTGCTAGCCAACATAATCAGTGAATAACGTGAATCAACCTTTTCTAACAAGTCATCAACAGATGGATATAAAATCATTTTAAAACATCTCCTAGTTGTTTTTTATAGTCTGGTAAAAAGCGTTTTACGCGCCAGCGCTCTGCGCGAATAATTGTTTTGATCTTCTCGACAGCAGCTGGAACTTCATCATTAACAACGGCGTAATCATAATTCTGCATCATCTCAATTTCATCGACCGCTTTTTCCATGCGTTTATCGATCGTTGCCAGATCATCTGTTCCTCTTTCAATAATCCGATGGCGTAATTCCATTAAATCCGGCGGTGTTAAGAAGATGAATAGGCCATCGGGAGACTTTTCCCTAACTTGCATGGCACCGTTGACCTCGATTTCCAGAAAAACATCTTTCCCACTGTCAAGCATTTCATTAACATATTTTAATGGTGTACCATAATAATTGTCAACATATCGTGCGTATTCCAACATACCACCTGAGGAAATTTCATTTTCAAACTGCTCCTTTGAAACAAAAAAGTAATCGCGGCCATTAACTTCACCAGGCCTCATAGCCCTCGTAGTCATCGAAATAGAATAATGAAACTTATTGCCATCTTGCTCAAAAATAGCTTTTCTCACCGTTCCCTTTCCTACTCCCGAAGGACCAGATAGTACAATCAGCATTCCCCTTTTAGACATGTCTTTAATTTCCCCTCTAAAATAATGTATTAATTTTATAATGTGCTATTTTACACTTTTTTTCAAGCATATCTTAGCAAATTTCAATTATTATTTCATTTAAGCTTAAATACCTCTTGCAAATTCGAACGTTTGTTCTTATAATAGCATTATCGAACATTTGTTCTGAAAGGAGTTATATCATGCTTGAACTTAAAAAGACAACTTTTCAGCAATTAACCCACACACTCCAAAATCAATTCACTCTTGCAGAAGTGAAGAAACATAGTTCTTTAAGACAAATGCCTGAATTTCAATTAAATTTTTTCATTGACCAGGCTATCAAAAAACATAAAATGGTTAAGCTTTGTTTACTTGACCCAAAAAATGATGAATTTTTGGTGACAGGCTATATTACTCACAATAGAGACAAAAAAAATTACTTCAAATTGGATACTTCTTCAACTAGTATTTCTTATTTGGTAAATTTAAAACAGATAAAGTATGTTGCTTTAGCGTAAAATGATCTATCTAAAATTAAAAGAACACCAGCACATTCACAATTCACGAATACGCTGGTGTTCTTTTAATTCTCTCAAATATTTTTATTTTAAGTAATCAGGAACACTTAGATAGCGAGCTTAATATAATTCTAAGTATTGATCTCTTTCCCATTGTGACACTTCTTGACGATATGCACCCCATTCAAGACGTTTACCTTCAAGAAAACTCTGATACAAATGCGGCCCCATTGATTTTGCAATAACTTCATCTTTTTCAAGTGCCTTTAAAGCATTATGCAATGTTGATGGTAAATCTGTAATGCCATTTGCTTCGCGTTCTTCTTTATCCATAACATAGATATTGCGATCAACTGGTTTAGGCGGTTCGATCTTATTACGCAGTCCATCAAGACCAGCTTCAAGAATTGATGCAATTGCTAAATACGGATTTGCTGAAGGATCAACACTACGCAATTCAAGACGAGTAGACAATCCACGAGCAATTGGAACACGAACAAGCGGTGAACGGTTACGTCCGGACCATGCAACATAAACAGGTGCTTCATAGCCAGGAACCAATCTCTTATATGAGTTAACCGTTGGATTCGTGACAGCTGTAAAGCTACGTGCATGCTTCAAAAGCCCACCAAGGAAGTGACGTGCATTTTCAGACAACTGCATCTCGCCATTTTCATCAAAGAATGCATTGCCTTCCTTGTTAAACAGTGACATGTTGATATGCATACCTGAACCATTGATTCGATCTAATGGTTTAGGCATGAAAGTTGCATGCAAACCATGTTTCCTTGCAACTGTTTTAACAACCAACTTGAATGTCTGGATGTTATCACATGCATGCAACGCATCCGCGTACTTAAAGTCGATTTCATGTTGTCCTGGTGCAACTTCATGATGAGAAGCTTCAACATCAAAGCCCATACTTTCAAGTTCAAGTACAATATCGCGTCGGCAATTTTCACCAAGATCTATTGGAGCTAAATCAAAATAACTTCCCTTATCATTTAAATCCGTTGTTGGTTTTCCAGTTTGAGGATCAAGCTTGAACAAGAAAAATTCTGGTTCGGGCCCAATATTAAATTCAGTAAAACCTAATTTTTTCATTTCAGAAAGAACGCGAATTAAATTGTTACGGGGATCGCCAATAAAAGGTGTACGGTCGGCGTTATAAACTTCACAAATAATTCGAGCAACTTTGCCATGCTCGTTCCCCCACGGAAAAATCATCCATGTTGAAAGATCAGGATACAACCACATATCACTCTCTTCAATGCGGACAAAACCATCGATTGAAGAACCATCAAACATCAATTTGTCATCTAAAAGCTTATCTAGTTGACTGATTGGAACCTCAACATTTTTAATAACACCATATAAATCCGTAAACATCAAGCGCAGGAATTTAACATTTTCATCTTTCGCGATTTTTCGAATGTCATCCTTCGTATAACTAGGTTTTACCATTGTGAATCACTCCTTATCTGGAATTAGAAGTTCTTGTTATGTTTGAAAGAAAACTCATCGTCCCGTGCCAAACCACTGACAGACATGAATTCATCATGCAATATCTTGCGAACATCAGTGTCAGTTAGCGGTTTTTCCAACTGTGCTTTCTTCTGTGCTTTCTTCCGTGCTTCGTCATCATAAATATGTTTGATACCTGCCATATTGATACCCTCATCAAGGAAATCCCTAATTTCTAGCAATCGATCAATATCGTTCAAAGAATACATTCGTCGATTTCCTTCATTCCTCTTAGGCGTTACCAACTGCTGCTCTTCATAATATCTAATCTGTCTGGCCGAAAGATTTGTAAGCTTCATAACAGTCCCAATTGGCAAGACAGCCAGCGAGCGTCTGAGTTCCTTTTCTTTCATAACAACCCTCCTCTAAGCTACGACCCTATCATAGCAAGTCACAAATTGATTGTCAACATCCAATGTTACTTTTTCTTACATGATTTTCTTCTGAAAGAAAGTTTCTTTAACCGCATTACTGATTGCAATCTTTACATGAGCATAAGTAAGCCCTCCCTGAATATATAATGTATAAGGTGCTCGCATCGGACCATCGGACGATAACTCAATTGTTGAACCCTCTGTGAAGCTTCCAGAAGCCATTATTTCCTTATCTTCATAACCGTCCATATCACTAGGAATAGGATCTACAAATGAATTCACAGGTGAGTAATGTTGAATAGCACTGCAAAAGTCAATCATAGCTTGGGCTTTACCAAGATTAACTGTTTGCACTAGGTCAGTTCTTGGCTCATCCCATTTAGGGGAAACATCCAAATTCATTTTTTCTAACAAAGCACTTGTAAAAATAGCTCCCTTTATCGCGTCACCAGTTACACTGGGAGCGATAAAAAATCCATGATACATGTCGCGAATATGTCCGATTGTAGCACCTTCATTTTTACCAGCACCAGGGACATTGAGCCTATTTCCCACCTGTTTTATTAACTTTTTCTTTCCAACAATGTAAGCACCGGTTTTCGCTATTCCCGCTCCAGCATTTTTATAGAGTGATCCGGCCATTAAATCAGCGCCGAATTCTGTTGGTTCTTGTATTTCCGAAAATTCACCGTAGCAATTATCAATAAAAATAACTACTTCAGGTAGTATTTCGCGGACAAAAGAAATCATTTTTCTGATCTTTGCAACAGTAAAACTTTTTCGTAGCGCATACCCGCGCGATCTTTGAATGGCTACAACTTTTATCTTTTTATTTCCGCGTAATTTTTTTCCCGCTGTTTCAAAATCAACTTCTCCATTATCGAGCAATGGTGAATAATCAAAATCTATCTTATAGTCTTTCATGTTACCTGGCTCATTTCCAACAACACCTATGACCTGCTGAATTGTATCATACGGCATACCAGTCAAATAAAAGAGCGTGTCTTCAGGACGCAAAATTCCAAATAAACTTGTCGTTATTGCATGTGTTCCTGAAATTAGTTGGGGACGCACAATTGCATCTTCGGTATGAAAATAGTCGGCATAAATAGCATCAAGTTTGTCACGACCCAAATCATCGTATCCATAGCCTGTCGAGCCCGCAAAATCTTCTTCTGCAACATGATGCTTTCTAAAACATTCTAAAACGCGCATTTGATTATATGCAACCTGTTCATCTATGTCACTCAACCTTTCTGAAATTTGTTTTTCAACGTCTGTTATTTTTTGCTGTAATTTTTCTGGTAGTTTCTCTTTCCAAGAAAATGTCATTATTATTTACTCCCTGACTAGCCATTCATTTATTTTTTTATCTATCTTTTGTTTTGCTTGCTTATCACTTAAAACATCAAACCATTTCACATCCATTTTATTTCGAAACCATGTCAATTGACGTTTAGCATAGTGTCTGGAATTTTTCTTGATTTCCTCAACAGCCTCTGAAAATTCTTTTTTACCGTCAAAGTACGCATAAAATTCTTTATAACCTATGCCTCGACCGGCAGGGAGTTGTTCCCCTCCTTTTTCATAAATCCAATGTGCTTCCTCAACCAATCCCGCATTAAGCATCAAATCAACACGAATATTGATTCTTTCGTACAATGCTTTTCGCTCAGTATTTAACCCTATGATTAAAGGATCGAACTCGGTACTTGCCTGATCTTTCTGATCTGAAAATAATTTGCCTGTTTTCTCAAAAACTTCTAAAGCCCGAACCACCCTTCTTTCATTATTGGAAGGAATTTTAATAGCTGCTTCTGGATCGATTTCCTCTAATTTTTCCCAAAGTTTTATTTTCCCGTATTCATGGGCATATTTATGCCATTTAGAACGTACAACCATCGAGCCTTCATAGGAATCGTCTCCTAAATGAAAATTGTCCAGTAATGCTTGCAGATAGAAGCCTGTACCTCCGACAATTATCGGGAGATGACCCGCATCCAATATATCATTGATTCTTTCGCGACATTCTTTAACAAATTCAGCAACAGAAAAGCGCTCAGCGACATTCCTGATATCAATCATATAGTGTTTAACATTCTTCATTTCATCTTTTGTAACCTTTGCGGTGCCAATATCTAAATCACGATAAACCTGCATTGAGTCACCAGAGATGATTTCTCCGTTTAATTTTTTAGCTAATTCAATTGATAGATCAGTTTTTCCAACTGCTGTCGGACCGACAATAAGAAGTATTTTCTTTTTCACTGTACCCAGCCCCTTTATACATTTAATTTTTTAATAAATCAATTTGAATTAGTACATAAAACTGGATATTTGTTCTCAAATCATTCATAATACACCGTGTAGTGCTATTTTAGGAGGGTAATATATGAAAAACTTTGCTAAGGGAATTTTTGTAGGCGTTGCAGCTACTGTTGGTGTTACAGCAGGCTGCTTTTATGCTTTTAAAAAAGCTGTTGTGGATCCTGTTGAAGAAAAAGAAGCCATGATTGATGAACATCGACGCCGTGCGATCCGTAAACGTCATTCAGCACATCAATATTAATTTTCATACTTTAATTAGTATCGAACAAAAATGCGAACTATTTGCCTTTGCAAATAACTCGCATTTTTTTCAAATTAAATTACTTGCTTTTTTTTACGCGGCCATTCCATCGTTCAAAGCCTGACTTCAAAATGTAGATATCTTTGTAGCCATCTTTATGTAATTTAATTGCTATTCTCGTACTCAAAGATTTGCCTTGATCATACAGATAAACAGGCATATCTTTTCGAATTGAGTTTTTCATAATCCGAAACTGACCAAACGGAACGTTTCTGGCACCCATTATATGACCGGCATTGAAACTGTCCTTCTCGCGTAGATCTATTAATTGGCCTCGATGCATTCCTTGTTGAAATTCATCACTTTCAACTATTTTAGCGACTTGACGCCCTTTTAGCCACAAATATAATTGATTACCAACGATAACCAGCAAGACCACTAATAATACAACATCGATAATTCCCCAGACTGATATTTTTTGTAACACCATTGTCTATATCTTCCCCTCAAATAAAATAATCAAGCCATTTAAATCACTTTTTACAAATTCATTATTCTAAAGATAAAGCTAACGAAGCAGCACCGACCACTCCTGCTTCATTTCCAAGCTGAGCCAACCGCAGATGTGTTGTCTTACGAACTGATGGAAATGCGTATTTTTCAAAATGATTCGCAACATTATTCAATAAGAAATCACCAGCAGCTGAAACACCGCCCCCAATCACGACAAATGAGGGATTCAGAAGGTTGCTGATGTTAGCACAGGCTACGCCCAAGTAGTGACACACACGATCAATAACCATTTTGGCCAAAATATCATTCTTTTTGGCTAAATCAAAAACAATTTTAGCTGTAATTTCCTGACCATCGTCCAACTGTTTCTTTAATTGTGAGTCACCTGCAAATTCTTCTGCCATATCACGTGCAACTCTGACAACTCCAGTAGCAGAAGCATATGTTTCAAGGCAACCACGGTTCCCGCAAGTACATAAATAACCATTTGGTTCAACATTCATATGTCCGACCTCACCAGCTGCACCGGTTCCGTGAACTAAGGCCCCATTTGAGACAATTCCTCCACCAACACCGGTTCCCAATGTGATAAAGGCAACATCAGGATCGTTTTCACCAGCACCTTTCCATCGCTCACCTAAGGCGGCTACATTTGCATCATTATCGATCGTAAATCTGATTCCTGTCTCATTTTCGATAACTTGTTTTACATTCTGAACAGTCTTCCAATTTAAATTATATGCGCCGGTAACTGTTCCATTTTTGCGATCAACTGTACCCGGTGACCCCATACCAATTCCAATAAATTGTTTAGGTTCCATTTCGTACAACTTTAAATGATGCTTAATTGAACCCACAATATCAGGAACAATGTTCGCTCCTTCATCCAGAGTGTTTGTTTCGATACTCCATTTTTGTTGAACTTCTCCATCTTTAGTCAAAATAGCAAATTTAATCGTTGTTCCACCAAGATCAACACCAATTATTTTTTTATCCATAACGTAATGTCCCTCCATCGTCAATTGCGATTTTTTTCCTTTGTTTCTTCGAACTTATGTTCACGCGACAAAACCAACTTAGCAGCAATAAACGTGTGGTTATCAATCACATCTGCTTCGTGCAAATGATCTATTTCAAGTGCCATTAATTCAATATCCCACAAACGTTTGCCAACATAAACAAATATTCCAAACTTTTTTAGCAGTTGTTGCACATCATAAAGTTCTTTCACAGAAACATCTCCCATCAATTATAATGGATATTTCTACATTTTAAAACCCATCATTAACAATAATCCACTGACAAAAATAAGCGTCAATAAACTTACGATTCGTTTTGTAACAGGTACTTTGCCGATCATAGGCACGCCAACAATGTAAGCTGTTAAAAAGCCTGCACAAAGCCCGCCAAGATGTCCTGCCAAATCAACATTACTGGAAAAGCCAAAAATAACATTCAAAATTACAAGCAATAAAAACTGTCTCGACATCGCACGAATATAAGGATTTTCTCTAAAAGACTCACCTAGCATTAAAAAAGCCCCAAAAAGTCCAAAAAGAGCCGTACTCGCTCCCGCTGAAAGTGCTGTCGGATTGAACGTAAAACTTGCAATATTCCCACATATGCCACTAATTAAATAAATTATCAAAAAACGTCCGCTACCAAAAAAACTTTCAATTTGAATTCCGATAAAATATAAAGTTATCATATTGAGTAGTATATGTTCAAACCCGATATGAATAAACATCGGTGTGATAAAGCGCCACCATTGTCCTTCAAGAATCAAATTATTCACTTTAGCTCCAAAAGCTACCAGAACAGATACATTTTCACTACCGCCCAAAAGTGTCATTAGAAAAAAAACGATTACATTAATAAAAATTAAACCATACGTTATATATGGTTTTCGCATCCATGATCCCATTCACTCTCACCCTTCTACTGTCACGATTTTATCTATTTGCCGGTCTGTTTCATCTAATATCCATACTCGATCCTTGTATAATCTCAAAGGATCAGCTAAAGAAACTGTCGCTCCCTTAAAGTTCGACAAATAACGATCGTAATAGCCGCCACCAAAGCCTATCCTGTCTCCCTCTGAAGAAAAAGCTATGCCGGGAACAATCATCAAATCAATATCTTCTTTCAAGATCAGGCCATTTCTTCCTTGAGGTTCATAGATTCCAAAACCGTTTTTTTTGATAACAGTATCATTTCTCAATTGAAAAAAATCCATTTGATGTCTTACACGAATACGCGGAACAAAAACTTTTTTAGCTTGCATACGCGCTTGTAAAATAATCGGTTTCGTGTCGATTTCATTATTAGAACTAATGGTCAAACCTATAGTTCTAGCTTTTTCCCAAATTGAAGTTGCAAAAAGCGCTTCGTATAACTTTATTTCATTAATTGATTTTATCCATTTTTCATTGCTTTTTGTGATTTTTTCTAATTGTGAACGCCTAATTACTTCTTTAGTCTTCACTCCATTAAAACTCCTTTATCTATAACAAAAAACAACAGGAAGAATCCTGTTGTTACTTTGTTTCACGATGCAATGTTACTTTATTATCACGAGGACAGAACTTTTTGAGTTCTAAGCGATCTGGATCATTACGCTTATTCTTGCTTGATAGATATGTCCGTTCATGACATTCAGTACATTCTAATGTAATGTGTACACGCATTTTTCTCAAACCTCCAAACTACACTCATTCAATAAAGCATTTAAGCCTTTAACGGTAATATCATATCATTTTTTCGTACGTGATGCTAGAGTTTTTTTAGAATTCGTTAAGGAAAAAGCCTTGACAGCCCATTCAAGCTGCCTTAATCTAAACCATCACTCGATTGAACGTATTTCCAAAATGCAGAATAGATTGATGATACTGCCTGTGTATTAACATGACTGGTAGTACTGTCTGCCATTCCAGGAAAGACCAGTGCAACTACAACTTGCGGATTCTTAGTTGGTGCATAAGAAACAGCACTTAATGTTTCCGTTGGTGTTTCTCCATGATAAGTTTGAGCTGTACCGGTTTTGGCAGCAACAGCAGGTTTTACACTTGACATCGTTCCACCGGTTCTATATGTGCTGGACCCATGGACTACACGCCATAAACCTGTTTTAACAACATCCCATTGACTTTGATTTGCACCAACAACATTCAACACATTAGGCGAAAATTCAGCTTTCGTTTGTCCAAGCGTTCCATCCTTGTTGGTTCCATGAATAGATTGAAGCACATGTGGCTGAAGTCTGTACCCTCCGTTAGCAATCGTAGAGATATATTGTGCAAGTTGAATGGTCGTATAAGAATCATAGTTACCGAAAGACAAATCAAGTGCTTTACCTATGTTAGCCTGTGTAGAAGGTCCTTCATATCCTGTCGACTCACCTGGAATATCAATTCCCGTTTTTACACCTAAACCAAACTGATTAAAGAAACCACGTAGCTTGCTAAAAATCGAAGTTGACATGCTTAATGCTGAACCAGAGCTATAATTGAAGCCCCCCTCTTTCATTGCCAACTGCATCATATACGAGTTAGAAGAGACCATTAAAGCATTGGAAGCAGTCAGAGACATATTATTTGAACCAGAACTGTTAAACCAAGAAGACTTTGTAGCCGTTCCTTGTAATTTAATTGGTTCATCAACCAGCGTATTATTTTCAGTTGAAATAGCCCCAGACATTAAACCGCCCATGACTGTTGCACCTTTGACAACAGACCCCATAACAAATGATTGATTAATTGCTCCAAGTGCATTCTCAGAGACCTTTCCAGTCTCCAAATTGCGGCTGACACCTGCTAAAGCGTAAATTCCTCCCGTATTAGGGTTCATGACAACAGCATAAGCTCCTGGTAGATCCGGATTGGAACTACCAACACTTTCGACAGCACTTTTCATTATATCTTGGACCTTTTGCTGAAATTCAGCATTGATAGTCAAAACTACGTTGTCGCCTTTTTTCCCGCCGTAAGTTTTAATTTCACGCGTAATTTTATTATTCTGGGTTTCAAGTGTTGTGACTGATTTAGTTCCCTTTAAAACATTTTCATACTGCGATTCGATGTAACTCGAGCCTACACTATCATCACGTGAATAACCTTGCGCAAGCAAACTGTTAATCTGGTCACTTGGTAATCCTTGCTTTTCACTGGTAACTGTCCCAATAACACTTTTAACTGATTCACCATTTGGATAATTGCGCGACCAGCTAGTACCAACTTTTATACCAGGCATAGAAGCAAGATTTTCCCCCACTCGTGACATTTCAGTATCAGTCACCCCACTATATTTGATATACACCGTTGACAAAGAATATGCTCCACTCATCTTAGAAAACACGACTGCAGCTTCTTCTTCTTTCAGAGTCATATTCTTAGTCAATTTATTTTTCTTAACATAAGCAACCGCGGCACTGTAGAGTGCGCTGTCTCCCATTTTTTTATATCCAGCAATTTGTTTCTCAACATCTTTTAGATGCTGAGGAACAACAAGATAATAATCTGCTTTGTTAGATGCAGTCAAAGTACCAGTGTCAATGCTGGTATACTTAACCAAATCATTTGCAATATTATACATTTGCAGTGAAGTTACACTTAATGGTTTAGTATAAGTAATAGCACGAGACGCATTGTTGGAAACCAGCACCTTACCGGTAGAGTCATAAATCATGCCGCGCTGCACATTTTTAGTCTCCGTTTGAGTATCTGTGCTACTTACTTCTGATTCAAACTTTGTTCCATTAATAATCTGCAAATATGCTAACTGTGCAATCAACGCAGCAAAAAGAAGGAAGACCACAAAAAAAAGAAAATTCAATCGAAATGGAATTTGCGACTTGCCTTGTTTATTTTTTCTAGTTGTTTTTTTTAAAAACTTCACCGTTCGTACCCCTTACTGTGACTATGAATTCATTAACAAATTCTAACTTGTATATACAAGCCAGAACACCCTGCTTAATTTATAACAGGAACCAGCCCTCAACAGCTCAAGTTATATCCTACCATAAACGATTATAAATTGAAGGTTTAATCCCGTAAAATTTAATAAAACTTATGCGCTTGTGCTAAACTTTAAGTGGAATCTATATTAAAGTTAGATATGCAAGTTAAAAATTTTTTTACTAGGAGCTATATTTATGAGAACAAAACCAGATAATTTTTTAAAAAAAAATCGCGCTTTGATAATCAGCTTCTTCCTACCCGTTATTATCATGTTAGGATACTTTATTTTTCGTCAAATGTATCCTTTTGGAAAAAGCAGCCTTCTCACCGTTGATTTAGGTCAACAATACGTTGACTTTTTTGCTTTTTTTCGCAGAACTCTCCTACATGATCCTAGCAACTTTTTCTACTCTTTTTCCAAGGCACTAGGTGGTGGAATGCTGGGTGAATGGGCTTACTACTTAATGAGCCCTTTCAACTTGCTGCTTCTTTTCTTTCCAGGTAAAACACTTACCGCCGGTATTATGCTCCTGACACTGACGAAATACGGTTGTGCCGGACTAGCTTTTGCATTTCTTTTAAAAAAAACAAAAATGCAGCATGGAATCGCTCTGCCGCTTTTTTCAACTAGCTATGCACTTATGGGCTGGTTTATTGCAAATCAGCTTAATCTTCTTTGGTTGGATGCTGCCATTTTTCTTCCCCTTATCATCTACAGCTTAATACAACTCAACACACAAGGAAAAAGTGTCGCATACATTTTATTGCTTGGCCTGATGTTAATCGATAATTATTATATGGGCTATATGATTTGTCTCTTTTTGGTTCTTTTCTTTTGCTGGTATGAGACAGTTAACTATCAAAACATGCGGGACTTATTCAAACATCTATGGCTTTTTGTATCACGTTCCTTATCTGCAATCTGTCTTGCTGCAGTTATCTTAATACCAACTTTTTTTTCTCTTTTAGATAGCAAAGGTCAGTATACCCAAGAATCAATCAGTTTCAAATTCGAATATCAGCCATTAAAAATGCTGTCTAAATTTATTATCGGTTCATTTAACTTCGAACAAATGCCGTCGGGCTATCCTAACCTTTTCATTGGTTCACTGGCACTAGTTGGTTTCTTGACATACTTTGTGAATAGTCGCTTTAAACTAAGAGAAAGATTGATGGCTTTTATTATAACAATCTTCTTATTCTTATCCTTGTGCTTTGAGCCGCTTGACTTACTCTGGCATGGATTTCAATTTCCGGTTTGGTACCCTTACCGATTCTCTTTTATTGTAAGTTTCTGGATGATTTACCTAGCTGCGAGAGCTCTTAAACAAAATGAATTCCCCCAAACCTGGCAAATTGGATTGGCGGCTCTTATTTATGGTGGATTAATCTGGTATGTCCTAGCCAACATAAAAAGATTCTCTTTTATTTCAAAAGAAACTCTTTCTTTCACAGCCCTTTTTGCAGCTCTTATCTTAATTATCTTAGGTGCATTTTCTTACTCAAAAACAAATGCCAAATATTCAAAATTAGTTTCTTACATGCTTTTGTTTTTATCAATAATCGAAGTTAGTGCAAACGCCATTTATTCATTAAACAATCTTAGCTATTTGTCACAAGCAGAATACAGTGAACCATCCACCGCCTTAAGGAAAAACAGTAAAACATTGAGTACAAAAGATCAATCATTGTACCGCACTGGTCAAGTATATAGCCGAACTAAAAACGACGGTTTAGCAAATGGTTTGAATAGCGGATCCTATTTCAGCTCAGCACTTGAAAAATCAATTCCTGACTTTTTTGGTATGATAGGTAATCCAGACGGGGACAATTATGTTACTTATTCTAACGGAACACTTATTTCTGATGCTCTCTTAAACATGAAATATTTTATATCCGCTAAAGACGGAAGTGAAGTTTCTGGTAAGCAGCCACTTACATCACTAACAGAAAAACCTGATTTAAAAACTTATACTCCTATATCAAGTAACCAGCTAACTAAAACCTATCGTAATCCTAATGCCATTAGTTTAGGTTATGTTGCTAACAAAAAATTAAAAGCAATGAAAAGCTTCTATGATAATCCAATCAATTATCAAACACAATGGCTGTCAGACATCACTAATACATCTGATACAGTAAAATATTTTAATGCCGTTAACTTCAATGAAGTTGTTTTTCAAAATGTCAATCAGCAAGTAAATCTAACTGATGCGACGTTACGTCGAAATGATCTTTCAAAAGATGCTCAAGTTATTTTCAAATTTACACCTAAAACTAATGACTCTTACTATTTGACGCTAGGTTCTTCTTTGGATTCAGACAATGTTACCCTCTTTCTTAACAATGAACCTCTTAAACAATATAGTACTTTCAGACATACCGTTATTGTAAACATTGCAAACAATTCCAAAAATAACGAAATTGTTTTAACTGCCAAATTCAAGAAACCTTCTCTTTGGCTCAATAACTTTGTTCTATATCGTTTAAACAACAAACTGGTCAAAAGTCAATTGGCCCAAGTTAAAAAACAACAAATAAAGATTAAGCATAACTCACAACGGTCACTTTCCGGTGAAGTTAAGGTTTCCGGACACAATCAGATTTTTGCATCCACAATTCCCTATAGCACAGGATGGCATGTTAAACTAAATGGTAAAGAAGTTAAAACCTATAAAATTCAAGGAACTTTTCTTGGGTTTGATCTTCCTCAAGGCAAAAATAAAATTCAATTAAGCTATTGGCCACCCTACTTTGGCTTTGGACTACTAGTGTCTTCATTAACTTTGCTTGTATTACTTTTAGGCGCTATTCGAAAAAGGTTTATTTCGAAAAAAAATAGAATCATACAGTAATTACTGTTCCATTAGTTTATCAAAATTTTCAACATCCTTTTTTCGTCCAACAACCAGTAAACTATCACCTAGCTTAAGTGCCATTGCAGCTTGAGGCGCTATTTCAACTTTCTTTTCGCGTCGAATGGCAATTACATTTAAAGAATACTTATTACGAAAATTAAGTGACTCAAGTGATTTATCTACAAAATTACGGCTTGTTATACGGATTTCAGCTACTTTGATGTCAGACGAAAGATCTAGGTAATCTAACATATTTTTTGAAATCAGGTTTCGTCCAATTCGAATTCCCATATCCCGCTCAGGATGAATAACTTTATCAACCCCTAATTTGGTTAGGACACGCGCATGATACTCATTTTGAGCTTTAGCCGTAACATATTTTACTCCGAGTTCCTTTACCATCAATGTTACTAAAATGCTAGCTTGGATATCCTCTCCAATCGCGATCACCACGTGATCAAAATTGCGGATCCCAAGCTCTTTTAGTGTATTTTCATCTTGAGCATCAGCAATAACAGCTTGTGTCGCAATGTTTTTATAGTCATTGATGCGCGCCTCATCCTTATCGATCACCAAAACCTCTGCTCCTGCTGATGCTAATGTTTCGCAGATACTTCCACCAAATCTGCCCAACCCGATAATTGCAAAATTTTGTTTTGTCATCACTATTAACTCCTTATTTAAAAACACTGGCATTTTAATTTTCAAAAATAAACTTTTCTTTCAAAAGTAATGCATATAACAAAGAAGGGCAAAACAAATTTCTTTGTCTCCACCCTTCTTCGTGTGCACAGAATAATTCTAATAATGCATTAAGGTCAACACATCATAATCTTTTATCTTTTCATGACCTTTTAGTTCATCAAGCTCAATTATAAATGCACATCCGACAACAATTCCACCCAATTGTTCGACCAAATCAATGGTAGCTCCGATAGTACCACCTGTAGCTAGTAAATCATCGGTCACCAAAACATGTTGCCCAGGCTTAACAGCATCTTTATGCATATACAGCTCAGCTGTTCCATATTCCAAGGTATAAGTTGCTTTAACTGTTTCGCGAGGAAGTTTTCCCTTTTTACGTGCCGGTGCAAAGCCCACACCAAGTTCATAGGCCACAGGGCAGCCAACAATAAATCCACGTGCCTCAGGCCCTACGATCATTTGAACACCTTTATCACGTGCAAACTGTACTATTTGTGCTGTCGCCTGCTTATAAGCCTCACCATCGGCCATTAAGGGGGAGATATCCCGGAAAATAATACCCTTTTCTGGATAATCCTGTATGCTGGACACATATTTTGTCAAATCTAATGCCATTAAGAACGCTCCTTTAGTTTTCAACTGTCATGTGCTTGAGAACCCACCGTTTCAACTCATCAGTTTTGCTTGCCAATAATACATCTTCGACTTCAATCAATTGCTGCCTAGAGTGATAGCTGGGCGTCTCCTTCAAATCAACAACTTGATTCTTGCTATATCCTGTCATTAATCCATTATCCATTTTAACAAATCCCACTTCAAAAAACACCTGCAACATGAAAATCAACAAATCCTTTTTTAACTTAAGGTAATTTGCTAATTCAGGCAGTTTCTTTTTTATATCAATTTTCTGATGTGTCATGACAAAACGATAAACTTTTGCAAAATCTTTTCTCGTGGGCATTCCGTCTAAGTATACGGGATGGTATGGATAAAAAATCATTGTTATTTCTGCAGCCGAAACTTTCTTTAGCACTGCTGCAAGTACATCCAATGAAGGCGGACAATCAACAAAAATTAGATTTGTCGCTTCATATCCATCATTTACATTGCCTTCTGCTATTATCTTATCCGCTGATGCAGGAAGATAGTCCTGCAATTGATGATATACTTTTTCACTGAAAAAAACATAGGTTCCAATTCGTTTAAACATTGTTTTTTGCAATTTATTTGTCCGCATATCAATCAATGGGAATCCTTGATATGCAAAATCAGAAATCAAAATCTGTGGTTTTACTTTGCCTCTCCATACATTCTGACTTAACTGACCCACGAATTTTAAAGGGTTACTATCAGAAACAATGCAACTACCTTTTGTGCCTACTGAAAATGCAAGTGCATCTATCTTCTTACCTTTTTGTCCTAATGAAAGTTTTAAATGATTTTTTTTCTTCCCAATTAATTTTGTTTCATATATTTTATAATCAGAAAAAGCAAAAATAGGTTTTGGATTTCCATTACCATAAGGTGCTAGCAATTTTAAATCGTTAATCAATTTTTCATCAATCTCGCTAAATGATAATTTAGCTGCTATTTTCAAGCTTGGTTTTTTAATCTTGTCTAATTCTTGTTTTCTGGCTTCCTGATCAAGAACATTCTGAAATTCATCAAGTTTATTCAAAGAAATGGTTAGGCCACAAGCCATATGGTGACCACCAAAAGTATCCATCAGTTCCCGATGATTATTCAAAGCTTCATACAACTGGAAAGCTTCAACAGATCTTCCCGATCCCTTTGCGTTTTCTCCAGTGACACTTAAGACAATTGAAGGTCTTCCAGTCTTTTCAACTAGATGACTAGCAACGATACCCAAAATACCTTCATGCCAATCTTTTTTATAGACTACATTGACAAGATGTTTTTTTTGGCCTTTTAATACACTAATTGCCTCAGTTGTGGTTTTTTCAACTAAAAGTTGGCGCTTCTGATTCAGTTGTTGTACCTCTTGCGCCAATGTTTGTGCAGTTTCCTCATCCAAAGTTGTTAATAGCTTAACCCCCAATGATGCTGTCTTTAGGCGCCCCAATGAATTGAGTCGTGGCGCTATCGCAAAACCAATGTTTTCTTCGTTTATCATCGATTGTGTTAATCCAGCCGCTTTAAACAAAGCTTCAAGACCAGGACGTTGCGTATTCTGCAGCATTTTTAACCCAAAAGTAACTAATGCCCTGTTTTCAGCAACCAGAGGTACTAAGTCAGCCACTGTCCCGATTGCGACTAAATCTAGCATTTCTTGAGGAACCTCATCAAGTAAAGCACACGCTAATTTAAAAGCAACCCCAACACCAGCTAACTGTCCAAAGGGATATCTCTGTCCAGGATATCTAGGATGAATAATTGCATACGCTTCCGGTAATTTTTGCGGTAACTCATGATGATCAGTAATAATTACATCCACATTTTGATTGTTGGCATATTGCACCGCATCAAAACCTGAGACCCCATTATCAACTGTTAAAATCAGTTTTGTCCCATCTTCGATCAGTTTTTTATAAACACTCTTGTTTGGTCCATAACCATCCTTAAAGCGATCGGGAATATAATATTCAATGTTTGCCCCAAGTTGTTCCAATGTTTCATAAATCAACGTTGTACTCGTAATACCATCTGCATCATAATCACCATAAACAACAATCTTTTGTCCGCTTATAATAGATTTTTGAATTCTTTCGACAGCCCTTTGCATGTCGTGCATTAAAAAGGGATCGTTCAACTCTGTAACTTCTGGATTTAAAAAACTTTTTATCTGTTCTGTAGTATTGAAACCCTTATTTATTAAGAGTTGCACTACTAAAGGCTTTAAATTTGTTTCTTCAGATATTTTTTTTACGTTGCCTTCAAAATCAGTTGACGCAAATTTCCAAGCATAATGTGCCTCAAACAAAGAATCAACTCCCATTTACTGCATTACTAATCTGTTTGCGATTTTTTTGTACTGCGTTCATTCATTTTACGCTGATATTCCGCTGTAACTGTTGCCAATTTTTTTTCGTAGCGTTTTTTCTCGTTATCCTTTATCTCAGCATTCTTTTTCTGACTTTCCTTAAGTTCAGACTTCAAACGCAAAGTCGTTACTGTAGACATCAATACTGTTATAAGGACACCTAATAGGACTGAAACAACAAGCACTAAAACTAAAGGTAAGCTAAATTTCCAAAAGCCAAAACTAATTTCAATTGACTGTGTATTAAGTAAAGCAAAAATAACAATTAATAATGCAACCACTAATGCAGTCAAAAGACGACCCTGATTTTTCATGTTGAACACCCCTTGTATTCAAATTTTATTTTTTATTAAATAAGTTTCCTGCCAAGTAGTCCCCTACCCAAGGACAAAATTGATAAAAGTGATACATAGCTTGGAATACGTACGGTAAATTTAATTCACGACGTGAAGTTCCGATCGCTTTCACTACTTTTTCCGCCGTCTCTTCAGGGTCCAAGACAAACAAACCAACATTTTCTAAATAATGACCACTCTTGTCAGCTATATTGAAAAAATCTGTCTTTATAGGACCCGGATTAACAGTCAAAACGCTTATGCCTAATGGCTTTAATTCCAAGCGCAAAGCATTAGAATATCCTAAAACTGCCGCTTTTGTAGCAGAATAAACAGCCGATTTAGGCGTTGCTATTTTACCAGCGACAGAAGCAATATTGACAATTGCTCCACGTTTTCGAACCGACATTTTCAATGCCGCATATTTTGTCATATACATCAAACCCAAAACATTTACTCTGAACATTTTTTCAGCGATATCCATTTTAAAATCAAGTGCATTTTCCATTAAACCGAATCCCGCATCATTAATTAAAACATCTATTGGACCTAACTCATTTTCAACCTGCTCTATCACTTGTTCAATCTGTTCTGGCCGAGCAACATCTAGTTCCATAGCTGTTGAAAGCCTGCCTGACAACTCTCGACATCTTTGGCTAACAACTTCCAGACGATCCATTCGTCGGGCACACACCACCACGATAGCTCCTCTTTTAGCCAATTGATAAGCAATCTGCTCACCTAAACCTGAGGAAGCACCTGTGACAATTGCTATTCGATTCCGTAAATCTTTCAAATACTTATAATTCTGCATTTTGCCTAACCTCCTATTTTTTCGAAAAGGGAATTTTAAAGACATCAAAATCATTTGCCAATTTAGTATTCTTAAAAATTATTTTTGCATCTTTTTCAAGTAAGCGTGCTTTTTGACCAACATAGCGTGCAGATATATGTGTTAAAATAAGTTTTTTAACATTACATCTGCTTGCAACTTGAGCTGCTTGAACACATGTAGAATGGTAATAATTATAAGCAAGTTGGGCCTCATCTTTAGCAAAAGTACTCTCATGCACTAAAACATCTGCATTCTGAGCCAGTAAAGCAATATTATCAGTCTGGCGTGTATCTCCCAAAATTGCTATGATGCGTCCTTTTTTTGGAGCTCCCAAATAATCTTGACCTTTAATAATACGCCCATCCTGAAGTGTGATAGTTTTCCCAGCTTTCAACTGTCCATATAAAGGGCCGGATGGAACATTATCGGCCCGTAGTTTAGCAACCATTAATTCTCCCGGATAATCTTTTTCTTCGATTCGAAAACCAAAGCATTCAATACGATGATCTAAATGTTTAGCAATTACTCTAAACCGTTCATCTTCGAAAATGTTTTTTTCTTTGTCCAAAACAACAAAGTTTATTTTATAAGATAATTTGGTTTGCGATACGCGCATAGCTGTCTGGACAAAATCCTGCACCCCTTTTGGGGCATATATTGTCAGAGGTTCATTTTTTTGAGCCCCTTGAAAAGATCGACTGCTCAAAAAACCAGGCAATCCAAAAATGTGATCGCCATGCAGATGAGTGATAAAAATTCGGTTTATTTTACGCGGACGAATCGTAGTCCTTAAAATTTGATGCTGAGTTCCTTCACCAACATCGAAAAGCCAAACTTCATTGATCTCTTCGAGTAATTTCAACGCAATTCCGGTTACATTACGTGATTTTGCTGGAGATCCAGCGCCTGTTCCTAAAAATTCTAATTCCATACTATATTCCAATCTATTAGTCATAGCATGCTGCAAAGCCATGATGACTATTTTTTAATTAAATTACCAGATTAGTACAACCAACTTCATAACTCTATCCATAACAAAGATTGTACCCTATCCAAAATTATACGCTAACTTCCAGCTAAAATTCCAATCGGCTTGTTTACATCCCCGCCGAATATTATAATATCATCATAAACTGGCAGTATACAAATATATTAAGGAGATTAATAAATGCGTCTGGTAGATTTTAAACTTTCACTTGCAGATTTAAAAAGTGATTTCAACACTTTCTTTGAGTCAAAAAATAAACTGCTTCCCATTAGTTCAATTAAAAAAACATCACAAAACATTGTACTTATCTCATCTACCACGGACAAGCCTTTAACACTTGGTCAGTTAAAAAAATTGCTTTCTTCATTCTCAGATGAACGTTTGGCAGTCAGTGTCGCTTCTGAAAACCAGACACATTTGATCTTTGGTTACAGACTGACTCAAGCACAAATTATTTTTTCATAAAAAAGCTTGGTAAAGAATTAGAAAAAGAGTGTGTAGAAGTCAAAGCTTTGATAATGCTCATATTATGTAGTATGATGCAAAGCCTTTTAGAAAAGTCTCAGGACATGCGGAACCCTATCCGTGATTCACTTGCAAATAGGACTCTGCTTATTACTTTGACGACTCCTGCTTCTATTATTATTTTTGCTTGGCAGATTGTTAAAAGAAAATCAATCAGATGCAACTTAACATTGCATTTCTTTTTATTCCTTGATAAAAAAACACTAACCAAACAAAGTACTAGTAGTTAATATAACGCTGCATAAACCTATAGCGTAAAAAACAGCATTGTACTTGGAAACTGACCAATAAAAAAGCCATTGCTTGCTCATAACTCTGCCCCTAACAGTTATAACACTTAAAACTAGAGGTAAGAAAGATTAGCTTACAATGACCACCACTGATAATTATCAAAAATTTTCGTAACAATAAATCTATCGACTCTGCTCACGGGAGATTAGTCATACATATACATTGGAAAATGGTGCCCTTATTCCAGTATGCTTTTAGCAATATAAGTACTGTAATAATTCAACCCATATTCGTTTGGGTGTACATTGTCATCATAGAACCAGTCTGAATGATTTTTACTGTACGTATACCAATCAATAACTTTTAAATTATGATACTTCTTTGAGGCCATACTCAGTGAACCGTTAACCTGATCCTGCCAACGACGTGTCGGAACGTGCGTATTAATCCAGTATACTTTTCTTCTACTGCCGACAATGTCCATAATTGACTTCAGCTGATCATCTGAAAAAGGACCATTCGTTCCAATGCTTAACAGGACAGAATCCGCTAACTTTCCACTGTTAGCCAAACTTTGAAGTACCGCGATCGCATCTGGCATCTGACGCCCAACCTTCGCATCAATATACATTTGCGGGAAAAGATCCTGTAATTTTACTGATCCATCAGCCAATACTGAATCACCTACAGCCGTGATATTCAACGATTGAGCTTTCTTTTTCATTGTTTCATTTAAACCGCCCGGAACTGTGGGTTTGCTTTCATCACTAGCTTTATATTCAGTTTTATTTCGGATCTTAGAAGAATTCTCTTCTCCCTGCTTCAAACCCTTTTTCTTACCTGTTTCCGATGCATCTTTCTTATTATTTTCCGCAACTTTCTGCTCGTTTTTTTGAATAGTAGCCTGTAACTTCTGATCACCCTCAACGGCGCTTGCAGCCGGTTGCTGAACTGCACCTAAAAGCGCAAGGAAAACAATCACTAACGCTCCTGTACCCCAAAGCCGCTTCCAGCCGTAATGTGAATTCTTTTTAAAAAATTCCAGTACCGTATCTTTTGTGTATGCATAATTGAAATGTTGTAATGGTCGTTCAATATACGTATACGAAAGATGACTGACAACCACTATGATTATAATTTCAATAAATGCATTTAACCAAGGATGACCCGCAATGTTGGTAACACGTGCTTCATAAAAAACCATTACTGGGTACTGATACAAGTATATCCCATAGCTTCTCTTACCTAACCAAGAAAATAAACGGTTGGTCATCAAACCATCCATATCCGCACCTGGATGAGCAACGGCAGCTATAAAAATTGCTGAAAGTAACGAAAAGAAAAACATTCCTCCATGATAGGTCAACGCACTTTCACCAGGCATATTAAAGAACATCCATATAATCAATATTAGCGAGATAATCCCCGCGATATTCAAGGTATGTTTTGCTACATTAGGAATTTTTTTCTTTAACGACGTGCTTGGCCACAAAATAGATAACGCAGCACCCAATAAAATAGAGAACATTCGAGTATCAGTTCCATAATAAACACGTGATGGATCTTGACCTTCTTTATAAAGCACAGCCATTAGAAGTGCAGAGAGAAACGCTCCGATAAAAACAACATCAAAAATAGGTTGTTTTTTCCGGATAACAACCCATAAAAACGTTAAGAGCAAAGGCCAAAATAAGTAAAATTGGCCTTCAATTGAAAGAGACCATAAATGCGTAAACGGCGATTGCGGACCAAACTTATCAAAATAAGATTCGCGATGAATAACTTGAAACCAATTATAAACATAGACAAAATTTGTTATCATGATTTGACGAATATTTGTCAGTAATGACCTCTGAAACAACGTGATATAAGCAACTGTCACAAAAATCATTGTTACCAATCCTGGATAAAGCCTCTTCACCCGTCGCTTATAAAATGCTAAAATATCTATTCGTCCATTTTGTTGTAATTCTTGATTCAATAAATCTGTAATCAAGTAACCTGACAAAACAAAGAAAATGGGGACACCCAAATAGCCTCCTTGAATATTATAAGGCATTAAATGGTAAAATATTACCCCCATCACAGCTATAGTTCGAATACCATCAAAACCGTTAATATAACGGCGCTTTTTTAATTTCCTATCCATCCTTTAATCAACCTCAAAGTTTAAAAACAATTTGGATATCATCCCATGATTATTCAATAAATTCAAACGTAAATTTATTAATTCTTACAAGATCGCCTGGTTTAGCACCTTTTTGACGCAGAGCATCATCTACACCCATTCCCCGAAGCTGACGTGCAAAACGCATGACACTTTCATCATGATCAAGATTTGTCATCTTGAATAACTTTTCAAGTTTTTCGCCACTTAATACCCATGTTGCATCAGGTTCTCGTGTAATTGTGAAAGGTTCTTCATCACTTCCCTGATAAACATACTCAGCAACTTTATCTTCTTGTTGCTCCCGTTCTGCCAAGGTTGGAAAAGCGGGTGTTTTATCAAGGAGAGACGCCGTTTTAAGAAGTAGTTCTTTCAGGCCCACATGTGTAATAGATGAAATTTCAATTATTTCTGGCGCTTCCTTCAACGTGTGATCATTTTCCATTTCTTTTTTGAATTCTTTCAAATTTTCCTGTGCGTCTGTCAGATCCATCTTACTTGCAACAATTATTTGCGGCCTTTCTAACAGAGTACTATCATAACTGAGTAATTCCTGACTTATTTTAAGAAAGTCAGTATACGGATTCCTGCCATCTGTACCACTCATATCAATTACATGCAAGATAACTCTTGTTCTTTCAACATGACGCAAAAATTGAATTCCCAAACCAACACCTTGAGACGCGCCCTCAATCAATCCTGGCAGGTCGGCCATCACAAAATCACGACCATCCTCTAAGCGTACCATCCCTAAGTTTGGGACTAAAGTTGTGAAATGATACTCCGCAATTTTAGGTCTAGCACTAGTAACAGCTGCAAGCAAAGTCGATTTTCCAACAGAGGGAAAGCCAACTAGGCCAACGTCTGCAAGTACTTTTAATTCAAGTTTTAAAACACGTTCAATCCCAGGTTCACCATTCTCCGCAATTTCTGGAGCCGGATTTCTTGGGCTTGCAAAATGGATATTTCCACGACCACCGCGACCACCACGAGCAACAACTAATTCATCACCGTTGTGCAACAAATCACCTAAGACTTCTCCGGTTTCAGAATCCATCACAGTCGTGCCTTCCGGTACAAAAACGTACAGATTTTCAGCACCTCGTCCGTACATTCCCTTTATCATACCTTTTCCACCACTTTTAGCCTTAAAATGACGATGATATCTGAAATCCATCAAAGTATGCAGGCCTTCATCAACCTTCAGTATAATACTGCCGCCTTTTCCACCATCACCACCGGCGGGTCCGCCATTTGGAACATATTTTTCTCTTCTAAAAGCAACCATTCCGTCGCCACCATCTCCGGCTTTAACATTTATTTTCACCTGATCTACAAACAATTAAACAACTCACCTTTCTTTAGATGGGGGACTTGATAAAAAATTATCATTTTCAATTTCTTTAATTAACATAGTTAAGATTCCATATTTCTAGACAATTAATCATAAACCGCCTTGCATCACTATAACAGTTTTCACCTGCTCGGTCAAAATTCAAACATTTAACAATAAAATACTTTAAGTTATTTTTCACAAACAAACATGCTAGTGTTTGCTTTGATTAAAAAATATTCTATAATTAATTGTGTAGAACTTCATCAGTTCTTATTCAGACATGTTTTATTTTGATTTTAAACAGTTTCATTCTTATCTTCTCTAACAAAAATATTATCAAGGAGCTTTTTGCCTATGCAACAACGCTATCAAAATTTAAAAATTGCTCAAAGAGGTGTAATCATAAGCCTCATTGCTTATATTACATTGTCGCTTCTGAAAATTACAATAGGTCAAATAAGCCACTCAGAAGTATTGCTGGCTGATGGGTCCGGCAATGTCACAGATATTTTTTCGTCATGTGCAATTATGATTGGTTTGCGTTTAGCTCAACGACCTCCTGATGAAGATCATCAATATGGACATTGGCGTGCAGAAACACTAGCAACGTTAATAACTTCCTTTATCATGCTACTAGTCGCGCTTAGCGTGCTTTATTCTTCTGTTACCGATATTGTGTTTGGTAAAAAAGAAGTTCCTGACATTTACGCCTTATTCGTTGGATTGTTTAGTGGCAGTGTTATGTTCGGTGTTTACTTGCATAATTCATACCTCGCAAAAAAAATCAATTCTGCTTCACTGCTTGCAATTGCAAAGGATACTCGTAATGATGCTTTGACTAGTTTTGCAACATCTATTACAATCGTTGGTGCCAATCTTAAAATGCCTTGGTTGGATGGTGTCGTAGCTCTGCTTATTGGTCTTACTATTTTAAAAACTGCTTACAATATTTTTTCTGATAGTGCTTTTTCACTGTCTGATGGTTTTGATGATGATCTTTTACTCAAATACACAGATGCGGTCAGAGAAATTCCCGGAGTTGAATTGGTTCACAATATCCAAGGCCGTTCATATGGTGCAAATATTTTTGTAGATATCATCATCTGGGTTGATCCACAGATGTCTGTCCGTGAAAGCCACCATATTACCGAAAAAATTGAGAGTTTGCTACGCCGAAACTTCGGTGTCCTAGATACAGACGTCCATGTAGAACCTTGGGACGTTGACTATGAACCTATACAGCCCAATGAGCTGAATAGTCATTAACTTAACAAGCTAGTGGCTTTTTTTAAGGCTAATTTTAATAGTTTGTGCCACCTTTTTTGAAATTCCTGCCTCTTGAATATCATTTACGGTTGCCGTCTCTATTTTTTTCATTGATCCGAACTTGCGCAACAATTTGATACGCGATTTTGGTCCAACCCCTGGAATCAGATCTAATCTTGAAGCTAAAGAGTTTTTGGAATGCGTTTTGCGGTGAAATGTAATGACAAACCGGTGAACCTCATCTTGAATCCTTTGCAACAAATAGAAGCCCTCACTTTTTGGATCAAGCTGAACTTTCATAAACTCGTCATTCATCAAATCAGCTGTTTTGTGATGTTCATTTTTGACCATACCAGCTACAGGTATTTTTTGGCCTAATTCATTTTCAAGAACATCTCTTGCAGCTTCAATTTGAATCTCAGCTCCATCCATCAAGATCAAATCTGGAAGCTGAACATGTTCTTTCAGCAAACGTGTATAACGCCTCCTGATAACCTCACGCGTACTTGCAGCTTCATCCGCATGCTCAACCGTCCGCAATTTGTACTTGCGGTACTCACTTTTATCAGGTCGACCATCGATAAAACACACCATTGCAGAAACAATATCTGCTCCTTGAATGTGCGAATGATCAAAAGCCTCAACTCGATGTCCCTTAGGAAGTCCTAAGACATTCATAATTTGATCCATAGCACCAGTTGTTTTTCGATCATCAAGCTCAAGCAACCTGAACTTTTCTTCCAATATTAAACGAGCATTCTTTTCGGCAAGATGCAGAAGCTCTTTTTTTTGACCTCGGTAAGGTGTTCGAACAGGTCTATTTAAAATATCAGCCAAAATATTTTTATTTAAAGTTTCAGGAACCAAAATTTCTTTAGGCATGACATTATTTTTTCTATTATAAAATTGTAGAATAAACGACTCCAATTCTGCTTCCGGAGTATCAATGCAAGGAAATATTCTCTTTTCGCGTTTTATCAGACGTGCTTGTCTTATAAAAAAAACTTGAATAGATATCCAGCCCTTATCCATGTAAAAATTAAACAAATCGCGTGGTGTATTATCATTTGAAATAATTTGTTGTTTTTCAACTGTAATTTCAATGTAATGGATTTGGTCCCTAATCTCAGCTGCCCTTTCAAAATCCAAACTAACAGATGCTTGTTTCATTTTGTTAGTTAACGTCTGTTTGATTCTGCCAACATTTCCGTTTAGAAAAGATTTTATCTTTCTAATTTGATTGCTATATTCCTCAGGTGAAACTTCTTTAAAACATGCTCCTAAGCATTGCCCCATATGATAATACAAACAAGGACGTTTTTGATAACCATTGCAGCGTCGAAGTGGATAAACCTTTTGTAGGAGTTGCATCGTCTCTTCAGCAGCATAAACATTCGGATAAGGTCCAAAATAATAGCCACCATCTTTTTTTACTTGACTGACAATTTTTATCGTTGGATCTTTTTCGTTAGTTATTTTTATATATGGATAACCTGTGCCACGTTTCAATTTGATATTATAATAAGGTTTATGTTTTTGAATAAGTGTTATTTCAAGTAAAAAAGCCTCTTTGTCAGTTGAAGTTATAATTGTTTCAAAATCTCGTATTTCAGCGACCAATTTTGCTGTTTTACCCTCGTGAACACTTTTAAAATAAGAACGTACCCTGTTTTTTAAATTTTTAGCTTTCCCGACATAAATAATTTGACTATTGATATCCTTCATCACATAGCAACCTGGCAGATCGGGTAATAACTTTAATTTCTTTTCAATATGCATCGTTGCCATTTTAGAACATCCCCTCACTGTGTAATTACTCTCATATTATATTACAGCCTTTCTCAACTTTATAGAACGAAAAAGCATTTTGCAATAAAAAACAACACTTTAAAAAATAAAAGCATTGTTTTTTTATGCTATTTGTGTGTTCAACTAGATAATATTTACTAATACGCTAACCTTAAATTCTAATTTAGAATTTTGGATAAGAAATCTTGGGCTCTTGCTGTTTTAGGTGTTTTGAAAAACGTCTCTGGAGTCCCCTTTTCTTGAATACATCCATCTGCCATAAACCAAATTTCATCTGCTACCTTCTTAGCAAATCCCATTTCATGTGTAACAACAACCATTGTCATTCCAGATTCTGCTAGATCCTGCATAACTTTCAAAACTTCACCCACCATTTCTGGATCAAGTGCTGAAGTCGGTTCATCAAAAAGCATAACTTCTGGGTTCATAGCTAGAGCTCTTGCAATCGCGACACGTTGCTGCTGACCACCTGAAAGGCTTTGCGGATACTGCTCGGCTTTATCTGCAAGTCCAACTCTCTCCAAAAGTTTTTCTGCCTGCTGAGTTGCTTCAGCATCAGCCATTTTCTTTACTCTGAGAGGAGCCAATTTAATATTTTCAATAACATTCATATTAGGGAAAAGATTAAAACTCTGAAAAACCATTCCCATTTTTTCGCGAAGATTATTCAGCTCTCTTTCACCAATACCCGTTAAACTATTGCCTTCAAACAAAACTTTTCCTACAGAAGGTTTCTCAAGTACGTTCAAGCATCTCAAAAATGTGCTTTTCCCAGAACCTGAAGGCCCGATCACACAGATTACCTGCCCCTTCTCAACATTCTCGCTAATATTTTTAAGAACCTCATTGTCACCAAAGGATTTTCCTAAATTTTGAACTTCAATTAAATTAGGCATGTTTCATCTTCCCTTCAAAATATCCTAACACTTTAGACAAACTAAATGTCATCAGAAAATATATAACCATTGCAATGAAAATTGGAATGACACCCTTATATGTTGCAGATTGAACTAACTGCATTTGATACATCAAGTCGGTCACACCGATAATCGAAACAATAGAACTTTCTTTAATCAAAGTCACAAATTCATTTCCTAAAGCTGGCCAGATATTTTTCAAAGCTTGTGGAATAATAATGTAACGATATGTTTCTTTTTGAGACATTCCTAGACTTCTTGAAGCTTCTGTTTGTCCAGAAGGAATGGATTCAATACCTGAACGAATAACCTCGGCAACATATGCAGCAGAGTTCAAAGAAACAGCTATAATCCCTGCAACTAAAGCTGGCAATGATTGAATAACCGCTCCAATTCCAAAATAAACAAACATAACTTGGACCATCAAAGGTGTTCCACGAACAAATTCAATGTACGAAACTGCCAAACCATGCACCAATTTATTATGCGATAATCGCATGAGTGCAAACAGTGTTCCAAGCACAAAACCGAAGAAGACTGAAACTACTGTAATTATCAGCGTATATTCGATCCCCTTAGCGAAGTACGTCCAGTAATTCATCATTGAATTTTTTTTGCTATTTGTAGTCATATTTTTAGCAGCAGCCGGAATGTACTCTTTGTTGATTAGATTGTCTTTTTTTATCTCATCAATCGTTTTATTCGCTGCTTCCACGAGGCTGTCCGCACCCTTTGGAAACCCAATCGCTGAACCTGTCTGACTAGCATCAATATCGAATCCTGGATTAATAACTTTCAGAGTTCGATTATTCTCAGCAAACGCCTTAGCAGTCGCCTCTTCCATTGCAACACCGTTTACCTTATGAGATTGAAGAGCTATTACTAAATCATTTAGCTTGGCCAGTCCTTTAACATCATTGCCCTTCATTTGCTGCTTAACTAGTGAATATTGCAGCGAACCTGTCTGTGCACCAATCGTTTTCCCTTTAAAATCTTCAATCTTTTTAAAACGTGCAGCATCGCTTTTGTTGATGAGCATGTATTGATTTCCAGTATAGTAAATTTTAGAAAAATCAACACTTGTTTTCCTTTCAGGTGTAGGATTCATACCTGCAATCACCATATCGACTTTGTGTGTTTCTAATGCAACTAAAAGTGAATCAAAATTCATGTTCCTAATTTTTAATTTGACACCGATATCTTTAGCAAATTTTTCTGCAATTGAGACATCCAATCCAACATATTTTGTTTTACCATTCTCTTTTGAAGTAAACTCGTACGGTGGATAATCGGCACTCGTCCCCACAACCAATGTACCTTTGTCTTTTACTTTCTGTAGATAATTATCACTTGCAGCTTTCACGTGTGTAAAAGGTATAATAAGTGCTAATAAAAAAATAATTATAAATAAAAAAAACTTGTTTTTCTTCATGCAGTCGTTCTCCTTCTTGAATAATGCTAGATATCACCAGGAAAAAGTATACCTCACTGAGAATTATTATGCAATAAAATCCTCAAATAGGTATTTTTTATTCAAAAAAATGATAATACTAACTTTTTATGCATCAATTTAATTTATTGAAATATATTTCAAAAACTGTTAACCTTGAAAGTATCTAAACAGAACTATACATTACCGATAAGGGAGTGATTTACCACTATGGGACTTACAATAAATCGTCAAAATCAGTTAGACAAATTATTTGAAAAACTTGCAGTTGATCCTATTGAACCTCCAAAGAAAAAATCAAAAGATAGCGAGAATGCAAAGAAAGAACAGAAGAAAAAGTAATTAGACACAGAATTAGTAATAATTTTGTTGTAATAAAAGAATCTCAAGCAAGGCTTATAACCCGCTTGAGATTCTTTTATTAATTATTTCTAACATTCAATAATATTGTTTGCTATATGTAGCCTAAACCCCAGCTTCTTTACTTGCCTTGCGAAAAGCCGTGTGGGTAACGTTTATTCAGTGTTCTAATGTTATCTTCAGCGACTTCATCAAAGGGTATATCCGCCCATGCTGCAATCTGAGATAGATACCAAAGCACATCTCCTATTTCATGTACCATCTCTGAACGATCTAAATCTTGTCCTTTAAAAGTGTAGTTTTTAATCAAATCAATTAACTGTCCGCTTTCCCCCGCCAGTCCCAACGCGCAGTTCGTTAGAACCTGTTCATTACCATATAGTGTTCTTTTAGCAGCCTTTTGATAATCATCAAATTCCATCACTGTCACCCTTTCAATTTTGCCCTGTCATCTTTTCAATCCAAGCCCAAACTGAATCTTTTCCAGTCTTGTCAGTAGCAGAAAACAATGTAAAATTGTCTTCGTTCAAAAAACTTATTTTTTTCAATGTACTACTCGTCACTTTATTCCATTTTGAACGTGGAACCTTGTCTATTTTTGTACCAACAGTCAAAACAGGCAACTGGTAGTAGTGTAAAAAATCCAGCATTTGGATGTCTAATTCAGTAGGATCGTGTCGAGCATCAATCAGTGAGATTACACCCTTAAGACTGGGACGCTTTGTTAAATACGTTTCAATCATTCGGCCCCATTTATCACGCTCTTTTTTTGAAACTTTGGCGTACCCATACCCCGGAACATCAACCAAAAACAATTTTGATTCAACATTATAAAAATTGAGTGTTTGCGTTTTTCCAGGTTGACCAGATGTTCGCGCATAGCTTTTACGCTCAATTAAGGTATTGATTAGCGATGACTTTCCGACATTAGAGCGGCCGACCAAGGCAATTTCTGGGAAACCTTCATCAGGATATTGTTCTGGTCTAACTGCACTTATTGTCAGTTCAACATTGTGCACTTTCATCATTGTTGCCTCCTTGCCTTGATAAATTCTACCACAATTTTTGCCTTAGTCTCCACTAAAACATTAAAAACTCACTAAGCACATATTTATGGTAAAAAAAAACATTCCACGACATATAAGTCTGGAATGCTACTATTTCATTGTAATCGAAGTTCGTCTTACTTTGAAATTTTAACGACTTCTTTGTCACCATAGTAACCACAACTTGAACATACATGATGTGATTTTCTTAACTCACCACAATTTGGGCAAGCGCTCATTCCTGGCACCTGTAGCTTGTAATGTGTACGGCGTAATCTTTTACGTGTCTTTGAAGTTTTACGTGCTGGTACTGCCATTGACAGCCACCTCCTTTAAATTAATTATAAATTATTCAACAAGAAGAATTGTACTTTGTATTCGCTAAATTTGCAACCATCCGCTGACTCATTTATCAGTTTTAAAAAAATCCTTTAATTTTGCCATCCGGGGGTCAACACCATCGCCATCATTACGTTGACTGTCTTCCTCTGATAGGTTCCAATCGGAACCGCGCAAATCTGCCGCATGCTGTTTCTCATCCTCAGTTAGAATCTTCATCGGAATATGTAGCAAAATGTTATCCTCCACGATTTGACCCAAGTCAATAACGTCATTATCTAAAATAATCACAACATCATTATCATCAAATCGTTCCATATTAGACTCATAATGGCTGATATAATATTCACTAGTATTAAATTTAAGCGGTATCTTGACCGGTTTTAACGATCTCGTTGAAGGCACCGTCACGCTAACCGTTACCTCCAAATACCCCAACAAACCCAAGCTATCCATCGAAAACAGACCGTGGACATGTGCCGGTGAAATAGCAAGAATATCCTTGTTTCGCTCTTTAATCGATGCTGTAACATCAACCATTGTATCAATATGGAGAGGCTTTGCTCCCTTTTGACTCAACTCACTCAGAGACCACTTCATACAAATCTCCTCCTAATACAACAACCGTAATTATACCTGTCTCGCAAACCAATGTCAACGTTTATTCCTTGACAGCTGCTTATTCAAAACGCAGTGGAACTTGTCTCAAATCTTGCGTCATACCATTTATTAAGGAATATACAGTCCCTGCACGATAATCAACTCGCATAAGACCTTCCTTATTATTTTTATCAACCTTTGTTATTATGGGATAACTGCAGTTCTTTTTTATTTTATTCAAATGAAGTCGTCCTTTACCACTAAAGCCCAACAGTCTGATATAAGGATGCTCATCAACCTGTTTGACTTCCTCAGGAGTGACCTGTATGAGTATAATTACTGCTAAGCGCGATAAACGAGTATAAGTATAGCGTTTTGATTTAACCGCTTTGATCCAATCATCAAATTTTGCATTTTCAGGAAGTCGCTCCATCTGCTGCTTTACTCGATATTCAAGTCCCTCTGAAACATCATATAGTTGCCCTATTTTCTTTAAACTGCTTGTCTTGATTTGATATTGTAACAACGGCCAAAAATTCTTCCAAGAAATTATTCTCTCATTAGCCAAAGTAGCATAGGTTACAACAGGAACATATTTTTTTATTTCTTTCTTGCTTTGCATTTCAAGTTGCTTTCTAATTGCGGATGCACTAGCAATATGCTTTTTTTCCTTTAAAAAAAGATCATGATGTCCAGCTACCACTCGCTGAATTGGCATCAGCTGAAACGGAGAACCTAATTTTCTATTTGCTTTTGCATATGCTAGTCCCAAAAGATCATTGGGCTGGTCAACGCTATATCCTAATTTTTCACGAACTGCTCGCTGATATGCGGCTGCAAAAGACTCATTATATTTAGCAAAATCTCCATGAACATCCAATGTTTTTTTCGCCATCAAATCAAAATTGTAAGTGGCATGTTCTGCACCGAAGAATAATTTCTGAACACCTAATTCCTTCAAAATTTTTATCGCTCCCAGCGCAAATCGATCGGCTGGCTGAACACAAAAAACAAGCGGTAATTCCACAATTAGATCAACACTAGCTGACAAAGCTTGCTTTGCACGTGTCCACTTATCAACACATGCCGGCTCCCCTCGTTCCAAGAAGTTTCCACTCATAGCAACAATGATCGTAGCATCAGAAAATTGAGCACGCACTTGCTTAATCTGATAGAGATGTCCATTGTGAAAAGGATTATATTCGGCAATTATTCCAATTACTGTCACTACATTTCGCTCCCTATGCTTTATGGCAAACAAAGAACCATCTATCCGTTGTTTCAGAAAGCTCAGCGCTCCCAAAATCACCAAATTTTTCTACGTTTTCAAACCCTGCGGCATCCAACAATTTCAAATATTTGGATAGTGTGTACGTCCGTTCATAATGTGTTTCACTTAAGCGTGCATATTCGTTATTTTGTTTATCATACACAAAAAAATTTAGAATATGAGTGACACTATGTGGTTTTCCCCCACTATAGGACTGCCATATAAAGGCCTGTTCATTGTCTGTATAATTGTACATATAACCAGGATAAACGACATCTGTCTGATAAGGAGAGATTACATCAAAGATAAAGTCCCCTCCCTTTTGCAAATGCTCATACACTTGACTAAAAACTTTCAGCATATCGTCTTCATTCTCCAAATAACACAAAGAATCCAAACAGCAAGTGATAACATCGAATTTTGCTAGTTCACTCAAATCGAGCATATCAGTTTCAATCAAAGGAACTTTAACTTTTTCGTCTCTTGCACGTTTTTCAGCCAAAGCCAGCATATCAGTGGACAAATCTGCACCTGCAATATTGTAGCCTTTTTTGGCAAATAAAACAGCCAATCTTCCTGTTCCACATGCAAGATCAAGAATTTGAGCTGACGAAATCATTGGAACCTGTTCTTCAACTAACGAACACCAGCGTGTGTATATTTCTGGTTCCATTAAATCATCATATAATTGGGCAAAAGTTGTATAAATCATCTTAATCCGTTATCCAATCAGTGAGGTTAACAAGCGGTGCTTCTGACCAAAGCTTCTCTAAATTGTAAAAATGCCGTGTTTCTGTTTTAAAAACATGTACAATAACATCGGACAGGTCTATCAATATCCATGTCCCACTATTTTTTCCTTCAATTTGCTTAATCGTAACTCCATTTTCCTCGGCTTTTTCTTCAATCGTATCGGCAATTGCTTTTACCTGACGTTCTGAATCGGCCTGCATAATCACAAAATAATCGGCCACATAACTTATCTTTTGAACATCAAGTGCAACAACATCTTCAGCCATTTTACTATCTGCTGCTTCAACAACTACCTTTAAAATATCTTTGCTATTCATCTAATTCTCCTTAATTTACTGCGACTACCCAGCGATTATAAGTTTCAATAGCTACAGGATAAATCGTCTTGTTTGCAGCCAACAAATATTGCAGGGTATGTTTAGTTTCAAAAGCAACTGCCTGATCCAGATTGTTAAACGCAATCGTACGTGCAACATCTACATCAGGAAATACACGTCCCTTCTCAATAAAATCAGCAACATAAACTACTTTATCTAATTGAGTCATTACTGCAGAACCAACTGTGTGACGTCTGACAGCATTCAATATCTCTTCATCATCTATCTTAAGTTCATCTGCAATAATCTCAGCACCTACGACTCCGTGCCATATAAAATTATTCCATTTCAGTAAATCGGGATCTAAATGCTTTTTTTCAATTACTCTTTTGAATTCCTCAGTACTTCGTTCTTTAGCATAATCATGAACTAAACCTGAAATACTCGCCTTTTCAACATCAACATTATTTTCTTGTGCAAGTTGAACAGCTGCCTGTTCAACTCCTAAAATGTGCTGATAGCGTTTTGTACTTACACTCTGCTGAATTTTAGCACACAGCTCATCTCTGCTTCCAGCAAAATAATCTTTGCGATACTTCAAATCAAACACCGTAAAGTCCCCTTTCGTAAATGTATTTCTCAACAGCAGCAGGTACCAGATATTTGATTGAGCAATGCTGACTTAATTTTTGCCGAATTAAAGTTGAACTGATGTTGATCAAAGGGATATCAACCCATGTAATTGGATATGGGCTATTCTGGGGATAACCTTCCCGGGCAACCCCCACAAAATGTACCATTTTAACCAATTGGTCAATTTTATGCCACTTAGGCAGATAAGCAACCATATCTCCGCCAATGATAAAATATAATTCGTAATCTGGGTGACATTTTTTTAAAAATTTAACACTATCATAAGTATAGCTTATTCCTCCACGCTCTAGTTCGCATTCTTCCATCTGAAAAAGAGCATTTCCCTCTATACTTAATGCAACCATCCGCTCACGCTCAATTGCATCAATCGAACCCTTATGATCCACATGAGGCGGTTTAGCATCTGGCATAAAAAGTATACGTTCCAAACCCAGCTGATCGGCAACCTGCTCTGCAATAATTAAATGTCCCATGTGAGGTGGATTGAAGGTTCCCCCCAGAATCCCAATTCTTTTTTTATTTTCATTAAAATCAGTTTTTGACATGGTCAAGACTTGCGGGTCTTTCACCGTTTGCACAGTCACTTTTCACACCTCCGCATTTGCTTATAATTCCTTTAGCTTAATTGAGATATCGCGATTTTTTTCGCTGTCTGCCTGCCGGTAAAGAACCAAAATATGTCCTATTTCTTGAACAACTTGAAAATCTGTTTTTGTTTCTAGATACTCACGTACTTCACTAGTATCTGATGGAGCATTCTGTAAAAGATTGATCTTTATTAATTCGCGCTTGTTCAAAGCATTTTTGACTTCTTTAATCCAAACAGTATTCAAGCCTACTTTTCCAATTTGAAAAAGAGGCTTCATTGAATGAGCCTGAGTTCTTAAAAAACGTTTTTGTTTACCAGTTAATGACATGATTTCCTCCATAATTTAAATCATTGCTCTTCGTAACGTAACTGCAACTCCTTGGGGTGCCCATCCTGCAATAATCGTATCCGCATTAACAGTTATCCAGCCTAATCCTGAAAAAACAAGATCACTTTTTTGAGTTGCTTTAAATTCGAAACGGACAAGTTTGGGTAATTTCTCAATATTTTCAGCAATCGGCGGCTGCAATAATTCACCGGCATGTTTTTCATAAAAAGTGTCAGCATTACTTGTTTTCGTTCGATGGATCATCAAATTATTATCAACATATACCACGACACCCTTTTTTTCTCCGCCCAAATAGTCAAAACGAGCTAAAGCGCCTAGGAAAAGTGTCTGTCCTGATCCCAGTTGATAAACTTTAGGTTTGATTTCTTTTTGTGGTACAGCAATATTCAGCTCTTTGCCTGAAAGAAAATGCGCCATTTGCTGCTGATGAATGACTCCAGGAGTATCAATTAGAGAATGTTCATCATCTAGAGGGATCTCGATCTTATCAAGCGTTGTTCCAGGAAAACGAGAAGTTGTAATCAACTCGTCAATTCCAGTTTTTTGCTTGATAACCTGGTTGATAAGTGTTGACTTTCCAACATTGGTAACACCTACCACATAAACATCACGACCATTTCGGTGCTTGTCAATCAATCTTAATAAAGAATCTATCATGTGATTTTTTTTGGCACTTACCAATGCAACATCAATTGGTCGAAGACCTTGCATGTTGGCATTTTGCCTAATCCAATCCCGCAACTTGGATCTTTTTAGAGACTTTGGTAACAGATCCTCTTTATTACCAACAATTAAAATGGGATTATCACCTACAAAACGTTGAAGCCCCGGTATAATCGATCCACTAAAATCAAAAATATCAACAACATTAACTATTAACGAATCTGTTTCACCAATTTGTGTCAGGATTTTTAAAAAATCATCGTCTGTTAATGCCACATCGGACACTTCATTATAATGCCGCAGTCTAAAACAGCGTCTACAATACAGATCTTCATCTTCATCCCTTTTTTGAACTGCCGAAGCCGGAACATATCCAACTCCTTCAGGATTGGAGCTCTGAATCAATGCCCCACAACCAATACAATACAGTTCTTCGTTCTCTTTAGTCATCTAATGAATGCCCCCATGTTGATGAAATAACATTATTTTTTATTAAACTTTTTTTTATCATTTTTTCAAAAAAACGATTTATTTTAGTATTCCATGCGTCTGTTTCAATAATTGGTTTAACTAGGATACTTTTGATCCCAGCTGAGTTAGCAGCAGCAACATCTGTCATGAGTTGATCGCCTACTAAAACTAATTCACTATTTTTTAGTTTGAATTTTTGTTTTGCTTCATTTATTCCACGTGAAAAGGGTTTTAATGCTCGTGAAACAAAAGCAAGTTTTAGCGGTGATACAGCCTTAGCAACGCGTTTCTTACTATTATTAGACACGACAATCACTGGAATTGACTCTGCCTGCATTATCTCTAACCATTTTTTTAATTCAGGCGTTCCGCCAGGATTATTCCATGCAATCAGAGTGTTGTCTAAATCTGTTAAAATGACCTTGATTCCATTCTTTCTTAAATCACCTGGTGTCAAATCATAAATTGATTCAAGCATCCAGGTTGGCTTGAAACGTGTAAACATATAACACACTCCTACTTTTTCTTAACTTATTTATTATATGCTACTTTCATCAAGTTACGCAAAAATTATAATTGCTACTGTTTATACAACAAAATTACCTAGATATAACAAAAGTCTAGAACAAATTTGTCCTAGACTCTCTCTTCTTGCTTACGTTGATTATTTAGCTAAAGCTTTCTTTGCTTCTTCAACAATAGAAGTGAAAGCAGCACTGTCATTAATAGCCAAGTCTGCTAGCATTTTACGATTTACTTCAACTTCTGCTAGTTTCAAACCATGCATCAACTTGCTATAACTGATATCATTGTTGCGGGCAGCAGCATTGATACGAGCAATCCATAATTTACGGAAATTAGTCTTAGTCTTACGACGATCACGAAATGCATATTGGTAAGATTTCATAACTTGTTGCTTAGCAACTTTAAATTGGATATGCTTTGATCCACGATATCCCTTTGCTAATTTGATCATTTTTTTACGACGTTGGCGTGTAACTGTTCCACCTTTAACACGTGGCATGAAAATTCCTCCTTAAGTTAGTCTAAGGGTATCAATTGAAATATTATTCGCAATAAACGAATTTGCCCTTAGAACACATATCTCTTTTACAAGATATATTACTGGTCACATACGTGATCTTATTTTAATTTGTTAAACAATAAAAAACGAAAAATGCATTGATTACTTAACTTGTGAAAGCATTTGTTTGATTCGTTTCATATCAGAAGAAGACACCATCGATGCTTTACGCAATTGGCGACGTTGTTTCTTCGTTTTTCCGTGGAAACGATGACTAGTAAAAGCATTTGAACGCTTTAAACCACCATTTCCTGTTCTTTTGAAACGTTTTACTGAAGCGCGATGTGTTTTTTGTTTTGGCATAATACTTTCTTCCTCCTATGTTATAAAGCCTATTTTTCAGCTTTAGGCGCTAACATTAAAAACATGCTACGACCATCCATTTTAGCTCTTGATTCAACCGTTGCAATATCATTAGTTGCTTTTGAGAACCGATTTAAAACATCGTAACCAATCTCTTTATGCGTGATTGCACGACCCTTAAATCGAATAGATACCTTAACCTTGTCCCCTTTAGAAAGAAACTTACGTGCATTTTTCATTTTAGTATTGAAATCATTAGTATCAATTGTTGGACTTAACCGAACTTCTTTAACATTAATGACTTTTTGTTTCTTTCTTGCTTCGCGCTGCTTTTTCTGCAACTCGAAACGATATTTCCCATAATCCATGACTCTGGCAACTGGCGGTTTTGCTTTCGGTGCAACTAAAACTAGATCCAAATTTGACTGTTCAGCTAAGCGCAAAGCTTCCTGCTTGGACTTAACACCAAGCTGAGAGCCATCACTAGCAATCAGACGCACTTCACGTGCTCGAATACCTTCATTTACCATTTTATCAACTGCTATGGTGTTTCACCTCCAAATATAATCAGAGAAAATGCAGAAAAAACGGGAAACTTATTGCTAAGCCTCCCGCTTTCTTCACTTCGTTCAATCCGAAACCTATTATATAAGTGCCCGGGAACTAAAATGTTCGCAAGGCGAGAAGCGGGTGCTTCTGCTTTTTTCTCAACTTTTATTATATTACCACCAAAGGTTACACAAAGTCAAGTTTATAATTCAAAACTATTCATTTAAATTTTATTTTACTTCCCGGCTATAGCTTGATATATCAGCAAGAATTTCATTCACAAAGTCCTCGATCTTTACTTCCTTACTATTATCTTGCCCATAACGGCGAACAGAAACGCCCTTTTCGGCTACTTCTTTATCGCCAACTACCAAAATATAAGGAATTTTGTTAACTTGTGCTTGCCTTACTTTATAACCCATCTTTTCATTTCTCTCATCAATGTTAACTCTGACACCATTTGCAACTAGACGATCACGTAACTGTTCGCAATAGCCCAAATGCAGATCATTCTTGACAGGAATAACTGTAACTTGCTGCGGAGCCAACCAAGTTGGAAATGCACCTTTGTACATTTCTGTTAAGTACGCTGTAAAGCGTTCCATCGTTGAGACAATCCCCCGATGAATCATAACTGGTCGATGCTCTTCTCCATCAGCACCAATATAATGTAAATCAAATTTTTCAGGCAATAAGAAATCTAATTGAATAGTTGAAAGAGTTTCTTCTCCGCCAAGTGCAGTTTTGGTCTGAACATCCAACTTAGGACCATAGAAAGCAGCTTCTCCTTCAGCTTCATAGTAATCTAGTCCAAGATCATCCATTGCAGCTTTCAACATTTTTTGGGACTTTTCCCACATTTCATCATCATCAAAATACTTATGAGTATTCTTTGGATCACGATAGCTAAGCCTGAAACGATAATCAGTGATATCAAAATCACTGTACACTGAGACCATCAATTGAAGCGTTTGTTTGAATTCCTCTTCAATTTGGTCTGGTGTAACAAAAGTGTGTCCATCATTTAAAGTCATTTCACGCACACGAGACAATCCTGTCAAAGCACCAGATTTTTCATAACGATGCATCATACCTAATTCTGCAATTCGAAGTGGAAGATCACGATATGATCGGATATGCCGATTATATATCTGAATATGTGATGGACAATTCATCGGGCGTAATTCAAGCATTTCCCCATCCCCCATGTCCATTGGTGGAAACATATCCTCACGATAATGATCCCAATGTCCAGACTGCTTATATAAATCTAGATTTGCAAGAATCGGTGTGTAGACATGTTCATATCCGCGTGAAACCTCCTTGTCGATAATATATCGCTCAATTGTTCTTCTGATCGTAGCTCCCTTGGGCATCCAGTAAGGCAGGCCAGCACCGACCTTAGGATCAACAAAAAACAAATCCAAATCATTGCCAATAACACGGTGATCACGTTCACGTGCTTCTTGACGACGTTTCAATTCTGCTTCCAAGTCCTTTTGCTTGAAGAAAGAAGTACCGTAAACACGCTGAAGCATTGGATTGCTTGAAACACCTTTCCAATAAGCACCAGCAACGGAAAGTAATTGAAAGATCTTAACCCCTTTTGTGGCAGCTAATTTTGCACCACTTGAAACATCAACAAAGTTTCCAAGTACATGTACGGCTACCTGACCATTATTTTCCGCCGCTATTTTTTTAACCAACTCCATGCGATAAGGATCGCCATCAATTGCCTTCAGAGCTTCCTGCTCACTAAGAACCTTATATTCAATTGTCATATTTGCTTTCACAAATTCTTTCATTTTTTGTGAAATTTTTTCAAATTCTGTTTCAGCTACCTGACCATCAACATTATCTGTATCAAAGTAAAAACCATGTTCTGTTGTTTTTCCTTCGCCAAAATGCATTTTAGGATACAATTCAGATAATGCACTCGCTAATAGAATAGCACCCGTTTGCCACAAAACCTGTAGTCCTTCTGGAGAATCTTTAGTAATAATTTTTAGTGTCCCATCTTCAACCAAACCTTGCTGATAATCAATCAACTGATCATTAAAATTTCCTGCAACAGCCTTTTTTGCAAGACTCGTACTGATAGTTTTAGCAATTGCCTCAGTCGTAATTCCTTTGTCAAATTCTTTGATTGCTCCATCTGGAAATGTAACTTTAATTTTTACCACAATTCATTCCTCCAAATTTAATAAGATAATAAAAACGCCTCTAATATGCCTCACGCATATTAGGGACGTTTTTAACGCGGTTCCACCCAAATTCAAGATTACAGTAAGCTCGCAATCTCCTCAAATACGTTGCTAACGGACGCAGTCCGACCTGAATTTTCATCAGATAAAAAATAGAAGTGGTAAGCTTACCGCTCGGGTGGTTTTCAGTCAAGACCACCCATCCCTGAATTCATAAACCGTTTATCTTCTACATCAACTACCTAATATTAAACCACTAATAAGCTTGACGTTCAAGTCAAAATTATTTTTTAAATTGACGACGATTTCGACCAACAATTCTGAATTCCTCAGCTAAAAATCTGATTCGTTCCATAATGCGTTTTGCTTTGAGTGGTTCTGCTTCGCCCCGATTGTTCGTTGTCAAGTATTGCTTTTCAAGCTGAACCATATCTAAATTAGAACTAAAAAAAGTTGGCAGCTCTTCTTGCATCCGATACTGAAGGATAACTCCTAAAATATCATCCCTGATCCAACTTGACAGTTGATCAGCACCAATGTCATCTAACATCAAAACTGGTGTTCTTTTGACCTCGTCAACCATTTTCATTGTTCCGTTATTTCCAATTGAATTCTTCATTTCAACGGCAAAACTAGGGAAATGCAGCAGAGTAGAAGCCACTCCTTCTTCAGCTAAACCATTCGCGATTGCACCCAAAAGATAAGTTTTTCCTACTCCAAAACTCCCTTGCAGGTACATTGCACGGTGAAATTTTTTAGGAGAACTCGTATATTCTTCAATGAAACGACCAGCAGCTTCAGCGGCTAGCTCACGCCCTTCAAGATCATAATCAGCTAACTCTGCATCGCGGATATTTTTAGGCATATTGATTGAACGAACACGGTTATGAACGGCTTGTCGTTTTTTTTGTACCATCAGCGCTTCGCTAGGAACATAGGTGACATCTATTAGATGGTTGTTGAGAGTCAATTGCGGATCATACCCAGGTGCAAGCGTTTCTTCTCCACGCTTTATTTTATTTTTTACACTGACGAATTCATATACTTTACTAGCGCTCTTTGCAATATCTTCCTGTGTGAGTTCAGTTTGATTATTCCGAATGAAGGCTCTGACTTCTTTATCTTCAAATGCATCGCGAATCAATTGTTGATAGTTTTTAGTCCAATTACGTTTTTTTAACTGTTCAGCTAATTGTTCACCAACATCTTTCATTTCGTCATCTCCCCAGCACCAATTTTACTTTTTTTTGCGAAAACGGCTTAGCTTTTCCTTAATTTTTTTTCGCTCTGCCTCACTTACAGTTGAAACAGTCTTAGGTTTGTACCCATCCTGCGCCCAATCAGGCAATTTCTCTTTTTGAATGACCTTAGAACGCCTGTTTTGCTTTGAGTAGCCTGCAGATGAATAATTATTTTGCTTTTTTTGTGAACTGAATGTTCGAACTTGCTTCATTGCTTCCTTGGGATCTTTAATTTTTTTCTGAGCCCAATCTGCAATGACTGCTTCAAAAAAAGCTCGGTTCAAGACGGACATTCCACGATCAACTATCATGTAATGAATTAAAATATTGATAACTGCATTATTAAATAATTGTTTTGCTGATACCCATTCAAGTGTGTTTCTTTCCGCAGTCGTAACAAAAGTTCCCTTTTCAGATTTCAGAACCTGCAAAAATTCCGCAGGAGCATAAGCATGACATGCATTCAATAATGCTCGATCTGATCTATTCAAATCACTATTTTTTTCAGAAACTACATTCACAGTGGGAACATCCGTGTTAACTTTAGATGAATTTGTTCGTAAAGATTCTCGTTCACTATATTTTTTGTGCAGTAGTGACATAAAAACTCTAAAATCAACCTCATTCGTCTGCACATTAGCTGCCTCTTCTAAAAGTTGCATTACTTCAAGTTCATCAAGTCCATAAACCGCATGCGCCACCATAACTTTTTCTTTTTGCTTTATAACCTGTTCAGCATCAACAAAAGATTTAACTAGCATTTTCTGCAAAAAATCCATGTCAAATTGGCTATTGTCTTCATCCAAAACAATTCCCTTGGAAACTTCTTCCGGACGCTCTTGCGCAGCATTAGCAGCATTGTATAAAGCTTGTGTCTGTAGTGAAAAAACATCCAGAAAATGTTTTGTTGTTTCATGTGCCTTGCTATCCACAAATTTTTTAGGGATAAAAAGCGATTGTAATTCATTAAAACAATCTTCCCCAACTGTTTCTAAAAGCAGAGCACGCAATAAATCATCCTTAAAAAAGGCAGCTGGTTTCTGGGGTACTTGGATAACATATAGGTCCATCTTTCCAAGTTCATCTTTTCTTTCAAACGTTCGCAACAGCCCCAAAGCTTCGAGTTTGCAACGCGCCTCAAAAAAAGATCGTAAACCAATCCCTAACAGATCAAACAATTTAGTGTGCATTTTTCGAACAGAAAGTTGCGGTTTCATTTCAATTTGTGTGCGAAACAATGAGTACAGTCCAAATGCAGTTACACCCATCAACGGTTGGTAAAGGCGCAATATAACATCCATATCACTATCAAATATTACATCATTTGAAACAACTAGATAGCCATCTTTAGGAGACAGCTCCTGCCAACCTGCGTCCATGACAAACACATCCTTTACTTCTTCTTGTCATCTGCTGTTCGTTCCTTACTATCCTCGTTATTTTTGCTTTTTTTATCACGTGCCATCATTTCCTGCAGTTCCTTTAAGAAAACACTCATATCCTTAAACTGACGATAAACACTTGCAAAACGAATATATGATATTTCGTCAACATCTGCCAGCAAACCCATTACATACTCGCCAACTAATTGACTAGAAACTTCATTTTCGCCAAGAGAACGTACTTTATTTTCAACTTCATCAACAATCCGTGTGATTTCGTCCATCCCGACCGGCCTTTTTTCCGCCGACCTAATCACCCCACGAAGTATTTTTTCCCGATTAAATTCTTCACGTGTACCATTTTTTTTGATAACCAATAGCGGTGTGGCTTCAACTCTTTCAAAAGTTGTGAATCTAAATCCACAAGCTTCACACTCACGGCGGCGTCTAATTACGTGACCGTCGTCCGCTGGTCTGCTGTCGACAACACGTGAACCATTATGATGGCAATGGGGACATCTCATATCCTTCACCTCATTAAAAAGAATTATTTCTTTCTTGTGCTATGCAAACTTATTCATTATAAGCCATTCTATCACTTGCGTTAAGGTTTCTTCAACTTGTTTAGAATTATCAATGACAATATCTGCACGTCTATTTCGTTCATCTTGGCTCATTTGTGTCTTAATTCTTTTTTGAGCCTCACCCTTCTTCAAGTTGTTTCGTTTCATCAAACGCTCTAATTGAACTTCATGAGGGATCGAAACTGTCATAACACTATCGCAATATTTTTCATAATGTCCTTCAAAAAGAAGAGGGATCTCCAAAACAAGCAATCTTATTTTTAACTGTCTTGCCTCTTCAATTTGCTCTTCAACTCTTTGTCTAATGAGTGGACCAGTTATTTCATTTAATCTCTTCAGCTGTTTTTTATCTGCAAAAACAATCTTACCTAGACGAGCTCTATTCAATGTACCATCTTTCTTGATGATTTTAGTTCCAAAGGCCTCTTTCAGTTTCCTTAAACCTATCTTTCCAGGTTCAACAACTTGCCTAGCGATAATATCACCATCAATCACAAAAGCACCTTTTTTCTTCAAAAACGCACTAACAGTCGATTTTCCGCTTGCGATTCCTCCAGTTAAGCCTAAAATGTACATCATTTATTTAACCTTCTGACAAACCGGACAGAAATGCGTTCCACGTTGACCTACAACAATTTTTTCTATTGAGGCTCCACAGCGTTCACAGGGTTTTCCCTTTTTTCCATACACATGCAGATCAAATTGGAACGATCCTAAATGCTGGAAAGCATCTGTATATGTTCTGATCGTTGTTCCTCCAGCTTTCGTTGCTTTTGCAAGTTCCATTATAATATAATCATGCAGTTGCACAGCTTCTTCTTTATCTAAATGACACGCTGGCGTCTCTGGGTGAATGTGGCTTAGCCATAAGACCTCATCAGCATAAATATTTCCCAAACCTGCCACTAACGTCTGATCAAGAAGTGCTGTTTTGATAGCTTTTTTCTTTTTATTCAAATGCTGATAAAAAGCAACTGCATCAAAAGAAGCACTTGTTGGTTCTGGGCCCAATTTCTTTATTCCCGGAACTTCATACTTATGAGATGTTGGAACCAATTCCATTCGTCCAAATTTTCTTACGTCATTGTACCGCAACTGACGTCCACCCTGCAGTGAAAAAACAATATGCGTATGTTTTTCTAGCGGATCACTGCTCAATTTTACAAAATACTTTCCCTCCATCCTAAGATGAGAAATTAGGGAAAGTTCTCCACTAAGATTAAAAATCAAATACTTACCTCGCCTGTCAATAGAGAGAATTCTACGTTCTTTCAAAAGACAACAAAATTTCTTTGGATCACCATTAATTATTTTAGGATACAAAGCTTCAACATGTTCGATTGTAGCTCCCAAAACCATTTTTTCTAACCCGCGTCGAACTGTTTCAACTTCTGGCAATTCTGGCATCTGTTACACTTCCCTTATTTTGCATCAAACCATGTTTTTCCATATGAGCTCTCAACTTTAAGCGGTATATCAAGCGACACCGCTGCGTCCATTACTTTAGGAACAAACTTTTCCAAGACAGTTATTTCTTCATTTGGAGCCTCGAAAATAAGTTCGTCATGTACTTGCAACAACATTTTTGCTTTTAGCTTTTTTTCTTTCAGCATTTTCTGCATATTGATCATTGCAACTTTAATAATGTCTGCCGCGCTTCCTTGGATAGGAGTATTCATTGCTGTTCTTTCCGCAAAAGAACGTATATTGTAATTACGACTGCTAATGTCGGGCAAATACCGCCGACGTTTAAACAATGTCTCAACATATCCTTTCTCACGCGCACTTGAAACAATTCGTTCCATATATTCCTTAACTCCAGGAAATACCTGAAAATATTTTTCAATGAATTCTTTGGCCTGTTTGCGAGTAATACCAATATTTTGTGCTAATCCATAGTCACTTATTCCATAGACAATTCCGAAATTGACAGCCTTAGCCTGACGGCGCATATTACTTGTCACCTCGGTAGGCGAGTCAAGTTCGAAAATATTCATAGCTGTATTGGCGTGAATGTCCTGTCCTTCCGAAAAAGCAGCTCGCATGTTGGCATCACGTGAGATATGTGCCAATACCCGCAATTCAATTTGAGAATAATCAGATGAAAATATTTGCCATTCTTTTTCTTGCGGTATGAATGCTTGTCTAATCTTCTTACCTTCAGCCAAACGAATTGGAATATTTTGCAAATTAGGATCTACAGAAGAAAGACGTCCTGTTGAAGTCAACGTCTGCGTGTAGCGTGTGTGCACCTTACTGTCTTTTTTAAAAGTCACCTTCAGTAAACCTTCGACATATGTTGATTGTATTTTTGCGATTTGTCGATACTTTAAAATATTATCAATAATGGGAGCCATTCCGCGCAATTTTTCTAAAACACTAACTGCCGTTGAATACCCAGTTTTTGTCTTTTTTATTACTGGAAGTTTCATTTTTTCAAACAAAATAACACCTAATTGTTTGGGCGAATTAAGATTAAATTTCTCACCTGCTTCTTGATAGATAGTCTCTTTAATTTCACTGATTCTTTCTTTGAATTCGCTCCCCATCTCTTCTAGTCTTCTAGTATCAACTGTTATGCCATCTATTTCCATTTCGGCCAAAACAATTGACAAGGGACGTTCAATATTGTAGTAAAGTTCTTCTTGATGATTATCAGACAACTTTTTCATCATTGAATTTCTTAATTTCTTGATTGTTCGGGCCTTGTTGCACAAATGTCCATAATATTCGGTATCATTCTCAGGAATCTTAAGCTTGGATCCTTTTCCGTATACTTGCTCGTCTTCGAGTACTTGAGTATAGTTGTGCAATTGAGCTAGTTTTCCCAGATCATTACTGTTATCACTTGTATCAAGCAGATACGAAACAAGTAGCAAATCAAATCTTACAGCTGTCAGATGTATCCCCAAGCGGTCAAGACCCACAAAAGTTCTCTTTCCATCAAATACATCAACAGCAATATTCTCATCCTCTAAAAGTTTTCGCAGTTTTAAATGTTTTAATAGTTTTGTATCTCTGGCAACATAATACTTGGCTCCAATATTTAAGACAAAACCAACAAGTGGTGCTGTATGATAATTTTCGCCCAGCATTTCTAAATAAAAAGAGATTTCCTTGTTCCCGCTGAAATCAATTTGATCCAATTTTTCCTGTGATAATACATCAAAATTAATATTTTGAATGACCTTTTGAGAAGGCTCATCATCCATTTTCATTTTTTCTAAAAATCGTTTAAAATCCATTTCATGAAAAAAATCAACGAGCGCCTTCTCGTCTATTCCTGTCCACTCAATATCGTCAAGGGTCACCTTAAGCGGAATATCACATCTAATACGCGCAAGATCTTTGCACATAAATGCTTTTTCTTTGTCTTCAACCAAATGTTCTTTCATCTTGGATTTTTTCAAAGCATCAATATTCTCATAAATACCCTCAATTGATTCGAACTGCTTTATCAGTTTAACGGCTGTTTTCTCACCAACTTTGGCAACACCGGGATAATTATCTGAACTGTCTCCAACCAACCCTTTCATATCTATAATTTGTGCTGGCGTCAGCCCATATTTTTCTTTAACATGCTCAGGGGTATAATTCTCGACTTCAGTTACCCCCTTTTGAGTTACAGCAACCGTTGTTTTTTTAGTGGCAAGTTGTGTCAAATCACGGTCTCCAGTGACAATTGTTGTTTCAAAGCCCTGTGTCTCACCTTGATAAGCAAGTGTTCCAATGATATCATCTGCTTCATAATTCTTAAGCTCGTAATGTTTCATGCCATATGCTTCCAACATTTTTTTTACATATGGAAACTGTTCAGAAAGTTCAGTCGGCGTTTTTGCACGTCCACCTTTGTAATCAGAATATTTAGTATTACGGAATGTTTTTTTGCCAGCATCAAAAGCCACCAAAATATGTGTTGGTTCAACATTCTCAATAATGTTGTCTAACATAGTTTTGAATCCATAAATAGCATTCGTATGCAAACCATCATGATTAACGAAACGCTCTAATGATTGATGCAGGGCAAAGAAGGCTCTGAAAGCCACACTATTTCCATCAATTAATAACAATCGTTTTTTTTCTTCCACTGTTCCTAAACTCCTTTATAAACCATTCTAATTACCACCAATTGACTATTACGATAACATCATCTATCATCTTTTTTTCAAATAAATAAGGCTAGGGCAAAATACTAATACGCCCTAGCCTCCTTAGCTGATTTAAAAAACTAATTTTTACTACTAAATCCTGTGAAAATATTCAGCAAACTGATAAATAAGTTAACAAAATCAAGATAAAGCTGCAAAGCACCCATAAGTGCCAAACTATTAACATTGACTTGACCAGCCGTCTGATGGTAAAGAAGTTTAAACTTCTGTGCATCCCAAGCGATTAAAGCCGTAAAAATAATAACCCCCACAAAGGAAAACACAAATGCAATCATAGTGCTTTGAAGAAAGATATTAATAATTGAAACAACAATCAACCCAATCAAAGCAGCTAAAGCTTGTGTTCCAATACGCGATAAATCACGCTTTGTAGTCGTTCCAAGAATGGCCAAAACAACGAAAACCGCTGCAGCAGACACAAATGCCATCGTTACATCCTGCGAAGTGTACGCTGTTAATATTATTCCAAAAAATAAACCTTCAATTACTGCAAATAGTACTAGTCCCGCACCACTTACAATTGGAGAACGATCGGCCTTAAATGACATTCCAATTGCGATTCCAAATTGAGCAGCAAACAAGACCCACATCATATATCGATTTTCTGCCATAAAGCTCACTGTTTGCTGATAATAAACATTCGATATGAGATACGCCACAACCGCAGATATTCCAACGGCTCCAGCCATAAAACTATACATTCTTGCCAAAAAGCTGTTTAAGCCTTCACGACTTTCATTTACTACTTGTTGTCCATTATTCATTAAGCATTCACCTCTTCAATATTTACGCCCTTAATCGAATTTAATCTTTTTTTGGGAGGCTTCACCATCACTATAGCATCAACAATACGCTCATCTTCATTTTTAGTCCCTGTAATAGAAAGAGTAACTACTTCTTTCATGGTGTCAACTTTAATAACTTCAAAATTAAGAGTTACATTTTCGTCATGATACACAGGTAACATAAAATTAACAGACAAATTAACAACCTCGCTTCCAGGCCCTGGCAGAAGCTTTGAAATCGAACTGGTAATTATACCAGTTAGTAAAACCGGAGGTACAACAGGTCCTTCGTAGCCTGTTTCTTTTGCATATTGATGTTGAATATACAAAGGATTGTTGTCATTTGTCATCCCTAGATAAAGTAATACATCTCGATCTGAAAGGCTCTCATTGACAGTAAGAGAATCACCCTCCACTATTTCATCAATTGTTTTACCCTTCCTATGCGTATCTTCTGACATAGATTGCGCCACCTCCATATAGTCTTAACTATATATTAGCATATCAATTTGCTCCACTCAATGTATATGTGCATACGGCAAATAAAAAATGAGCGTGTCAGAAAACAAAACTGAGATCTCATCCAGACAAAGTCCTCACTTTTCTAACTTTGACCTTATGTGCATACATCATCAATTTATGTTGCCGTCATCACTGCTCATTTAAGTAAATATTTAATTGTTTTTATAGCTCAAATTGCTTAATAATTTTTCATATGCGTATTCATACTTTTGAATATCACCTGCACCCATGAAGATAACAACTGCATCATGAAAGTCCAGCAATGGTGACATATTATCCAATTTAAGGACTGAACCGCCCTTAGTTATTTTATTCCCTAAATCAGCACTGGAAACATTTCCACCATGTTCACGGATCGAACTAAATATATCTGTCAAAAAAACTTGATCAGCCATATTTAAACTAGCAGCAAAATCATCCATCAAAGCAATTGTTCGACTGAATGTATGCGGCTGAAAAACAGCAATAATTTTCTTCTTAGGATACTTCTGACGTGCAGCATCGAGCGTTGCTTTTATTTCCGAAGGATGATGTGCATAATCATCAATAATTGTCATGTCTGCGACATATTTTTCTGTGAAACGGCGCTTTACCCCCTTAAAACTCAATAGTTCATGCTTTATTTCTTCCTGATCTACTTTTTCAAAATATGAAACAGCTATCACTGCCAAACTGTTCAAAACGTTGTGCTCACCAAATAATGGAATTTGGTAATTACCTAAAAAGACATTGTGTCGATAAACTTCAAAAGATGATCCCTTTGTTGTCCGTTTGATGTTAACAGCTCTAAATTCATCGTCTTCCTCGGTTCCATAATAATGGATTGGAACTTTCGATTTCAACTTGCGAAGATTTTTATCTTCTCCCCATGCAAAAATCCCCTTTTTGGTTTGTGAAGCCAGTGTTGAAAAAGCTTCGCAAACATCTTCAATACCAGTAAAATAATCTGGGTGATCAAAATCAATATTTGTCATAATAACATAATCCGGGTGATAAGCTACAAAATGACGTCGATACTCATCAGCTTCAAAAACAAAGAAACGTGCATTAGGCACCCCTTTACCGGAACCATCACCTACGAGGTAACTTGTTGGTGACACACCACCTAGAACATGCGCCAAAAGTCCTGTTGTGCTTGTTTTTCCGTGTGCCCCTGCTATTCCGATACTTGTAGTTTTCTGTATTAGTTTTTCCAAAAAATCTGGATAACGAATTACTTCAAGCCCCAGTTCACGAGCTTTTTTAATTTCTTTTTGATCATCATCGAAAGCATTCCCTGCAACGATTGTCAGACCTTCATGAATATTATTTTCATCGAATGGTAATATTTTAATACCAGCTAATTCCAAACCGCGTTGTGTAAAAGTATATTTTTCAATGTCAGAACCAGTAACTTTCAGTCCTTGGTCATGTAGGAGCAAAGCCAGCGAACTCATTCCTGTACCTTTGATCCCAACAAAATAGTAAGTGGTGTCCATCTATAATTATCCTCTTTTCTATCATCGCAATCATTGCATATTTTACCACAAATATAATAGGCCTGTGGCAAAATATGGAGCATCTTATTTAATCTTTTAACTTATCAAGACCAGCCTGTGTCAAAAAGACATCACGCGGTTTTGAACCTCTCGCAGGCGAGATATATCTTTTCTGTTCCAGATCATCAATGATGTTAGCAGCGCGATTATATCCGATTGAGAAAACTCTTTGCAATTTTGATGTTGAAATACTTTCCTCATTTACAATATAAGCTAACACATTTGGAAGAAGATCATCCTCTTGGTCACTACGTTCTATCTTCTTTTTAAGACTTGCAGGATCAAACGCATATTTTGGTTTTCCTTGAGTACGAACAAAATCAGTGATCTGATCGATCTCATTTTCAACAAATGTACCTTGTATCCGTGTTGGCTGACTTTTACCATTTCCCAAATAGAGCATATCGCCACGGCCTAATAATCGCTCGGCTCCAGAGCAATCTAAAATTGTTCTGGAATCAACTTGGCTCGAGACCATAAATGCCACTCTTGTAGGGATGTTATTTTTTATTGTTCCTGTTATCACATCAACACTTGGTCGTTGAGTTGCAATTATTAAATGTATTCCCGCTGCTCTTGCTTTTTGAGTGATTCGCGCAATATAATCTTGAACTTCGGATGATGCAACCATCATTAAATCCGCTAACTCATCAATTATAATTATGATATAAGGCATTTTCAGTCCATAATCGCCATGCTTTTCAGCCTTTGCATTGTAACCTTCAATATTACGTGCACCACCCGCTGCAAGACGCTGGTAACGCTCCTCCATTTCCTCTACTGCCCACTTCAAAGCTGCAGCTGCAGCTGCAGGATCAGAAACGACAGGGGATAATAAATGCGGAATATCATGATATGGTGCCAATTCAACTGCCTTAGGATCAATTAGCAACAATTTTACCTGAGCTGGTGTAGCTTTGTATAAAAGCGATACTAAGATACTATTTATAAAGACTGATTTCCCTGAACCAGTTGCTCCCGCTATCAATCCATGTGGCATTTTTCTGAGATCTGTAACCTTGGGCCTCCCAAATAAATCAACTCCTAAAGCAACTGTTAAAGGTGATGTTTTTTTGATAAACGCATCTGAAGTCAAAACTTCTGATAACATGACTGGTCGTGAGTGCAAATTAGGAATTTCAACACCCACACTGCTTTTTCCAGGAATTGGAGCCTCAATTCGAATGTCTCGAGCTGCTAATGCAAGTTTTAGATCATCACTCAAATTGGTTATTTTATTAACTTTAACGCCTCTGCCTAACACTATCTCAAATTGCGTTACTGCCGGTCCAATAGTCCAATCCTTTACATTTGCTTTCACGTTAAACGACTTCAAAGTTTCATTTAAAACATCGATCTGATCAAGCACCCATTCATCCATTGACTCATCTTCATTTTTTATCGGAGCGGGTAATAATGAAACTGGTGGATAACGATATTCTTTACTTTCATTTTGAACTTCGCTAGATACTGGTGATGTTTTATCAATACTGGAATCTACTTCAATCGGATCTGCTTTTTTTGTTTCGTTATCTTTTTCTACGGAAAAGTTCTTTGTTTCAGGAAGAATTATTCTTTCTTGATGAACTTTGCTGTCTTCTCTATTGTCTTCACTTACATGTATAATTTCAGGCTTTGTTTCAGAATCAGACTTGGGGGCTTTTTCACTTACACGTCCATCATTCCTGCTAGCTATTGGCAAAAGTGGACCACTACTGCTATCTACCAATTTTTTCTCTTCGATAATATTCTCAGTTGGTACATTAGCAGACTCTGCAGTGCATGGTTCATCCTGATTTTCATCATTAATTTTTTCTTCTTTAATGTTCTCAGTTGAATCGTTTTCATCCGATAATAGGTTCACACTCTGCATCTGCATTTTGTCTTCTGTCGATAATACATCCAATACATCGTCATTATTTTCAGATACAACTTGCTTCAAATCTCCATCTGCACCACTCTTTTTTTCAAGTTTGGAGTGCTGAGTCAACGACGTATTTTTTGATTTGGAATGTTCGTCTTCAAGAATAATTACATTAGTTTTGTATAATTCGCTCTCACCTTCAAAAAGAAAGAAACTTTCTTTTTCCTTTTTTAGTTGTACAAAAAGATGATCATATTTCGCCTGCTCACTGGTTAATTTATGCAATTTTGAAATTGGAGGAGGAACATATGTTGGTCGAAAAGTACGACCACTTTCTCTCCATTCCAGTTTAGCCTTATCATTATTTGTTGCTTTGTGTTTCTCCACTGCATTTTCATAAACCTGTTCTTTTGTACTTCGCTTAATATGCTGTTTAATTCTTCCCTTAGCTTTTTGCATACGATAAAAAGCCGGGCCATCATAATGTTGCATCGCTTCTCATCCTATCACTAAAAATTGGGCTAGTATCAATGTTATTAACCATCTCTACCAGCCCATTCTATCATAGAAAAGTTATTCTATCTTCAAGTTAAAAAAATTACATCAGTTCTTTAAAAAACAAATTCTTTTCCTACAGCGTACTTCTCATGTGAAAGTACTAAAATTCCCCTTTTCTCAGGAGCGTTGGGAAGACTCAATTCTCTTGCAGAACAGATCATCCCTTCACTTGGGACGCCACGCAATTTTCCTGGCCAAATAATTTGTCCACTTGGCATCATTGCACCAACTTTAGCAACAACAACAGTTTGACCTTGTTCAATGTTAGGTGCACCGCAAACAATTTGCAACAGGTCTCCATTATCAACCCTTGTTTTAGTTATATGCAGATGATCTGAATCTGGATGTTCACTTATTTCTTCTACATACCCAACAACAAACTTAGGCTCATTATCAATAACTAGCTCATCTTCAAAACCAGCCTCAGTTAAAGCTGCATTGAGACCCGCAACTTGACTGTTATTCAATTTCACTTGTCCCTTTTCATCTAGAGAGCCAATGATTTTAGAGACATTAAAAAAATTATATCCAAGTATTTTATCAGTATCAACAGCTCTAATACGGACAATATTGCCCTTTTTATCTATTCTTTGTTGTGCTGTATCCTCATGTATAACAGTGATCAAAACATCACCCAGACTACTGGGATTGTAGCTAGCAATCAACATTAAATCTTATTCTCCTTTTTTCACAGCAGAGCCGTTCTTAAAATTTTTTAAAGCAACTCAACTTTATACTCTCTAAATACATGTTAAATTTCAAACATTTCTATCTAACTTTCAACTAGCAATGGCAAAAAACTTCACCGCCAACACTGTCTCAAGCAACATTTGTTTTTCTGCGTATTTCAAGCAGAGAAACCTCAATAATATCCTTATACTGCTTGATTCAAGAAATGCTCTACTTCTTCTTTTGTCTTTCGATCTTTGTTGACAAGCCGTGCACTTTCTTTTCCATCACGATAAACTAAAAAGCTAGGGATCCCCATAATTCCTAATTCCTGACACAATTTAATGTTCTCATCCCGATCAACTTGGATAAACGTATAGTCTTTGTATTCTTCCTCAATTTGAGGCATTGCTGGTTTAATAAACCGACAATCTGGACACCAATCAGCTGTAAAAAAAAGCACATAAGTTCCGTCACTCAGCTTATTTTGCAAATCAGCGGCATTTATTTTTTCTAGAATTTCCATAATATCCTCCCTGTTACTTTTTATGCTTCATATTATAGCTTTTTTTGAAATTAAAAAAAATTATTTGTTTGTGTTGTAAAATCTAAAACGTTTTTTTTGACTGAATTTGGTGCTATACTTTAAGCATTAAATTAAATTTTCAGGAGAAAAGTTATGACAGATTTAAAATCAAATAACATCCCATTGATGTTAGGTGTTTTAGTAGGTTTTGCCACTGGAATTTATGCAAATAGACTAGCCAGAAAAAAGACCAGCGTTTCACCTCAAAAAATCCTTGAGCAAGTCAAAAAGACATTCCAAGAAGAAACTCCTATTCAGGGAGCTTGGATCAACACATTTACTCAGCCGTTCCAAAAATTTGCTTTTAAAACTCAAGTTTATAGCGGAGGAATTTCACGCATAGAAGACCGTCAACTCATTCAATATAAATTTTTGGCCGACGCTAAAACGGGCGGAGTACTTGACTTGCAACGCCTTTAGACCGACATTTAAAAATGTGCTTCCAACTTATATATTACTTGGCCCCTTTGACTGAATTTTTCTTCATACTCAGTCATGATATTTTGCTCTGCTTCCTCACTTTGATGAAGATCAAGCGAAACTTTATCGAAAACCATTCCAAAATTATTCATGCTCATTAAAGAATATTCAAATAGTCCCCGATTATCCGTTTTAAATTCTAAGTGTCCTTTTTCCTCTAGTACCATTTTATACTGCTCTAAAAAAGTCGGATACGTTAATCTTCGTTTGGCCTGCTTTTTTTTAGGCCAGGGATCCGAGAAATTCAAGTAAATACCTGTAACTTCCCCATTCTCAAAATATTCACTTACTCCGCTTCCATTCGCACAAATTAACTGCAGATTGTTCAATTTTAATTCAAGCTGCTTTTTCAAAACGACCGCTGCTACAGACGTCTGAAGTTCAATACCAATAAAATTGCGCTCTGGATATTCCTGAGCCATCTCAATAATAAATTGACCTTTTCCGGTCCCTATCTCAACAAATAATGGGGCTTTTTTCTTAAATCTTTCTTGCCACGCACTTCGATATTTTTTAGGATCAGTCGTGATAAACTGCGGATTAGCTTCAATTAAAGGCTTTGCCCATGGTTTATTGCGCAAACGCATACTTTTCCTCCTATGGCTAATTAATTATACAAAAATAAAAAAGCTGGAACAAAAGCTTAATTTGTTTCAGCCCACTATAACATTAAAAATATCCATTGAACCAGAATATATCTTTCATAGTTGCTATACGCTGTCTCCTTAGCAGTCATTTATCTCTTCTAAGGAAGGATAGGTAAACAACACTAAACTTAGATAAAGTCCTGCTTCTTTGATATGTCAGCAAGCTTTAATATGTCTTGGTTCATTTCGATGAAATGACCACGCTCGCAGTGATGTTTGATTGATAACAGTAAACTCAGCCTGCAATACCAAGCTATACGTTGTTGAAACGTATCCTTCAAGCTCTGTTCAAAGTTCGTTGTCAACCAAGCTTTCCAATCCTTGCGTGGGACATACTGACACATTAACATGCTCAGATCCATGGCTGGGTCAGCTAATGTTGCCGACTCCCAGTCAACTAAATACAGTCGATTCGAATCTGATAATAACCAATTTTTGTGATTCAGATCACCATGACAAACGCTGTAATCACGATGATCAAACTTGGGTTGGTAAGATCTCAGCTCATTGGCGACGTTCTTTAGCAAAGGGTGTTGCCTAAGCGAACTACTTAACCCTCGAAAATAACTTGCTAATAAATCCTCAGGAAAAACATAGCAACCTCCGACTTGTCTCAACATTTTCTTAAGTACATTTGAACCATGCACTTTTGTCAAAAGTGCCGCAACCCGTCCATCTTTCATTTCTCCACGAGTTAAACTGCGACCATTAAGCCATTCTTGTGCTGTCAACGTATCTCCAGTTGAAATATGTCGTGTCCACACTAAACGCGGGGTTATCTCCTCTAGTGAAAGAGCTGCTAAAAAAGGCGAAGTATTTCGCTTTATAAAAAGCTTCTCTTGCTCTTTGGTCCCCACATATGCCATTCCGGTATTACCGCCAATCGGCCGAATCTGCCAACCGTCATCCAGTCTGAAATCCATATTGGCCAATCTCCTCTACACGATACCTAACTAATACAAGTCTACAAACTCCCCCTCTGAGTGTCAAGTATTTTTTGCCGCGTACTTTGTCAAAAAATTACCCGTTAAAATGATAATCATTAAAATCGTGGCACCTGCAATTCCTAAAGTCTCATACAAAGAATGTCGTGCAAATACACTTGCCACAACAAATAAAATTCCTGTCACTAATAATAAAATGCGTAGCATCCCTCTAAAATTAGAGAGCCTTGCCCCCCTTTTCAGTGGATAGATATGCGTAAAAATTATATCGTCATAATCATTATAGAGCGGTAATAATTGAAAACCAATCAGATACAAAAAAAGTATCGTTAAAATTACCGCTAATAAAATGTTCGGGATAAACATCAAAATAAAAAAACCAAGCAAACTAAGTCTTAAAAACAAATTGCTGTATTCGCCTTTTCTGATCAAAGCACGCCAATATAGAAATTTAAACACATCTTTTGATGATTTCATTTTAGGTAAATAAACATCTAGTAGCTTGAAACGATGAATTTTTCCCTTTACTTGCGGAACATCTGTAAAAAGATTTATAAGGTGATAGAGACCCATCATTCGATGGTTTTCAATCTGTAACATTCTTTTCCAACGAAAAACATTTTGTTTTGCTGCTTTTCTAGCAAAATAAAATACAGATATTGAAATAGCTATCGTTAAAATCAAAGCCTCAAGTGCAGAAACATAAAGAGCTACAATTATCACCAATGACGGACCACCAATTTCAAACAATAGTTTTATCCACCACTTATCAAAAGAAACACTGTAACTAGTGATAAAAAATCGCCCAAGATAAATTTCTTTTAGCAATAATTGAATTAACCAAAGTAAAAAAATATTAATTCCTGTTAAATGAACTCCCTGTTGAAGAAAAGGTACCGCAATCAGTACACATAAAGATTGAAAACAGCTTGCGATAAAAAATGAATACCTAAAAGCCCGCTTTAAAAAAGAAAACATTTTATTTTCTAAGGGTAAAAGGAAGACAGTATCGGGACCATCCAAAAGAGAAACAAAACTGCCTATTTGAAGCACCAAAACAAAAATAACTACAATCAATGGCTTACTCCACCAATTAAGTGCATCAGGCAATGATTTCAAAAAATTAGAATAACCTAATCCAAGTCCGCCAACTAAAAACAACAAAGCCAGTACAAAATGATCATTCAGTACAAACTTTGAATATCGCAAGAGCATCCGCTGGTACTTTTTCAAGCGCACATTCCATAAATTATTCATCAGCAGTCACTTCCTGAGTTAGTCCAAGGTATATATCTGTTAATGTAGCCTGTTGATTCTGATATGCACTGCGAAGTTCACTAAATGTACCTTGTGTCTTTATTCTGCCTTCATGAAGAAGTACAAAATAATCACAATGCTCCTGAGCTGTACTCAAAACATGCGTTGACATCAATACAGCAGCACCTCTGCGCCTTTCACTTTCAATCAAGTTTAATAAATCTCTGGTTGCTAATGGATCTAATCCTAGAAAAGGTTCATCAATTACATAAAGTTCAGCTTCAGTCAAAAAAGCACATACAATCATGACTTTTTGTTTCATCCCTTTTGAAAAATTAGCAGGGAACCATTCCAATTTATTCGAAAGCCTGAACGTTTTAAGCAGACTTTGTGCCCTCAACCAAGCTTCTTTCTTATTCAAACCATACGCCATTATCGTTAAGTCAATATGTTCCCTTAACGTCAATTCTTGATACAATACTGGGATCTCGGGAATATAAGCCATCTTACTTTTATATTTTTCCGGATCTTTTAAAAGTGTTACTCCGTCTATCGTGATACTTCCTTTTTGAGGGGTTAATAAACCAATAACATGGTTGATTGTCGTTGACTTTCCTGCACCATTTAAGCCGATGAGTCCGACAACTTGACCAGTACGAACTTCAAAAGAAATATTCTTTAAGACCGGCACTTGGGAATATCCTCCAACTAAACCATTAATTTTTAATGTCATTACAAATATATTCCTTTCAACTTTTTCTTAGAGATATTATAGCATATCTTTTTGAGAGAGCAGTTTAAAAGAGCAGCATCAAAGTCCTCATATAGTGTATACTTAACTATGAGTAAGTTTGAAAGAAGGTCATATTATGGAAGAATGTATTTTTTGTAAAATTATTACTGGTGAAATACCAAGTACTACAGTGTACGAAGATGAAACTATCAAAGCTTTTTTAGACATTTCACAGACAACTCCAGGACATACACTGATCGTTCCTAAGAAACATGTTGCTGATATTTTTGAGTATGATCAAACTTTGGCAGCCGAAGTATTTGGACGTATCCCTAAAATTGCTCGAGCAATAAAAAATAGTGACGATTCCATAAAAGGAATGAACATTGTAAACAACAATGGTGCAATCGCGTACCAATCTGTTTTTCACTCTCATTTCCATCTTATTCCACGCTACTCAAAAAAAGATGACTTTAAGATGGTTTTTACAGATAATTCAGCAAATTACAAACAAGAAAAACTTAATCAAATTGCAGCACAAATAAAAAAGCAACTATAAAGGTAAAGGGAGTGGATAATATTGAAAATGTTTCATAAACTTGGTCTGATTGGTATTATTGCGGGAACTTCTGTCGCTGTATATTGTTCCCATCGTCAACTTGAGCGCAAAGGGAAACAAGCAAAAGTAAAATATATGAGTTTGAAGGACGATTTGCATAAAATCATCGAAAAAACCAGTAGCGTTTCTAATAATTTCCAGAATCTCTCTCATGACATTGACAAATATTCTCCTGTTTTTGAAGAGTTGATGGATGAAATTAGTGAATTTCAATTTCTAATAAAACCACATCTCGATAAAATTGAAAAAGCACAATCGAAATAAGAAAATAATTTATTGCTTTTTTGTAAAGTATTGGATAAAAGCTGAAATTTTGGTAAACTTTTTCATTTTATCCAATCTTTTATTGTCATTGTGTTATAGTTATTATCGTTAGTTTGTATGCTTTCAGTTGTAAGTATATGAAGAAAAAAATGAATGGGATGTGTTTTATATAATGAAGAAATGGGTTCTTGGTGTAGCAGGAGTTCTTATGACGTTAAGCCTTGCAGCATGTTCAAAAACAGTTGCTACGACATCTGGTGGTAAAATCACCGAAAGTGCATATTACGACAGTATGAAGAAAACTTCATCCGGTAAGCAGATTCTGCAACAAATGATTTTGGACAAGGTTCTTGAAAAGCAGTACGGCGATAAAGTATCCGACAAAAAAGTAACAAAGCAATATAATACTTATAAGAGCCAATATGGCTCTTCATTCAGTTCTGTTTTATCTCAGAATGGGATGACAAAATCTAGTTTGAAAAAACAAATTCGTTCAAGTCTTCTTCTTCGCGAAGCTGTTAAAGCAAATACGAAGATTACTAATAAGCAACTTGAAAAGCAATGGAAATCTTATGAACCTAAGACAACTGTTGCCCACATTCTTGTAGCAAAGAAAGCAACAGCTCAAGAAGTTATTAAAAAACTTCAAAGTGGCGGAGACTTCACCAAACTGGCTAAAGAATACTCAACTGATTCGGCCACAAAGAACAAAGGTGGTAAACTTACAGCCTTCGATAATACTGATACATCTTTGGACTCAACCTTTAAAAAGGCTGCTTTTGCTCTAAAACAAGGTGAGTACACGAAAGATCCAGTAAAAACAAGTTATGGTTATCACGTTATCAAATCTATCAAAAAACCTGCCAAGGGCAAGATGTCAGATCATACTGCAGAGTTGAAGACACAAATTATTGATAACAAGATGAATAGTTCTTCTTCTTTACAGAGTGTTGTTTCCAAGGTTCTGAAAAAGGGCAATGTTTCAATCAAGGATAAAGATTTGAAAGATATACTTTCCAGCTACCTTTCAACATCAAGTTCATCGAATTAATTTTTTAAAATAAAAAGAGAGTGCTGCTATAGAAATTATCTTAGCGGCACTCTCTTTTTATTTTGCCAAATTTTGTAGCAATAAATATTAACTGCATTGTATTTGAGCTCAACTCAATTCAGACATTAAAAATCCATTTGAATTTAGAATTACCAAAATACATTATTTTTCAATCATTTTCAGTGGGTTTTATTTTTCCCTGTGGACGATAAAAATTGCGGCCATCCATTCCAAAAATCCGTTCAGAAAAATTCCCTGGTTCCGTATGACTCAGCGTTCCTTTCAGCATTTGTATAGACGCGTCAAGTTCATCAATTTGATGCAAAACTTCGGCCTCCAGCAAATGCGGTCGAACTGGCGAACCATATTCCAGCAATCCATGATGCGAAAGAATCATATGTCTCAATAAAATCATGTCTTCACTTTCGAGATCAATTTTCAGATGCTGACATGCCTTGACAATTTCTTCATCAACCAGAATGATATGTCCAATCATGTTTCCCTCAAGTGTATATTTCGTTGCAATCGGCCCAGACAATTCAATTGTTTTACCAAGGTCATGAAGAATCGCACCAGCATATAACAAGGGTGCATTGATTACATCAGAATACTGTTTTGCAATCGAATGAGCTAGCCGTAGCATTGATAACGAATGATAGGCTAACCCCCCATCAAAAGCATGATGATTTTTTTTGGCTGCTGGAAAACTAAAAAAAGCATCATGATGTTCATGTAGTAAAAATCTTACGACCCTGTTCCAATTAGGATTAGTAATTTCAAAAAGTGACTGATTAAATTCTTTTTCCATATCATCTTTTGAGACTGGAGCTTTTTTGACAAAAAATTCTGGATTTGCTGGTTCTTCATCCGTTGTTTGTCGCATATGAAAAATTTTTATTTGGGGATTATTTTGATATACCTCTCTTTTACCTTTTAAGAAAACAATTTTCCCAGGTTTAAAATTAGAAATATCTTCTTCTGAGGCATCCCAAAATTTCGCACTGATTTCTCCAGAGCTATCGGAAAAATTAAATGCAATAAATTTTTTCCCATTTTTAGCTAATCTTACATCTGCTGATTTGATTAAAACAAATAACTCAACATTTTCATCAACTGCATAATCATATATTTTCTTTTGCTTCATTTCTGTTCCTGCCTCTCCATTCTCTACTCTATCCGATCATTAAAATTTCTCTCTCACTAACTTTATCATAGAATGGCTCAATATCGACTGTAAAACATAAAACTTGTATTTCATTACTGATTTCCCGTATTAATGAAAGCATAGATTTCTTGCGTTGACTATCAAAATTCACAAAAGCATCATCTACGACAAGTGGCAACCGATACTTCTCATTTGCCTTAACAATAAAGGCAAAACGCAAGGCTATATATAACTGTTCTGTAGTTGCTCGCGATAATTCGCCAACTTCAAAGTTAATCTTTCTATTTGAAACAAGTTTCAAACGTCCTTTAGAAAACAATATTTTTTTGAAATGATCCTCCGTTAAACGTGAAAAGTATTTCTCAGCTAACTGAATCACCTCGGGAAGACTATTTTGTGAAGACAATTCTAAAATACGCTTAAGCCATTCTTTTGTCGCATTAAAAGCAACCCAATTTTCAGACTGTTCAATAATTTCCGTTTGCAAATTGGTCAATTCCTGCTCCATTATTTGCAATTTATCATATTGGCCCATCTGTTCAAGACGAACTTTTTCCTCTGTGATATCTGCAATAAGCTTGTTTAATTCTTTTTTTGCGGATTCTATTGTCTTAGAAAGAGTGCTATAATCCAACTCTAAATTACTTAAACTCTGCTTTTTTTCTAGAATTTCCATCGTTTGAAGATCTATTTGGGTTTTTAAACTCGTCAATTTAACATTATCCGACAACTGCTCTCTGTGTAAAGCATACTTTTTCTCAAAATCTGTAATACCATTGCTTCCATAAACTTCAATTTTTCTATTCATCTCTTCGGATAAAACTCTTACCTTATCAATTCTTTTTTTCTTTTCTTCTTCATAATATGCCACCACTCGCTCATGTTCTTGCCGTGCACGCACTAAAGGTGAAATTCTTCTTTGATATGTCTGCAGCTGTTCAATTCGTTGCAAAGGATCGACTGATAATTCCAATTTTTTTTCGCAAAAAAATGTTTGTTCTTTAATTACCGTTAGCTTTTTTTCCACTTCAGTCAGATGCATTCTAAATTCGCTGATTTTTTCTGTCAATTCAGACCAGCGCTCAAGATCCATTTGATCTGCCTGCAGCTCCTTCAAAGACAGTTGACACCCCGCATCTTCTAATATTTTCATAATTTCAGCTGCGCTCGTTCCATTAGCAATAAATTTTTGTTTGCTGCTTTTTGCTTTGGAAAAGTATTTTGAAAGCATTACGATCCCTTCAACCAACACACATACTGCAAATAAGCTCTTAATTAGCGTACTTGGCACTATAAAAACACCAATTATCAATAATAGTGCTGCACAGATTCCTACTAACGAAAAAGGGTGTTCCACTTTTTCTCTCGTGCTTTGTCTCCTTCTGGCAAGCGTAGCGTCATGTTCTACTTCATCTGAGTTAAGTTTATTTTGTTGCAAAAGAAATAATAGGCGTTTGATATCCATTTTTGAAAAAGCCTGTAAATCTTTATCTTGCCATCTGTGCTTCAATGTAAGTTGATTACGTTCTTCAGTTAATACCTTAAGCCGATCTCTAAGTTGCTTTAACCGCTGAGTAATTCCGCTGCTTTGATCAATTATTTGAAAGACATTTTCAAACTCATCTTCATGCAAATTGAAATAACTTAAATCCTCGGTTTCAAGCTGCTGATTCTCATCGACCAGTGATCTAATCTTGTCTTCAACCAATTGCAGCATTTTTCTTTCACTATCGATAGTTAATTTTCTTTCTTCGACTGCACGATATTCCTCTACTGATATTTTTGATTCACTAAAATTCAGATTATTTTGCTTATTTAATTTTTGATATTCTTTGTATACTGGCCATAGATTCTTTGCTTTTTGCAGCTTCGCTAATTCATTTTCATTTTTTTTGATTTTTGCTTCAAGCTGCTTTTTATTCTCTTCTTTTTCTCGTATATCTTGAGTTAGTTCATTAAAAAGCCCCGTCTTTGCCCTTGTTTCATCTACAGCTTGTTTTTGCTGTTTATATTGTTTTAACAATTTATTCAGAATTGGAACACGTCCGCTAGGTTTGTACAATTCGTCCGCTTTTTTTTGAAATTTTTCCTGAATTTCAAAAACCTTTTGACTTCCACTAGTGCCTACACTTAAGAGACTTTTTTCAAGTTCATCAGGTTTTAGTAAACCAATTTGATGTAAGGAATCTTGATCAAAACAGTATATCTCATTAAAAATCCTGAGCGTGACAGGACCAAGCCATTTTTCAAGAAAACTTTCAGGCCAAATTTGGTCTGTCTGCACATTCGTAATCTTCAGCTTCCCGCCATGACTTCCGTCAATACGTTCAATGATGAACTCACCATCAACAGTATCTACCTTGAGGTATCCACCATACTTTGAACCATCTTTAGGATAATACTGTGCAAAAGGATTCCGTTTGGTAGCGAAGCCAAACAAAATACTGGTTATAAAAGATTTTAAGGTCGTTTTCCCGGCCTCATTATTTCCATAAATGAATTTTAGTTTTTTATTTAAATCAAACGAAGTATCACTCCATTTTCCAAAACCATAAATTTTAACGGCTATGATTTTCATAAACTATTCTCCATCCATTTCTTCTTCAAGATAAGCTGCCGACTTGCTTTTGATAATATCAGCTGTTGAGGACTTTGCAAAATGTTCATCAATAAAGCGATACTTCACAAGATTATCTGCCAGATGATAGAGCTCACCTCTTTGAAAAGTTAATTCATCGGCTTTTTTTTCAGTAGCTTCATCCCAAAAACCATTTTTTGGTTGGTGTGCAGACTTCATAATAAGACTGTACAAAAAAATACTGTGGTCATTTTGAAGATCATTTTGGATCTGACCTAACAACACGCCTTTTATAACACGGTCCCTTAAGCTTGGTTCCAACTCTAGAGGTGCTTTTAGGATAATTCGAATGAGAATCGCTTGAGCAAACCGTACTGTCTGTTTAATATTCTTTAACTTGTTTTCGATTTTATCTTTAATTTTCTCAAATGTTTCTTCTTCTGCAAATGCAAAAGTTGTTTCAATCCATTGAATACCTCTTAACGGACAGAAACTTGGTACTAATTGTCCATCTTTTTCTTCTACTAGGTAATACCCTTTAATCCCAGATTCTTTAATATTTTTTCCTTGAATATTACCAGGGTAAATGATCAGGGGATCATTACTAAGAACTTCTCTTTTGTGTATATGTCCTAAAGCCCAGTAATCATAGTTTTTACTTTTAAGCTGGGACAATGAAAAAGGTGCATATCTAGCTTCTTCATAATTAGAACTCAGTTCACCATGCAGCATTCCAATATGCCATCTTTCAGAACTCTTCAAAGGGAAAAAATCAGTTTGTCCTTTCGTCCATTGCTTTCCATAACTAAAGCTTGTTAAACTTACAGACTGTCCATCCACGAAGAATCGTTTAGTTGTAGCCTGATTTGGAAAAACATACACATTTTTCGGATAAACGAGCGCTGTTTTTTTTAAATCAAGGAAATCATGATTTCCAAGACAAAGGTAAACAGGTATCCTAGCCTGCTGAAGTTTGACAAATTCTTTCTGTAAAAAAAGCTGGGCAGCAACACTTGGATGCGGATTGTCAAACAAATCTCCAGCGATAAGAATAAAATCGACCTGTTGCTTAACCGCATCTTTGACAATCTCATCAAAAGCTTCCATTGAAGCATTATACAATTTCTTCGCTAAATCATTCGGAATTTTTTTTAATCCCTCAAAGGGACTGTCTAAATGAAGATCAGCCGTGTGAATAAACCTCACTACTATCGTCCTTTCTCAAAGAAGTTATGTTCTATAATTTCTTTAAATGAACACAAAAAAGCACGAATTATATCACTTAAAAATAATCCGTGCTTCTTAGTCGTAAATTTGGAGTCTCAACGCCCAGATAGCGGCTATGTGAACATTACCCCATTCCTGCACGTTTATTTTATGTGCTTGTAGATTCCCGTTTCCTAATCTTGATATAGCTCATTCACAGGTTTGAACATTATTTGATTAATTTCGTCCATTACCTGAGCAAGTTTGCGTTCTTTTTCCATTAAAGTCATAATAACTTTTTTCTTTTCGATTTTTTCGCCTAAGCTTTTGATTTTATCAACATCACTATCTGTTAATTCACCCTTCGCTTGTTTACTCTGAAACTCCATTTGAGCTTTTTGAAACTCTTTGAATTGTTTGTAAGAAGTCTCATCAGATTTCACCTCTGAATAGGCTTTCTCTAGTTCTTGATACTCTTCTGTCTTGCGTAAATTTTGTTCTAATTGATTAGCGGAATCATATATATTAATCATAAAAAAGTTCCTCCTCTTTTCGTTATTAAACGCACTTTAATTGTAACATTATATCTTGCTCTTCCATAGTATCAATTATTGCCCTAACCATTCTTGTATCTTTTGCTTACCTGAATCAAACAGGTCTGTAGCTTTCTTTTTTATACTAGAAGTCGACTTAGAAACATTGTCACTGGCATTTTGCCCTGCATCCTTCAGACTATTCCATAAACTGTTATTCTCCTTATTAGAAGCAGCCACTTTACTTGATGCACTTTTTATCCCAAATGATGTCTGTTTTGTCGCAGGGAGTATGGACTCCATCTCATCTTTAAATAGTGCAGATCCCCCTCGGGTTCCTTCATCTGTCAGTGAATGTTTAGATGAGTCAAAACCAACCCATGTTGCCACCACTACATCTGGGGTATATCCTATATACCAATGATCCTTGTCGCTAGTTGAAGTTCCATCCGCGCTTTGTGTACTCCCGGTTTTACCAGCAATCGTGTATCCACTCGGTTTAGCATCAGTCCCTGTTCCAATATTGTAAACATCCATCAGCATGCTCGTCATTTCTTTAGCGTTTTTAGTACTTATAATTCTTTTAGAAGATGGCGATGTGTTATCCACAATTACTTTTCCAGAAGCATCAACAATTTTAGTAATAAAATGCGAATCATTCTTAACACCCTTGTTAGCAAACGTGGTATAAGCACTTGCCATCTGGTAAGGAGATTCCCCCTTGGTAAGTCCGCCCAAGCCTAAACTGAGATTATCATCATTTTTAGTTACACCTAACCCAAATTTTTTAACCATATCATAGCCAGATTGAACCCCAATTTTATTCAAAAGCCAAACAGCTGCGGCATTTTTACTTTCTGCCAAAGCCTTATACATAGCAATTTTCCCTGCATATACATTGTTCCAATTATGCGGGGTATATTTATTCGTTCCATAAGATTTCAAATTGTCCTGTAAAATAGAATCATAATGGTATCCCGCTTCAATTGCAGGTGTGTACACTGCAATTGGTTTAATCGTAGAACCTGGCGATCTAACCAATTGTGTCGCACGATTATAGCCTCTAAAAACATGTGAACCTGAGCGACCGCCAACAACTGCAGCCACCCCTCCAGTTTTAGGGTCCATCACCACTGAGCCGCCTTGGGCTTTTGTTCCATCTTCTGCATCGTAAGGAAACAAACTCGAATCAGCAAAACTATTTTGCAAACTTGCCTGATAGTTTTGGTTCAAAGACGTATAGATTTTATAACCCCTATTCATAATTTGTGATTCTGTAAGCCCATATTTTTTTATTGCTTCATTGATCACAGCATCGAAATAGTAAGGATATTTATAACCTGATTCATAATGATATTCATCGTCAACTATCATACTCTGCGCTTTATATATCTTAGCTTGAGACTTGGAAATTTTTTGATTTTCCGCCATCAAATCAATAACAACGTTTCGTCGTTGTTTAGATTTTTGAGGATGATCAATTGGATTAAAGCCGCTCGGATTTGTCAACATTCCTGCTAATGTCGCAGCTTGATTGACACTTAGTTGGCTAGCGTTAACTCCAAAATATTTTTTTGAAGCATCTTCGACACCCCACACTCCATTTCCAAAATATGCATTATTGAGATACATTGTTAAGATTTCTTTTTTGGAGTATTCGTTTTCAACTTGCATTGCAATAAATATTTCTTTTGCTTTGCGTGAGAATGTCTGTTCCTGTGATAAAAATGCATTTTTTACAAGTTGCTGCGTTAACGTACTTCCCCCACCACTAATGTAACTGCGTCCCAATAGTTTATTCTTCAGATATAGAATTCCTGCACGACCAATTCCTTTAAATGAAAAACCGTACTCATGATAAAAGTTACGATCTTCTGTTGACAAAACAGCATTCTGCATGTTCACTGAAATATTATCAAGCGACTCCCAAGTTCCCTTTTGTGAATATAAGTGACCAGCTTTTTTCCCCTGGTAATCATATATTTCAGTTGATTGTTCCAATTCCGTTTTTAAATTCCCAACATTTGCAGTTTTAGCTATAAAGATAAGATAAATGCTCGTAATTAAAAATACACTCAAGAAAACCACCGCTAACCAACGCCAAATCTGGTAGCGCCAAAATTTTCTTCTTGTCCAATTCTTTATATTATTCCAACATTTCTTAGCATTTTTTTTGATAAACTCTATCCATGAATCATACTTCATAATTTTATGTTCAACCTCTTCGTGGATTATTTATTACATTCTATCATACTGTTTAGTTTATCAAATTGAAACGGATAACTTTAATGTATAATTAAAAGGTTAGCTCTCCACATTATTTTTATCTATATACTTCATAAATAATTTTTCAATCATTTGAGCATCATCTTTGGATTTACTGATTATTATAATCGTGTCATATCCTGCCATTGTTCCCACAACTTCTTTAAGTTTCAGATCATCAATGATCGCTGTTAGCACATTAGCATTGCGAGGTGAGGTATGAATTACATTTATAAATTCCACTTGTGTAATATCAGTTACCATCTCATGAATATTTTCAAAAAGTTTTTCTTCTTCTGATTGACGGTTACCCTTAAAAATTGCATAGTGCAGTTGTCCGCCTACACCTTGTTCTTTAACTATTCTCATTTCACGAATATCACGTGAAATGGTTGCTTGTGTTGATTTAATGCCACTATTTGACAGAGCTTTCATTAATTCATCTTGCGTTGCAATTTCGTTTTGGTTGATTATCTGAGCTATTTTTGCTTGTCTTTCCTCTTTTTTCATAATGCACCTTTCTTCATTACTGGTTTAGAGCTATTATATCAAAACTCTTCATTTTAAACGAGCCATTAACCCAAGTCCTTATACTTTTCAAAAAAATTCTTTTTTAAAATCCATACATGTCGCGATAACTTAATCATTGAATCCTTTTCTAATTTTGAAAAAGTTGTATTTATAGTTTTAGATGTTGTTCCCACCACATAACCTAGTATTTCTCTTGTTATCCAGTGGTTGCTTATTTTTATTCCTTCAGAACAAGTCTCTCCAAATTTTTCACCGATAAAAAATAATTCTTCAATAACTCTCTCACTCATTTGAGGTGCGGACACATCAATTGCGTGCTTCGTGCGTTCCTCAATTAATTCTTCTCTCATCTGCATATATAATTTGTGAAATTTTTTATTGTTTTTAGTTAACTTTTTTATTTCTTTAACAGGTATCACCAGCACTTCAACACATGAACACGTATTTATTTCAAATAAAACATTCTGTTTATTATTTTCCGTAAACATAACAATCGGAAAGAAATCGTTTTTCCCTAACAAAAAACACCGAATATTTCTTCCATTTTCGCTGCTTAACTTCACACTGACAATTCCCTTTACTATCAGATAGATTTTGGAAGAATCTCCCGGTCTATATCCCATATTACTTTTATAACTAAATTCCTGAAAAGTACTAATAGACAAAAACTCGTCCGCTGACTGCTCATCCAGCAATGAATAGATTTTCAGCTGTTCTAATTTTCCTTTCATCAACGCTTGCTGTGTTTTCTTCATCTGATTATTCTCCATCGCATTTGCTAATTTTTAAAACAAATAAAACTAAATTACCTTACATATATATTTTACAATATGTTAATTATATTAGAAAGCATTTTTTGTGAATGTTTTAGCTAATTATTTTGACATCTAAAAAAGGATGAGTCAAAAAATTTTTGACTCATCCTTTTTTTAATCTTGTATTATGCGAATCAACAAGTCTAAGTAAAATACTATTTTTTACTTTGAAAGTCTTGTTCAACATATTTAGTCGATAAACAAATTACATCTCTTCAGGTGCTTGAACCCCTAAAAGACGCAAAGATTCCTGTAGCACTACAGCTACACTTTTTGCAAGTGCTAATCTAGCCGTTAATTGCTCGTCATCTTCCAAAATCTTGGTATGTGCATAATATTTATTAAATGACTTCGCTAAATGCAAGGCGTATTTTGCAACTACAGAAGGTTCGTATTCCTCAACTGCACGTTTGATAATCATTGAAAATGAACCAAGCAAACGTAATACCTCCCATGACTCCACATCATTCAGTTGGTATTTTTCCATCTTATTTCCACTCAAATCTTTGTCTTTAGCCTTGCGCAAGATGCTCATTGCACGAGCATGCGTGTATTGCACATATGGTCCCGTCTCACCTTCAAAACGGACTACCTCATCCAAATTAAAGTCGAAATTATTCATACGCTCATTTTTTAAATCATGAAAAATTACGGCTCCTACACCAACCTGTTTGGCAACTTTTTCTTTATTCTTTAAGTCTGGGTTTTTTTCTTCAATTTGTTTTTCGGCAAGTGACACTGCATCATCCAATACTTCATCTAAGAGAATAACACGTCCCGCACGGGTCGAAAGTTTTTTACCCCCTTGTGTTATTAAACCAAATGGAATGTGATGAATATCGTCTGACCAATCCTCGCCTAATTCCTTCAAAACAGCTTTAAGTTGTTTAAAATGATTGGTTTGTTCATTACCAACCACGTAAAGAGACTGAACGAAATTGTAGGTCCGTTTCCGATAAATTGCTGCTGCCAAATCACGTGTGATATACAATGTAGCACCATCAGTTTTCTTAATCAATGCAGGATTCAGATTATACTCGCTCAAATCAACAATTTGGGCACCTCTACTTTCTTGAAGCAGATTCTTTTGTTCAAGCAATGAAACAACTTCATCCATTTTATCATTATAAAAGGCTTCACCATTAAACGAATCAAATTCAACACCTAACTTGTTATAAATCTTCATGAAGGATTTTAACGATTCGGAGCGGAACCATTTCCACAAGCTAATTGCTTCAGGATCACCATCTTCAAGCTTTTTAAACCATGCGCGTGCTTCATCATCAAGTTCTGGATGCTCAACATCCTCTTTATGAAAACGTACGTAATATTCAAGGAGTTTATTGATCGGGTCTGCTTTAACTTCTTCTTCGCTTCCCCAAAGCTTATATGCTTCGATTAATTTGCCAAATTGAGTTCCCCAATCACCTAGATGATTTATCTTAATAGGATGATAATTTGTTTTTGCTAAAATTTTTGCCATTGAATTTCCGATTACTGTTGAGCGTAAATGTCCCATTGAAATTGGTTTAGCAATATTAGGTGAAGACATATCAATCGGTACATTTCCATTATCTCCTAAATTTTGATTACCATAATTCAAACCCTCGATAAGAATCTGATGCAAAACATCATCACTATAAGCTTTTTTATCTAGGAAAAAATTAATATATGGTCCAACAGCCTGAACTTTTTCAAATTTTTTTTGATCAACTTTAGCAGTGACCTCACTTGCAATAATCTGAGGAGCCTTTTTGAATACTCGTGCTAAGGAAAATGCAGGAAAAGCAAAATCACCCAATGCTAAACTTTTAGGTTTTTCAATTGCACTATTAATCGTATTTCTTTCCATTTGACCTTCCAACGCAGCATATAATGCATCGACAACAATCGCTTTATAATTCATAATTTCCTCCTTGTTTTGACAATAAAAAAACCCCTACACTAAATAAAATGTAAGAGACGAGAAATTTTCCCGCGGTACCACTCTAATTGATCAACAATCCACTCAATTATTTAATTAGACAATTCAGAAAGTGCGATTCAGTTATTTCAATTACCTAGCTTACACCACCCCAGGTTCGCTTAAAAATATTTACATAACTTACTACTCTTTCCTCACAAACTCTGCCTAATTGTACCAAAAAAAAAACCTAATTCCTAGTACCGAGATAAAAAAAACGTCCTTCATAGGACGTAAGTTTTTGCAAAGCGGGTGACGAGAATCGAACTCGCGACATCAGCTTGGGAAGCTGGGATTTTACCACTAAACTACACCCGCACAACACAAAGTAGTATATCACAAAACTACAGATGTGTCAGCTTCAATTTTAAGAAATCTTTTTCATGCTTTTTAAACGGACAATTGCTCTCTTGTGAAAATCACTGACTGCTAATTCATCAGAATCATCATGCTCAATTATTGAAACCATTGCAGAATTTTCATAAAATTTTTCAATTGATCCAACAAAATCGTGATTTAATGCACCAAATTTTTTGCATTTTACTTTTTCACCGATTTCAAACTTTGCTTCCATTGACTCACCTTCATTCCATACATCTTAAGCATAATATCAAATATAAAACAGAGTCGCAACTTTTTTACTTAATACTAACAATTATAGTAACAATTCTTTCTATTATTTCCTATTTCCTCTACTGATGCACTTCAACCTGTTGGCTCTCAATTTGCTGAGTCCCCATTTCTGGCTGTTCAATCTTGATGTTCCCTTGCTTTTGTTTCAGCATCCTCATTGCTTTTACATAGGAAACAATCAGCACAAGACAAGATCCAAACCATGCCAAAGGATTTGCAAAACATGTTCCAACGTAGCCGACAGAAGTTGCTAACAGTAATGCGGCCAGACAACGCATTAACAACTCTACAACACCTGCTAGAGTTGGAATAACACTTTCTCCAAGTCCTTGTAAGGTGTAACGCAAAATAAATAGGGTTGCGAGCATTAAATAAAATGAACCATTGACATTGAAATAAAGCTGCGCTAAATTCAAAACTTCTTCTGCTGATTTTCCAACGAATAATACTACTAAATCTCTGCCAAAAGAAATGACCAATAATCCCGCAACAACACTAAAAGCACCTGAAACCAAAAGACTTTGTTTAACACCTTTTAGTATTCGATCATATTTGTGGGCTCCAAAATTTTGGGCAGTGAACGTTGCCATTGCAATTCCAAAAGACATCATTGGTTGAATTGCAACCTGATCAATCTTGCTGGCTGCCGTCGTAGCAGCAACAGCTGTTGTCCCCAAACTGTTGAGAGCAGCCTGGATCATTATTGAACCAATTGCAATAATTGAGGTTTGAAAAGCCATTGGCAATCCAACATATAAATGACGCCGTATTTCTAAGCTCGTAACTTTTTTAAAATCACTTTTTCGTACTTGCAATAGAGGCATCTTCTTTATAATGTAAACGACACACAATGCAACCGAAAAAACCTGCGCAATTACAGTAGCAAATCCAGCTCCTTCAACTCCCATTTTAAAAATTAAAATAAAAATTAATTCAAGTATGATATTAACTACTGCAGCAACTATTAAAAAATAAAGCGGTGTTCGACTATCCCCAAGGGCTCGAATGATATTGGCTAACAAATTAAAAGCCATCGATGAAAAAATACCAGCAAAAATGATTGAGATAAACAGTTGAGCATCTTGCTTGATTGCCGCTGGTGTCTGCATCAAATTTAAGATATCACCGATAAAAAACAAACTCAAAAAAGTTAAAATCAAAGTTGCACCAATACAAATAATGATACTTGCTGCAAAGCTCACTCTGACCTTCTGATAATCATGTGCTCCAAAATATTGTGCCGTCATTATTGATAAACCAGTTGTCAAGCCTTGTGCAAATCCAATAATCAGAAATTGAATACTTCCAGTCGCACCAACTGCTGCGAGTTCGTTAACTCCAAGAGTTTGTCCGACAATCAAAGTATCTGAAATACTATACAATTGCTGAAACAAATTTCCAACCAGCAGCGGAATGGTAAACATCAAAATAAGTTTTATTGGACTTCCTTCAGTTAATTCCTTCACCTTTTGCCTCCTTGTTAAATTAAACAGATCTTACTCGCATAAACATCTTACTATAAGCTCTGGAAATCACGTTTTTACATAATAGCACAATTATTTATATAACGATAGTATATGCTCGCAATTTTTCTGATTGAAAAGAAAATGTAATACTTATCCTTAAAACTAACTTTTTTAAAACCTATTTAAAAAAATTCACATTTTTATCGTAAAGTTTAGTTATTTTCTAAAAAAAATGATCTTCATTTCCATATCGCTCTAATAGATATGTTTGAACAACTTTTAAAAACGCACGTGTTGAAGGTGTTTGTTGTGCCTCCGAATGTGAGATAAGGCAAATAGTCCGATAAAAATTTTCTTTGAATGGATAATGATTAACATTCCCAGATAATTTCTGCAAAGCCAATTCCGGTAGAATTCCTAACCCTAGTCCGCTTTCAACCATCGCAATAATGGAAGCATCATCAATACTATAATGAATTGAATTAACTGAAACATCGTATGCATCCAATGCTCTCTTGGTATCACGGTCATAATCAATTTGCTGCAGGATAAAACTTTTTTCTTTAATATCGCTGCGTGTTACTATTTTCCCTTCTTGTGGTTTAAACTTTTCTGGAGCTATACAATATATTGGATCTTTATGAAGTGGGATCACCTCCAGTTTTTCTTTGATTGGAAGAGCACTGAAGCCGATGTCTAGTGTCCCCAATCTGACTTGCTCTGCTACTTCATTAAAATTTCCTTGTGTAACTGACAGTTCAATTTTGGGATACCTCTTCTTAAAACGACGGATAATATCTGGTAACCAATTAATACAAACACTGCTGAATGCTCCTATTCTAATTCGTCCTTCGTTTAAGCCATTGATTCTTGCAGCTTCTTCAGCAAGCTTCGCCTCCGAATTTAAAATTCCTTGTATAATCGGCAATACTTTTTGACCATCAGGAGTCAGCCTAACACCTGTGCGACTGCGAATAAAAAGAGAAAAGCCAAGATCCTTTTCTAGACCTGCAATTGAATGGCTAATCGCTGAAGGTGTAACATTGAGTTGCGTTGCAGCGGCAAAAAAGGTTTTTTGTTTTGCTACCTCACTGAATACTTCATAAGCAAATGTAGACATTGAGAATTCTCCTTAAATGAGCTCATTTCATTTTATAATAAGAACGATGAGCATTTTTTATTATAAAGACAAAGGTACACTCAAAATAAAGCAATTGCAAGCCTTTTTCTTCCCGAAAAATAACTTAAGAATCATACTTACACAAAAAACTGGAGTGATAGAATTCCTCCAGCTTTAATCATATTAAAAAATATCAACTAGTGCTTTTTTTTCAAAATAAAGGCTTTGCCAAATATTGTTCGCGAAAGTTTTGTTTTATCAAGTATCAGGATATAAACAATACCAAACAGAAGTGCAAAAATAAATGCATACATGAAAGCAATTATCTTACTATGCGGCACATATAGTGAACTTATTGCATATTGAACCAAGAAAGTACATACACCTAACAAAACATTCATAAAAATAATCTTTTTGACATTTTTCAACTGTCCAGGTATTAAATTATCTTCGCTTATTCTTCGGAAAGCCAATAAACTTATAGCCAAGAAAGCAATCATTGTACTTATAATTGCTCCAAAAGCTCCCCACAAAGAAACACAAGGTATCTGCAACACTAATTTTAAAATCAATCCTACGATTAAATAACGAACAGCCAAATGATGTTTCCCCATAGCCTGTATTATTGTGAAAAAATCTGTAAAGATTGCCAGGCTTATACTTGAAACTAGTGCTGTTGCTAATAATCTCGCTGCATAGTCATCGAACTGAAAGAATATTCCATTGATCTCCCACGACAAAGTTAGAAGTAATGTCACTGCTGGCAGAAGAAGCATAAACATCAAATCTATATTTTGACCTATAACTTCACTGACCTTTTTTCTATCTTTCCGGTCATAATAATGCGCTAGTAGTGGTAATGTCGTTTCTGAAATAGCAATTGTCAACGAAACAACCACAGTCGTTATTTTATTCGGGTTAGCCGCAAAGTACGTATACATCAGTTCAGCCTGTTGAACAGTTGCCCCCAGTAGGTTCGTTACAATGTTCTTGAATGTGACTTGATCGAAAAATTGAGTAATCGTTATTCCCGAACCAATAAGAACAAATGGTAAAGCTTCTGAAACAATATTTTGAAAAAGCCTTAAAATATTTTGTTGTTCGACAGGTTGACTGTCGTGATAAAGCATTCGATACTCAGGTAATTTAGTCCGTGCATAATTTAATAAATAAATATAACTTGCAATTGTACCAACAAACGTAGCGAATGTACTATAATTGACAGCTACGATGTAACTTTTGTGAAATACCTCAAGTACAACAAAAGTAGCACTAAGAATAAAAAGAACACGCACAAATTGTTCCCACAATTGTGAAACACCAAAAGGTTTCATATCCTGATTACCCTGAAAAAAGCCTCGAATAAAACTCATCGGCGGTAAAATAATCATTGTTGGTACTAAATAATAAATGGCTGTGGTAGCAGCATCTTTTGAGACAACCGAGCTATGTGCAGCAATAGATGGTGCTGCAAAATATAGCAACCCTCCGCAAAAAATCCCAGTCATCATCATAAAAAGAAAACCATATTTAAAAATTCTAACACTATTGCGAAATTTATTCTGCGAGTTATAAGAAGCAACTTGGCGTGCAATAGCAGTCGGAAATCCCGCAGTCCCCAGCGCTAAGAACAACGAGTATGGCGTATATGCCGAATTAAAAACAGCTTGTGCTTGGTTTTGATCCTTTCCAAACATTATCAACCATGGAATTAAGTATACAATACCCAGAACACGGGAGAAAATACTTCCGAACGACATCCAAAAAGCACCAGAAAGTAATTTATTTTTCATTTCAGATAAACTCCTATTTGCAAATCAAACCTCATTTTAACATTTTGTGAAGTCTTTTTTAGAAAATTATCCAAAATTTTGTAAATATTTTCCAAATCAACACATCTACGAGCTTTAGTACATTTTTTTTGTAGCTTTTTCCCCAATATCTTTACGATAAAAACATCTTTCAAACATTTTTGTTTCTAAATAGCTGTAAACTTTCTTTTGCGCTTCCTCAATTGTTCTTCCTTCACTCAAAACCGTTAAAAGCCGCCCACCGTTTCCTTTTAGCTCTGATATGTCACCGATGACATTTGCATAATCGACTGCAATTTCTTCGCTGTTCAAAAAACTTGGTAGTTTCTGACCTTTTATGGGCTTTTGAGGATAGCCTTCAGCTGCAATGACGACCCCAAGACAAGCTTTTTCTAAAATTTCGATTTCAGGTAATTTTTCGTTGTTAACACAAGCATTAATCAATTCTGCAAAATTACTCTTTAATCTTGGCAAAACAACTTGTGTCTCAGGATCTCCTAAACGAACATTATATTCAATTACCTTGGGCCCTTTTGAAGTCAAGATAAGACCTATATACAAAACACCACAATAATTAAGTCCAGCTTCTCGCAGGCCCTTGACAGAAGGTTCAACAACATCTTTTAACATCAATTGGTAATCCTTTTCTGATAATTGCGGAACAGGGCTATATGCTCCCATTCCACCTGTGTTCGGCCCCTTATCAAAGTCATACGCACGTTTATGATCCTGAGCTACCGGAAGTATGCGGTAATCTTTATTATTAACCACAACAAAAATCGAATACTCAGGACCCGTCAAGAATTCTTCTAAGACAATCCGGTTTTGATCTCCTGCAAATAATTCCTTAATCTTTGTTTGTGCCTGTTCCTCATTTTGAGCAATTGTTACACCTTTGCCTGCTGCTAAACCATCAGCCTTAATTACAACCGGTAAATCAAATTTCTGCAAACCCAACAACGCATCTTTCACCGTATTATATGCTGCAAATTCAGCTGTTGGTACGTGATAATTCTTCATAAACTGAAGAGCTGTATTTTTAGACCCCTCCAGCTGAGCTGCTTTTGCATTAGGTCCAAATATTTTTAAGTTTTCTTCTTCAAATGAATCAACAATCCCATCAACAAGTGCATCCTCGGGTCCAACAAAAGTCCACTCTATTGCATTTTTCTTAACAAAATTTTTTAGATCTTCAAAAGCAAGCTCTGGGATGTCAACAATTTCGATTCCATCAACCGTCATCCCGATGTTACCTGGTGCACAATATACCCTTTCAACAACCTGGCTTTGAAGTAATGATTTACAGATTGCATGTTCACGTCCACCGGATCCAATAACTAATACTTTGAATTTGTCCTTCATTAGTTTTTATCCTCCTAGATCAATGTCTAAAATGACGGATTCCTGTCGTAACCATTGCAATCCCATATTTGTCTGCCATGGCAATTGAGTCCTTGTCACGGATACTCCCGCCAGGTTGAACAATTGCCTTAATACCATTCTCAGCAGCATATTGAACACAATCATCCATCGGGAAGAATGCATCACTAGCTAATACAGCATCATCATTAATTGCATCTAACGCATGCTTAACAGCTATTTTAGTCGAATCAATACGGTTAGGTTGCCCTGCCCCGATTCCTAATGTTCTTTTTTGATTTGCAATTACAATTGCATTGCTTTTGGTGTGTTTAACTGCCTTCCACGCAAACAATAAAGTCTGTAATTGTGATTTTGTCGGTACGTTTTTTGTAACGACACTCCAATTATTAGGATCTTCTTGCAAAACATCTTGTTCCTGTACGAGCAATCCACCCATAACCGAAACAACTTCTTTTTTTGCAGGCTCATCTTTTTTGGCAAAATCAAGTGTTAAAAGGCGAAGATTTTTTTTCTTAGCTAGGATAGTATACGCTTGGTCATCAAAGGCTGGTGCAATAATAATTTCCAAGAATAATTTATGCATTTTTTCTGCTGTCTTCAAGTCTACCTTGCGATTCAAAACAATAACACCGCCAAAAATAGAAATAGAATCTGCTTCATATGCCCGATCCCATGCTTGTTCAATTTGTTCAGCACGACCAATACCGCAAGGATTCATATGTTTTAATGCAACTACTGTTGGTTCAGAAAATTCGCGTGCAATTCTAATAGCTGCATCGGCATCCTTAATATTGTTGTAAGAAAGTTGTTTCCCATGTAATTGTTTGGCATTTGTTATTGAGTATTCCTTTGGAAGAGCATCTCGGTAAAACCATGCCTTTTGATGACTGTTCTCACCATAACGCATCGTATCTTCTAACTCATACGTTAAAGTCAACTTTTCTGGAGCCTCAACTTCGGCCTGTTTTGACAGATAATCAGCTATTAATGCATCATAAGCAGCTGTATGTCGAAATACCTTTGCGGACAACTTTGCCCGCGTTTTAAGCTTTGTTTCCCCTTGCTCATCTAATTCTTTAACGATTAAATCATAGTCCGCAGCATCAACAACAACTGTCACATCGTGGAAGTTCTTCGCAGCGCTCCGCAGCATGCTTGGACCGCCAATATCAATGTTTTCAATCGCAGTCTCAAGGTCAACATCAGGTTTTTCAATTGTCTCTTTAAAAGGGTATAAGTTGACACACACAAGATCAATCGGGTTGATATGCAATTTCTGCATAGTTTCAACATGTTCAGGTAAATCACGCCGACCCAAAAGCCCTCCATGAATAAATGGATTCAAGGTTTTGACCCTACCGTCAAGAATTTCAGGAAAACCGGTTACAGCTTCAACTGAAATCGTATTGATACCTGCTTCCTCTAAAACATGTTTTGTCCCACCAGTTGAAATGATTTCGAATCCGTGTTCCACCAATTTGCTGACAAAAGGGACTAAATTTTTTTTATCGGAAACGCTGACTAATGCTCTTTTCATTGATTGTTTTGCTCCTTTTTGTTAATTTTAAGTAAAATTTCTTTAACAACTTGTGGATAAAGTTGATGTTCACATTCATGAACACGTTGTTCAAGTGTTTCCAAACTGTCTGTTGCTAAAATTGGAACACGTTGCTGTTCAATAATTGGTCCCGAGTCAAGTCCGTCATCGACATAATGAACTGTAACACCTGTTTGTGTTCGATGATCAGATAAGGCTCTCTCGATAGAATGCAGTCCTGGATATTCTGGCAGATATGCAGGATGTAAGTTAACAATCTTTTTTTCATAATTCTGCAAAATTGTTGGTCCAATAACCCGCAAATAACCTGCTAAAACAATAAAATCAATGTGAAATTCTTTTAAAAGCTCCATTATTTTTTTTTCGTATGGCAATTTCCCGCCACACTCCTTGACTGTGAAGCTTCTAACTGGAACTTGATGATTTTCGGCGCGCTTGACAACAGGTGCATCTGGATGGTCACAAAATAACAATGTTAAATTTCCAGCTAATTCATTGTTTTCAAATTTTTGAGCTAAAATTTCAAAATTTGTTCCGTTACCTGATGCAAAAATTGCAACCTTCATTGTTTCATTCCTCACTTAATCTTTATTTTACCCTCATTTTCAGGACGTTCAACTAATTTTCCAATTTGGTAAAATGGCTCCTTTTCAGCCGTCAATAATGCTTTAACTTCGTCCAGCTTTTCAGGCTTGATTGCCAAAACCATTCCCAACCCCATATTGAACGTTTCAAGACAATCCTTTCGATTTAAGTTTCCTAATTCAGCCAGATATTCAAAAATAGGTAATACCGGCCAACTTCCACTTCTGATGACTGCTTGAAACTTATCCTCAAACATTCTCGGCAAATTTTCAACTAGTCCACCACCTGTGACATGGCTTATGCCATGAACAAGACCTTTTTTTACTAACGGTAAAACTGATTTTACGTAAATTTTAGTTGGCTCCAGCAAAATGTCTCCAAGGCTTTTCCCCTGAAGCTGTTTTGGTTCGTCATCAAGTGCAAAAGCATTGTCTTTAAAACAAATTTTCCTCACAAGCGAAAAACCATTAGAATGCAAACCGCTAGAAGGCAAACCAATCAGTACATCTCTTGCTTGAGGCATAGATGGTGTCAACAATGCTTCTTTTTCAACAATACCTACTGCAAATCCAGCTAAATCATATTCATCTGGAGCGTACATATCAGGCATTTCGGCTGTTTCTCCTCCGATAAGCGATGCTTGTGATTGTTTGCAGCCTTCAGCTACGCCGTGCACAATTTCTGCAATTTTTGCAGGATCGTTATGACCAGTCGCGATATAGTCCAGAAAAAACAATGGCTGTGCCCCTTGAGCTAAAATGTCATTTACACACATCGCCACACAATCAATCCCGATTGAATCATGTTTTTCCGCTTTCTGAGCTATCATTAATTTGGTGCCTACGCCATCTGTTCCTGAAACCAAAACTGGTTGTTTTACATTTATCGCACTCAAGTCGAACAAACCACCAAAACTACCAATTTCCCCCATAACACCTGTTCTTGAAGTTTGTGCAACATCTTTTTTTATTTTTCGAACAAGCTCGTAACCTGCATTAACATCCACACCTGCTTCTTGATAACGACTCATTAACCAATAACCTCCCGTGTTCGCTGCTGTTTCAACGACTTCAAATAGCCAATTTCATAATCATAAAGCGGTGTCGGATACTTACCATCAAAATAAGCTACACACAGTCCCCCATTTGGAGCCTTCTTAGCATCGGGTAACCCAATGGCCTTGATAAGATTGGAAATATTTAAAAATGAGAGCGAATCTGCGCCCATAATCTCCCGCATTTCATCAACCGTATAATTCGCTGCCATTAATTCCGAGCGTGTAGAAATATCAATTCCATAAAAACAAGGGAAACGCAATGGTGGAGAGGCGATTCGCATATGAACTTCTTTCGCCCCAGCCTCCTTGAGGAGATGAACCAATTGTTTGCTAGTCGTTCCACGAACAATCGAATCATCAACAATTGCGACTCGTTTTCCTTCAACGACACCTCTAACAGCTGATAATTTCATTTTTACACCACGTTCACGCAGTTCCTGAGTTGGTTGTATAAAAGTCCGTGCAATATATTGACTCTTAATCAAGCCCATTTCATATGGCAATCCACTTTCTTCTGCAAAACCGCTAGCTGCCGATAATGACGAGTTAGGGACTCCAATCACCATGTCAGCTTCAACAGGAGCTTGCCTTGCTAATAGCCTTCCCATTTTTTTTCGTGCGTTATGAACAGTTATACCATGAATAATTGAATCGGGTCTAGCAAAATAAATGTACTCCATAGAACAGATCGAAAGCTGAGTTTCTTCTGTATAATGATCAATATGCATTCCACTTTTATCAATCGTAATCAATTCACCTGGTTGAACATCCCTGACAAATTTCGCACCGATCATATCGAAAGCACATGTTTCGCTTGCTACAACATATTCACCGCCATTCAGACGTCCAATTGACAGAGGCCTAAATCCATTAGGATCAAGTGCAGCAATTAAACTGTCTTTTCGTAAAATGACAAAAGCAAAACCACCATGGATCTGATTCAAACTCTTTTTTAAAGCTGTAACAAAATCCATGTCTTTTTTTTGTCTAATAAGATGAATTAAAATTTCTGTATCAGATGTCGATTGAAAAATCGCTCCTTCATCTTCTAATTCTCTCTTCAGTGAAGCAGCATTCGTTAAGTTTCCATTATGTGCTAATGCAACATCACCATCGTGAAAATGAAATAAAAACGGCTGGACATTAGCTAGTGTGTTATTTCCACTCGTTCCATAGCGGACATGTCCAATAGCTGCATTACCCTTTAGATTTTCTAAATCATCTTTGTTAGAAAAAACTTCTGCAAGCAATCCTCGTCCCCTAAACTGCTGTAGAGCTTTTCCATCACTAGTAACAATCCCTGCTCCTTCTTGGCCACGATGTTGAAGACTGTGAAGTCCGAAGTATGTTAGATGGCTTGCTTCTGATGTTCCCCAAACTCCAAAAACACCGCATTCTTCATTCAATCCTTTGATTTCATAAGACATGGTATTGCTTCCTCCCACAATCCTTCAGCTTTTTGCAGATCTAAATCAAGTTGTCCACCATTATACGCAACAATTAACTTTTTGTCGTTTGTAACCTTACCAGCATATGTTGCTTCGCCTTGCATTTCATTCAAGAACTGTTTTTGGTTTTCCGGTGTAACAGTGACAATGAATCTTCCAGCCGTTTCACTAAAAAGTTCCTCACTGCTTAAATTAATTTTTAAATTGATTCCATGTTTTGTTCCAAAAGTTGTTTCTGCTAATGCAACAGCAAGCCCACCTTCGCTTAAATCATGTGCACTTACGACCAATCCTTTTTCCATTGCTTTTAAAAGTCTCATCATTCTTAAAGATATTTTCTCAAGATTTATCTGATTTAAATGTCCTTTAATCTGACCAGTTATCATTTTCTGAAGCTCTGAGCCTGCAAAGTCTTGTTCTGTATCGCCAACTATGAAAACAAGGTCTCCTTGGTGCTGAACAAAAGATGAGATAATGTGTTTTATATTTTTAACCAAACCAACCATACCAACCATTGGAGTTGGATAAATGGCCTCACCGTTGTTCTCATTATACAACGAAACGTTTCCTGAAATAACCGGAGTATTCAAAACACGGCAAGCTGCTGCCATCCCCAAAACAGACTCATGTAATTCCCAGTATATCTCAGGGTCATTAGGATCTCCGTAATTCAAACAGTCCGTCAAAGCTAACGGTAGTGCACCACTGGCAACTAGATTTGATGCCGCTTCTAAAACTGCTATTTTTCCACCAATTTTCGGATCAAGGTAAACAAAACGGCCATTTCCATCAGTTGTCATAGCCAAGGCTTTCTTTGTACCACGAACACGAAGAACAGCTGCATCACTTCCTGGACCAACTACAGTATTAGTTCTTACCTGCGAATCATATGTCTGAGTAAACATTCTTTTTGAAGCAATTGTCGGTTGCTGCAGCATTTTTTCCAAAATTTCAGTTGCATCACTAACCTGTGGTATCCAGTTTTTTACTTTGCCTGCCTGAAGAATACGTTCAGGCATTTTTTCCTGACTTTCTTCTTCAAGAACATCATCAGTCAAACTGCTAACTGGTATGTCAGCTACAATGCTATTTTTATGTTTAAGTAAGTATTGATGTCCTTTTACAACTCTGCCAATCACAACAGCCTCAAGTCCGTAATTTTCAAAAAGCTTCTTAACTTTTTCTTCAAAACCGGCCCGAATACAGAGAAGCATTCTTTCTTGCGATTCACTCAGCATGATCTCATAAGCAGACATTTCCGGTTCACGCTGAGGAACATTATCTAGGGTTAATTCAAGCCCGCTTCCGGCCTTTGAAGCCATTTCACAACTAGAAGAAGCCAACCCCGCAGCACCCATATCTTGTATTCCCACAAGCCAGTCAGCATGTTTATTCGTTAATTCAAGACAAGCTTCCATTAGCAATTTTTCCATAAATGGATCACCAACTTGGACCGCTGAACGCTGTGTTTCCTTTTCATCACTGAAATCAGCAGATGCAAATGTTGCTCCATGAATTCCATCACGGCCAGTTTTAGCTCCAACATACATAACTGCGTTGCCAAGTCCTTGTGCGCGACCAACCTGCATGTCTTTTTGCTCCATTAATCCAACACACATAGCATTAACTAACGGATTTCCTGTATAACATTCATCAAAAGTCATTTCACCGCCAACTGTTGGGATTCCCATGCAATTGCCATATCCTCCAATTCCGGCTACAACTTCGTTAATCAAATATTTTGTCCGAGCTTGATTGATTTCCCCAAAATGCAAAGAGTCTAGCGCTGCAATCGGACGAGCTCCCATACTGAAAATATCACGAATAATTCCACCAACACCTGTAGCTGCTCCTTCATAAGGTTCTACGGCTGAAGGATGATTATGACTTTCTGCTTTAAAAACAACCGCCTGTCCATCACCAATATCAACAATTCCCGCTCCTTCGCCTGGCCCCTGTAAGACACGTTCATTTTTATTTGGGAATTCACGTAAAACAGGTTTAGATTTTTTATATGAACAATGTTCACTCCACATAACTGCAAAAAGTCCTGTCTCAGTATAATTAGGCAATCGTTTAAGCAATTTTTCACAAATATAGTTATATTCTTTTTCGCTTAATCCCCATTCCAAATATGGTTTCTTGCTTTTTATCTCCTGTGGGCTCATTTCAGTTGCAATCAACGTGCAGCCTCCTCTTTTTTCTTGCCATTTGCGAGCAACGATTTAAAAAGACGCAAACCATCCTCATTACCGAGCAGAGCTTCAACAGCTCTTTCCGGATGAGGCATCATTCCCAAAACATTACCTTTCTTGTTAGTAATTCCTGCGATATCATTTAAACTACCATTGGGATTTTCGTTCATATAACGGAAAACAACTTGACCGTTTTTTTCAAGCTCTTCCAAAACTTCCTTTTCTGCATAATAGCTGCCATCAGCATGTGCAATGGGCAAGTTAATATGCTCCCCCATCTTGTACTGCGTAGTAAAAGGTGTTTGGTTATTAGTCACTTTCAGTTCAATTTCTTTACAAACAAATTTTAAACTGTTATTTTTTTTCAATGCTCCTGGGAGTAATCCTGCTTCCGTTAATATCTGAAAACCATTGCACGTTCCAAAAACAAACTTGCCCTCGTTTGCGAATTCAACAATTGCAGGCATAATATTGCTAAAACGTGCAATTGCTCCGCTTCTCAGATAATCACCATATGAAAATCCGCCGGGAAGCATCACCGCGTCAAAACCGGTTAAGTTTTTCTGTTTATGTGATACATATTCAACATCTGCATGGCAAACTGTATGCAAAGCTTCATAAAGATCAACATCACAATTCGAACCAGGAAACACAACAACAGCGATCTTCATCAGGCTTCCTCCATAATCTCATAGCGATAAGTTTCTAAATTAAAATTAACTAACAATTGTTCAGAAATTTCGGCAATCGTTTTTTCAACAGTTTTATTGCTACTATCAACTTGCACATCGAAAAACTTACCAACATGAACTTGTTTTACCTCATCATGGCCTAAACTATGAATTGCTTCAGTAATTGTTTCACCTTGTGGGTCAAAAACTGACTCTTTGTAAGTCACAAATATACGGACATTAATCATTTGCTGATCCCCCTAATTGTTTTTGCAAGCGTTCAAGAACTTCCTTATAAACAGATGTTAGATCACCCAAATCACGACGATACACATCCTTGTCCATATGCTGCTTACTCTTCAAATCCCAGAGGCGGCAATTATCAGGTGAAAATTCGTCTGCTAAAATTATTTCATTGTCTTTTGTTTTTCCAAATTCGAGTTTGAAATCCACTAATTGAAGGCCAATTGATCTAAAAAGCTCTTTCAATAATTTATTAACATCACGTGAGATTATCCACATTGTTGATAAATCCTCATGGCTCGCAATATTTAAAGCATGTGCCTGTGATTCATTTATGAATGGATCATCTAATTCATCACTCTTGAAATACATTTCTTCCACCGGCGTCTCAAAAACTAGTCCTTCGTCTATTCCAAAACGTGTTGAAAAATGACCGGCCGCAATGTTGCGCGTAACCATCTCAAGTGGTACGATTTTTACTTTTCTTACTAACTCCTCAGTGTCAGAAATTTTTCGAATAAAATGCGTTTTTATACCCTTCTTTGCTAAGTATTCGAAAATCAAAGTTGAGATCTGATTATTAAGTCGTCCCTTGCCAGCTATCTGATCTTTCTTTTTGCCGTTTAATGCCGTCGCCTGGTCCATATAAATAACGCGAAGCATTTCATCATCATCAGTTGTCCACATTTGTTTGGCTTTTCCAGAATAAACAAGCTTATCCATAATAAAAAATCGTCTCCTCTATTTAAAACGCGAATTATAAATCAAAAAGTAGTTTAAACAATCGCTATTTGAGTTAAAGGTTAACAATTTTTTAGTTAATAGTCAATAGTGAAATACCGAACTTTAGATATTAATTCAAAAAAAATGTTTTTATTATACCCAAATAAGATAAAAAGATAATTTAAATTGAGCAAATGACATTTTAAAAGCGAACAATAAAAAGGGGCTGTGCCATAAGTCCCTAAGTTAAAGAGCTTCACCAGAGAAAGTAATGATTTTTCTGGTGAAGCTCTTTTGGTATAATTAAAAATAAAAAAGCACCGGTTGCAGCCAGCACTTTCAAAAACAATACCCCTATAGAAAGGATAATCAAAATGTATAATAATTATAACATAAATCAGACTGTACTTAGTATCAAAACTGACTGGGAACCAAAAGAAAATCATCCTGCACGGATGATTAATCAAATAGTTGAAGACCTTA